>JAWKMP010000016.1:0-53584 GCA_041392175.1 Flavobacteriaceae bacterium | reverse complement strand
TTTCAGCGAACATCGCCCTATTGGCCATTGGATTTTCCCAATGGAGGTCTGATTGTATGAGCGTGATTTTTAAATCCTCCATGGTTAAGCCAATAAATCCATGATTTCTTTTATTCCTCTCATTTTGGCATGGTAGAGTGCCGTATGCCCACTATCATCCTCAATCGCTTTGTTGGCTCCATAATGCAATAATAGCTTTACAATGGAAACCTTACCAAACATGGCAGCATAAATGAGTGCCGTTGCCCCATTAAAATTTTGAATGTCAAGATCTGCTCCCTGTTCAATCAATATTTTTGCAATGGATTCATATCCTTTAAAACAAACTCCCATTAAGGCTGTATTTCCAGAAGCATCTTGGGCATTTAAATCTTGGGGGTATTTTAAAATTTCTTGGGTTACCTCTTCAAATCCAAAATAAGTTGCCAACAAAAGCGGGGTAGACCCCCTAGGATCCTTCTCTTCAACCCAGTGAGGGTTTTCTTCCAAAAGAGTCTTAACGGTCTGCGCCTCCCCATTTCTAATGGCGTTAAAAAGTGTTGCACTCATTATTTTCATGTATAAAGCGGAATGATAAAGATACCATTCCGCTTTGGGTTTTACAATTATTATTATAGGTGAATTCCTAAAACTCCCTGTGAACTTTTTGAATCTTACTGTAAATCGAAACGATCCAAATTCATGACTTTATCCCAAGCCTTTACGAAGTCCTTCACCATTTTTTCTTTTCCATCTTCACTGGCATAGACTTCGGCTAGCGCTCTAAGGATCGAATTGGATCCAAACACCAAATCAACACGGGTTCCTGTCCATCGAGTCACTCCCGTATGACGGTCGCGTCCTTCGTACACCGTTTTTTCATCATCTACCGCTTTCCATTCGGTTGCCATGTCCAAAAGATTCACGAAGAAATCATTACTAAGCACTCCGGGATTGTTCGTAAAGACTCCATGGCTACTTCCGCCGTGATTTGCATTCAAAACGCGTAATCCTCCCACAAGCACCGTCATTTCTGGTGCCGTAAGGGTCAACAATTGTGCTTTATCGACCAATAAATGTTCTGCAGGAATACTGAATGTCCCCTTGGTGTAGTTTCGGAATCCATCGGCCAAAGGTTCCAATTCATTGGTTCCTTCTATATCGGTTTGGTCTTGAAGTGCATCATTACGTCCTGGAGCGAAAGGTACTTCCACATGTACTCCAGCCGCTTTTGCAGCTTCTTCGATGGCAGCGCATCCGCCCAGCACAATCATATCGGCCAAAGCGATTTTCTTACCCCCCGTTGCTTTTTCATTAAAAGCATTGGCAATACTTTTAAGGGTTTTTATTGTGTTTTCCGTTCCAGAATTTACGTCCCAACTTTTCATGGGCTCAAGCTGAATGCGGGCCCCATTGGCACCGCCTCTTTTGTCTCCTCCACGGAACGTAGCTGCCGATGACCAAGCGGTGTAGACCAATTCAGACACCGATAATCCAGACGCTAGAATTTGTTTTTTGAGTTCTTTTACGTCATTACCATCAACCAATGGGTAATCCACGGCGGGGATTGGATCTTGCCAAATCAAATCTTCCTTGGGCACTTCAGGCCCTAGATAACGGGATTTGGGGCCCATATCACGGTGGGTTAACTTGAACCACGCACGGGCATATGCATCGGCAAAGGCTTGTGGGTCGTTCAGGAACTTTCGTGAAATTTTTTCATACGCAGGATCAAAACGCAGAGAAAGATCGGTGGTCAACATGGTGGGTTTTCTATTGGGTCCTCCAAACGGATCCGGGATGATTGCTTCGGCATTTTTGGCTACCCATTGATGGGCTCCTGCTGGGCTTTTGGTCAATTCCCATTCATAGTTGAATAAAAATTGAAAGAAGTCATTGCTCCATTTTACAGGGGTACTGGTCCAAATCACTTCCAATCCAGAGGTAATGGCATCTCCTGCTTTTCCAGAACCGTATTTACTATTCCATCCAAATCCCTGCAATGCGAGGTCTGCTGCTTCGGGATCTTCCTCCACCAAAGCCACATCCCCTGCGCCGTGGGTTTTACCAATGGTGTGTCCTCCAGCAATGAGAGCTACGGTTTCCTCATCGTCCATGGCCATTCGTTTAAAGGTTTCACGAATATCGTGTGCTGCAGCCACGGGATCTGGGTTTCCATCGGGACCTTCAGGGTTTACGTAAATAAGCCCCATTTGTACTGCTGCCAGTGGGTTATCCAAATCACGTTCACCCTCTTTGCTGTGAGCATAGCGGCTATTTGGTGTATCACTCAAGGCTAACCATTCGGTTTCATTTCCCCAGTTTACATCCATATCGGGTTCCCAAACGTCTTCCCGTCCCGCTCCAAAACCAAAGGTTTGAAATCCACAGGATTCAAGGGCCACATTCCCGGCTAGGATCATCAAATCGGCCCATGAAATTTTTTGTCCATATTTTTGTTTGATAGGCCATAGCAACCTTCGGGCTTTGTCCAAACTCACATTGTCGGGCCAAGAATTTAAGGGGGCAAAACGTTGTTGCCCACGGCCTCCGCCACCACGTCCATCTCCCGAACGATAAGTTCCGGCACTGTGCCATGCCATTCGAATAAATAATCCTGCATAACTTCCATAATCGGCAGGCCACCAATCTTGGGAATCAGTCATTACCTTTAAAAGGTCATTCTTCAATTCGGAATAGTTTAGCTTTTTGAATTCTTTGGCATAATTAAATCCTTCTCCAAGTGGATTTGATTTTTCGGAATGCTGACTTAACAATTCAAGTTTTAAGCGATTGGGCCACCAGTGATTATTGGTAGTTCCATTTCCTGCAGCCTGATTCATTGCACTGTTCAAATAAGGGCATTTGTCTGCGTCATTAAGGTTGTTCGTATCCATGATTTTACTGTTTTTCAGGTTGAACCATAAAGTTACCACCTATTCCCCATTTTTTTGGAAAAAACTAATTGTAAGTTACAATTTAATGATTGATAAAATTTATAGAAGCGCAACCCTTAAATAGAGTGATTAAATTTTATTCAAAATAGCTGCTGCCTCCTCTAGAGTAGCTTTCGTCTTGGCAAAACAAACCCTAAGTTGTTTAAAATCTTCTTGGTTTTTATTAAATACCGAAGTGGGAATAGTGGCCAACTTATGTTCTTTGGTCAATCGTTCAGCAAATGCTTTGTCGCGTTCCGAGGTGATGTTTGAATAATCCAACAGTTGAAAATAGGTCCCTTTGGAAGGAACCCACCGGAAGCGGGAGTCTTTTATTAAATGAAGGAAATAATCCCGCTTTTCTTGATAAAATTGAGGCAAAGACAAATAATGCTGCGGCGTGTCAAGGTAGGTTGACAGCCCTTTTTGCATGGGATGGTTTACACAAAACACGTTGTATTGATGTACTTTTTGGAATTCTTTCATTAGGGCTTCGGGAGCAAGACAGTAGCCCATTTTCCACCCTGTATTATGAAATGTTTTTCCAAAAGAAGCCGTAATAAAGGTGCGTTTTGAAAGGGTTTCGAACCGTGCAGCACTTTGGTGTGCTTCCCCATCAAAGAGAATATGTTCATACACTTCATCACTTATGACGAGAAGGTTATATTTTTCAGCCAATCGTTCCAATTGGAGCATATCTTCTTTGGTAAAAAGCATCCCGCTAGGATTATGGGGACTGTTCACTAGGATCATTTTGGTTTTACTAGTAATGGCCTGTTCAACTTCTTCCCAAGAAGGACGAAAGAACGGGGGCCGAAGTTGAATGGGTTTCGTAATTCCTCCGAACAACTCAATGGCTGGTTCATAACAATCATAGGCAGGGGCAAAAACAATTACTTCATCCCCCCGATGAATTGTCGCCGCAATCGCGGTAAAGATAGCTTGGGTAGCACCAGCCGTAATGGTAATTTCGGTGTTTGGGTCATATTTTTTGCCATACAGTTTTTCTGTTTTTTCTGAAATGCGTTCCCGCAATCCTAGGTCACCTTGCATGGGTGCATATTGATTATAGCCATCTCTCATGGCCTTGGCAACGGCTTCCACGAGCAAAGGATCACTTTCAAAATTGGGAAATCCCTGCGAAAGATTGATAGCGCCATAATCTGCCGCCATTTTGCTCATCACGGTAAAAATGGTGGTTTGTACATTGGGGAGTTTGGACTGTTTAATCATACCTATGGGGAAACGTTTCTATGTGGGTAAGGATGTCTTGCACACAGCGGTTCAAATTGGTTTTTATCTCGTGCACCCAAAACCGAAAAACGGTAAAGCCCATTTCCTGTAATTGACGGTTTACTTCCCTATCGCGTTGCATATTGCGTTCAATTTTGGGAATCCAGAATGCACGATTTGCTTTTAACGTCTTTTTCTTCTCGGGCCAATGGTACCCGTGCCAAAATTCACCATCCACAAAAATGGCCAATTGATACTTTTGAATGGCAATATCGGGTCTTCCCGGAACTAGTTTACTGTTGATGCGAAAACGGATGTTTTCCTTCCAAAGGGCCTTGCGCAGGATTAATTCTGGTTTAGAATTTTTACTGCGAATACGGCTCATCATGCGGGAGCGTTTTTGGGTGGTGTAAAACCCACTATCCTCATGGAAGCGAGGGACTTTTATTTTTGGTTCTTCATACACCCATACAAAGTAGAAAGAATTTTTTCCAAAAAAAAATCCTGAGTTTTAGTCCTCAGGATTATGCTTTTTTAAGATTAAAATGATTACCCCTTCATGCTTGCAGCTAGGTATTCTCGATTCATTCGGGCAATGTTTTCCAGGGAAATCCCTTTCGGGCATTCTACTTCACAGGCCCCTGTGTTAGTACAGTTTCCAAAGCCTTCCTTGTCCATTTGTTCTACCATGTTCAGTACCCGTTGGGTAGCTTCTACCCTTCCTTGTGGCAATAAGGCAAATTGGCTCACTTTAGCAGAGGTAAAGAGCATCGCACTGGCATTCTTACAAGCCGCTACACAGGCACCACAACCAATACCGGTGGCCGCTTCGAAAGAAGCATCGGCATCATCTTTATTGACAGGGATGGCATTGGCATCGATGGTATTCCCAGAGGTATTCACCGAAATATACCCTCCTGCTTGTTGGATACGGTCAAAAGCACTTCGGTCTACCATCAAATCCTTGATGACCGGAAATGCCTTGGCACGGAAGGGCTCAATGACGATGGTATCACCATCATTGAATTTGCGCATGTGCAATTGGCAAGTGGTAACCAAACGGTCTGGCCCATGGGGTTCACCATTGATTTGAAGCGAGCAAGCCCCACAAATTCCTTCACGGCAGTCGTGGTCAAACACCACAGGCTCTTCTCCTTTTTCAATCAATTGATTGTTCAATACATCCAGCATTTCCAAAAAAGACATATCCCCATCAATACCATCGATTGTATAGGTTTGCATGGCTCCTTTGGCCTGAGCATTTTTTTGTCTCCAGATTTTTAAGGTTAATTTCATCTTTATATAATATTTGATAAAGCGGAAGATGGAATGCCCAAATTATTTATTCCGTGTTGAGGAAATTGTATTTGGCATTTCATAATCTATTTGTATGAACGGGTTTTAACTTCAATGTTTTCGTATTCCAGGTTTTCTTTGTGCAGTACCGCATCACTGGGTTCTCCTTTATATTCCCAAGCGGCCACATACATAAAGTTTTCGTCATCGCGAAGAGCTTCACCCTCTTCGGTTTGGTATTCCTCACGGAAGTGTCCTCCACAAGATTCGTTTCTATGCAGGGCATCTTTGGCAAATAATTCCCCTAATTCCAAAAAGTCGGCCACACGACCTGCTTTTTCCAATTCTGGGTTCATTTCTTCTAGGATTCCGGGTACTTTAACTTCTTTCCAGAATTCTTCACGCAGTGCTTTTATTTCGGCAATCGCCTCTTTCAGACCTTCTGCATTACGAGCCATCCCCACTTTGTCCCACATAATTTTCCCTAGGCGTTTATGGAAATGGTCCACGCTTTTGGTTCCGTTGTTATTAATGAGCTTCTCCAGGGTGGTGCGCACATTATTTTCGGCAGCTTCAAATTCAGGCAAATCGGTAGAAATGTGTCCGGTTCTAATATCTTTTGAGAGGTAATCCCCAATGGTGTAGGGTAATACAAAATAGCCGTCGGCCAATCCTTGCATCAAAGCACTGGCTCCCAAACGGTTCGCCCCGTGATCACTAAAATTGGCTTCACCCGCAGCATAACAACCAGGAATAGTGGTCATCAAGTTGTAATCTACCCAAACCCCACCCATGGTATAATGCACTGCGGGATAGATCATCATAGGTGTTTTATAAGGGTTTTGATCGACGATTTTTTCGTACATCTGGAACAAGTTCCCGTACTTTTCTTCAATCACTTTTTCTCCCAATTCACGAATTTTATCTTCGGAAGCATTTTCGATATGGTGAATGGCCGCTTGCTCTTTTCCGTAGCGCATAATAGCAGAGGAAAAATCCAAATACACGGCTTCTCCCGTTTTATTTACACCAAATCCGGCATCGCAACGTTCTTTGGCCGCACGGGAGGCTACGTCCCTAGGCACCAAATTTCCAAAGGATGGATAACGACGCTCCAAATAGTAATCCCTATCTTCTTCCTTAATTTGGGTGGGCTTTAATTTCCCATCACGAATGGCTTGTGCATCTTCCCTCTTTTTGGGCACCCAAATTCGGCCGTCGTTACGAAGCGATTCTGACATCAATGTTAGCTTAGACTGATGATCTCCCGAAACTGGAATACAGGTAGGGTGAATTTGCGTGTAACAGGGATTGGCAAAATAGGCTCCTTTCTTGTGAATTTTCCAAGAAGCAGTGACGTTACTTCCCATAGCGTTGGTAGAAAGATAGAATACATTTCCATATCCCCCAGTGGCAATCACCACAGCATGGGCGGAATGTCTTTCCAATTTTCCAGTGACCAAATCGCGGGCAATAATACCACGGGCCTTCCCATCTACAATCACCAAATCGAGCATTTCATGACGGTTGTAAGGCTTAATCTTTCCACGGTTGATTTGACGATTCATGGCTGAATAAGCCCCCAATAATAGTTGCTGCCCTGTTTGCCCTTTGGCGTAAAAAGTACGGGAAACCAATACTCCCCCGAAAGAGCGGTTATCAAGCAACCCACCATATTCACGGGCAAAAGGGACCCCTTGTGCAACACACTGGTCAATGATATTGGCCGAAACTTCTGCCAATCGATAGACGTTTTCCTCCCGTGAACGGTAGTCGCCTCCTTTAATGGTATCGTAAAAAAGACGATAGGTAGAATCGCCATCTCCTTGGTAGTTTTTTGCGGCATTGATTCCCCCCTGTGCTGCAATGGAGTGGGCTCGACGGGGCGAATCTTGGTAACAAAAAGTTTTTACATTATAGCCAAGTTCTGCCAGAGTGGCCGCGGCACTTCCTCCGGCCAAACCAGTTCCCACCACGATCACATCGATATTGCGTTTATTGGCGGGGTTAACGAGGTTGATGTCGTTTTTATGTTTGGTCCACTTCTGGGCTAACGGTCCTTTGGGTAGTTTTGAATCTAATGACATATGAATAGCTTTTTAGTGGGGTAATTGATTGAAATGATGATAGAGTGCTATAAAGATGAACCCAAGCGGAATAAGCACTGCAAACGCTTTGGTAAAGCCTTTCAAGCATCTTGAATATTTGTTGTTAAAGCCAACGCTTTGGAAAGCCGATGAAAAGCCATGCCATAGGTGGAAGGCCAACAAAATAAAGGCCAATACATAAATACCCACGCGTACAGGGCTTTCAAATTTATGAACCGTTTCCGCGTAATAGCGGGTAGGGTCTTCGGGGTGTGACTCGATGTATTTGTGAACGATTTCAGGAATCCAAAAATCATAAAAGTGTAATCCCAAAAAAGCAAGAATCACCAATCCAGAGATAATCATATTGCGTGACGCCCAACTGGCATTGGCACTTCCTTTATAACTAGCATACTTGATGGCACGAGCATTTCGGTTTTTGATTTCCAGCGCAAAACCCATGATAAAGTGGAATACCACTCCAAAGATGAGAATGGGCTGTAACACTCCTTGTACCAACCCATTGGTACCCATAAAATGGGACCAACTGTTAAAAGTGTTGGGCGCAATCACCGAAGTAAGGTTGATGGTAAAATGCTGTGCAAGGAAAAAGACCAAAAATAATCCAGAAAGTGCCATGGCTACTTTTCTGGCGATAGAAGAGGAGAGTAATCCCATAGTGTATCTTTTCAAAATTTTGACATGCAAAAATACGGCTCAAAAGCATGATTGCCAAACTTTCATATTTCTTTTAAGACGTATTTAGAACGGTTTTAAACAGTAACCAAAACTACTTGACTTCCAGTTTTTGTTTGGCGGTTTTTCCATCCCTTCCAACCTCAACCCAATAGGTGCCTTTGGGCAAATAGTAGGCTCCATTTTGTGCTTTGGAAACTTTAATACCGGCTTTTTCAAGGGTTTTCATTCCTTTTTCCGAAAGGGTTACATCATAGTTGGTTACATTAATCCCTTTGGAAGCATCTACCTCCCATCGCTGCAATTCTTTTCCTTCTTCCGAAGAAACCATTATACTGGCTTTGCCCGCCGAAGGACTATAAAACTGAATTTTTACCAAAGGTACAAAGGGATCATTCCATTCACTGAAACTGCTTCCCCAACGTCTTGAAGCCCTTAAAGATTCAAGAGGATTTACTGCCAAATTATTCATGGAACTTTCCGAAAGCTTTTGCAGCAAAGAAACATCGGCAATGTAAATGGACCTTCCATGGGTTCCCAACACTAGTTCCTTGGCTTCCGGTTGAATAACCAAATCATGAACGGCCACATTGGGCAATCCTTCCGAAAAGGCCTCCCATTGAGCTCCTCTATTAAATGAAACATACACACCATTATCGGTTCCCACATAGAGGATATTTTCATTTTCTGAATCTTCCTTGATCACATTAACCGATGAAGCGGGTAGATTTCCTGGGATGCTTTTCCAGGTTTGCCCGTAATCATCGCTCATATACACATAGGGCGTAAAATCATCCCATCGATACCCATTTAAACTTACATATACTCTGGACTTCTTATGTTGCGAAGCCACCAGGCGGCTCACCCATAAATCCTTCGGAAAGGCGTTTGAAACATTAGTCCAATTTCCTCCCCCATTTTTGGTTACATACACCAACCCGTCATCGCTTCCTGTGTACATCAATCCAAACTGAAAAGGAGATTCACTTATCGTAGTAAGCGTTCCATAAGCCACATTCCCGGGCTTTCCACCATTGGTTAAGTCGGGAGAAATTGCCTCCCAATCGTCACCCTTGTTGAGGCTACGCATGAGCTTATTCCCTCCATAATAGAGGATATCCTGGTTGTGTTTGCTCAATAAAATAGGCGTTTGCCAGTTGAAGCGATACGGACTTTCCCCCAATTCATGTTTGGGTTGTATATAGGTGTTTTCGTTGGTTGCAAGGTTCAAGCGATAGTAATTCCCAAACTGAAAACCGGTATACACAATACTATTATCCCTGTTGTCAATTTGCACCTGCATTCCATCTCCACCCATAATGGCTTTGAAAGGATACTGTCCAGACTGATGCCAATATACACTTTCCTCATTATCGCTCGCTCCTTTCCAAACACCATTGTCTTGCAAACCACCATACACATTGTAGGGCTTTGCATGGTCTACATTAATAGCGTAGAATTGCCCCACCGAGGGCGTGTTGCACTTGGTCCAATGGGCACCATCATCGTAAGAGATGTTCACCCCGCCGTCATTTCCGTTGATGAGGTGACCTGCCATTTTGGGATTGATCCAAAGTACATGATGATCTCCATGCACATTGTCTGCATCGATGGAGGTAAAGGTTTTTCCTCCATCTTTCGATTTTAAAATAGGGACCCCATAGATATAAATCCCGTTAGGATTATTGGGGTCTACATGAATCTTCCCAAAGTAGTATCCATACGAATAATACACCCCATCCAAATACCCTTGGTGGGTTTTGTTCCATGTTTTCCCGGCATCGGTGCTTTTATAGACTTCGGCACCAATTACGGGGGTATCAAAAAGTTGGGTATTGGCATCTTCTAGGTACTTGGCCAAATCCATGGGCACAGCAGACCCTTCTTTGATCATTTCCTTAACACTTTCGGCTTTGTACTTATCCTGAAATCCATTGTTGCGCAAGTAACTCTCTAATTTGGCGTTGTCCAAATTGAGGAAGGCATCCCGAGTCATCGTCTTGAAATCCTCTTTGGTAAGCCCTTCTTTTTTATCTTCGGAATCCTTTTCCCGCAGAAATTGATTGTCATGAATGGCATACACGGTATTTTCGTCTACCACTGCCAATCCTATCCTGCCTACCCCATCACCCGTGGGAAAGCCACTGGCTTCGGTTGAAACCTTTGTCCAAGTATTTCCTGCATCTACACTTTTGTAGATGGCACTTCCTTCGCCATTCCCTATAAAATTCCAGGCCTTTCGGTCTTTATCCCAAGAGGAAGCAAAAAGGATATTGAAGTTGTTGGGATGCGCGCTCATTTCAATAATGCCTGTATGACCATTGATAAAAAGTGTTTTGTTCCAGGTTTTTCCACCATCGAAGGTTTTAAACACCCCGCGTTGATCGTTATTGGAGTACAAATGCCCTGTAACCCCTACCACCAGTTCGTTTGGATTGTTGGGGTTAATGAGAATCCTGGCAATATGGTGCGAATCGGTAAGGCCGGTATTTTGCCACGTTTTTCCGTTATCATTACTTTTTAGAAGGCCAATTCCCGCATAGCTGGAACGGGAAGCATTGACCTCCCCGGTACCCACCCAAAGGGTTCGGTTTTTCCAATCGACCGCCAAGGCACCTACATTCTGGGTAGGGCTGGTGTCCAATACTGGCTCAAAACTGGTTCCATTATTAACCGTGTGCCAAACACCGCCGCTCGCATACCCTACGTAGAACTCGGTGGGATTTACAGGATTTACTGCAATATCCACCACTCGTCCGCTCATGACCGAAGGGCCAATGTTTCGGAAAGGCAGGTTTTTTACTAAAGAATTTTGGGTAAGCAGTTCTTTTTGCTGAAGGGCTTTTTCCACCGCACTGGCCGAAGTAGCCGGTTGTTGCGCAAAAAAGGAAAAGGAAATAGAGAGGAAAAATAGGGTCGCTAGTTTTTTCATGTTTGGATGGTTTAAAACAGATTTACTAAAATACATTAAATTATTTTGAAGCGGTTTGCTGTTAGCCACAAATTAGTTTTTTACCTTCGGAAAGCCATTGAACCATGATGACCCCTTCCAAAGAACTCCTTAAAAATAGTATCCTCAACATCCTGAATGATGTTGACCTGGAAATTTTTCTGCCCGAAATCCTAGCGGCCTTTCAATTTTTGGAGTTGAAAAAACAGGCTTTTTTTGTGGAAGAAGGAACCACCTGCCGTTATTTTTGTTTTGTGCAAAGTGGCATTTTAATGCACGCTATCGAAGTTTCGGGAGAAGAAAAAACCACCTATTTGGCCCTTAAAAATACCTACACTTCAGCCTTGAAAAGCTTCAAAAACCAAATTCCGGCCAGAAAAAGCATCAAGGCATTGAGCCACTGCCAACTTTGGGTGTTGACTGCCGAAGACTTCCATCGATTACTAAAAGACAATACAGCCTTTGGAAAATTTTACTTCAACCTCATAGAAAACCAGATTTTTTTGATTGACGATTACCGTATTGATTTGTTGACGCTTTCCCCCGAAGAGCGCTATCAAAAAATGCTGCACAACGAGCCCAAGTTATTACAGGAAGTCCCGCTTCGCTACTTGGCCTCTTTTTTGGGAATTTCCACCCGAAGCATGAGCCGCATCCGCAAAAACTGCATTTAACGCCATTTGGCTACTTTTTTCAGGCTTACATTATGTAATTTTGAGGAAATCAAAAGTCCTATACCATGAAATACCTTCCCATAGACCGAAACTTATACATCAAAAACCGCAAAAACTTTATGGCACAGATGAAGCCCAAAAGTATTGCGATTTTTAACAGCAACGACATTTACCCTGTGAGCGCCGATAGTACGATGCCCTTTAACCAACACAGGGATATCCTGTATTTGAGTGGTGTGGACCAAGAGGAAAGCATCTTGTTATTGTTTCCCGATGCCGTGGAAGAAAAACACCGCGAAGTGCTTTTTTTACGTGAAACCAATGAGCACATTGCCATTTGGGAAGGAGAAAAATTAACCAAGGAACGGGCCTTTGAAGTAAGCGGCATCAAAACCGTCTATTGGCTAAGTGAATTTGATAAAATTTTCTTCGGACTGATGACCGAGGCCGAAACGATCTATTTCAACACCAATGAGCATTACCGCCAGAGTGTGGAAACCGAAACCCGCGAGGATCGTTTCATTAAAAAAACCAAAGAAAAATTTCCTGCCCACAACTATGCCAAAAGTAATCCTATCCTACAACGCTTACGTTCTGTAAAAGACCCCATTGAGATTGACCTCATCCAGACGGCTTGTACTATTACCGAAAAGGGCTTTAGAAGGATTCTCGATTTTGTGAAACCAGGGGTGTGGGAATTTGAGATCGAAGCCGAATTCATGCATGAATTTTTGCGAAACCGCTCCAAAGGATTTGCTTACACACCCATCATTGCTAGCGGAAACAACGCCAACGTCTTGCATTACATTGAAAACAACCAGCAGTGTAAAGCGGGGGATTTAATCTTATTGGACGTTGGTGCCGAATATGCCAATTACAGCAGCGACATGACCCGTACCATTCCTGTAAACGGAAAGTTTACCCAACGCCAAAAAGACGTATACAATGCAGTATTGAGGGTAAAAAACGAAGCCACCAAAATGTTGGTCCCAGGGAATCTTTGGAAGGAATACCATGTAGAGGTGGGTAAATTGATGACTTCGGAATTATTGGGGCTTCGCCTTATTGACAAAGCCGATGTACAAAACGAAAACCCCGACTGGCCCGCTTACAAAAAATATTTCATGCACGGCACCAGCCACCACATGGGATTGGATACACACGATTACGGAATTTTATGGGAGCCCATGAAGCCCCATATGGTCTTTACCGTAGAACCGGGGATTTATCTCCCCGAGGAAGGTTTTGGGATTCGAATTGAGGATGACGTGGTGATCCAAGAGAAAGGTGAGCCGTTCAACTTGATGCGCAACATTCCCATAGAAGTAGAAGAAATTGAAGATTTGATGCAATAAAAAAAGCCCTCAAGTGAGGGCTTTTTTACTTTTTGGGACAAAAAATTATACGTGAAGCACACTGTTTTCTGCACCTGCATAGTCATTCCATGCATAGGCATCTGCCTGCTCATCGTTAATGTAGGTTCCATCCACTACATAACGGAATTCATAGGATTGATCCTTGTCTAAATCCAAGGTTCCTTTAAAAGTTCCATTTTTAAGTTTTTTAAGTGGTGTTTTTTTAGTGCTCCACCCATTAAAAGATCCTACTACTTTTACTTCTTTGGCTTCCTCGGCAGGAACGGTAAAAGTTACCTTGCAAACTGGCTTGCTCTTTAAATATTGTTTTGTAATTGCCATGATGTTTCTGTTTTAAAATTTGTTGTCAAATCTAAAACACAAAATGGCTACTGCCAATGTTTAACTACTAAAAAATCAGCGTTTTACGAATATGTTATTTTCACCCATCCTTTATTGTGAAGTTGCTAAAGAATAGGAGGGTTATTTGGTTATTTTTCAACAAAAAAGAGCTTCCAAAGCATTTTATTTTCGCTAAAATTTGAACGACATCGTTTTCGATTTTTACATAAAATGTTAAAGTTTTGAAGAAAACGTTATTTTTCTTCTGAAAGGCGATTAAATAATGCTCTTTTTCTGAAAAAAATTCAATAAAACAAAGGTGAGGATTGCCGGTAAAACCCAACCCATATTTTGATGCGCCAGTGGGATATATTGTGTTAATACGTTCAGCTTGGTTTCGGGAAAAACCACTCCCAAAAAATCGGGGACACTAAAGATAAAAGTCATTAAAACCACTCCCCGAAAAACACTTTTTGAAGCTCGCTCCTCTGGAAGTAGGGTTAACAATATTAGGACGATGGTTAAAGGATACACTAGTAGTAGTACTGGATATGCTATGTTAATGATACTGTTTACAGGTAATTGTCCCATAACCACTCCCAAAACACAGCCCACAAAGGCGGTAATTATATAGGCTTTATGAGAGTTATTGAGCAGTCCTTTTACAAAATCGGCAGTACCCGTAACAATGCCCACGGCTGTGGTAAAGCAAGCTAATGACACAAGCACAGCGAGAAAAGTACTTCCAAAAGAACCCAGTGTTTCAGTGCTTAAAAACGCGAGGTACTCCGTTCTGTTCTGGGCAGGGGTCATATTTCCAAAATGAGCTCCCAATGCAATAAGCCCAGCGTAGACCAAAAAGAGCCAGCTACCCGCGAGTAATCCTGCCCTTCCTATTATTTTTTTCTTTTCGAGAAAGGATAATGATTTTTGAAAGGAAAGGGAAATGACAATAACCCCGCCAACCACCACCCCGCCAATGGCATCAAAAGTTTGATACCCCTCCAATAGGCCCGCAGAAAAATTATTTGCCAAAGCACTGTTTTGAAGAGGCGGCGTTTCGGTAAAAAGGCCAATGATGATAACCGTCAATAAAATGATAAAGATGAGCGGCGTAAGGTACTTACCAATAAAATTGAGCATTTTGGAACGATACAGTGCAAAGAGGAGTACCAGTCCAAAATAGGCCGCACTAGTTACCCAGGAAGGAATTGAAAAATACGGCATAATGGCCATTTCATGGGTCACGGAAGCCGTTCTGGGAGAAGGCAATGAAATAGAAATGGCATAAATAATCAAGGCAAAACCCACGGCAAATTGAGGGGATACTTTTTTTCCAAAATCAAGTAATGATCCTTGTAATTTGGCATGGCCATAGATTGCCAATATAGGAATGATAACCGCCGAAAGGAGAAAGCCTATCCACACCCAAAACCAACCATTTCCTGCTTGGTAGCCCAAAAAGGGAGGTAAAATAAGGTTGCCCGCTCCAAAAAAAAGAGAGAAAAGTGCAAAAGCCGCGATGTACATTTGCTTCCTGTGGTTCATTGGTAGATATTTGCAGGTGAAGATAGAAAAATGATTTTTCAATACGGCCAAAAGCAACTCTATTATGAAATCCACGGCAAAGGACCTGTATTGGTTTTGCTGCATGGATTTTTGGAAAGTTCCACCATTTGGGAAGCATTTATTGAACCGCTCTCTGGTAACTATACCCTACTCCTTATTGATTTTCCGGGCCACGGAAAAAGTCATCCCATGGCCGAAACCCAAACCATGGAACTTATGGCAGAAGTGGTTCATGAACTGCTCGATTATTTAAAATACAAGGAAGTGATATTGATGGGACATTCCATGGGAGGGTATGTAGCACTGGCATTTACAGAGTTTTTTGAAGATATTGTTTCCAAATTGATTTTGTTGAATTCTACTTCTGTTGCGGACAGTCTTGAACGAAAGGAGAACAGGAACCGCGCCATTGCATTATTAGAAAAGGAGAAAAAAGCTTTTTTAAGCATGGCTATTGCTGCACTTTTTTCTGAAGATTCCCGAGCTAAGTTTACCAAAGAAATAAAAATATTACAGCAGGAAGCCAATGGTTTTCCTTCGGAAGGTATTATTGCGCTCATTAAAGGGATGCGTGATAGGGAAGATAGGACGCCTGTTTTGAACTCTTTTCCAAGGGAAAAGTGGATTTTGTGCGGAAAAAAGGATCCTTTGATTCTGTTAAGCGATTCAAGATCCATCGCAGAACAATCGGGGGCAACCCTTGAAGTACTCCCCGGAAGCCACATGGGTTGGCTGGAAAATAGGGCAGAAATTGTTAAAATTTTACTTTTAATCGATAAAAATTGTATTTAATCGATTTTATTTGATTTTTTTTCTATATTTAGCTCAACCAAAATAGAAAACCATGAGCTACAACTCCTCAAATCCATTGTTTTCCTTTTCTGGTATCGTTTGCAGTACGTTTGGACATCATTACAAGGTTACCCGAAAGGTCACCAACCACATTAACGAATACAAGTGTTCTCACTGTGGCAAGGAAATGACCGATAATTTTTCGGGGAAATTGGAAGTCCTAACATTAAAAAACAAGGAAATCAATACCTCATTGGCTTCTTTTTTTGAGAAGAAAATGAAAAGAACTTATGCAAGTCCATGAAGAAAAAACTACTTTGTAGGGTAATTGGCCACCAATTGAAAGTTGTCAAAAAAGATAAAATCCTGCTGGAAGAATATACCTGCACCTGTTGCCAGAAAAAATTCACCACAGACGGCTATGGTAGGATTGTAAGGCTCTCCAAATATTGGGAAGAAAACAACTTACTGTTTGAGCGGAATTTTAAGAACCGTACGGCTATTTAGTCTTCCTTTAGGGCATTCCATCCTCTAGCAACAATGGGGATCTTGGTATTTGCCCTTGTAACTAAATGGATCCCTTCGCTTTCCCCAGTAATATGGCCTATCACCGTAAGGTTTGGATTGCCTTTAATCTTCGGGAAATCTTCCATCTTGATAGTAAACAACAATTCATAATCTTCCCCACCACTCAAGGCGATAGTGGTGCTATCCAACTCAAATTCTTCACAAGTTGAAATTACTTGAGGGTCTAAAGGAATTTTATCCTCATAAAGATTGCAGCCTACGCCAGATGCCTTACAGAGATGCAATACTTCCGAAGAAAGTCCATCGCTAATGTCAATCATGGAAGTGGGCAGTACCTCCAGCTCTTTCAGTAAGGCAACAATATCTTTTCTTGCCTCCGGTTTGAGTTGACGTTCTATGAGATAGGTATAAGGTTCCAAATCGGGTTGGGTATTGGGGTTCACGCTAAACACTTGCTTCTCGCGCTCCAGTACCTGTAGCCCCAGATAAGCAGCCCCCAAGTCTCCAGTAACGACCAAAAGATCGTTTTCGTTGGAACCACTTCGGTACACCACTTCTTCTTTGGAAACCTCACCAATAGCAGTAATACTAATGAACAGACCGGTTGTGGACGAGGTAGTATCCCCTCCTATCAAATCTACCCCATACAGCTTACAGGCAAGTTTGATTCCATCATATAACTCTTCCAGGGCCTCCACAGGAAATCGGTTTGAAACCGCTATTGAAACAGTAATTTGTTGGGCCTGCGCATTCATGGCATACACATCGCTCAAATTGACCATCACAGCCTTGTACCCTAAATGTTTCAAAGGCATATACCCTAGATCAAAATGAACTCCCTCAACAAGTAAATCGGTAGTAATAACCTTTTGAAGCTTTGAACTGGCCGAAATCACGGCAGCATCATCCCCAATCGCTTTGACCGTGGATTTTTGAACAATAGGGAATCCTTGGGTTAAATGATCAATCAGCCCAAATTCCCCCAATTGGGAGATTTTTGTGGAATTGTTGTTTTTATTTTCTAACATGCCTTTTTTATGAAATGCAAAATTACAACATTAAAAATGATGGTCCTCAAAATTTTGATAGGGCTGTTAATCTTTCAAAAAAGGATTATGGTTTTATCTTAAACTTGAAGATTTTCAATTAAATAGGCACTTTAACACATATATTTACAATATTTTGTTAGCTTTGGAAGCAAAAATTGTTACAAACGCATCCTTTAAAAGAACAAACCTATCTCTCATGAAAAGAACTTTATTTTCATTGCTGCTTCTATTCCCCTTATTCAGTTTTTCACAAACCCCATGTTCTGGAGGCATGGCGGGTATTTTTCCCTGTGACGGCTATGATTTACAGTCCCGTTTGAACCTAACCGATCTAAATGCAGGATCCGGAAATGATTCCTGGGGTTGGACCGATCCCGATGACGGCACCGAATATGCCCTGATGGGACTCAATAATGGAACTGCTTTTATTGATATTTCAGACCCTGTAAATCCCGTTTATTTAGGGAAATTGCCCACGCACACTAGTTCATCTTTATGGAGGGACATTAAAGTGTACAATAACTACGCCTTTATTGTGAGTGAAGCCAACAACCATGGAATGCAAGTGTTTGATTTAACAAGATTACGAAATGTGACTAACCCCCCCGTGACCTTTACCGAAGATGCCCACTTTAATGGTTTTGGCCATGCGCACAATATTGTTATTAATGAAGATACTGGGTATGCCTATCCCGTTGGAACCAGTTTTTTCAATGGAGGGCCTTGGTTTATCAATATTCAAGACCCCTTAAACCCTGTTAGTGAAGGAGGATACGGCATGGACGATTACAGCCATGATGCGCAAGTAGTTACCTATTCTGGGCCTGATACCGATTATACGGGTCACGAGATTTTAATTGGTAGTAATGAGACCGAAGTAGTGATCGTAGATGTTACCAACAAAGCAAATCCAGTGGGTATTTCCACCATTAGCTACACCAATGTTGGGTATACACACCAGGGCTGGTTTACCGAAGATGAGCGATACTTTATTTTGGGAGATGAACTGGATGAACAAAATATTGGTTTCAACACAAGAACCATTATTTTCGATTTTGAAGACTTGGACAACCCTCAAATTCACTTTCAATACACAGGCGCCACTCCAGCCATAGACCACAATGGATATGTAAAGGGGGATAAATATTATATGGCAAATTACAGAGCTGGGATTCGTGTGCTTGACATCTCAGACATTGCCAATTCAAATATGACGGAGATTGGGTCTTTTGACACCTACCCAAATAATAACAATGCAAGTTTCAATGGCGCTTGGAGTGTTTACCCTTATTTTGGAAGCGGAAATATTGTGATAAGTGATATAGACCGAGGCTTTTTCCTGGTAAAAGCCTCTGGGGTAGACAATGAAGACCCTGTTGCTGTCTGCCAAGATTATACGGCTGCACTGGGCGCCAATGGAGAAGTGATCATCGCCGGTAGCGATGTGGACGGTGGCTCCACGGACAATAGTGGTTTCGTTTCATTCTCCGTTGTGCCGAACACCTTTGACTGTTCCGATATTGGTACCCCCGTTACGGTAACCCTTACCGTGACCGATCCCTCCGGCAATTCAGACACTTGTACCGCCATTGTTACCGTAGTGGATGAAATGGGGCCCGCTTTTGACTGTTATGCCAATGAAACCGTTGCCTATGACACAGGGGAGAACTTTTACACCCTCCCAGACTACGTGGCCAACAACGATGTTACCGCTACGGACAACTGCACCAGCCCGCTCACCATTGCACAAGATCCCATGCCGGGGACTCAATTGACCGAAGGCGTCTATACCATATCCTTTGAATCTACCGATGACGAAGGCAATACCGCTACCTGTTCCTTTGAGCTAACCGTACAGGCTGAACTGGGAATCATGGACCGTAATTTCTCCCAAGGGGTTTCACTGTTCCCAAACCCTACCGCTACCGAACTGCAGGTAAAATCCAGCAACGGGAAGATCACCTCCCTTTCGATTATCGATATTACCGGCAAGAACCTGCGCACCGTCGAGAATATTTCCGTGGAAAGTACCACCTTGGACACCTCCTTACTATCTAATGGGGTTTACTTTGTCGTCCTTAATGGCAACACCACCAAAAAAATTGTAAAGCAATAACCCTATAAGCTTAAATTTTAAGTGTTATAGAGAATATCCCGCATATGCATTCGTTAGTTTAATAAGGCATTGGCACATTAGTTTTTAAAATACTCTTATGAAAAAAATTACATTCTTATCATTTGTTTTTGCAAGTTTGACCATGGTTGCCCAAACCCCCTGTTCTGGTGGTTTTGCAGGAAGTTACCCTTGCGACGGCTATAATTTAATGGCCCACATTTCATTAGCACAAATGGGAGCCTCTGGGGGGAATGATTCCTGGGGATGGACAGACCCCGTTGGCGGAAAAGAATATGCCATTATGGGCTTGAACAACGGTACCGCTTTTATCGATATATCCAATCCAACCAACCCCATTTACTTAGGAAAACTACCAACCCATTCCGAGCCCAGTATATGGAGGGATATTAAAGTCTACAACAACTATGCTTTCATTGTAAGCGAGGCAAACAACCATGGCATGCAAGTATTTGACCTTACCCGGCTTCGGAATGTTACAAACCCTCCGCAAACCTTTACCGAAGATGCGCACGTAGGGTTTTTTGGAAGTGCACACAACATCGCCATTAATGAAGAAACTGGTTTTGCTTATATCGTTGGTACAATCATTGCCAATGGAGGCCCTTTGTTTCTTGATTTGCAAGACCCCCTGGACCCCATCTGGGAAGGAGAGTATGCAGGAAGTGCTTATACCCATGATGCGCAAATAATCGTCTATGACGGGCCAGATACCGATTATACCGGAAGAGAAATATTTTTTGGAAGCAATGCAAATGAAGTTGTTATTGTTGATGTTACAGATAAATTAAACCCTCAATTAATTAAAAGCATTACCTATGCCAATACAGCCTACACACATCAAGGCTGGTTAACAGAAGACCGAAACTATTTTATTGTCGGTGATGAAATAGACGAGTCTACTTTTGGATTTAATACCCGTACCATTGTCATGGATGTCTCAGATTTAGACAATGCCCATTTCTATTTTGATTATTATGGAAACATCCCTTCCATAGACCATAATGGATACGTAGTAGGAGATAAATTTTACTTGGCAAATTATACCGGTGGCCTAAGGATTCTAGACATTAGCGACATTGAAAATCAAAATATCTCAGAAGAAGGTTATTTCGATACCTTCCCAGCGAACAACAGCGTAAGTTACGATGCCACGTGGAGCGTTTACCCCTTCTTTGGGAGTGGTAATATCGTGATAAGTGGAGAAGAAGGATTTACTTTAGTGAGGGACGCCAACCTTGGAACCTATGAATCATCTCTCCCCACATTTTCTTTATCTCCCAACCCTGCAAAAGAAAGCATCACACTGGTTTCAAGTAGTGATCCTATTCAAAAAATAAGTATTAAAGCACTTACGGGACAGACCCTTTTGAAGCAATCATTCCCTGAAAACGAAATACAAAATATAAACATTTCTCAACTTAGTTCCGGTGTGTACCTAGTTATTATTAATGATAATACAACCATGCGTCTGCTGGTGAATTAATTTTTGTGCCATGATGCAATTGATGAAAAAGAAAATAGTTTTAGCCTTAAGTTTGGGAGTCTTGATTTTTTTAGGTTGCTCTAAAAGCAATGATCCAGGACCAGATCCAACCGATGATACTTCAACGGTGGACGACACCACTGATGATACCACCCCAACAGGTTTTGCAGGCGAAATAGACTGGATTAAAACTTTTGGAGGAAGTGATTTAGACCAAGCCATTGCCATAGTGGAAGCCAACGACGGTAATTTTATAGTCGCAGCCAGTACCCGGAGCATTGATGGAGACGTAACCAATAAAACTACTACCGATAGCGATTATTGGCTCTTAAAAATTTCTCCCACAGGAACCCTACTCTGGAATAAAACCTATGGAGGCTCCGAAGATGATGTGGCTACTAATATTACCAAAACAAGTGATGGAGGATATGCCCTTGCGGGATACAGTCGTAGTGCCAATAATGAATGTTCCAACCAAAGCAATGCTGGATTTCATGATTATTGGCTCTTAAAAATTGATGCCGAAGGAAATGAACAATGGTGCCAAGATTTTGGCTACCCTGGTAGTGACCAAGCCTTTGATTTCTTTGAAACACAAGATGGGGGATTTTTTGCTACTGGCTTTTTTGATGTTTCTGCTAGTGGTGGTGAAGGGAATAATGACCGGGCACAAAATGGTGAAATGCATGGTGTTGGAGAATTCTGGGCGATCAAAATGGATTCCCAAGGCGACTTTATTTGGACACGCTATTTTGGCGGCTACAATAATGACAGAAGCTATGACGCCCTGCAAACACCCGATAATGGATTTTTACTTATTGGTTCTTCTGAAAGTATTGCTGAAGAAAATTCGGATATTGAATTTAATCACGGAAGTTACGATTACTGGGCTGTTAAAGTAAGTAGTGATGGTGTAAAGGAATGGACCAAAACCTATGGTGGGGCAGAAATTGATGTGGCTTATGCCATTACCCCAACAGCGGATGGAAACTACTTCATGGTGGGAGATTCACGAAGTACAGACCAAGATGTAAGTTCCATTTACGGAAATGCAGATGTTTGGCTCACAAAAATTTCTCCCAGTGGACAATTATTGATGCAAAAAAACTATGGCGGAACACAATTTGATTCAGCTAAAAGCATTTATCCTATTGCCGATGGAAATTTCCTCATTTCGGGATCCACAAGAAGCCTTGGCAATGACGTTTCGGCAAACAAAGGGGAAAATGATGCATGGGTGTTTATCATCGATGCCCAAGGCACCTTACTATTTGAAAAATCCATTGGCGGTTCTTCCCTCGATTTTGCAGAAGATGCCATTCAATCTGGCAATACCCTTCTTGTGGTGGGAAACACCGAAAGCAATAACGGTGACATCCCTGTCAACAAGGGACAAAAAGATGTATTAATTATTAAACTTAAATAAACCCTATTTCTAAACCCCATGAAAAAGATTGCATTCTTACTTGCTGTAACGCTAATTGCAACAAGTTGTTCAAAAAAAGACGATTCCAATGAACCTCAAAACGTTCCTGTCCATTTTCTCTTTACCCAAAACTGGGACGGAGATCCTATTGAAAATGCCGACTACGAAACTACCGATTACATCAATGAGCATGGAGAAACATTGAAGTTATCCAAGCTAGTGTATCTAATATCCGATATTACTTTTAGAAACGCCAGTGGAGAGGTTTTTGATGCTGGGGATTACAATCTTATTGATGCTCGTGAAAGCACCAATATTCATTTTGTTCCTAACATAGAAATTCCCACAGGCACCTACAATGTTTCCTTCACCTTTGGTTTTGACAATGAAGATAATGCCGGGAATTACCCCGATTTAAATTCTGCCGATGGCGGTTGGAACGTACCCCTTATAATGGGTGGCGGTTACCATTATATGCGGATGGAAGGCAAATATACAAGTCCTTCTACAGGTACCGATGTCACCAATTTCCAGTACCATGCCATTCGTGCCAATGATAACACGGTAGACCCCCTTTTACTTACAGACACTTCCTTTGTGGTAGACCTTGGTGAAATAACTATTACCGATGACCTCGAAATAGAGATAAAAATGAACGTAGCCGAATGGTTCAAAAACCCAAATACTTGGGACCTCAACCTCCTACACGAAATGCTCATGCCCAATTACGATGCGCAAATCATGATGAGCGGCAATGGTGCCAACGGGGTCTTTTCACTAGGCAGTGTAGGCCCTCACGTAGATTAACTTATAATACCTATGAGATACGGAATAGTTCTTTGTACCCTTCTTTTTGCACTATTTTCTTGCAGCAAGGAAAGTAATGGAGATACGTACACCCCTACACCGTTTACCCTACAAATTCCAGCTTTTTTTGAAGAAAACATTAATGCGCCTGTCCTTCCCAACAGCAACCCTCTCACCGAAGAGGGGGTTGCCCTTGGGAAAAAACTATTTTTCGATAAAATCCTTTCGGCAGATAACACCCAATCCTGTGCTACTTGCCACAGGCCCCAAAATGGTTTTAGCGATCCTAGACAATTTAGCCTAGGCATCAATGGCTTTGAGGGCACTCGAAATTCCATGCCTTTGTTTAATCTAGCTTGGAATTACAACGAAACCTTTTTTTGGGACGGTCGAGCCAACTCATTGGAAGAGCAAGCGTTTGAGCCCATAACCAATCCCGTAGAGATGGCCAATACTTGGCCAAATGCCGTTGCTTCCTTACAGAATAATTCTCAATACCCCCCCTTGTTTGAAAAAGCGTTTGGCACCTCAACCATAGACTCTGTTTTGGTAACCAAAGCCATAGCACAATTTGTACGGACCTTGGTTAGTGCCAATTCCCGTTTTGACCAATACCAGAGAGGCGAAATAGAACTTACCCCTTCAGAGGCCAACGGGCTAAATATCTACCTTGATGAAGCAAAAGGAGATTGCTTCCATTGCCATGGTAATCCTCTGAATCCTTTATGGACCGATAATATCTTTCATAATAATGGGTTAGATGAATTGCCAAGTGATAGAGGACTAGGTTCTGTTACTGGAGACCCTAGGGACGATGGGAAATTTAAATCTCCATCCCTCCGAAATTTAGCATTCACAGCTCCTTATATGCACGATGGACGTTTTGCGACCTTGGACGAAGTAATCGATCATTACAGTGAAGGGCTGGTTTATTCTGAAACTATAGACCCTCTCATGAAAAAAGTAGGCGAAGGAGGCGTGCATCTTTCCGAGCAGGACAAAGCAGACCTAAAAGCTTTTCTTTTATCCCTGTCAGACCCAAGTTTTATCAACAATCCCGATTTTCAAAATTAACCTGCATTGTTTTTGCGGGAATCATTGCCAAAATCTATAGGACTATCAAATTTAAAATTCCCCTGTTTTATGGTAAAACAAAGGATTTGAAGTATATTTGCATTCCTAATTTAGAACAAATCTATATAAATGATTAAGGTAAGCGATACGGCAAAAACCAAAATTGCCCAGTTAATGAACGAGGAAGGCTACAGCCCCGATAAGGATTTTGTTCGTGTAGGGGTGAAAAGTGGGGGCTGCTCTGGATTGTCCTATGAATTGACCTTTGATAAAGCCCAAACCCCCGAAGACAAAGTCTTTGAGGACAACCTTATTAAGATTGTGGTCAACAAGAAAAGTTTCCTTTACTTGGCAGGCACCACTTTAGAATACAGTGGTGGACTTAATGGAAAAGGATTTGTGTTCAACAATCCCAATGCAAACCGAACCTGTGGTTGCGGGGAAAGTTTTTCTTTATAAATAGACAAAACCAAATGGCAAAATTCACTGAAGACGATTTAAAAAAAGAACTCGAGACCAAAGAGTACGAATATGGGTTTTACACCGATATCGAATCGGATACCTTCCCCGTGGGTTTGAACGAAGATATTGTTCGTGCCATTTCCATAAAAAAAGAAGAACCTGAATGGATGACCGAATGGCGGTTGGAATCCTTCAGGGCCTGGCAGCAAATGGAAGAACCCCATTGGGCAAATGTAACTTACCAAAAGCCCGATTTTCAGAATATATCCTATTATTCGGCCCCCGGAAAAAAGAAAAAATACAATAGCTTGGAGGAAGTAGATCCCGAATTATTGGAAACCTTCAACAAACTGGGCATCTCCCTAGAAGAACAAAAAAAGCTAACGGGCGTAGCTGTGGATATTGTGATGGATTCGGTTTCGGTAGCAACTACTTTTAAGGAAACCTTGTCCAAAAAAGGGATTATTTTCTGCTCCATTTCCGAAGCCATTCAAAAACACCCCGAACTTGTAAAAAAATACATCGGTTCGGTGGTTCCACAAAAAGACAATTTTTACGCTGCACTTAACAGCGCTGTCTTTAGTGATGGCTCTTTTTGTTACATCCCAAAAGGGGTAAAATGCCCTATGGAGCTTTCTACCTATTTTAGGATCAACCAAGCAGGAACCGGGCAATTTGAACGCACTTTGGTGATTGCCGACGAAGGAAGTTATGTAAGTTACCTAGAGGGCTGTACCGCTCCTATGCGTGATGAAAACCAGTTGCACGCAGCCGTTGTGGAACTCATTGCTTTGGACAATGCCGAAATAAAATACTCCACAGTTCAAAATTGGTACCCCGGTGGAAAAGACGGTAAAGGAGGTGTGTTCAATTTTGTGACCAAAAGAGGCTTGTGCGAAAAAAATGCCAAAATTTCCTGGACCCAAGTGGAAACGGGTAGTGCCGTAACCTGGAAATACCCCAGTTGTGTGTTGAAGGGGGATAATTCCATTGGTGAATTTTACTCTATTGCCGTGACCAATAATTACCAACAAGCAGACACGGGGACGAAGATGATCCATTTGGGAAAGAATACTAAAAGTACCATTATTTCCAAAGGGATTTCGGCCGGAAAATCACAAAACAGCTACCGAGGTTTGGTAAAAATAAGCCCTAGGGCCGAAAATGCCCGAAACTTTTCACAGTGCGATTCACTTTTAATGGGGAATAACTGTGGGGCTCACACCTTTCCATACATTGAAGCCAGTAATAAAACGGCGCAAATAGAACATGAGGCCACCACCAGTAAAATTGGAGAAGACCAAATTTTCTATTGCAACCAAAGAGGCATTGAAACAGAGAAGGCCATTGCGCTCATTGTAAACGGTTTTAGCAAGGAAGTATTAAACAAACTTCCCATGGAATTTGCGGTAGAGGCGCAAAAATTATTGGAAATTAGTTTAGAAGGATCTGTAGGATAAAACACATAACACCATAACCATGAAAAAATCACTTTTTGTATTGACCCTTTTGCTTGCCGTAAGCACAATGGTTTCTTGTAAAAATTCGGAAGGCAAAGAAGAAACGGGAGACAACAATTCACCTCAATTAATGGATAGCAACAATTTTAAGGCTTTCCAAGGGGAATATTACTACTCTGAAGATGGTGCCGTCCTAAAAGGTGACAACTTTATCTATGCGGTTACCATGGATGACCTTGCCAAAGAACTGGGGAACAAAATTGCACCCATTAAAAAGGAAGAATATGATATGGTGCCCGTAGTGGTAAAAGGAATTGTAGAAAAAAACCCCGCCTTTGAAAGAGGTGAAAAAGTATGGGAAGAAATCATTACCATCAAAGAAATTATATCGGTAAGTGATGCCCCAGCAGCCATTGATGTTAAAATTGAAGAAAAGCAAAGCTAATCATGCTAGAAATTAAAAACTTACACGCAAGTGTAGAAGATAAAGATATTTTAAAGGGGATTAATCTTTCGGTAAATGCCGGTGAGGTTCACGCCATTATGGGCCCCAACGGATCGGGAAAAAGTACTTTTGCTTCGGTCATTGCCGGCAAGGATGAATTTGAGGTAACGCAAGGGACCCTCTTGCTGGACGGAGAAGATATTTCGGAACTTGCACCGGAAGAAAGAGCGCACAAAGGGATTTTCCTTTCCTTTCAATATCCCGTGGAAATACCCGGTGTTACGGTAACCAATTTCATTAAGACCGCCATCAATGAAACCCGAAAAGCCAAAGGGATTGAAGACATGCCCGCCGCCGAAATGCTCAAAAAAATCAAGGACAAGGCAGATTTACTTGAAATAGACCGAAAGTTCTTGTCCCGTTCTTTAAACGAGGGCTTTTCCGGAGGTGAAAAAAAGCGGAACGAAATCTTCCAAATGGCCATGATGGAACCCAAATTGGCCATCCTCGATGAAACCGATTCTGGCCTGGACATTGATGCTCTTAAGATTGTTGCCAATGGGGTCAATAAATTAAGGAGTCCTGAAAATGCCGTCATCGTTATCACCCACTACCAACGATTGCTGGATTATATCGTCCCCGATTATGTACATGTGTTGATGAATGGAAAAATTGTGAAATCCGGCACAAAAGAATTGGCTTACGAACTGGAAGAGAAGGGTTACGACTGGATAAAAGAAGAAGTAAAAGCGTAATGAGTTTAAAAGAAAAAATACTATCCTCCTACCTTGCCTTCGAAGATTATTTGGATGATGACTCTCCCATTCATACCCTTCGGAACAAGGCCATAAAATCCTTTGAAGACAAAGGGTTTCCCTCCAAAAAAGAGGAAGCCTGGAAATATACTTCCCTCAATTCGTTGCTCAAGGAGGAATACAGTATTTTCCCAAAAAAAGAGGCTGCTATAGAATTCAAGGACGTAAAAAAATTCTTCCTTCACGAAATAGATACCTACAAAATTGTCTTTGTGGATGGGCTTTATAGCTCCTTTTTATCCTCCACCACACATGATGGAATGGATATTTGCTTGCTCTCTGCGGCACTGAGCAAAGAAAAGTACCAGCCTGTGATTGAGGCCTACTTTAACAAAGCAGCCAAAGAAGACAGCCTCTCCTCTTTGAATACGGCCTTTGCCAAGGAAGGAGCCTACATTTTTATCCCGAAACACAAAGAAGTTGAAAAACCCGTGGAAATTATTAATTTCTACACGGGATCTGAAGCTGCCTTGATGCTTCAACCCCGCAATTTGATCATCGTGGGGGAAAATGCGCATATTCAAATTATTGAGCGCCACCAAAGCCTTTCGGAGAATGCGGTGTTAACCAATTCGGTTACAGAGATTTTTGCCGAAAAAAGAGCCTATGTCGATTACTACAAAATACAAAACGACCTTCCTTCGGCATCCCTTATAGACAATACCTATTTCAAGCAAGAACGTGATAGTGTATGTAGCTTGCACACCTTTTCCTTTGGAGGAAAATTAACCCGCAACAACCTCGATTTTTACCAGCACGGTGAGCATTGTAATTCCATCCTTAAAGGGGTGACCATCCTAGAAGGAAAACAGCATGTAGACCACAATACACTGGTGCATCACATTGCCCCTAATTGCGAGAGCCATCAAGACTATAAAGGTATTTTTGATGATAACTCCACTGGGGTGTTCAACGGAAAAATTTATGTAGAACGGGAAGCACAAAAACTGGATGCTTTTCAGCAAAACAACAATATCCTTATTAGCGATAAGGCCACCATCAACTCCAAGCCACAATTGGAGATTTTTGCCGATGACGTAAAATGCTCCCATGGATGTACTATTGGGCAATTGGATGAAGATGCAATGTTCTATCTTCGTTCCCGCGGCATAGGTGAAAAGGAAGCACGCGCCCTCTTAATGTATGCTTTTGCGAACAACGTATTGGAAAGTGTTAAAATTCCCGAATTAAAGAAACGAATCAATAAGCTTATTGCCCAAAAAATTGGAGTGAGTTTAGGATTCGATTTATAAAAACCATCCCAAGAAGTGTTGTGAGTTTCGATGTTCAAAAAATACGCGAAGATTTCCCTATCCTTTCACGCCAGGTAAATGGATATCCCCTAGTGTATCTGGACAATGCCGCCACATCTCAAAAACCACAAGCCGTTATTGATTGTATTGTGAATTATTATTCGCACCACAATGCAAATATTCACAGAGGAGTGCACACCCTATCTCAGGAAGCTACCAATGCGTATGAACAGGCCCGAAAAAAGATACAACTACATTTTGGTATTAAATACCCTGAGGAAGTACTATTTACCTCGGGCACTACCCATGGTATTAACCTAGTGGCCAATGGATTTACCTCATTTCTTCGGCCCGGAGACGAGGTTTTGGTTTCGGCTATGGAGCATCATTCCAATATTGTTCCTTGGCAAATGCTCTGTGAAAAAACAGGGGCCATATTAAGGGTGATTCCTATGAATGAAACGGGCGAATTGGTTATGGACGTTTTTGAAAACCAACTATCCCAAAAAACCAAAATGGTTTTTGTAAACCATGTGTCCAATGCCCTCGGAACCATCAATCCTGTGGAAGAAATTATTGAAAAAGCCCATCAAGTAGGTGCGGTAACAGTCATTGACGGCGCTCAGTCCTGTGCCCATATCAAACCAAACCTACAACAAATGGATACCGATTTTTACGTGACTTCGGCCCATAAAATGTGTGGCCCCACGGGTATTGGTATGCTATACGGGAAAAAAGAATGGCTGGAAAAACTTCCTCCTTACCAAGGTGGCGGGGAAATGATCAAGGAAGTAACTTTTTCCAAAACCACCTATGCAGAATTGCCTCACAAATTTGAAGCAGGCACGCCCAACATTGCTGGTGGAATTGCTTTTGGAGCCGCAATCGATTATTTGAACCATATTGGATTTGAAGCCATAGCGATGTATGAAGAGGAGTTGTTAACTTATGCAACTTCACGTCTTTTAACGATTGATGGCCTAAAGATGTATGGCACTTCAAAACAAAAGACCTCGGTGATTTCCTTTAATCTGGAAGGAATCCATCCCTATGACGTAGGAACGATTTTGGATAAATTGGGTATTGCCGTTCGCACGGGGCATCATTGTGCCCAGCCCATTATGGATTTTTACCACATCCCTGGAACGGTGCGCGCTTCTTTTTCATTTTACAATACCAAGGAAGAAATAGATCGTCTCGTGCAAGCAGTGGAAAAAGCTAAATCCATGCTTAGTTAACAGATTTTTAAAACTGAGAGTCATAGAATTGTAGTACTTTAGGACATCAAAACCATCAAAATTATGAGAAAAATAATCTTCATTATATGTACTGTTTTTTTTGCCATGAGCTGTGACGAGACCAAAAAAGTAATCGACGTGGCGGGTAATGTACAACTATCTGGAAACTATATTGTAACTGCTATTAATGGCACTCCCATTTCGGAAAACGCCCCAAATATCGTCTTCAGTGCCTTGGACAAAGGCGTGAGCGGTAATACTGGGTGTAATCGTTTTTTTGGGAATTACACCTTGGACCTTTATGCCCTTTCGTTTTCGGAAATTGCGTCTACCGAAATGGCCTGTGACCAACCCATTATGGATACCGAAAATGCATTTATAAGCGTCCTTAACAATACTGGTTCTTATGCGCTTCAAAACGGAGAGTTGGTGCTGTACTCCAAAACCGATAGGGCCGTTTTGCTATCAGCTAGAAAAGAAAAACCTGCTGGAAATTAAGATGACAATAAGCACCCTACAAGACGAACTAATTGAAGAGTTTTCCCTCTTTGACGATTGGATGGACAAGTACGAACATCTAATTGAATTGGGGAAATCCTTACCCCTCATTGACGCTTCCCTCAAGACTGACGACCGCCTTATTAAAGGCTGCCAAAGTAAGGTTTGGCTTGACGCCAAATTGCAAAACGATAAGGTTTTGTTTACAGCCGATAGTGATGCCATCATTACCAAAGGGATCATCGCCGTTCTTGTTCGGGTTTTTTCAAATCAATCGCCAGAGGAAATCATCAATGCAGATACCCATTTTATTGACGCCATTGGGCTAAAGGAGCATTTGTCCCCTACCCGTGCCAATGGACTGGTCTCCATGATTAAACAAATGAAACTGTATGCGGTTGCCTTTCAATCGCAATTAAAAAGTTAGCCCATGAGCTCCCCCGAAATAGACACCACAGAACTTGGTGAAAAAATAGTCAAAGTATTAAAAACCATCTACGACCCCGAAATTCCTGTAGATATTTATGAACTGGGATTGATCTACGATGTTTTCGTTAATGAAGACCAAGAAGTAAAAATCCTCATGACCCTTACCACGCCCAACTGCCCAGTGGCCGAGTCGCTCCCACTGGAAGTGGAAGAAAAGGTTAAAACCATAAAAATGGTGAAGGATGCCGAAGTGGAAATTACCTTCGACCCCCCCTGGAGTCAAGATTTAATGAGCGAAGAAGCCAAATTGGAATTGGGAATGTTATGATGATTAAATTACTATTCCTGTTTTCATTAGTTAGTGCGAGTACCCCAAGTGCTTCAAAAGTTGAATGTGATTCAGTGAAAGAAGGGGTTTTCAGGATTCCATTCACCGGAGAACTGGAAGGGGAATTTTCAGAACTGGAAAGACACAAAGAGTATCAAATTGAACGGGTAAGTTTTAATGACAATATTATAAGGTATAATTTGAAATGGATTGATAACTGTACCTATTTGTTATTTGATAGAAAAGCAATTCAAGGAGAATTACCTTTCCCTGGGAAGACTACAGATACCTTAAAAGTTGAAATTTACAATGTTTCTGAAATGCTATATGAAGCCCAGCTGAGCTCAAATTTTTCAGAAATAAAAATGGATGTGAAGGTTTATAAAGCAGAATAGCATGAAGGGGGAAATCATCAATAGGGTCGCCAACAGTGCATTAGTCACCTTTGATCTGGAAGATTTTTATCCCGAAGGTCCCAGGGTAGCCCTTGATATTTCGGCCTGGCTGCACGAAGGAATCGTGCTTCGTGAAAAGGAATTTAGAGCCCATGTTAAAGATCTCGATCTTTCGCCCTTTAAAGACGCCTATGTAGCGCTATACTGCCGTACCGAGGCCATTGTCCCCGCTTGGGCCTATCTTTTGGTATCCCTTCAATTAACAGGAATCTCGAAAAAATTGGTGATTGGCTCCTTAGAAGATTTGGAAACCCTTCTTTTTACCGAATTGATCCAAACCATGGATTTTTCATCCTATGAAAATAAACCGGTAATCATTAAGGGATGTAGCCATAAACCCATTCCCGAAAACGCTTATCTTTTGGTAGCACAAAAACTTAAGCCCATTGCCAAAAGCATCATGTATGGTGAAGCCTGTTCCTCGGTGCCTTTGTTCAAAAAATAATAATTGCCCTATTTTTTATTTTTTACCATCCTTTTAACATTTGATTGGGAGGAAGTAGTAATTTTGCAAAAAATTTAAACCCATTTCGATGAAAAAAATTCTGTTTTTAATGGCAACCCTAGTAATGACTGCTGGTGCTTTTGCCCAAGATGATGCCACTACCGAAGAAGGCCCAAAAGATGGCTGGACCAAGGCCGGCAACATTTCCCTACTTTTTAGCCAAGCGGCCTTTAATGCCGAATGGACTGGCGGGGGAACTTCCAATTATGCTGCCAACCTCAATCTTTCCTATACTGCAAACTACAAAAGCGGTGATTGGAGCTGGGATAACCGTTTATTGGTAGATTATGGTATCAGTAAAACCAAAGACCAAGAGTTTAACCGTAAAACCAGCGACCGTTTTGAAATTAACTCAATCCTTGGAAAACAACTCCCTGAGAGCAATTGGTACTATTCTTACTTTTTGAATTTCAAAACCCAAATGACCTCTGGATATGTCTTTGGAACCGATACAGACGGAAGTGAAACACGCACCGAAGCGACAAAACTTTTTTCACCTGCCTATTTACAAACAGGTCCTGGTATGCTTTGGAAAAAAAGCGACAACCTATTTGTGAATATTTCCCCAGCCACTGCTAAATTGATTTTTGTGAGCGGTGATTTTACCAATGTGGGTAGCGACCAAGCAACCATTGATGCCTTTAATACGGCTGGTGGTTATTTTGGGGTGGAAGCAAATAAAACCACTCGGTTTGAATTTGGTGCTTCTTTGAACGCTTATGCCAAATTCAATTTGATGGAAAACATTTCCTTTGAAAACATTTTAAACCTTTATAGCAACTACTTGGAAGATCCTCAAAACATAGATGTAGATTACACCGCAAATGTGGTGATGACGGTAAACAAATGGATTACTGCCAATGTAGCGTTCCAAGCCATTTATGACGATAACGCTGTTAAAGCCTTTCAAATTCGTGAAGGATTGGGCATTGGGTTGACCTATGGTTTTTAAGTATTAGTACCCTCTTTATATAAAGCCTGTTTGAGAAATCAAACAGGCTTTTTTTATGACTCTTCTTCGTAAAATTCGGGATAAAGAAAATTATTATAGGGAAAACGGGTAATATGGATTTCCCGTACTTTTTGATAAACCGTTTTTCGAAATTCTTCCAAATTATCTTTGTTCAATGCCGAAATAAAAACGGCATCCCCATTGGTCTTTGCCATCCAGGTTGCTTTCCATTCATCAAGGGAATAATGGGCCTTGGTTCGTTGGGTAGTTAAATCGTCTGCATCGATGGTTTCGGGCTCGTAAGCATCAATTTTATTGAACACCATTAACGTGGGCTTATCACCACTGTCAATTTCATCAAGGATTTTTTGTACCGAAGCGATATGGTCTTCAAAAGATTCGTGGGAAATATCCACTACATGCAATAACAAATCGGCCTCTCGAACCTCATCCAATGTACTTTTGAAGGATTCTACCAATTGGGTGGGCAACTTCCTAATGAATCCAACGGTGTCGCTCAATAAAAAAGGGAGATTCCCTATCACTACTTTCCGAACAGTGGTGTCTAGGGTGGCAAACAACTTGTTTTCAGCAAAAACTTCACTTTTGCTAATCACGTTCATCAAGGTAGATTTGCCCACATTGGTATACCCCACCAAAGCCACTCGCACCAATGCGCCGCGATTACCGCGCTGTACCGCCATTTGCTTATCGATACTTTCCATTTTTTTCTTCAAAAGGGCAATACGATCACGAACAATACGGCGGTCGGTTTCTATTTCGGTTTCCCCGGGACCTCTCATCCCAATTCCCCCACGCTGCCGTTCTAAGTGGGTCCACATACCCGCCAATCGTGGCAATAAATATTCATATTGGGCCAACTCTACCTGGGTCCTCGCATAACTGGTTTGTGCACGTTGTGCAAATATGTCCAGGATAAGGTTGGTGCGGTCAATGATTTTGCATTGTAAGATACGCTCGATGTTTTTTTGTTGTGCAGGGGAAAGCTCGTCATCAAAAATGGCTGTACTTATGTCATTTTCTTCCACAAACAAACGGATTTCTTCCATTTTGCCCGTTCCAATAAACGTTTTGGGATTGGGCATCTCCATTTTTTGCGTGAACCGTTTGAAGACTTCGCCACCCGCCGTATAGGCCAAAAACTCAAGTTCATCCAAGTATTCCTGTGCTTTTTCTTCGTCCTGCAGCTTGGTAATAAGCCCCACGAGGATTACTTTTTCATAGTTGGTTTCTTTGTGTTCCAGCATAAATTGTCAATAATATGACAAAGGTACGAACTGTTTGGTGGGCTTTTTTGTATTTTACGTTCAAAATAAACCGAATGCTTCAAAATCCTTCCGAAAACAAAAACTATTTCACGATTGCTTTTTACAATTTGGAAAATTTGTTCGACACCCAAGACGATCCTGAAACCTTGGACGACGACTTTACGGAAGGTTCCTATAAAAACTGGAACGAAAAAAGATTTCAAAACAAAGTGCAAAAATTGGGGAAGGTTATTTCCACCATTGGTTTTGACAAAACCAAACACCCTCCCGTACTCATTGGAGTGGCCGAAGTGGAAAACAGTACCGTACTGGAAGCATTGGTTGCTTCAAAACACCTTCAAAACAAGAATTACGGCTTTGTTCATTTTGATTCGCCAGACGAACGCGGGATTGACAATGCCCTTTTATACAGAAAAGACTTTTTTAAGGTATCGCATCAAGAAGCCCATACGCTCTACGTAACCAATGAAGTAGGTGAAAGGGATTATACCCGTGATATCCTTCACGTGTTTGGAAGTTTGCAAGAGCAACCCCTTCATATTTTGGTAAACCACTGGCCGTCACGAAGGCAGGGCACTCAGGAAACCGACTACAAAAGATTGGCCGCTGCGCAAAAGAATTTGGAAATTATTCATGCTATTCAATCAAAAGATCCGGAAGCGAGAATCATGGTCATGGGTGATTTTAACGACGATCCTCTAAGCGAAAGCCTTCAAACGCTTACTGCAAAAACCTTTTACAATCCCATGGAAGTGCTTCTCACCCAATACCAGGGGTCTTTAAGCCATGAGGAAACCTGGCACTTGTTCGATCAAATTTTGGTTTCTCATAATTTCCTTAAGGGCCACGAAAATCCCTTTCGATTTGAAAGTGCGCATATTTTTAACCCAAAGCAAATCCAAGAATACAAAGAAGCTTATAAAGGGCTGCCTTTCAGGACGTATGTAGGCAAAAAATACCTGGGGGGATACAGCGACCATTTCCCTGTTTATGGGGTTTTTTCATTACAGATGCCATAAAGGATCTTGTCTTACAACGGAAATTGCCGAAGTTTTGACTAAAAGTTAAGAATAAGTTAATAATTCCTTGATTTTTTAATTACTTTTAGAGCAAAATAACTATCAATCTTCCTTTGCGATGAATACATTTTTACCCCTGTCTTTTCGGACAATTTTTTTAGGGAACACAAGGCTGTTTTTTATTTCTAGCCTTTTTGTTGTTCTGTTCAGTTTCACTGCCGCAGCTCAAGGCCCAGGATCGCTATTTGTGGATGCAGGACCCGATATTACGGTGGATTGCTCCAATGGAACGGGTTGTGCAGATATTACGGCTACCTTTTTGGAAACCTTTGAAAGTGCTAGCAGTACGTATACTGTAGAATCCATTACGTACAACCCTCCTTTCCCATTTAATGGGTTGGCCAATTCGTTAAATCCAAACATTGATGACGCTTGGTCCCCAGTGGATAACTTGCCTTTCGACTTTTGTTATTTCGAAAATGTCGAGACTCAATTTCAAGTGGGCTCTAACGGCGTAATTCGATTTGATGTAGACCCTAATGATACAACCAATGGGTGGTCTTTTACCGAAAACCTTCCCAATAATAGTAACCCAACCCTAGGTGAAGCCAACGTTTTTACACCGGGGCATGATATTAATCCAGCTACTTCAAACAGTGAGGAAATTGGATATGAAGTGTTGGGTACTTTTCCCAATAGGGTTTTGGTAGTATCCTATTATGAAGTACCTATGTTCTCAACGGCTTGTACCAATTTACTGGCTACTCAAATGGTGGTTTTTTATGAGTTTTCCAACGTTATTGAAATCTATATGCAGGACAAGCCTGTATGCCCTACTTGGAATAGTGGAAATGCCACCTTGGGTATCCAAAACAATGACGGAAATATTGCCTTTGTGCCCCCCGGAAGAAACACTTCCGATTCTCCTTGGACAGCAACCAATGAAGCGTGGAGATTTACCCCAGCGGGTGTACAAACCTATGCTTTTGAATGGCTTGATGCAGGTGGAATTGTTATTGGAACCACTCCTACCATTGAAGTTTGCCCAGATGGTACCGAAGTATATACCGCAAGGGTAACGTATACCAACTGTAACGGAGATGTAGTTGTCCTTACCGATGATGTAGCCGTTACGGCAACCGTTTCCTTCACGGCAGACCTTGGAGGGGACCAAATATTTTGTGACACTCCTAGTTATGACATTACTGCAGTGCTAGACGGAGTTGATCCTAACGATGCTACCTTTTTATGGAGTACTGGAGAAACTACACAAACGATTACCGTTACTACTTCAGATATTTATTCAGTAGAAGTTACTGCCTTGGGTTGTAGCGTTACCGAAAGTGTTGAAATTACGTTTAACGAAGTACCTAACTTTGAATTAGGAGATGATTTTTCAACTTGTATTTTAGACAATATTACCCTTGACGCTACTCCTTCCAATTATGACCCCGCCGAGGTTACCTTTGAGTGGAGCCTAGATGGAACCGTTATTGCTGGGGAAACTTCGAGTACCCTTACTGTAACCTCAACAGGAGATTACAGTGTGGTAGTGACCTATCAAGATTGCCCCGGTGAAGATGCTATATCTATTACCGTAGCAAATGATATTGCCATTTCTTTGGGCCCAGATTTTTCTACTTGCTTCAACGAAGAAGTAGTCCTGGATGCCTCTCCTTCCAATTATGACCCTGCATTAGCCACGTATGAGTGGAGCCTCAATGGAACCGTTTTAGCAGGAGAAACTGCACCCTTGCTAACCGTCACCGAAACGGGTTCTTATGCCGTAACCGTAAGTTATGGCATTTGCTCTACCCAAGACAGTATTGAAATAACTCCTGCAAATGATATTGAAATAGCCTTAGGGGATGATTTCCAAACATGTTTTGACGAGGTAATTATTCTTGATGGAAGCCCGTTGAATTATGACCCTGCCTTGGCAACCTATCAATGGTTTGTGGATGGTGTAGAAATCATAGAAGAAGTAAATCCCACCCTTGTCGTTGATGGATGGGGAACTTATACCGTAGTAGCAACCATAGGTTCCTGTACCGGAAGTGATACGATTACTATTTCTGGCAGGGACGATTTGGTGGTTACGGTGAATGATGACTTCAAAACCTGTCCAGATGAAGCTCAAACACTTACCGCAACTACCAGCGAGACCGATGCCACCTACCAATGGTACAAAGGAGATATGTTATTGACCGGTGAAACGGGTAGCACGCTGGAAATAACCATTCCCGCAAACACCGTAGGAGAAGAAATTTACTCAGTTACCATTTCGGTAGGAGATTGTACCGGTTCCGATTCGGTTGCCGTAGTACTATACGATGTAGGGAAATGTACCATCTCGCAAGGATTATCCCCCAATGGAGATGGCATGAATGATTGCCTAGACCTGGAATTTATTCGCGATAGAGCAGGAAGTTTCTCTTTGGAAGTTTTCAACCGTTACGGAATGAGTGTTTTCACTCAGGACAATTATGTAAATACCTTCTGCGGAATTGACCAAGACGGTAACGAATTAACCACCGGAACCTATTTCTATGTCATGAAGTTTTCTTCCCCAGACCCCGTTTATGGTGAATTGAAAACCGGATGGATCTACATCAACAAAGAAGTAAACTAAGTAAGCTAAACATTAAAATAAACAACCCACAATAATGAAAAAATTCGCACTATTCGTACTCTTGCTCAGTATTATGTGTGTTGATGTTGCCCAAGCGCAACAAGACCCGCAGTATACCCAATATATGTACAATATGAATGTGGTTAACCCTGCCTATGCAGGTTCCAAAGAAACCCTTTCCCTCACAGCACTTTATAGAAAACAATGGACCGGATTGGACGGTGCCCCAGAAACCATTACCTTTTCTGGACACAGTCCTGTAACCGATAAAGTAGGGTTAGGACTTTCAGCCATTAAAGATGAATTAGGCCCTATCAAGGAAACCAATGTCTATGTTGATTTCTCTTACACACTACAGGTAAGCGAAAACTTAAACTTGGCATTAGGATTAAAAGCCGGTGCTACCTTCCATGATGTAGGATTAACCGATTTGGATTTACAGGACCCCAATGATCCGTTTTTTGCCGAAAACATCAACAATACCTATCCTAATATTGGGGCGGGGGCTTTCTTTTATGGTGATAACTTTTACATAGGCCTATCGGTTCCCAATATGTTGAAATCGGTTCACCTTGATGCCAACGGCACCAAGTTTGGTAGTGAGGAAAACCATTATTTTGCTACTGCCGGATATGTATTCCAAGTTTCTGACAATGTAAAACTAAAGCCTTCGGCCATGGTAAAATCGGCTTTTACGGCACCGCTATCCTTTGATGCCAACTTAAATGCCCTGTTTTATGAAAAATTCGAGATAGGGGCCTCCTACCGTTTAGAAGATTCTTTCAGTGGATTGGTAGGGTTTCAAGCCACTCCTTATCTGCGTATAGGCTATGCCTACGATCATATAGTAAGTGAACTGGATGCTGTTGCAAATGCCTCTCACGAAGTTATTTTAACTTTTGATGTCTTCTTTAAGAAAAAATCACTTCGTTCACCTAGATACTTCTAATACTTAAAATTAGTTCATACCCATGAAAAAAATATATACACTCCTTTTAGTATTCACAGTAACGATAAGTGTTGCACAAGATAAGGACACCAAAAAAGCAGACCAGTTGTATGCGAGAATGGCCTATACCGATGCCGCTGAAGCCTACCAAAAATTGCTTAAAAAAGGAAAAGGCAGCCGCTATGTCTTTGAGCAACTTGCCAATAGCTATTACTTTATCAACGATACCAAAAAAGCAGAAACCTATTACAAAAGAGTCGTAAAAGGGAAAAAGCTCGATCCAGAGACTGTCTACAACTATGCACAGTGCTTGAAAGTAAACGGGAAATACAGCGAGTACAACGAAAACATGAAAACCTTTGCCGAATTGGCCCCGTCTGATTCACGCGCGATGGATTTCATGAAAAACCCCAATTACGTTCCGCAAATCATGGATGAGTTCCCGCGCTTTGAAGCCAAAAATTTGGAAGATATCAATACTGAATATTCCGAATTTGGAGGGATTACCCTTGGAAAAGATTTCTACTTTTCTTCGGCCAGAAATACTACCCGCAAAAAATACCAATGGAATGAGGAGCCTTTCTTGGATATTTACAAAGCTGAATATGTGGGCAATACCATTAAAAATGCAACCCTCCTTTCTGGTGATGTAAATACCAAATACCATGAAGGAAACCTTGCCTTTTCGCCAGACGGAAAACGCATGTACTTTGACCGCAATGACTATTTCAACGGAAAGTACCAAAAAGACGAAGATGGTATTAACCAGATTAATCTATACTATTCTGAATGGGTAGACGGGGGCTGGAAAGGAGTTTTCTCAGTTCCTTTCAATAGCAATGAATTCTCTACAGGACAGCCTGCAATTTCGCCTAACGGAAACACCCTTTATTTCACAAGTGATCGCCCTGGAGGAAAAGGAGATTCAGACATTTATCGTGTTTCCATCGACAAAGACGGAAATTTTGGAACCCCCGAACGCCTTGGCGATAACATCAATACCGAAGGGAAAGAAGATTTCCCGTATATTGATAGCAACGGTAATCTGTATTTTTCCAGTAATGGCCATCAAGGCTTAGGAGGACTGGATGCCTTTTATGCCGAAGCAAATGGAAATGGATTCAAAGACCCTATAAACCTTGGGAAAGGAGCCAATACCGAGTATGATGACTTTGCCTTTATCTACGATTCCAATGCCAAAACAGGATTCATTTCTTCCAATAGGAAGGGCGGAAAAGGAAGTGATGACATTTACCGCATCACTCCATTGGAACCTCCTTGTGATGTGAACATGGATATATTGGTAATCAACGAATACACCAAGGAACCTATTTTTGGAGCACGATTGGATTTGTATGATGGACAAGAAAACAAGTTAAGCACCAAAACGACTTCGGAAGAAGGAAAAGGAACCATTTTGGGTGCTTGCAACCAAGACCATATTGTACAGGCATTCATGACCGGTTTTGAACCTAACTCGGTGAGTGTAGCTTCCATGTCCAAAACCAGCAGTGTTTCCAAAACCATCGCGCTTCGACCTATTGAGATGATCATTGTAGATGACAAAGTAGTTTTAAACCCTATCTTGTTCGATTACAATAAATGGAACATTAAACCACAAGCAGCCTTTGAGTTGGATAAGTTGGTAGAAATCATGAAAAAATACCCTAACATGAAAATTAAGGTAGAAAGTCATACCGATAACCGCGGTAAAGATGATTACAATCGTGAACTTTCCGAAAAACGCGCGCAAAGCACGGTACAGTATGTTATTTCACAAGGAATTGATGCCTCTCGTATAAGTGGACAAGGATTTGGGGAAGACAAGCCCGTGGTGGATTGTAAGGACAATTGTAGCGATGCCGATTACCAAAAGAACCGTCGTTCAGAATTCATTATCATTGAGCGCTAACAACAGCTCACTAACTAACCAAAAAAGACCCCCGCTGCAAAGTGGGGGTTTTATTTTTCAAATAAGGTAGGAATATCGGTACTGTCTATAAACAATACACCATCAAATCGTTCTTTTGCAATAAATTGAGCTGTATTTCCATTATTCTCCATCCCCAATAATGGCTGTGAAAGAAAATCATTTTTAGGGTACTTCCGAAGGTCCAAAACAAAAGCCTTCTTTTGGTATGCATGTAAATGGTTGGCTAGATACGTTGTATCGTTGTGTTCAAAAGAGGTCACGCCACTGTAACGTAAATCATTTCCTCGATACACAACACTTCCAACAGAATAGTATTTTTCTCCGTAGGTTTCCTTTAAAAGATGTCCCATCCAAGTAACATTATAATTGGGCTTGGGGAGATTTTCAATATGGCTGTTTTGGGCCCAAATAATGATTTTCTCCCCAGGGTGGTTAGCCCTGAACCATTCCACTATATTAAAAAGAGCGGCATCCCTTATATTATTGGAGATAGGCCAACCCAGGATTTCACCTAACTTGATTGCCTCATAGGTTTCCCGAAAGATATCATTGGATCTTTTAAGGGTTTCTATTTCATTTGAAGTTGTTCCGTTTTTCAGTAATTGTAATTTACTATCCTCCAATTTGGCATCATACTCCTTCAAAAACGAAATGAACCTTTCCCTGGTTTTATAAAAATTAACGGAATCTTTATTTTGTTCATATTGATACAACTGATTAAAATTCCTCATTTCATTTTTCACCGATTTCGCAAATATCGAATCGATAGGCTGAATAATTTGAGTCATTCGTTGGATTAAAAAATCTTGCTGAGGCTGACAATCAAACCCTTGAATTTTGAGGGTTTTATTTTGGGCTTTCACATAATCCATCAAATCTTTTATTTCGCTTGAATGATAATAAAAATTTGAGGTGAAAGAACGCGTAAATACTTCGGCAGACATTGAGTCCAGCTTCTCCCAAGCCAAGGCCGCATCACCAAAACCCGACTCAAACAGTACTAGATTAAACCCTAATTCTTCGTGGAGAAATTTCACCAAATCTGTTTTGGCCTTAAAAACCTCCGCCATGCCATGGGTGTTTTCGCCCAGGGCCAAAATCTCCACCCCTTTAAGGGCTTCTTCCCAATGGGAAAGCGGTTCAAACGTTTCAAGGGTTGAAGTGTATACTATTTTTGAATCAAAGGAGGTTTGCGCCCGGCAGGAAACAAAAGATACAAGCAATAGCATTAAGAAGACCTTTTTCATAAAGTAATTACTTTGAATACAAAAATACGAATATAAAAAAAGGACGCTGTACAGCGTCCTTTTAGGCTTTATAAAACCAACCATGAATTAGTTTCCTGTTACTTCAATGTTGTCTATATGGTAACGGGTAGTAAGGTTAGGGTCACTTCCTTGATAACGGAAAGCCACATACATATCACCATCAACACAAGAAACATTAATGGGGTCTACCGTGTTAAATCCACCAAAACCACTGGCAGGAACATTCGGGATGGCTACATCCAAAGGTGACCAAGTAGCGGTGGTAACATCACCGGTGAAATCGGTAGAAACCAATACCGAAAGTCCCACTCCATTGGCAAAGGCAACCTCTAGATCAAAAGATAATTCTTCCATGGTTGTCCCATCCATATTGATGGCAGGTGTTACCAACCAACTTTCAATGGTATTCTCTCCAGAGCTAAATCCAGAAACCTGGGCATAATTATTATTGTTGAAATTACCTATCACCCATTGGGTAGGGCCACTGTTCACATTTACGTTGGTCCAACCTGCGCTTACATACTGCTCGATGGAATTAAACTGTTCAAAGTTTTGGCTCCAAAAAACCGATCCTCCACCGCTAGGGCCATCGCAGCTAAAAGTATCTGGATCACAACGGTTGGCATCGTCCAATTGTAGATCGTCAAGGCTATTTACGGTAACGATGAAATACTCTCCAAAGAAATCGTAGGTCAAAATAGCATCAATAGTTCCTCTTCCTGTAGCAAGTTCCTGTGCTTTAAAATCGGCAAAGGTACTAGTGCTGAAAATGGTACTGTTTGCTTCGGAACAGCTTTCTAGGATACGCTCTCCATCAAACTCATCACTTGCTTCGGCAGCATAGGTAAGTGGGTCACTTCCCAAGGCTTGACTACGGGTAAATTGTACATCGGTTAAACGTACAAATAGGTTGGTCTTATCGTCTGAAAAATCAGAAATGTTGATAGGCATAGGCACTATTTCGGCCACGGTAGCATCCCTAAGGATGATTTCATCCATTTTGGTTTCCGAAATTTGCTCAATGGAACCCCCACTTTCATACCCTAGGGTAAGAACGCCACTGTCAAGGCCCACGCTTAATCCTTTTAACTCGATGTAAATTCTTCTTCCAAAGTCATAACGACCAAAAAGCGGATTAACATTGATCAATACTTTTACCCCTGCAGTAGGGTTGCTAGGTTGATCCTGAAGGATTATTTCTTCAAAGAAATTTCCGGTTTCGTCACTAGAGATGACATATCCCTCAAGGTATTTTCCAGCAAATTCTTCACCAAAGGTCAAGGTCTGGTTTCCGTTGGTGGCTACTTCCTGTTCCCATGCACTGCGTAAAGCATCGATGGTTACAATATCGGTGGTAGGAATATTCAATTCGGTGGCATCACCGTTGGGAGCATTGTACTCATCATCCTGCACGCAGGAGACAAAGCTTACTGCAGTTACTAGCAGTAGGAATAGGGTACTAAATTTGAATTGTTTCATGGGTATGAATTTTATTTTTTTCATTGAAATTAGAATCGAACGTAAAGGTTAAGATAATAGGTGGTTCCATTTCCGAAGAAATAACGGTTGCCAAACAAAGGGCCTCCCGTATTGGAATTTTCTTCCAATTGTTGTTGGTAATTGGATCTTCTGGAATCTTCAAAACCACCCGTTTTATATTCTTGATTCAATACATTGTTGATGGTTGCAAAGAATCCTACATAATATTGCTTTATTTTCCAGGATTTTCCTCCTACTACGTTTACCAAAAAGTAATCTGGCAGTTGTTCTTGTTTTAAAAGTTCTTTGGCAACGGCCTCGTCATAATCGGCAAAGATTTGGTTATCGGTATCCAATGCAAAGTCTTCACTTCGGCGAAGGGTACTTACGTCCACATAGGCATTGGAAAAGTAATTGGTTGTTACCCCTACCCACCAAAAATCGGGGTCGCGGTATTCAAACCCTACTTGGGCAGCCAGTTCGGGGCCTCCCGCTACATGGTAATTTTCAAGGAATACGGTTCGCTTTCCGCGGGCAGCCAAATCGTTTCCTTCCACAAAACCATCCTCTTTGTCATAGTCATAATCATCTCCAGACAAGTAGATACTGGGGTTGTTGGTGTACAGGTTTTGACCTATGGAAGCCGCTCCTTTCAATAAGAAAGTGGGCAGTACCTGCGCTTCAATACCTACTTCCACGCCCATATTCCGCTTTTCGATCCCCTGTACAATCTCTTGCACAAAGGCACTGTTGTCTTCAGTTCCAAATGCATTCTGCGTGAAGAAAAACCCTATTTCGGTAGCGTCTTGAAAGCCTGCATAGTATCCTGTGATTCGTCCTTTAACAATAGGAGAACGGTAGATATAACTTAGGTCAACACTTTGTACTTTTTCTTCGGTTAAACCATCTACCACGTCGTTGTTTTGACGAGCATTGGCAAAAGAATTACGCAAGGTAGGGGCTTTGGTAAGATAGCCTGCATTAAAATCAATGAGGTGGCGCCCGGTCACTTTATAGGTAAATCCTCCTTTTGCACCAAAGTTGGTAAAGGTAAGTTCTTCACTGTCTCCCAAGGAACGGTTCCCTTCGGCAAAATAGCCATTTTGGTAAATCCCTGTTCTTTGGTAAGAAGTATTGGAGGCACTCGCCCCTAAGTAAAAATCTACAGCGCTATATTTAAATTGTGCTTGGGCAAATCCCGAAAGGACCGTAGCTCCCAGTTCATAATTGTATTTATAGGTGTCCCCTTCTTGTACAATTCGGTTTGGATTTTGCACATCGCTTTGAGCAAAGGAAGGGGTAGGACCTGCATAAAAACGGTCAAAATCTTCATAAGCCGTACCTCCCAATAAATCCAAAATAGTTGCAAAATTTTTGCTGGTCAACGAACGGTAATTGATATTCCCGTTGAGGGTAACATGATCGTTGAGGGCTGTGGAAAGAATACTGTTTAAGGTAAGTTGGGTATCCTCCACTCGATCTTCTTGCAGAACATAACTAGAATATCCTGTGGCAGCATTTAAATTGGCAAGGTAAATGTCGTTCCAGTTAATTTGGCCGTCGTTAATGAATTCCTGCTCGGCTTCGTATGCTAATTGATAGTCATAGGCCGTTGGGCTAGGAAAACGCAAGAAATAACTGGGAAGCCTTTGGTAATAATTTCCAAAAGGGTTTCGGTTACCCCCATTGTCTAGGCGTGAATCGCCAATGCTTCCAAACTGATACGCAATATTGGTGTTTAGGGTTGTTTTCTCGTTAATGTTCCAAAAGTGATTTAGCATCACTACGGGTTCTTCGATTTTACGTTCCCTGCTATTGCGTTTTTCGCCGTCCTGATAGCCCCAGTTTGGGTTATACTTGATATCTTTTAAATCCCTAACCTCTTGTGTAATTGCTGTGGAGCGACCTCTTCGGTTTGGGGTATAAAAAGCAGTGAAGTTAAGGCTGTGGGCATCGTTCATTTTTTTTTCTACGGAAGCAAAAAAGGAATTGGCATCGTACAAGGTCCCGTCTTGGTAGCCTTCTTCGGCAAAACGCCTAGAGGCCAACACCGAATAGGCCCAGCCATCTTGGGTAAGACCACTGTTGTAAGAGCCCATGACCCGGCCGGTATAGCTACGGTTGGCCATAGCATAAGAAACCCTTCCTCCTTTGCGGTACTGGGAAGCCCTCATAATGATGTTGGTGGTTCCGGCAAGGTCTCCAAAGGTATAATCATTGGCTTTTAGGCCCATGGAGAAATCCTGATTGCGTTGTGCATCATTCAATCCTCCCCAATTGGCCCATTGTGGACGACCGTTGAACTGCTTGTTCATTTCAATCCCATTGATAAGGACTTTCCCGTTTTCGCTATCCAACCCCCTAGGACGGAAAAAAGTGGCACTAAAATCGAAGGAAGCCGCATCCAAAAAGGTATCATTGGAAGCTTGCAGTAGACCTGAAATGTTGTAAGATGTCCCTTCATCCTCGTTCAATTCATTATCGGAAAGACTAATCACTCCAATTTGTGTTTCCACAGCGCTCAAGTCAAGTTGAAGAAGAATTTGGCCCAAATCGTTGGTCTGTCCTTTTTGAATGGTAATGGGAATACGCTGTACAACGTAGTCTGCTTTGTTAAGGACCAAGATTTGCTCTCCTTCCGGCACTGTACTTCCAGAGAGGGAAAATATCCCTTCGCCATTGGTTTCGGTACTAAAAACGCTATTCACGATATGTACTTCCACTCTCGGAATGGCTTCACTGGAATTGGCATCTACCACTTTACCTTTTATGGTTGCTTCTTGGGAAAACATGGAAAATAGTCCCAACACAGAAGCCAAAAAGGTTAACATGTATTGTCTCATTCTGTTGTTTGTTTGTTAAGTTTAAATTATCGTTATAATTGGCGTGCAAAACTACATTTTTTAAATGAAATTCCTACTTTTGGCGCACCCTTTGTAAAGGATTTTACACAAACTTAATAATGATTACTCATGAAGCTTAACTACTGGCTTTTTACATGCTCTTTTTTGATCACTTTCGGAATAACCGCTCAAGAAAAAAAGTCCTATAAAATCAATACCGTTGCTTTTTACAATTTGGAAAACCTCTTCGATTTTGAAGATGATCCCCTTATTTTTGATGATGACAGAACCCCCAATGGAAAAGATCACTGGACCGAAGAACTTTACAATGCCAAACTGAAGAACATGGCGCAGGTAATTTCTGAAATAGGCAAGGAGGACACAGGTACTTCTCCTACCATTATAGGGGTTTGTGAAGTGGAAAACCTTCGTGTTCTGGAAGATTTGTTGAACCAAGAGGCCTTGAAAGGAAAGGACTATGGGATTGTTCATTTTGACTCTCCCGATAGGCGGGGTATTGATGTTGCCCTTTTGTACCAAAAAAAGGTATTCACCCCAATCAAATCGGAAGCACATGAACTTAAAATTTATGAAGATAACGATCCTACCCAGCGCATCTATACCCGTGATCAACTTCTAGTGAGTGGAATGCTGGATGGGGAAAAAATAAGTTTTATTGTCAATCACTGGCCCTCCCGAAGTGGTGGGGAAGCCCGAAGCCGCTTTAAAAGAATTAAGGCTGCCAAATTGAATAAACAAATAATCGATTCCCTCTTTAGTGAAGATCCCTATGCCAAAATCATTACCATGGGAGACCTCAACGATGATCCCACTAGCCCCAGTGTATCAGAAATCCTTCAGCCCAAAAAAGAAAAAGAAGGACTTGCCATCAAAGAATTGTACAACCCTATGATGGATATGTTTAAAAAAGGATTGGGCACCCTTGCCTACCGAGATGGGTGGAACCTTTTTGACCAAATGATCCTTTCTGCCGAACTCACCAAAAATGATTATTCTAGCTATCGTTTTTATAAAGCTGGGATTTTCAACAAAACTTATTTGGCTAACCCGAAAGGCAAATACAAAGGGTACCCGTACCGTAGTTATGCCGACGGTGGGTTTACCGGCGGATATAGCGACCACTTTCCAGTCTATCTTTACCTCATTAAGGAAAAATAAAAAAAGCGCTCATGAGAGCGCTTTTTTTTATAGTGCAAACCATTGTTGCCATGGAATCCTGCTAAGCATGAAGACCAATGCCAGCGTATAGAATATCATAAGGGCTTTAAACTTAGGTTTTGAGGTCAATCTTTTCTTGTGTTTGGAATAGCCAATGGTAATAAGCACAACGGCCAGGATCATTACGGTGATGTGCTCAACGGCAAAAAGGCGCAAGGTAGCATCTTTCATTACGGCGCCCATTCCACTATTGAGAATGGATTTTAGTCCAAACGGAGATATAAAGTAAAGGATAAGCCCTAAAAGTAATTGAATGTGGGTTACAATTAAGGTAAAAAGTGCTATTCTGAAATCCTTCGGTTGGTATTCTTTATTGCCAAAAAACCCAGCTAGGGCATTAATACTTGCAACCAAAACCATAAAAAGAACCAAATAGGCCCAATAGGAATGGATAAATTGTAGGATAGTGTACATGAGCAAAAGGGTGTTTAGTGTTTAAATGAAAGACATAAAGGTAAAAAAAAAGAGGTTGGCAATCACCAACCTCTTCCTATTTCAATAAAAGCCCTTTTGTTAGAAAGAATAACGTAAGGACCCGTTGTAGGTTCTACCGTTTTCGGTAAAGTATCCAAAATTGTCAGCATTTGATAAACCAATATGATCAAATACATTAAACACGTTTGCACGGAAGGTAAGATCATTGCTTCCTCCCAAGTTGAATTTGTAGGTCAATCCCAAATCGGTAATAGAGTAGTTGTTAAGTTTCGCAACTTCCCCATTTTGGTATGCTTCAAATTGATCATAGTGATTCGCTCTGTAATTTATTGTGCCATCAATGCTTAAACCGGTCAAGATTCGTGCTTTAGCACTTAAGCCTGTAGTAAATTGTGGAGCGGTAGTTACTCTAATTCCCGATAAATCTACTCCCTCTGTTTCAGATAATATTTCTTGTGTATCTGAATTATATCTTTGTTCAGACACTTTTCCTTTATATACCCAGCTACCACCAGACATATATCCGTTAAGGGTCAACCAATTGGTTGTTCTCCAGCTAAAATCGAACTCGGCGCCGGTATGGTATTGACGAATTCCCCTTTGAAAGATGGTTTCATCAAAGTCATCACTATCATCCTTTGGGGTTCCATTGTCATTTCTTCCAAGATTGGTTGTAGTTCTATTTGACCAATCAGTAATATAAGCATTGAAATTAGCCCTAAAACCTGAAGTGCTAAAGTGATATCCTCCTTCTACCGAACGGATAATTTCATTTTCTACTTCAGGAGTAATGATATCTGCATTATTAACTCTGAAAGAAAATATATTATCTAGGTAGGGTTGTCTAGAATAGTAACCACCGTTCATGAAAATGGTATGATCTTCTGCAATGGTATACGAGATACCTCCCTTAATGTTGTACCCAGTACGGTTTACCTTATCAGAAGTTATCTCGGCAAAACGATCTTCCCTTTGATAGGATTGGGTTGAATAAGCCCCTTGTGCAAAGATAGAAAAGCTGTCGGTTGCATATTCCAATTGCCCAAAACCACCTAAATAGTTAATATCTTCTGAATAGTCATAATTGATACGCTCACCTTCACTTGCAAAATCGGACAATGAAGCCCATGGGTTTGCGTCAAAAGCGGTAGTTACAATAGCGTCATCTGGACGGTCATTGGACCAACCGGTTAACCCATAGAAATTGGCTACTTGTCTAAAGTGATCCCCTGTATACTTTCTGGCATCTACTCCAACATTCAAGGAAAAAGCATCAGAAAAATCATGGTTGAAATTGGAAACTGCTCCAAACCATTGGTGATTGTTTACTGAAGACCTTCTGATATAACCTCTACCATCGGGATTGTCAAAATCATTCCCTATTCCAATAGCAGTATTTGCTTCGTAAATAGCAGCATAATCAATTTGTCCATCTTCGGTTCTTATTCTGCCATTTCCTCTGTCGCCAGTTCCACCACCACGGCCATAAGAGGCATATAGTACGGTTGATAGCTCTGAACTTTCACTCATGGTCCAGTCCCAGTTTAAGTTAAGGACAGGCTTGTGGTAATAGTTTTGTCTTTCGGAAGAAATGTTCCCCATGTCACCATCTACCGTATTGTAACCCCAGTGTTGGTTAAATTTGGGGTCTTCTGCAATTTGCTCTTTGGATTGAGACCATTTTTGACCGTGCAATTGAGGTGCTCCTGTCAATAAGAAGTTGAAAGAGTGGGTATCGTTTGGCTTGTACCCTACGGCAAAGAAATAGTTTTGTCCTTGTCCATAAGTTCCTTTCGACCATTTTCTGTGTGCTTGCCAGTAATCCAACAACACCGAAAAAGCCCAACCGCTATCACTCATTCCCGTATTGTAAGCAGCTGTTCCTTTGAAGTAGCTATCATTAGCACCAAGGAAACGGGCAAACCCACCTTCTTTTCTGTCGGCAGCTTTCATCAAAATGTTGACGGTTCCCCCCACAGAGGAGATGGCCAATTTGGAAGCTCCCAATCCACGTTGTACTTGGATGGCACTAGCAATGTCTGAAATACCTGCCCAGTTGGACCAGTATACATTCCCATCTTCCATACCGTTTACGGGTTGACCATTCAACAATACTGCAGTGTTACTCTGGTCGAATCCACGAAGGTATAATTGAGAATCCCCAAAACCGCTATCCCCAGAAACGTTTACTGAAGGAGTTGCTTTAAGGGCTTGCGTAATTTCAACGTTACCAGAAACCTTATCTTGGATTTCTTGGGCGGTAATAGTAGAAACGGCAACGGGTGTTTTTCTATCCTCTGCCAAATCGATTACCCCGGTTCCTACGATTACTACTTCTGCTAGTGTGTTAGCATCTGCTTCCAAGGCAACGGTCCCTAGGTTTACTGTTCCGTTAGATAGGGTAAATTTTACTGTTTTCTTTACATAACCCAAATAAGAAATTTCAATAGTTCCAGCATTAGCGCTTACACTTAGGGTAAAATTTCCGTCAAAATCGGTTACGGTTCCATTGGCAGTTCCCGATTCCAATACGTTAGCACCGGGCAGTGGCCCTCCTAAGTCGGAGTCTGTCACGTTACCCGTTACGGTTCCTTGCGAAAAGGCTGATAGACTGCCTAATAGCAATGCAAATAGTAATAGTTTTTTCATAATTATTTGTATTTGTTTGTTGGGTGCAAATTTACATCACTTCTTAAAAAAAAACATAATTTAATGTTAAGAAAATGCTATGGTAGATTTTTTTGAATGGCCCAATAAAAATAGGGGCTTAGCTCATTTTTGGAAAAAAAATCAACGAAAGTAGTCCAAGAACTAGGATTTCTTTATGCAATCCAGTCGTTCTTTGAGGGGTGCTATGGCTATTGAAAAGGCTTCTTGGTATTTTTTGTCGAGTGGCTGTGAATTGGGCAGGTCTTCTTTAAATGGGTCTACTTCTTTGCCGTTTTTCCAGAAACGATAGCACACATGGGGCCCTCCCGTATTGCCCGTCATTCCTACCCAGCCTATCACATCTCCCTGGCGTACATATTGGCCTACCTTTACATTGTATTTTTTCATGTGGAGGTATTGTGTTTCGTAGGTTTTGTTGTGCCTTATTTTCACATAAATTCCATTTCCACCCCTTCGCTCGGCCTTGATTACAGTGCCATCGGCTGTTGCTAAAATGGGGGTTCCCACATTTGCGGCAAAGTCGGTACCCCGGTGTGGGCGCACTTTATAACCATAATAGGCAATCCTTCGGTTAAGGTTGTACTTGGAAGAAATGCGGTAATTAAATTTAATAGGCGATTTCAAGAAAGCCCTTCTTAGGTTATTTCCGGTTTCATCATAATAATCGGCGGGAAGGTTTTCCTCTCCTTCGGGTTTAAACTTAAATGCATAAATGGGTTTGCCCTTATGTTCAAAATAGGCAGCTTTGATTTCGCCCAATCCACCCGAAATAGTATCGGAAATGAACTTTTCGGTATAGATTACCTTAAAGTTATCCCCGGGCTGCAACTGGAAAAAATTAATCGTCCATGCATAGATATTGGCAAGCCTATCGGTCATATAGGGGCTTAGGTTGTTTTCTGCCATGGTAGCGGAGAGGGAACTGGTGATAACCCCTGAGGCTTCTTTCTCCACAAAAGAAACCGGTTTGCTCTCATGGCTTACCTGAATACTGTCCCGAAAATCAATAATGGCATATTCAACTTTGTTTTTTTCGTAGATAAATACTTGGGTTTGATTGAGGGAGTCTTTGGAGTTTAGGAGCACATAGGGCCTTCCTATTTTTATTTTCCTTACATCAAAACTATCCTTAAACGTAGTGGCCACTTCGTAAATCTTGTTTTGGGAAACCCCATATTCATTCAAGATATCTCCAAAAGTATCCCCTGGCCGAATGGTATCTCGAATCACATTAAAATCGTTAAGGATGTAGCCGTATTCTTCTATAATTTTAGGTTCGGGCTCATTGGAGAGAGTATCTTCTTCTTTTACATCATTGGAACAGGCATTGAGCAGTAAAATGGTGGGGATAACGTAAAATAAATACTTCAATGTTACTATTTTTTATGCTTAAACGTGTTTGCCCCAATCCCTGATTTCCTTTTCGGTCCATACTTCCGGGAAAAAGATGCGCTTTTGGTATTTTGGGTGCATGTACTTTGCCCAATCGCTTCCTCCCGTGGCCTCTTCGGGTTCGTTACCGTGGTTTAAATACTTCTTTGCCGTATTGTAATGGGCCATGACCCAGGTAATATTTACGGTATAATCGTAATGCCGCATGGCTTCCCGTAACGCCAGATTCTCCTTCACCTCTTGGGGCAGGCTCTTAAATTTTGAATACAAATTTATGGTATTATATTCTTTTGTGAAGGCAATAAACTCATTTTTATATTTTTCTTCAAATGCTTTCAGCAGGTAACTTTTTTTACCGGTTTTGTAATTCTTGCCTGCAGCCTGCCAATACAGGTGTTCCAATGCATGTTCATAAGGCGTGTTTCGATCGATGGTTTCCCGGAAACGGGCGTCGATTAAATTAATGAGTTCTGTGGATGCAAATTCAATTTTACGGTATTGGGCACTTTGGAAGCCCGAAGCGGGCGCCAGGGTATTCCTAAATTTTAAATACTGCTCAATTTCCATCCCTGCGGTCATGATATTGAAGGAAGAGGTGAGCATATCAAAATAGCGGCTGATGCGTAAAAGGCGCTCCGTAAAAAAGGTAGCCGTTAATTCTTTTGCGTGCGACACCTGCTCTATTTCCCAAAGGATCATCTTGAACAAAAGTTCATTGATTTGATGGTACATGATAAAGACCATTTCATCGGGTTGGTTGGTTCTTTGTATTTGCAGGTTTAACAAAGCATCAGTTTGGATATAATCCCAATAGGTAATGGGCTTTCCGTACAAAAGCCCTTCAAGGTGGGTGTCAAGGTCTTGCCCAATGTTTTTGAATTTTTTGTCTAATTGCTCAATGAGGTGCTGGGTTTCGGCGGTTATTTTCATGCGTAGGGGTTAGTCAACTATGATTTTAAAGGAATGTTGCAGGCCTTTGAATTCGGTAAGGGTAGCTTTTAAGGATCCTACGGCCAAATCGGCTTTGATCAACAAGGGAATTTTATTGGCGTCATCGGTGACCCAAACGGTCAAGCTTTCTTTTTCTTTGAAGACCCTTCCGGCTTCTACATACGGGCGAAACTTAAGGGTGGCTATTTTACCAAATTTGGTCTTCAAGGTTTCCCTACCCAAAAACTTGAGC
>JAWKMP010000015.1:0-60384 GCA_041392175.1 Flavobacteriaceae bacterium | reverse complement strand
CGAAGACTTCGAAGACCGAAATACCCAAGTAGAGGAAGAAAACAACCAAGAGGAATTAACGGCTTCGGGAGGAAGTGTACCCTTTCTTGACTGGATATTCATTGGGGCCCTCATTGCCGCTGTGGTGTATTTGGTGTATATCTTCATGAATGAAGGGGGTACTGGCCTTTTTTCGACCAAAAAGAATGAAAGCATTACCAAAGAAGAGGAACTTACGGTACAAAACATCGAGCAAACCGATATTGACCGTCTTATTGCAGGTGCCGAAAAAGACGGAAATTATCGCCTTGCCATACGTTATTACCATATGCTGGTCCTAAAAACCCTAAGCTTGAAAAACTTCATCAAGTTAGAGGAAGACAAGACCAATGAAGAGTACTTTGCCGAAATACGGGCGCAACACTTCAGCAAGGGTTTTGCCTACACTACGTATTTGTATGATTATATCTGGTATGGGGAGTTCCCTATCGATTTGCGACAGTACCAACTGGCCAAGGGAAATTTTGTGCAACTCATTAAAAAGGTCGCCTAATGAAAAATCACTACCTCATCATAGGCGTTATTGTGGTATTGGTGATCCTCCTTGCCCGTTCCTGTCATTTTTCCTACGGGAAAGTGATCGATTGGGAAGAGTCCTATAATGAGACGAGCAATAAGCCCTACGGCGTTAGTGTTTTTTACAAAGAACTGGGGACTATTTTTAAAGACAAGAAACTTCGCACTGTGTATTACCAACCATCGAGTTATTTGTACGCCAATTCAGAAGATGGATATGGGGATCACGTAGCTAAAGGCTTGTACCTTAAAATTGGGAATACCGATTATTTAAGCTATGATTCGGTTACCGAGCTAATGTATTTCGCAGGAAGTGGTAATACGGTATTTCTATCGGATTACTATCTTCCCTATGCCTTGGCCGATACGTTGGGACTGGAAATTGATTACAAGCCCAATGGAATGGATAGTATTTCCAAGCTCTCCTTTTCAAATCCTGCCCTAAAAAAAAACAACAATCACATTGACAAAAGTGAGGGGGACTATTTTTTTACGACCTATGATACCCTTACCCAAGAAGTGTTGGGCTATGTGGACAATGGGGGAAAAGAACCCAACTTTATTAAGGCACCCTTTGAGAATGGAACTTTTTATATCCACTTACAACCCAAGGTGTTCACCAATTACAATGTGCTGAAAGAAGACCGATACCAGTACGTAGAAGGGCTTATGTCCTACTTTCCCGATGAGGATATTTATTTTGATTCCTATCTAAAGTACCAGCGCCCTTACACCAATAACGTTGAGGAATCGAGTGATTTAAGTTGGTTCCTTCAACAACGGGCCTTTCGGTGGGCGTGGTATTTAGCCTTGCTATTTACCCTGCTTTTTGTGGTGTTCAATGCCAAAAGAAGGCAGCGCATTGTGCAAATTATAAAACCGCTGGACAATACCACCGTGGCTTTTGTGAAGACCATTTCGAACCTCTACTTTGAAACACAGGACCACAAAAACGTGATTCAGAAAAAATCCACTTATTTCCTGGAGCGTATCCGGACCCAGTACAATTTGGACACCGCTACCTTGGATGATGAATTTATTGACCGATTAAGTTTGAAATCGGGCGTAAAAAAGGAAAAAGTAAAAAATGTAATTAACTATATTGCTTGGCTGCAAGTAAAAAAACAGTTTTTTGAAAGCAACCTTATACAGCTAAACACCTATATTGAAGACTTTTATTCGAACTAACTATGGAAGAACACAACGAAGAAAACCAACCGTCCCAAGCGCAACCCGTGCCATCGCATATTGATCCTGTGGAGGAAGTGCTGGGCAATGAAGAAGAAAGCCTTGCCTTTAAAAGCCGTTTGGATTTAACCGAATTAAGCCACAACGTACAAAAAATAAAAAGTGAAGTAGGGAAAGTCATTGTAGGCCAACACGATATGATTGAGATGTTGATTGCCTCGCTTTTAGCCAAAGGCCATTCCCTTATTGAAGGCGTGCCCGGTATTGCCAAGACCGTGACGGCAAAGCTGCTTTCCAAAACGCTCTCGGTGGGGTTTAGCCGTATTCAGTTTACCCCAGATTTGATGCCCAGTGATATTTTGGGGACTTCGGTCTTTAACCTTAAAACCAGCGATTTTGAGTTTAAGAAAGGGCCTATTTTTTCGAACATGATTTTGATTGACGAGATCAACCGTGCCCCCGCCAAGACCCAAGCAGCCTTGTTTGAGGTGATGGAAGAGCAACAAATTACCATGGACGGGACCCGATACGATTTGGCCCCGCCCTTTATGGTCCTTGCTACACAAAACCCAGTGGAACAAGAAGGAACCTATCGATTGCCCGAGGCACAGCTGGATCGATTTCTGTTTAAAATAAATGTGGATTATCCCAACTTGAATGATGAAATTGAAATTTTAAAACGGGAGCACCAGTTGAAGGACACTGCCAAAACCGAAACCATTGCCTCTTTTTTGACCAGTGAGCAGATCGCCAAGTACCAGCATTTGGTATCCCAGGTGCTTATTGAAGAGCATTTGATGAGTTACATTGCCCAGATTATTGTGGCAACTCGTAATAATCAGTATTTGTATTTGGGTGCTTCGCCCCGTGCTTCTATTGCCATTTTAAAGGCCAGCAAAGCCTTTGCAGCGATGAAAGGGCGGGATTTTGTTTCGCCAGAAGACATTAAAAGAGCGGCTATCCCGGTATTGCACCATAGGGTAATTGTGACCCCAGAAAGAGAGATGGAAGGGCTTACTAGCAGCGACATCATCAAGCAAATTATTGAAATGACCGAGATTCCTAGATAACCAAGCATGTTTCAAAAACCTTTTGAGTTTACCGGTAGAATTCGACGTAAGGAATATATCTTGAGCGCCCTATTGGTTATGGCAATTTACGTGGGTTTTTATTACTCTTTCCAATTTATATATCATCTTAGGAGTGAAGAGCCCCTTGAAGCCTATGCCTTACTGGGGATATTGTTACTTTGGATCCCCCAGTCTTGGTTTTTCATGGCTCAAAGCACCAAACGATGTCATGACCTGGGGAAAAGCGGTTGGTATCAACTTATTCCCTTTTATGTGCTAGTTCTTTTGTTTTGGGATAGTGAATACGGAATAAACAAATATGGACTTAACCCAAAAGAAATTGGTAATCTATTGGAAATAAATGACATAGGAAAGCCCACAGCATAAATCCATATGAAATTCATAAAGCCCTTTTACATACAACCCCGTTTTTTTATTGCTGCCATTGGCATTATTGTCGTTTTTGGGCTTAGTTATTTTCTACCGGTACTTTTTGCGGTAGCACAACTACTGCTTTTTATTTTACTGCTGTTATTTTTCATGGACTTCCTGTTTGTGTTTTTGGGTCAAAAAAGAATTGTTGCCCAACGCATCCTTCCTGAAAAATTCTCTAATGGCGACGCCAATACCATCAAAATTACCATCGAGAACCAGTATTTCTTCAAAGTGATCTGTGGGATTATTGATGAAGTTCCCTTCCAATTCCAATTGCGGGATTTTAATCTTAAAACCCAAGTACTACCCCGAAAAACGGTGGCTGTTGAATACACACTAACGCCGCTGGAACGGGGCGAATACCATTTTGGGGACCTAAATGTGTATGCCTCTTCCAAATTGGAGCTGGTAGCAAAACGTTTCCGCTTTGATTGTGATGCCATGGTCAAGACCTATCCCAGTTTTAAACAATTAAAACGGTTTGAAATGCTCAATATCAATAAGAATTCCTTGGAGTTTGGCCTTCGTAAAATGCGCCGTATAGGTCATAGCATGGAGTTTGAGCAAATAAAGGAGTATGTCTTGGGTGATGACTTGCGCACCGTCAACTGGAAAGCCACTGCCAAGAAAAACGGGCTTATGGTCAATCTGTTCCAGGACGAAAAATCCCAACCCGTATATTGCCTTATTGACAAGGGAAGGTCTATGAAAATGCCCTTCAACGGGTTAAGCTTACTGGATTACGCCATTAATTCGTCTTTGGTCATTAGCAATGTAGTACTGCGAAAGCATGACAAAGCGGGAATGCTTTCCTTTTCCAAAAAAGTAGAAAACAAAGTCGTGGCAGAGCGCAGAAGTTCGCAAATGCAGCTCATTTTGGAATCGCTGTACAACATCAAAACCAATTTCTTTGAGAGTGATTTCAGTGCCCTGTACTCTAGTGTTAAGCAACACATTACCCACCGTAGCCTATTGTTATTGTATACCAATTTTGAAACCATGGACGGCCTCAACCGCCAACTCCCCTATTTAAAAGCCATTGCCAAAAACCATTTATTGGTAGTGATTTTCTTCAAAAACACCGAAGTTTCCAAGATTATGGACGAAAAGGCCCAAACAATTCAGGAAGTGTACGACAAGGTGATCGCAGAGAAATTTGAATTTGAAAAGCGCCTGATTGTTCATCAATTGAAAAAATTCGGGATCCATTCCATCCTCACCAAGCCCGAAAACCTTACCATCAATACCATTAACAAGTACCTTGAGATTAAGGCCAGAGGACTGTTATAGGACTCTTTGACGGCTCATCCCCAAAATAATACAGTTGGGTCATTCTTTTTCTGAAAAGTTTTTCGTTATTTTCACCTTTGAAGTGTCAAAACCATAGTAACACTTTTAAAATCCTTGTACCATGAAAACACTAATGCTATCCATTACCTTTTGCCTTTCCGTCTTTATGATGACTGCCCAAACGGCAACCAAAACCACAATAAAAGGAACCACCATTACCGTAACAGTACCCGTCCCAGGACATGGCGGAAGCCTCATTGCAGGAATTTATAATGAAGAAACCTTCATGAAAAGTGAGCCCTTACAAGGTCTTGAAAGCGATGTAAATGAAGGCTATGCCTCGGTAACCTTTACCAATATAGCTCCCGGAACCTACGCTATTGCGCTGTATCACGACAAAAACGGCAATAAAATTATGGATTTTGAGCCCAACGGGATGCCCCTGGAAATGTACGGAGTTTCCAATAACCCCATGAGCTATGGCCCACCCCAATGGAACGAAGCCAAATTTGAAGTAGGCACAGAACCCATTACCATGGAAATTCGATTGTAAATTCTACTGATAAGACCCAAAAGCCGATGCAATGCAACGGCTTTTTTTATAGATAAAATCTTCAAAAGATTAATAAGTAATAATTTTTGTCTATCAAATTTGTATTTTTGTGGAAAGAACCGTTCCATGACCATTACCCAATTAAAATATGTGCTAGCAGTGGCCGAGCACCAAAACTTCACCAAAGCTGCCGAAAAAACCTTTGTAACCCAGCCTACCTTGAGCATGCAAATCCAAAAGCTGGAAGAAGAGCTGGACATCCTCATTTTTGACCGCAGCAAGAAACCCATTGAACTCACTTCGGTAGGTAGGAAAATAGTGAACCAGGCCAAGAACATCGTGAATGAATCAGAGCGTATGCAGGATGTGGTGGACCAAGAAAAAGGATTTATTGGGGGGGAGTTCAGGATAGGGATCATTCCTACCGTGATGCCTACCCTATTACCCATGTTCCTAAAAACATTTACCTCAAAATACCCCAAGGTACACTTAAAAATAGAAGAGCTTTCCACCGAGGAAATCATTCATAAATTGTTGGAAGGACATCTGGATGCGGCTATTGCGGCCACGCCACTACAACAGGAAAAAATAAAGGAGCGGGTATTGTACTATGAACCCTTTGTAGGGTATATTCCTGAAAGCCACCGTCTTTTTGAAAAAAAGAAAATCCTTTCTACCGATTTGGACCTAGACGATATATTACTATTGGAAGATGGGCATTGCTTTCGGGATGGGGTAATCAATCTATGCCGGGCTTCAAAAATGGCGAAGAATGATGCCTTTCAATTGGAGAGCGGTAGTTTTGAAACTCTTATCAAGCTTTCCCACGAAGGTTTGGGAATGACGCTCCTACCCTATTTGCATACATTGGATTTAAGTGAAAAACAGCAAAAGCATTTACGGTATTTTGAAGAACCCTCTCCCGCACGTGAAGTGAGCATTATTTATCCTAAAAGTGAATTAAAGCTGCAGATTATTGATGCCATGTACCAGGTAATTTCGGGAATAGTACGGGGAGCCATCCGTTTTCAGGATGTAAAGATTATTAGTCCTATCTAAATAAAAAGCCTCCAGTAATGGAGGCTTTTCTTATTCGTTTAAATAGATTAGACATTGATTTAGTTGAGGGTTCTGCTGAATAAGGGAGTTTACCCAAATTTTAAGCTCTTCGATTTCGTGGGGAAGAAGTCTCTGCAGCGCCTTTTTCAACTCTTTGCAAAACAGATTAGCGTCAAAACTTACTTTTTTAAGTACCGCTTTGGTATAATCAAACATTGCTCTAGCCATAGGAAATTAGAGTTAAGTTAGGTAGTGGTGATTCTATAGGCGAATGTTTTTAAGATTTGTGTCATTAAATATAATCAAAAAAGCGTTAGAAATTTCATTTTGGTATTTTTTAGGACATAAAGTTTTCCTAAAAAAATGTTAAGCCCTTGTTTTTACAGTCCATTCAAACTGAAATTGAGATACCAAAATCCCTTCTTTATTTTTCCCCTCCGACGTCATCCAGCAGGTTTGCCCCTCTCCGGTCTCGATGGCATTTTGAATGGCCTGCTTGATGCGCTCGCCATCATGGCAAGTAAAGGTAATCCTGCCCGTTGCCTTTTTGGAAAAGGTCGCTTTATTGTTGGCCACCAGCATTGAAATGGGTTTCCCGCTCTCCTTGATGTACCCCATGACCAGCGCTCCTGTACTTAATTCGGCAGCCATCCCCTGTACGGCCCAGAACATCGATTTGAATGGATTTTGATTGATCCAGCGGTGTTTTACGGTTACGGTGCAACTTTCATCCGAAATATGCTTTACCCGAACGCCCATTAGATAGCAAGAAGGAAGTTTTAAAAGGGTAAAAAGGTTTATTTTACTGGGGGTGAGTTTCATTTCTAAATAATTTAGGCGAAGATATTCAAAATATTGATAAGGATAGTTTGTTAAAACATTGTTAAATTTAAGTACTATGCGTAACATAATACCATCCTTTAGACATATATTTGCATAAGAAAATAATAAGCAATGGAAACCACTATTCCCGAAAACCACAAAAACATCGCTGCGGCCATCCACTTGAGCACCTTCGCGAAGTTCTTTTTTCCCTTTGGAAACTTTATCCTCCCATTAATCCTGTGGAGCACCAACAAGGAAAAGGATTTTGTGAACGAGCATGGGAGACAGGCCCTCAACTTCCAATTAAGTATTTTACTGTACAGTATTGGCATTGGGTTGTTATGTTTGCCTTTTTTCGTGGCTTTTGCCTCCAATTTTGTGTCCTTAATAGACGTGATTGATCACCACGCGCATGAAATTAGCTTCCGCGAAATAAAAAATCTTTCGGGCTATGTAACGCTTTTCTTTGTGGCCATTGTTTTCTTGTTAGGCCTTTTTGTTTTTGAATTGTATGCAGTCATTACCGCGACCGTTCATGCCAATAGGGGCCAATTATACCGTTACCCATTAAGCATTTCATTCATCAAAAAAGGAAACCCCATTTCTGAAGTACCTTCAGGAATGAGTCATGAAACCCCTCTTGAAAATAACCCAGGAGACGTTTTATGAAAAACAACATCAAAAATCATCAAAAACCGAACAGTTTAATCCTCGCTTTGCGAGTTAATCAATCAAAAAATGAGCACGTTAGTTAGTATTTTATCAGCATTGGTGCTAAACCTATTGCACGCAGGAGAGCTTCCGCAGGTAGCAGATAGCTGTCCCGCATTTGAGCAAAAAGTTTGTGAGACAAACTTGCAACAACTCAACCCTCATTACCTCATCACGAGAGACGAATTGTTGTCTCAATTAAATGAAAAGAAAGTATGAAAATCGAAAACACAAAAGCACAAATGCGGAAAGGGGTACTGGAATTTTGCATCCTCTCTATCCTAAAAGATGGGGAAGCCTATACCAGTGACATCCTTGAATCCCTAAAAGAAGCCAAGCTGTTGGTAGTTGAGGGAACCGTATATCCCCTGCTCACCCGTTTAAAAAATGCAGGCTTATTGAACTACCGCTGGGAAGAATCTACCAGTGGTCCACCCCGAAAGTATTACGGGCTTACCGAAACCGGAAAATTATTTTTAAAAGAATTAAACACCACCTGGAGCGAACTGCAAGAGGCGGTAAATAGAGTAACCAGCGAAAAAACCACAAAATGAACAAGACAGTAAACATAAATTTGGCAGGTACTTTTTTCCACATCGACGAAGATGCCTATGGAAAACTGCAACGCTATTTGGACGCCATTAGGAAATCCTTGAGCGAGCCACAGGGAAGCGATGAAATCATTAAAGACATCGAAGCCCGTATTGCCGAACTTTTTTCGGAAAAGCTGAAAACCAGCACGCAAGTGGTGACCCTAAAAGAACTGGACGAGGTGATTGCCGTTATGGGACAGCCCGAAGACTATGCCGTAGATGAAGAACTTTTTGATGATGCTCCCAAGGCTTCCCCAAAGACCAAATCGTCCCACAAACAACTCTTCCGCGATATTGATAATAAATTCATCTCGGGGGTATCATCTGGGCTGGGGCATTATTTGGGCATTGACGCCATTTGGATACGCCTCATCTGGGTTTTGCTTACCCTATTTTCTGGCGGAACCGTGATCTTTATCTATATCCTATTCTGGATCTTGGTGCCCGCGGCGGAAAGTACTTCAGACAAATTGAAAATGACCGGTGAACCCATTAATATTTCCAATATTGAAAAAAAGTTTAAAGAAGGATACGAAACGGTCGCGGACAAAGTAAAAAGTGCCGACTTTGACAAATACGGGCAAAAAGTAAAAAAGGGAAGTGCCTCTTTTTTCGACACGCTTGGTACTATCCTTCTTACGCTTTTCAGCATATTTGTCAAGTTTTTGGGCGTCCTTGTTATCATCATATCGCTCAGTACCATCGTAGGACTCCTAGTGGGCTTATTTTCTGCCGGCAGCATAGGCATATGGGGCCACGGTGAGATAACCGATATTTACCAACTTGTAGATACCACGCAAGCGCCTTTATGGCTTATCTTCTTGCTGGTATTCTTCGCCATAGGGATCCCTTTCTTTGTCCTTTTCATCCTTGGACTGAAAATGCTGGTCAACAACCTAAAATCCATTGGTACCCCTGCCAAAATAGCTTTGTTCGTTATTTGGTTGGCTTCCATTATTGGACTAGGTATTTTGGGCATCCGTCAAGCCACCGAAACCGCTTTTGAAGGAGAATACCGCATCGAGGAATCCCTTCCTGTAAGAAGTGGCGACACCCTCACCATTGCCATGGTTTCCAATGAGCGCTACGAATATGACGCCCGAAGAAGCAGTGGACCCAGGATCAAATACAATGATGCCAATGAAAAGATCATTTATTCTACCCGGATTCGTTTGATTGTGCGCTCTACTGAAGATTCCATAGGAAAAATTGTCATCAATAAAAAAGCCGAGAGCTATGATTATCTGAATGCAAAAGACAAAGCCCAAGCCATTAATTATGGGTATCTTTTTGAAGACAACAAACTTTCATTGGACAGTTACCTTACTACCGATATTGCCAACAAATACCGTGACCAAGAAGTGGAGGTAATTGTTTATTTGCCGGTTGGAACCATTTTGTATGCAAAGAATAATACCTATTCATTTCATCGCAATGATTCCTACCACCGTGACATCCTAAGAAATGGAGACGAAGAACACTATTTGCGAATTGAAGAGGGAAAAACCAATTGCCTGGATTGCCCAGAGGGCGAAACTAGCGATTGGGAAGACGAGGTAAATGCCGATTTTGAAGATTCGGAAAAAGGAATCCATATTAAAAACAGTGACGGGGAAGAATTCTCCATCACTAAAGACGAGGAAGGAATTAAGGTAAAGGCAAAAGACACCCAAGATTCACTTAATATCAACATCAATCATTAATCAAAAACCAACTCATTATGAAACGCATACATATTTTTACCTTAGGATGCCTGGCATTGGTGATGACCAGTTGTCATTTCGATATCGGCTTAGGACAAGTAAACGGTAACGGAAACGTAACCACAGAAACCCGTGAGGTAAGCGACTTTAGCTCAGTACGAGGCAGTGCCGGAATGGACGTATTCCTTACGCAAGGCACCGAAAACAAAGTGGTGGTAGAGGCAGATGAAAACTTAATGGAATACATCGAAACCTATGTAGAAAACGGCATGTTGAGAATCACTACCCAAAAAAGCATCGGTCGTTCCAAATCGCAAAAAGTACACGTTACCTATGTAACCTTGGAAAAAATTGAAGCCTCCAGTGGTGCTGATGTCATAGGCAATTCGATCATTAAAAACGAAACCCTCTCATTGAGCAGTAGCAGTGGTGCCGACCTGGAAGTAGAAATTCTAGCCAAGGAAGTGTATGCCAGCAGTAGCAGTGGATCTGATTTGAAAATTTCGGGAAAAGCCACCCGTTTAATAGCCGATGCCTCTAGCGGAAGTGATTTGAAAGCCCGTGAGCTGGAGGTAATTTCCTGCAAGGCCGAAGCCAGTAGTGGAGCAGATATTGCCGTTACCGTAAAAGATGAAATGGTAGGGCACGCCTCCAGTGGCGGAGATATTCAATACTACGGAAACCCATCGGATGTGTCGGTGAAAGACGGCTCTTCCGGAAGCGTACGGAAAATGTAACCCTAACCAATTAAATACCCTAACCAACCCTAAGCCCGAAGTGAAGTCCATAGCGCTTCGGGCTTTAATTTTTAGTACGATGAAGAAAATCACCCTTTTATTGACCCTTATTTTCTTTGCTCCCTTTGCAAAAGGACAAGTAAGCGAAGATTCAGCGCTTTTTAAAACCCTGAAAGCTGAGGACAGCCTACTATTTGAAGAATCTTTTAATAAATGTAATTTTGAAGTACTGGAACAAATAGCACACCCCGATTTACAGTTTTTGCATGATCAAAACGGAACCCAATCTAGGGATGATTTTTTCAAGGCCGTACAAGAAAGTATTTGTTCAAATCCCGATGTAAAACCTATCCGAAAATTGGTGGAAGGCAGTTTAGTGGTCTATCCGCTTAAAAACGAAGGGAAATTATACGGTGCCATTCAAATGGGGATGCACGAATTTTATATTGCAGAACCCAACAAGGAATTACGGTTTACGGCCAATGGAAAATTTATCCATACGTGGCTTTTGGAAAATGGGGAATGGAAGTTATTTAGGGTATTAAGTTATGACCACCAACAACCCAAAAGATATCCCGAAGCCTTTGAAGATCATGCCCCCTATCCTCTTTTCAATGATGATATAGCAGTTGAAAAACTGATTAAGAAATTAAAAATTCCATCCTTGTCCATTGGATATATTGAAAATGGGAAACTTCAGCAAATACGTTCTTTTGGAGAACAAAAACCGGGTGATCCCATTTCAAATAAGAGTATTTATAAAGTAGCTTCCTTAACCAAGCCCATTACGGCCTTAGTTACATTAAAATTGGTAGAAGCTGGCAAATGGTCATTGGATGAACCCTTATATACGTATTACATAGATCCTGAAATTGCCAATGACCCTAATTTACCCAAACTTACCACCCGATTCATTTTAAGCCAGCAATCAGGTTTCCCCAATTGGAGATACTTACGGGAAGATAAAAAACTACTATTTGAATTTGAACCGGGTACTAAATTTCAATATTCGGGCGAAGGTTTTGAATATTTGCGAAAAGCACTTGAAAAAAAATTCGGCAAAACACTAGAGGCGCTAGCTAATGATTTACTCTTTATGCCTCTGGAAATGAACAACACCTCCTACCATTGGAGCAAAACAGTGGATGAATCCCTTTATGCCGTGGAGAGTGATGAAAAAGGAAAACCAATAAAATTTGAAAAGTATAGAACCGATAACGCGGCGGCAAACCTATTAACCACTGTTTCGGATTATGGTACTTTTTTGGTCCATATGTTGCATGGAGGGGGGCTTAAGGAAGATTTATACAAAGAGTTTATTACTCCACAATCCCACATGAAAGAAGGTATTGATTGGGGGCTTGGAATGCAAGTTTTTTCAAATTTGCCCAATAATGAATTTGCACTGGTCCATACTGGTGGCGATTACGGAACAAAATGCATTGCCATTTTACTTCCCAATTCAAAAAGAGGGTTAGTCATATTTACGAATTCAGAAAATGGGATGAAAATTTGGAAAAAAATAATTGAGGAGTATTTAGGCCCCGTGGGGAGTGAAATTGTACGAAGAAACTTGGAATAAAAAAAGTCCGAAGGTTTCTTCGGGCTATAATTTAAGCTTCTACTTCCTCTTTGCTTTCAACCGCTGCTAAGTAGCGCTCTGCATCAAGGGCGGCCATACATCCTGTCCCTGCGGCAGTTACGGCTTGACGGTATTCTTTATCTTGCACATCGCCACTTGCGAAAACACCGGGTTTATTGGTTTTGGTACTTTTCCCTTTGGTGATGAGATAACCGGTTTCATCCATGTCCAATTGCCCTTTAAAAATATCGGTATTTGGCTTATGGCCAATAGCAATAAACAATCCAGTAATGGCTATTTCTTCTTTTTCACCGGTTTGGTTGTTTACCATACGCAGGCCTTCCACTACTTGTTCCCCCAAAACTTCATCTACTTCGGTATTGTAACGGACTTCCAGATTTTTAGTAGCGTTTACACGGTGTTGCATGGCTTTGGAAGCGCGCATATGGTCTTTTCGAACCAACATAGTGACTTTATTACAGATGTTGGCCAAATACGTAGCTTCTTCGGCGGCGGTATCCCCTGCCCCTACAATGGCAACATCCTGTCCTTTATAGAAAAAGCCATCGCAAACAGCACAGGCCGAAACCCCGCCTCCACGCAAACGTTGCTCACTTGGCAACCCAAGGTATTTCGCTGTGGCACCCGTAGAAATAATGACCGTTTCGGCTTCAATTTGTTTTTCGTTGTCCACCGTTATTTTATGGATTCCACCTACTTCATTGCTAAATTCCACTGCGGTAACCATTCCCATTCGCACTTCAGTACCAAAACGCTCTGCTTGCTGTTGCAACTGTATCATCATGGTAGGACCATCTATCCCTTCTGGATAGCCTGGAAAATTATCTACTTCGGTGGTGGTGGTAAGTTGGCCGCCAGGTTCCATCCCGGTATACATAACTGGTTTAAGATCGGCTCTTGAGGCATAAATCGCTGCGGTATAGCCTGCAGGGCCAGAGCCTATGATCAAACATTTTATTTTTTCAATTGTATTGGACATAACTATAAAGCTTCTATTTACAGGTCATAAAAATAGGGACTTTAGCCTAAAATTTACCCTAAAAGTTATTAAGAATTGTTATCAAGTTATTCCTTTTTGCTATACCTTATTTTAGGCAAAAATCTCCCGGTCTTTTCCTTGTAAAGGATGTATTCTTGATGGCGGTCCATCAAATAGGTTTCTTCAAGTTTGGATTTAAAATAAAATACAACGGCCAAAACAAAGGTAATGAGCATCTTGAAATACGAAATGGTATAGCCTGCAAAGGCCAACATGGCAATAATGATTCCAGTATAAATGGGGTGTCTTATGTACTTGTAAATACCGTTTGAGATAAGCTCTGAATTCTTTTTGGGGGCTGGAAATGCAGTTAGATTATCGTTTAGGTTCACAATCCCAAAGATGATAATGAGAAATCCTATAGCAATAAGGGTTGCCAAACCATACCCTGCCCAGTTTGGTAAAAGATGGGATTTGTTTTCAATTTCAAAAAAATAAAAAGCAAAAAGAAAAAATTGGGCTATTAAAAATAAAACATCCTTTTTCACACAAAAGCGCTATAGGTTTGGTTGTACAAATGTACGATTTATTCTACTTATCTATAGGGGGCTCTAAAAATCCTTGCGTTGCTTTTGTGAATATGACATAAATCATATTTTATGAAAAGGCCAAAAAGTATTTTTGGATCAACACACTGGGACGACCATGCATCAAAACCTCATCGAAAAGTACAACATCCCTGGGCCAAGGTATACAAGCTACCCCACGGTTCCTTATTGGGACAATGCCTCCTTTTCACTTTCAAAATGGAAGGAAACCTTACAGAGAAGTTTTGACGAAAGCAACGACAAGGAAGGAATAAGCATTTACATCCACCTCCCTTTTTGCGAAAGTATGTGTACGTTTTGCGGTTGTACCAAACGCATCACCAAAAATCATGACATTGAAATTCCTTACATAAAGTCCTTGTTAAAGGAGCTACAATTATATGCAGAACTTTTTGGCGAAAAACCTTTGGTGAAGGAAGTCCATATTGGCGGCGGTACGCCCACCTTCTTTTCCCCGGCGCACTTGCAGCTACTTATGGAAGGGCTTTTTAGAAGAGCTAAAAAACACCCTGAAATTGAATTGAGTTTTGAGGGACATCCCAACAACACCACGCAAGAGCATCTGGAAACATTTGCCCAACTGGGTTTTACCCGAGTGAGTTATGGGGTACAGGATTATAATGATATGGTTCAAAAAGCCATTCATCGTGTTCAACCCTTTGAAAATGTAAAATACGTTACTGAGACTGCCCGCCAATTGGGGTACACTTCCGTGAGCCACGATATTATTTTTGGGTTACCGTTCCAAACTACGACCCACATTCAGTACACGATTGAAAAAACCATCGAGTTGCTGCCAGAACGTATTGCATTTTACAGTTATGCCCATGTGCCCTGGATGAAGGGAAATGGCCAACGGGGCTATAAAGAGGAACACCTTCCTTCGGCCGATGAAAAAAGGGCCCAATATGAACCTGGCAAAAAATTGCTTCAAGAAGCAGGTTATATAGAGATTGGGATGGATCACTTTGCGCTTCCACAGGATCCTTTATATAAAGCATTGCAAAATAAAACCATCCACCGAAATTTTATGGGTTACAACGCCTCCAAAACACAGGTTATGATAGGCTTGGGTGTATCTGCCATAAGTGATAGCTGGTATAGTTTTGCCCAAAATGTAAAAGGAGTTGAAGAATATATGCACCTTGTGGAAAATAACATTCTCCCTGTTTTTAAAGGGCATATTTTGACGGAAGAAGACCTCATCATTCGAACCCATATTTTAAAGCTTATGTGCCAGCTAGAAACTTCCTGGCAAAACAAGGCGCTCTATTTTAATGAGCTCCCCGATGTGTTGATTGCACTGAAGGAGCTTGAAAAAGATGAATTAATTACACTGGGGAACCAGACCCTGGAAGTCACTGAAAAAGGACGTCCTTTCGTGCGCAATATTTGCATGGCTTTTGACCTGCGGTTGGAACGCAACAAACCCGAAAGGCAATTATTTTCAATGACAATATAACGATTGGTTTTTTAGTCGAAAAAGCGGGCTATTCAGTTTATTGAATTCCCGCTTTTTTTTTGAAGTTAGCTGAAAATAACTATTCGCTTTCGCCGTCCTTTTTACCGCCGCTAGTCATGAAGTAGATAAGAACACCTACCAAAATAACAACGACCAAAGCAAAAAGGCCAATCATAATTACTCCGTTACCCCAATCTACCAATGGTATTTTATTGAAAATCATATAGAAAGGTTTTAGGTTTAACAATTATTCATTTTTTATCGGAATGGAAGGACACGGGTAATTGGCATCGACCATTTCGGTTATTGGTTTTGGTGAAACATAGGGAATACCAAGTCCCATTCCCCGTAAAATAAAAAAGCAGCCTACAATTACCACAAACACGGGTATGGCTTTTCGTATTTTCTGCCGAACAGTTCCCTTTAAAAAATTGCCCAAATAAATGGCCGTGGTCATCAATGGAATGGTTCCCAAGCCAAACCCCAGCATGTACAAACTGCCCATAGCAACATTGCCTGCTGCGATGGCTCCAAAAATGGCCATATACACTAGGCCACAGGGCAAAAACCCGTTGAGAAACCCAATGGTGAAAAAGGTATCTGGGGTACGTTTTTTCAGTTGGGAGCCCAAAGCACTTTTCACTTTTGAAATTACCTTATACACCGGTTTCGAAATTCGGTATTTGTTGAGCCATTGTTGAGGGACCAGCACCACCAAGATCATCAAGATTCCTACCGCAATGGAAAGCTGTTGCTGGAATCCAAAAAGATGCAATCCTTTGCCCAACATTCCAAACAGGAGTCCCAAAAAGGCATAGGTAGACAACCTGCCTAAGTGGTACAGGAACAGTTGGCTGTATTTTCTCAAAGGATTACTTCGGTCCAGCGGCAATAAAAAGGCAATGGGGCCACACATTCCCACACAGTGAAAACTGCCCAAAAGTCCTAATATCACTGCAGTTGCAAACATGGTTAATAACTGAATTCTTTTTTAAACATATACCGTTTCCCGTCCATCGTCCAATCCAGGGTTATTTTCCATTGTCCCTCGACCAACGTACTTGCCGGAATGCTCATTTGCGAATCGCGAACCTCCAGCGGGAGTTGAAAATCCAGTTGCTGATTGGAAGGGCGGTACATCTGCACCGTTCCATTCAAGGCTTTGCCATTTAATTCTTCCGGAAAATGAAGCACTAAACCCTCTGAAGATTTTTCGATAGTGATGGGTGCAGAAAGTGTATTGGTGTTCTTTTCTGCATCAATCTCGGTTTGGTAAGCCAAATCCTTGGCATAGTAATTTTCTACTACCAAATCATGGTCGTACTTCTTATCGGTCATCATCATAATAACCATGACCAAAATGAAACTCATAAAAGTTATCATCCCTATCACCAATCCGGTACCCCAGTTTATTTTCATAATGAATTATTTAAAGCTTCTTGGTCCCAAGAAAGCGGTTGTTGTTGTTTCAATAAGTTGATCGCCACTATAAACCCCAATTTTCATTTTTTCCCTATCACTTTTTAACGCACTGGCGTTTACTTCAATGAAAAGGGTTCCTTCCTCTATCCCTTGCTTGGGTACAGTAAAACGCTCATTTTTCACCAACTTAATTTCCCCATTGTGGGAAAGGAGTTGGAAATGGACATCAGGAATGTCCTCGGTGGTTTTGTTGACCAGTTTATAGGTATACACATTGCTGATGATGTTTCCATCTTTGTGTTCATACAATTGGCCCGGCAACCTTAAAACACGAGCTTCCACATCATTTCTAAGGAAAAGCATTCCGCTAAAAACCCCCAGTAAAATGACTAAAACCGCAGAATATCCTTTTAGTCGAGCCGAAAATTTGAATTTGGCTTTTTTCTCAATGTTATCTTCGCTGGCATACCGAATCAAGCCTTTGGGAAGGTTGACAGATTCCATCATGCTATCGCACACATCAATACAGGCCGTACAGTTTACGCACTCTAGTTGGGTTCCGTTACGAATGTCGATTCCCGTGGGACACACCTGTACACATTGAAAACAATCAATACAATCCCCTTTACCAGAGGCAACACGGTCTTCTTTTTTATTGAATTTTGCCCTACCGGCTTCTTTTTCCCCTCTTTTGTGGTCATAGGCCACTACAATGGATTTGTTATCCAGTAACACCCCTTGCAATCTTCCATAGGGGCAAGCAATCACACATACCTGCTCACGGAACCACGCAAAAATGAAATAGAAAACTGCGGTAAAGATGAGCAGGGAAATAAGGGTGCTTATGTTTTCGGAAGGCCCTTCAGAGATATATTCCAGTAATTTATCGCTACCTATTAAATAGGCCAAAAAGATATTGGCTATTAAAAAGGAAATGATAAAAAACACGAACCACTTTAACCCTTTTTTCCGGATTTTTTCAGCATTCCAGGGTTGTTTGTCCAAGCGTATTTGTTTTCCACGGTCTCCTTCAATCCAGTATTCGATCCTACGGAAAACCATTTCCAAAAAAATAGTTTGCGGACAAATCCACCCACAGAAGATCCTTCCAAATGCTACGGTAAAGAAAATGACAAACACCACCCCTATAATCATCATGATCACCACCAAGTGAAAATCCTGCGGCCAAAAAGGAAATCCGAAGATATTGAAACGGCGCTCCAGAACATTTAGTAATATAAACTGGTTACCGTTAATTTTGATAAAAGGTGATACAAATAGAAGGGTAAGAAGTATATAGCTCACCCACTTTCGGTAATCATAGTATTTCCCTGAAGGTTTTTTGGGGTAAATCCAAGAGCGTTTCCCTTCTTTACTTATGGTCGCAATACTATCGCGGAAAATTTCATCTTCTGGCGTTTCCAAGGCAATTTTTTTAAGAGTAAGAAGCCCCTAAAAAGGGGCTGTTTTTTAATTGTTTACGGTGACTTCCACCGAGGTAGAATCTATCACGGTTTCTGGCATTTCGGTTCCTTCTATAGGTGCTTCGGGAGTGGCATTGGGGTCTACCCAAATGTCTCCTTCCGGTTCCTTAGGCTCTGCTGGCGTGGTCCCTTGAAAAGTAAGGACATAACTTGCCACCTGGGCTCTTTCAAGGGGAGAAAGTTCGCTTTTCCAGGAAACCATTCCTTTACCATCACGCCCTCCTTCTGAAATGGTATTGAATACATTTTTAATGCCGCCACCCAAAATCCAGTACTCATCGGTTAGGTTGGGACCTATTCCTCCTCCACCGTCTACTTTATGGCAAGCGATACAGTTTTGCTCAAAAATAGCTTTTCCTGCAGCCAAATCGGCGGCATCGGTCAATACTTCAACGGTATTCACATCTACCAAATCCTTAGCGGTTTTTTTGTATTCCTCTACAGCAATTCGAGCATCTTCCATGGAAATTTCAAACTCTTCAGCCTGTTTTACCCCATCAAAAACATGGTATCTTAATAGATAAACTGCAGCAAAGAAAATGGTAATGTAAAACCCATAAAGCCACCAAGGTGGAAGCTTGTTATCCAGTTCTCGAATACCATCGTAATTGTGATCCAGTACGATTTCTCCTTCTTCTTCCATGGGCTTTCCACCGGCCAGTTTTTTATAGATTTTCTTGATTCCAGAAAATTGTTGGGCTTTGCGCTCCTTTTCTGAAAGAAGGAATTTTTCACGAGCTTCTTCCGAGAGTCCCCGATAGAGAATACTCTTTAAGGTTTCTGCAATAATTTCAACGGCAATGGCAAAAAGTAACAACATTGCCAGTACTCCCCAAATTATGGGATATTTCTCAATGGCCATTTGGTCGCCACTGTCGATGGTGAATTCCATCAACAAAAAAGCGATGACCATAAAACCTATGACGCGTAAATAAGATGATGCTGTCTTCATAATGTGGTATTGTGGTTAGTATTATCTTCTTCTAAAGGGATATTGCTCGCTTGCTTGATGTATTCTTTCTTGGCGGTAAATACCCACCAGAAAAGCAACAAGAAAAACGTAAAAAAGATGAGCAATGAGATGATTGGGTAAATGGCTACCCCATCAATATTTTCCAGATTTCCTTTTACAAATTTTAACATAACAAGCTATTTTTTAATTACTGGATACTTCCTCATTGTTGGTTTTCACCTTAATATCGGTACCTAATCGTTGCAAATAGGCAATCAAGGCCACTACTTCACGATTTCGCATCTCAACAAAGTCTTCATTATTTTCCTGGGCATATTTTTTATCTGCCTCGTAGGTTTTGGCAAAGTCGGGGTCATTCAATAAACTTTGCTCTATTTTGGTACCTTGTTCATCCATCCATGTTTGTGCACGGGCAATGTCTTCTTCGGTATAGGGAACTCCAAGGGTGACCATGGCCTGCATTTTCTTTTCAGTCATGGATTTATCCACTTCATTTTTAATAAGCCATGTGTACCTTGGCATGATAGAGCCTGGAGAGGTAGTTTGTGGGTCATAAAAATGGTTAAAATGCCAGTTATCGTTGTATTTACCGCCTACGCGGAACAAGTCTGGGCCGGTACGCTTACTTCCCCAAAGGAAGGGGTGGTCATACACATATTCACCCGATTTTGAATATTCCCCATAGCGCTCCACTTCGCTTCGGAAAGGCCGAACCATTTGTGAGTGACAAGCATTACAGCTTTCTCGAATATAAATATCCCTTCCTTCCAATTCGAGTGGCGTATAGGGTTTCACACTCGTAATTTTGGGAATATAATCATCTACAATCAATGAAGGAATAATCTGTACCATTCCCCCTATGAGGATAGCGATGGTAGCATAGATGGTTAATTTAACAGGACGTCTTTCCAACCAAGTATGGTATCCTTCTTTGGCAGTACGCCTTTTTGTAACGCGTTGAAGAGGAGCAGCTTCTGCTAGCTCATCGGTGACACTACTTCCTTGACGAATGGTAGCAATGATGTTGTATAGTAAGATAATCATACCAGTAATGTAAAGGGTACCTCCTATGGCACGCATCCAGTACATGGGGATGATTTCACTCACGGTTTCCAAAAAGTTTCCGTAGGTTAAGGTTCCATCTGGGTTGAACTGTTTCCACATAAAAGCCTGTACAAAACCTGCGACGTACATAGGTAAGGCATACATTACGATCCCTAGGGTTCCAATCCAGAAGTGTGCATTGGCCAATTTGGTAGACCAAAGGTTGGTTTTGAATAATTTGGGTACCAACCAATACACCATACCAAAAGTCAAGAATCCGTTCCAAGCCAGAGCACCTACGTGTACGTGGGCAATGATCCAATCGGTAAAGTGAGCAATGGCGTTTACGTTTTTGAGGGAAAGCATGGGGCCTTCAAAGGTGGCCATACCGTATCCCGTAATTGCCACTACCATAAATTTCAATACAGGATCCACACGCACTTTGTCCCAAGCACCACGCAAAGTCAACAATCCATTGATCATACCTCCCCAAGAGGGGGCAATCAACATGACCGAGAACGTTACGCCTAAGCTTTGTGCCCAATCGGGTAACGCAGAGTACAACAAGTGGTGAGGCCCAGCCCAGATGTAGATAAAGATCAATGACCAAAAGTGAACAATGGATAATTTATAGGAATATACCGGGCGATTTGCTGCTTTAGGAACAAAATAATACATCAACCCCAAGAAAGGAGTAGTCAAGAAGAAAGCTACCGCATTATGCCCATACCACCATTGTACTAAGGCATCCTGCACCCCTGCATAGGCAGAGTAACTCTTCAAAAAGCTTACAGGCAATTCCATACTGTTCACAATGTGTAGCACGGCTACGGTGACGAAAGTGGCTAGGTAAAACCAAATGGCTACATACAAGTGACGCTGTCTTCTTTTAAGGATGGTTCCAATCATGTTGGCACCAAAAGCGACCCATACCAAGGCAATGGCAATATCAATGGGCCATTCCAATTCTGCATATTCCTTGGAAGTAGTAATTCCTAAGGGCAAGGTAATGGCCGCTGCAACAATAATGAGCTGCCAGCCCCAAAAGTTGAAATTACTTAAAAACTTGCTCCACATACGTGCCTTGAGCAAGCGTTGCAGCGAGTAGTAAACGCCTGCAAAAATGGCGTTCCCAACAAAGGCAAAAATAACTGCATTGGTGTGCAATGGACGTAAACGCCCAAAGCTCAACCATGAGACACCTTCCGTTAGGTTAGGAAACAAAAACATAAAGGCTAGCAAGAGCCCTACACTCATCCCTACAATACCCCAGACAAGGGTAGCATAGAGGAAATTTTTAACGATCTTGTTGTCGTAATAAAACTTTTCTACTTCCATAATTATTGGTTATCAGTTTTGGTTTTTGGTTTTTCTTCGGAAACTCCTTTTATCACTTCATCCTCAAACAGCATGCGTATTGATGGTGTATAGGTATCATCGTATTGACCGTTCTTAACGGAAATTATAAAGGCAATGAGAAATACAATGGCTACAATAACGCTAACGGTGAGAAGCAAGTAGATTATGGTCATTTCTTGTTGTTAAAGGTGTAAAATTAGATTCCCCGTCTCACGGAAAATATGATATATATCAGTTTCGTTTAATTTCTCTTTTTAAAAGCCTTTCTCCCAAAAAATAAGTAGCTACGGTTGTAAAAACCACGATGCTTATGGAACTCAAGGGCATTAAAATAGCAGCGACCACTGGGGATAGATGTCCCGAGACCGCAAAACCTAAGCCTACAAGATTGTAAAGAAGCGACAAAGCAAAACTCCATTTAATGATAGTAAGCGCTTTTTTGGAAACCGCCATAAAAGCCGCAAAAGCCTTAAACTTGGAGGCATCCATAATGCCATCGCAGGCAGGTGAAAAAACATTTACGTTTTCAGAAATCGCAATACCCACATTACTTTGTGCCAAAGCACCCGCATCGTTTAGGCCATCACCTACCATCATCACCTTTTTCCCTTGTTGCTGCAATGCTTTAATAAAGTTTAATTTATCATCGGGTTTTTGTTCAAACAGCAACTGTGCATTTTTGGGAAGGATCATTTCCAATCGGGATTTTTCCCCATCATTATCACCAGAAAGAATCACAATGTCATGATTATTACCCAACGTTTGAAAAACCTCCAATAAACCCTCCCTATAGGTGTTTTGGAAAACAAACCGCCCTTTGAAATCGTCATTACTGCTAATGTAGACCGATGTTTTATTTTCCTCTTCGGAAGGCTGGGCTGCCGTTACAAAACCTGGCGAGCCTATTTTCATTTTTTGCTGGTTATGGTATCCCACAATCCCCTTTCCACTCACCTCCTCAAAAGAATCGAGTGTGGTAATGTTGTTTGTATGCAACAAATCGTACAGTGCTCTGCTCAAAGGGTGATTGGACGCCCTTAACGAACTGGTAAGCAGGGAAGACTCCTCTTCGGTCAAAGGGATTCCTTCATAGGTAATTTTGCTTTTGGCATTGGTCGTGATGGTTCCTGTTTTGTCGAAAACCACCGTATCCACTTGAGCCATCTGTTCAATGATATACGATTCTTTTAAGTACAATTGGTGCTTTCCAAAAATGCGTAAAATGTTTCCCAGTGTAAAAGGAGACGCCAATGCCAAGGCACAGGGACAAGCCACAATGAGAACCGCCGTGAATACTTGAATAGCCATAGACACATCCACAAAAAGCCAAAATACCGTAGCCAAAATGGCTAACGATAGAACACCGATGGTAAAATGCTTGCTTATCTTATCGGTTAACGATTGGAACAAATGTTTTTTGTTGGCATTAAAAACATCGTTGCTCCACAACTGCGTAAGGTAACTCTGCGCCACCCCTTTTACCGCTTCTACCTCAATGATACTTCCCTCCTGCCTGCCCCCTGCAAAAAGTTTTGCGCCGGAACTTTTGGGAACGGGTACTGCTTCCCCAGTCACAAAACTATAGTCAATCAAGGCATCTCCCTTCAATAAAATGGCATCTACTGGTAATAGTTCCTTGTTACGTATCAATAATCGGTCGCCCGGGTTCACTTCATAAATGGGCACTTGTTCCTCACTATTATTGTTGGAAATACGGGTAATGGCAATAGGAAAATAGGATTTATAATCCCTTTCAAAAGAAAGGTACGAGTAGGTTTTTTGCTGAAAAAACTTTCCTACCAATAGGAAAAAGACCAATCCCGTTAAACTATCAAAAAAACCATCACCCCAATGCATTGCAATCTCGAGGGTGCTTCGCACAAAAAGAACCACTACTCCTAAGGCAATGGGAATATCGATATTCAAAATGCCCGAACGAAGCCCTTTGTAGGCCGACTTGAAATAGTCCTGTGCCGAATAGACCACCACGGGCAATGAAAATGCAAACATAAGCCAGTGGAACATCCCTTTGAACTGGTTAAGCCAAAATTCATCCACTTGAAAATAGCCTGGGAAAGAGAGGAACATGACATTCCCAAAGGCAAACCCTGCAATTCCCAATTGGTACGTAAGCTTTCGATTGATCTTTTTCTTTTTGGGATCTGCATTTTCCAATGAAATATAGGGCTCGTAGCCCAGTTTGGCCAAAAGAACTACCAATTCCTTCAAGGAAACCTCTCCTGCAGCATAGGTAATACGTACGGTTTTCTTAGGAAAATCCACTTGCGAAATACGAACCCCAGCATTTAATTTTGAAGGTTTTCCAGTATAAATACAAGGAGAACTGCAATGAATGGAAGGAATTAAAGGAAACTATTTGGGTAGTTCCATCATTAAATTCTACCAACTTTTCTACAATGGAGGCACTTGTCCAAAAAGTCAAACTTCCCATTGATCTCCAGTGGGGAAATGCCTGGGTTTTTTTCTAATGCGTAATAATAGCTTAAATCATTTTCATTGAGGATATCATAAACGGTAACACACCCCTGACAGCAAAAAATCTTATCGTCATGTAAAATCTCTTGATCGATACAGGGGTCACCACAGTGAAAACAGTTTTCCATTCCTTGAAATTTGTAGCACAAAAATCCAAAGGTGTTGTCAAATAAAATATGATAACTGTCATTTAAAAAAGGAATATTCTGAGGAAAATCATTTTAAAAAGAACCAATTGTGTAGTATCTTTAAAGAATAAATATAACCCTCATGAAACGCATCCTTTTGCACACCGATTTTTCGGAAAATTCATTGAATGCCATAGAATATGCCATGGCCTTTTTTAAAGGAACTCCTAGGGAATTTTACTTTTTGAACGTGCAAAAGCCCTCCGAATACATCACCAGTGATATTTATACGGCTTCCCCCATGGATAGTACTATTTATACTGCCATTGCAGAAGACAACAAAAAAAGATTACAGGATTTGACTGAAAGCTATTCCGAAAATTACAAGGGAGAACCTTTTACGTTTGAAAGCATTTTTGATTTCGATGTATTTGTGGATGCCGTAGAGCAGGTGGTACACTCCAAAAGCATTGACCTCATTATCATGGGAACCAATGGGGCCACCAATGCTACTGAAGTTTTTTTTGGCAGCAATACCCTTCAACTCATCAGGAATATTTTCTGTCCTATTTTGGCCATTCCTGAGGGATTTTCGTTTCAAACCTTTTCCTCTATCCTACTCACCATAAAAAAAGACGACGACTTCCACCCTGATGCCCTTTCCCCCATGCTGGATATGCTCAAAGGACGTAACGTAACCTTGGAGGTATTGCAGATTGATACCCAAAAGGAACTTCCCAAAAGCAGCCTATGGGAACATTTTAGCACTATCCAATACCACCACATCGAAGGTGTTCCCACCCCAGAAGCCGTGAGCAGTTTTGAACAATTACTCCCCGTGGATATGCACGTGATCTTTGTTCATCCCAAATCGTTCTTTCAGCGGATTTTTTCTGGGACCGATACGCCCCAGCTAAGCTATGAAAGCAGAGTGCCCTTATTGGTTTTAAAGTAATTATTGAGGAAGCACAATTCTATTTTCCTCAAAGGATTTCATCAATACCTTGATATATTCATCAATTGATTTTTTGGACTTTTCGGGCCCTACCAAATCAATGTTTCCTTTCCATAAAAGCTCTCGCTCTTTTCCAGCGCAAAGGCAGAAAATGGAGGTTTCGGTATGATAGACCTTGTAGCTTTCACTAGTAGGAGAAGCATATACATGTTGATTTTCAATGTAATAATCCTTAAAATTGGTAAATTCTTTCTTGAAGGAGTTATACGATTGCAACAGGGTTACTTTATCTTCCGATCCCGTAACCTTTGAAAAAAGGATACTGTCAAATCCAGCTTCCAGTAAAAGATTTTCAATCAAGTCCATCTCCTTTTCGGTCTTTTCATCCACTTGAAATACATTTTCGAAAAAATCAACACTACGCACGGCCACAATCCCTTTACGTTCCAACTGTTGGGAGAGGGCTTCTTCATAGGTGCGCCTCACCTGCTTGTCTGGGCTCATTCCCACAACCAGAATTTTTTGGGCCTCATAAACGGGGGTATCGGGGTTGTGCCATTGATCGATAAGTTTGGTAGAAGAACAACTTACCAAAAGTGCAACAAAGAATAAAATAACAAGCTTTTTCATGGCAATTCTTTTTGGGATTGAATATTAAAATTAGGCGAAAAGGATGAATATCAAAATGACAAATATCAGTTTTTCAGAAAGTTACACAAATACTTCTTTGATTTCATATAATTTGGGAAGGGTAACGTTCCAATGGAAGGTATCTTTTATCTTCACCCGAAAAGCATCTAGGGCATCGGGTTCCCCGTGAATCAAAAATACTTCTTCAGGGATGTTTTTTATACCACTTACCCAATCCAGCAAATCGGCTTGGTCTGCATGTGCCGAAAGACTTTCCAAATGGTCTACCGAAGCTTTCACGGGATAATATTTTCCAAAAAATTTAAGCTCATGGCAACCTTCCAGTAATTGCCGGCCACGGGTACCCTCTGCCTGGAATCCCACCAATAAAATACTGGTGGCGGGAAGATCGATGAGTTGTTTTAAATAGGTAAGCACCCGTCCGCCCGTGACCATACCGCTACCGGCAATAATTACTTTGGGGCGGGGATCATCAATGGTTTCCCAGGTTTCTTTATACGAAGTTATAATGGTCATTCGCTCTTTAATGGCTGCCAGTTGGCTTGTATCCAATTGGTGCCATTCTGGAAAATCTTCAAAAACCGAGGTTACCTGATTGCCCATGGGACTATCCACAAAAATGGGGATATTGGGAATGGTGTTCTGCTTATACAATTTCCACAACAAATACATTAATACCTGCAACCGTTCCACAGCGAAGGAAGGAATAATAAGTGCGCCACGGTTATGAATGGTTTTGTGGATGAGTTCCACTAGTTTTTCTGAAACCTCCTCTTTAGGATGGTATTTGTTGCCATAGGTACTTTCCAGAAAAAGGTAATCTGCCCAACGGGGTTTTTCGGGTGGGAACAACAGGGTGTCTGCACGCCTACCCACATCTCCCGAAAAAACAAAGGTTTTATCGAAAATCTGTAACTCAATGAAAGTGGCCCCTATAATATGCCCAGTGTACCTAAAACGGCATTTTACATGTTCGGAAAGGGAAATCCAACTGTCTTTGGAAACCGCTTCAAAAAGGGAACAGGTTTTGGAAGCCTCTTTCATCGTATAAAAAGGCAGGGCTGGTTGATGGGAAGAATACCCCTCTTTATTGGCTCTTTCGGCTTCTTCTTCTTGGATTTTAGCACTGTCTTCCAAAATAATTTTTGCAATTTCCAAGGTGGGTTGGGTCGCTAGAATTTTTCCGCTAAAACCTTGCATCACCAATCGCGGCAAATAACCCGTATGGTCCAAATGTCCATGGGTCAACAATACAAAATCGATGGTAGGAACCTCAAAAGGCAGGGGATCCCAATTGTGCAAGCGAAGTTCCTTCAGCCCTTGAAACATACCACAATCCACCATAAGGGTTACCTCTGGGGTTTCCAGAAGGTATTTGGAACCGGTCACGGTGCCTGATGCGCCTAAAAAATGAATCTTTACGGTTCTCATTTTAAAAATTACACAACATATTCATTTCTTCCATAATGTGTTCTTTCCTTTTTTCTGAAATTCCCAAATGGTCCAAATAAAACCGGTCTTGGTACAACTGCCTGCATAATACAACATCCCTACTTAGGAGAAAATTTTTTTCCCTGTTCGTTAAAAGCGTCGATACGGTGATGGGATAAAGCCCCAATCGATCAATTCGGTCCTTTAAACCATCGTCCTTTGGAACATCCCAACTCAACAAATAGAGGCCAACACATTGGCCATAATCGAGTGCGTCTTTGGTAAATTGGGTATTGGTGACCACCCAGCCCTCATTGGGCATTTCTTTTCTTTCGTAGGCCAAAATATCATGATATCTAGAGTGGATGTATAAGGGTACTTTTACATCACATTTTCGAGTAGGGTCGCTGTGGAATTTACATTCGGCTAGAATGTACTGTCCGTTTTTCTTGGCTACTACGTCTACTTCATGGCTTACACACTTCCCATTAAAAACCTGCCCTACCTTAACCTCATAGCCGGCATAATGTAAAATGGCTCCTACAAAGCGTTCAAATGGAAAACCCGTAGGACCTAATTCATAAATGGCTTTTTTAAGCTTGTATTTAGAAGCAAAGATTGATTTCTTTTCCTTCAGCAGGGCAAAGGCACGGTTATAAATTTCCTTGGTAGAAATACCCTTGTACAATTCATCCCGCACCTTATCGATAATTTGTTGGATGGTTGCATCATCCGATCCACTCTTACGAAGGGAATTGCGCAGTTTTTCAATGGAAAACCGGACTACCTCCCCCGAAGATTTTACAATATCGATGCCAGTAGGTTCCATGGTCTAATTTCGAAAATCGTGCATGGCAAGAATGGGTACTTTTGCATGCAGGCTAAGCTCCTTGACCATGGGTTTTGAAAAAAGTTGTGAAAATAAGGTATGCCTTTTATGACAAGAGCAATCATCCCACTATTCCTGCTCTGTACAAACAAAGAAACGGCTTCGTTAATGTTATTGCTTTCCACATCATGAAAGCTATATACTCCATGCCCTCTAAACATTCTTCCAGTAGTTCCTTGAAATTAGCTGTTCTTTATCCAATTCCTCTTCTTTCATAATATGGAGGATCCTTATGGGTGCTTCGGTAATTTGAGCCAAATCGATAAGGTAATCCAGTTCCCTTTTTTTGAAGTGGGTCTTGAAACTGGTAGGAAATACAATTTCAGATACTTTTGTATAGAGGGTATCCTTCGGAATTGCCAAAACGGGGCAATTCCGAATTTTTTCCATCACCATCATGGTATTGCTGCCAAAGGTCACGTTGAGCGAGTCGGTATCACCTTTGGTCCCCATGACGATTAAGTCGATGTCTTTCAATTCCACAATTTCCTTAAGGGCTGCGATCAAGTTATTTTGCTGTGAAAGTGTAGCAAAGGTGTGTGCTTCATTTTCATCCCGAAAAGAAAGCCTTTGCAGGATCTTTTCCAGTCCTTTTTCAGAACGTTCCCTAAAACTTTCCAAAAGACCTGCGTCCAGTTGAGGCACCATCAGGTTGTCTGAAGCATAATCTGCAAAATCGTATACATTGAGGATAAAGAATTGGCAGGGTTCCTTTTGAAATAGGTCCACGGCATAGGCAATGGCATCCCATGCATTTCGGGAGAAATCGGTGGGAATCAATACTTTTCTCATGACTTTTTGGGCATTAAGGGTCTCTCAAATCTACCTTTTTCTATGGAGAAAAAGAATGATATATATCAGTATATAAAGTACAAAAAAAAATTGAGATCGAAGCTTTTTACTCGTGAAGGACCAAAAAGGGAATTTTGGTATAGTAGCTTATTTTTGCCACATTGGGTTTAAAAAGGAGCCGTTGGAAAAAATTGAGGTTTTTTCCCACCATGGCGATGATGTGAATGTTCATGGAATCTACAAACGATTGTAACCCCAGCTCCAGTTCTGGGCTCTGGATCCAGTGAAAACTGTGCTCGGTTTGTTGCAGGGCATCACTTAGGTACTCCTTGTTTTTAATTTGTTCGGGCTCTATATTGCCCCCTTGCCGTACTACCCGCAGTATTTTTACAGTAGATTGATGATAGCCGGCAAAGGATTTAAGGGTGTCCAATACCCGGTTTTTGTAGATCGAATTGAAATCGGTTGGAAAGGCAATGTTTGCCGGGTTCTTGAAATGGGCTTTCTCGGGAATGATGAACGTAGGACATTTTACACGGGTAATCACAGCGCTGGAATGGCTCCCCAAGGTCATTCCTTTAATGCCCGAAGCCCCTTTGGTGCCCATTACAATGAGATCGATATCCAACGTTTTGACCGATTTCCGAATACCTTCAATGAACAAGCTACTTTCAAAGTGGGTAAAAAGGATGTGTTTATGGTTTGGGAAGCTAGCGTGTATTCGATCCAGTAATTCATCAAAGTGGGACACTTTCCTCTGAACTCAATGAGGCCACCGAGAGCCCAAGCGCATGCAAGTCTGCATCCTCTTCTACCATACCCTTGAACCCTATGTGCAAAAAATGGAATTCCAAAGATTTTCCTTTAAAAAAAGCAAAAGCGTACTGTATCGCGTTCCACGAATTTTCAGAAAAATCGGTTGGAAAAAGAATTTTTTGCATTCGGTCTATTTTCAAGTTCAAAAATAGCCGTCACAAACGCTGCAAAGAATGATAAATATCAGTTTTGGATTATTCCATATGCTCAAGGGATTCGGGACGAAGCACCTTAATGTTCCGGCCTTCAATTTCAATGAGGCCTTCTTTTTTAAATCCCGATAAGGTCCTAATGAGGCTTTCGGTAGCAATTCCCGCTACATTTGCCAGATCGTATCGTGAAATCTTGATAGCCTCATTGGGTTTTTTATTGAGTACTTTTACAAACTGCATAATGGTCTGGGCGGTTTTTTTGCGTACCGATCCATAGGCCATTTGTAATAGTTGGTCCTTAATTTCGGAAAGGTTTTCAGTGAGGACATTGACCAGTTCAAGGGTTACTTCTTTGTTTTTGCCCAATAATTCCTTAAGGTCTTGTTTTAAAATGGCTGCTAGTTCTGCCTTTTCCACTACTGTGGCAGATTCTTGATAAGGCATGTTCTCATTGAAGGAAGTAAACCCAAGAAAATCATCGGGTTTGTAAAGGGTTGTAATCAACTCCTTACCATTCTCGTCCATCTTATGGGTTTTGATAATGCCGCTTAAAATCAAGAAAACCTTATTGGAGTGCTGTCCTTCTTTGTATACAAGATCCCCTTTCTTGTAGGCAAGGATTTCCCCATTGTCGTCAAAAAAGTTTTTAAGTTCATTTAAATTTCGAACGGTATCGGCTTCGGCCTGTTCATTTCCGTTTTGCTGGGCGAAATGGGAAAGCAGTTTTGCTTTGGCAAGCCTACTTTCAATGGCGCTCATAAGCTCATCTTCTTCGTAAGGTTTGGTAAGGTAATCATCTGCTCCTAAATCCATCCCCCGCCGTATTTCTTTATGTTCGGTTTTAGCCGAAAGAAAAATAAAAGGAATTTGTTGTGTAGCCTCATCCTGAGAAAGGGCTTCCAACACTCCATAGCCATCCACTTCGGGCATCATGATGTCGCAAATAATGAGATTGGGGTGGAGCTCTTTCGCTTTTTGGATGCCCAATCGGCCATTGGGTGCCGTAATTACCTTATAATGGTAGAGTTCCAATAATTCGGCAGTATTTTCACGCAAGGCAATATCGTCTTCAATTAAAAGGATGGTGTTCATAGGATCATTTTTTCATAGGGATACTCACTTTAAAAGTACTTCCTTTGTTTTCCTCACTTTCAAAAGTAATATCTCCACCTAGGTTTTCCAAATGGCTTTTGGCAATATTTAGCCCAATACCGGTTCCTTGGTTCAATAATGCATTTTCTGCCCTAAAATAGCGGTTGAAGATAAATTTCTGTTCTTTTTTGGGAATCCCTATTCCCTGATCTGAAACATATATCCCTAACGTTCCTCCTTGAACAACCCGAATATCGATTTGCGAATTTTCGGGAGAATATTTTATTGCATTGTTGATTAAGTTGGTGAGAACCAGTTCCAGTACTTTCTCGTCAAAAAGCAGCTCAATGTCATCAATGCCTTCAGGATAATGAATTATTTGACCCTCTTTCAAAAGCATGTTGGCATTGTAAATTACTTCATTTATCACACGGCTCAAGGGGAAATGTGCCATTTTGTAATTTACTTTTCCGGTCTCGAGACGTTCCACCGAGAGAAAATCGTCTAGGATGTTGTTTAAATACTTCACCTTTCCCGAGATGGTCTTGATGTGCTTTTCCCGATTTTCCTGTTGCTCGGTGGTAGTATACTTGCCAATAAGCGAAGTAGAAGTTAAAATACCACTTAAGGGGGTTTTAAACTCGTGAGAGACCAGTGATAAAAACTTGGTTTTAAGTTCGTTAAGCTCCCGTTCCTTTCGTAGGGATTCCTTCATCTTGTTTTCGGCCTCTTTCCTTTTTTCGATCTCTTTTTCCAATTGATGAATACTTTCCCGAAGTTCCAGGGTTCGTTCCTTTACTTTTTGTTCCAACTGAAGGTTCAAATCCTTCATTTGGCGTTCATGTTCCTTCTGTAGGCTAATATCAATGACCATGGCCATGACGCATTGCTTCCCATTGGCCTCGAAGGGTTTCAAGCCTACTTCAACTGGAAATTGAGTGCCGTCCTTACGGATCCCAAACAGCTCCCTACCCTGTCCCATGATACGTTTTTCGGTATGGTCCATAAAGCCTGTCACGTATTTTGAGTGATTGGCATGATACTTTTGGGGTATTAATAGCTCTAGGGATTGATTGACCAATTCCTCGCGCTTATAACCAAAAAGTTGGGCAAGGGTTTCATTGACGGCCACCATGACTTGTTGTGGATTTACGATAACGATGCCTTCTGAAATAGTTTCAGTCAACAATTCAAAAATTCCTTTTTCCTTTCCGTAAAAGTCCATTCTTCAAAAATAACTTTTTTTGTGGATATGTATTTACTGATTTTAGTCATAAAAAAAATAGCCGTCACCCATTACATTTAACCTATTCAAAACCAACGCCATGAACCACATCAATAAAAACGAGCTTTCGTTTTATCAAAAATCCGACGAGCTGTTTTTATGCCATTGCCGCAGCAGATGGAACCCTACGCAAAAGCGAATATGAAGCCTTGCACCACATGGTGGTTACCGAATGGAAAATCATGGACGATTGGGAAGATGGTTTTGGAGCAGATGCGGCCTACCAAATGGAAATCGTTTTTGATTGGCTGGATTATGAAAGCATTGATGCCGCTTCTTGTTTTGAAAGCTTCGAAGCGTTTTACAAAGAACACCCTGCCCTTTTTTCAACAGAAAGAAAAAAACTCATCCTAAAAACATCGCACCGCATTGCGGATGCCTTTGCCGGAAAAAATAAAAGTGAGCTAATGTTGTTGGGGAAACTGCAACTCTTATTCAAAAAATAGCATATGAAAAACATAACCTATATCCTAGCCTTTCTTTTGTTTTTGGCTGCCTGTAAAGAGGAGGCCAAAAACCCCAAGACCGACACCCCTGTTTCAACTCAAAAAGAATTTGAAAATGATACCTTGATCGTAACCCAGGAGGACAAAGACCTATTGAAACAAGAACAAATTGAAATTAAACGAAAAGAACTTATTGAAAAACCCGACGATAAAAAGGAACTGGAAAAATTATTGACCGATAAGGATTTTTATAAGGAAACCGATTTTTATGTACTCGATTTTCATTATCCCTATCTGAATGAAAACTGGAAGCCCACCCATGTGAATTTTAATGAGTATATCTCCAAAGCCTATTTGAATATTAAACAGGTGGAGGCACAAATCCTGGAAGATAAGGAATTGCTATGCGACACGCTTCGCATTCACCAAATCCGGGAAAAAAGGAAGGTGAGCTACAAGATTTACAAAGTAAATGAGCAATTGGTAAGCGTGTTGTTTTACAAGGAAAATTACTACTCTGGTGCCATGCACCCCTCCTATACTTTTGATTGCCTAAATTTTGACCTGGAACGTGGGGTTTTTATGAAATATGAAGATTTTTTTAATGAAGGTTCCGAAGAAGAGCTGCAAAAAATAGTAAATGAGGTTATCTTTGGAAAAATTAATTCGGGCGAATTATTTTATGATTGCTGGGGCATCACCCAAGAGGATTTTTTTAGGTCCAAAAACAATTTTGTGGTAGACGATGCATCGGTCACTTTTTATTTTGAAGACTGTGTGATCTGTCCAGCTTATACGGGAGACTATTCGGTAGAAATCCCATTGGATAAATTATTGCCTGTATTAAGACGTTATCAATTAAATCCATTAAAAGCCTAACGCATGAGTAGCTTTAACGAAATCATAGCTTCCAAAAAATTGGTTTTGGTCGACTTTTCTGCCGACTGGTGTGGGCCATGCAAAATGCTGGCACCTATCCTCAAACAAGTAAAGGAAGAACTGGGCGATGCAGTAAAAATCGTTAAGATTGATGTCGATAAAAACCAGTTGCTGGCCTCAAATTATCAAGTTATGGGCGTACCCACCTTGATCCTTTTTAAAGAAGGGAAACAAGTTTGGCGACAGTCTGGAGTACTCCAAAAACAGGAACTGGTGCAACTTATCAAAACCCATTCTTAGTCATGCTGCTTAACCAATTTATTGATCATACCCTTTTAAAACCTACAGCAACCCCTGAAGAAATTATTCAATTCTGCCATGAGGCCATTGAGCATCAATTTTATGCCGTTTGCATACATAGTTGTTATGCGCATCTTGCGGTAGAAACCCTTAGGCACGAACGCGTTAAAGTTGCCGTTACGGTTGGTTTTCCGCTGGGAGCCATGTGTACGGAAGGAAAAGTAAGCGAAGCACAGAAATGTGTGGAAGAAGGGGTTGATGAAATTGATATGGTACTTAACATTGGGTTTTTAAAAGCCGGGTTAACCAAAAGCGTTCGCGAGGAAATAAGTGCCGTAAAGCATGTTATGGGCAACAAAGTCCTAAAAGTGATTATTGAAACATGCTATTTAACCGATGAAGAAAAGAAACTGGCTTGTACCATTGCACAAAAGGCAGGTGCCGATTTTATAAAAACCTCTACTGGATTTGGCCCCGGAGGCGCTACGCTAAAAGATGTACTGCTCATGAAAGAAGTTGTAGGTTCTAAGCTAAAAATTAAAGCTTCGGGAGGGATCAAAACGGGCAAGGAAGCAATTGAGTATATTGCCCAAGGGGCGAGTAGGATTGGAACTTCAAATGGGATTCATTTATTAAAAACCCAATAAAAAAACCAGCACTTTCGCACTGGCCTTTTTTTAAGTAGTTTTTGGTTGATATATTACATTTTTAATGTAATTACCGGTAAGGTTGAATGGTTTACCATGTCTTCGCTTATGCTTCCTGAAAAAAAGTGGGCTAGCCCTTTTCTACCATGGGTTGGCATTACGATAGCATCGGCATCCACCATATTGCTGTAGGCAAATACCCCTTCTTCAACGGTGTAAGCATTGTAAGTATCCACATCGGTTAGGGCATATTCCCCATCGGCTTTGGCTTCTAAAAGAAATTGCAAAACACGGTTGTGCATCTCTTGCGTGCTAAAGAACCCATCCCCTGGAGTGTTCACATAGACTAGTTTCATTTTTGCACCCAGGGCATCAAACAAACGCTTAGCTTTTCGGAAAACAAGAATGGCTTCTTTGTCAAAATTGGAGGCAAAAACCACTTTTTCCAACGTGAAATGATCGGGTTTGTTTTTAATCACCAGGACCGGTATTTCAGAATTTCGGACCACTTTTTCGGTATTGGAGCCTACAAAAACTTCCTTGATTCCACTGCTTCCATGGGAGCCCATCACAATTAAATCACAATGGAATTCTTTGGCTACACTGTCTATTTCGTTGAAGTGCTTATAATTCTGCACCGTGGTGTGTACGGTTAACCCTTTTAGGAAATCGCGATCCAAAAAATCCTCAAAACGTTTCTCTGCCAATTTCATGTAGTACATGGCCTGCATCATATCATTGGAATCGTCTTTATTGATTACGGCTTCTGAAAGGCCCATCATGTGCATGGCAACGATCTCGGTATGGTATTTTTTTGCCAACTGGGAAGCTACCTCAAGGGCATATGCTGAATGTTGGGAAAAATCAATGGGTACAAGAATTTTCTTCATTTTTTGGTTTTTAGGATTAATGATTGGCACGAAAGGTCACTTCCTTTCGCTTTTTTAATTGCTTTTCTAAGTCGGAGATAGTATGTTTTACAGCCATTTCAAAATTCTTCTCCTTTGAAACGGCAAAAATCTTAGGGCCGGGAACACTAAGTTCCATTTCACAGATTTTTTCACCAGTGGCATCATTTTCTATCTTGAAATACACTTCTGCATTGATGACCCAACTATACTTTGCAGCTATTTTACTAAGCTTTTCATGGGTATATTGGGAAAGTGATTCACTGGTGGGTATTTTTACATATTGAATGGAAATAGTCATGGCATTATGTTTTTAGTTATATTCAAAACTACCCATAAATCCTTTGGGAAAATATGACGATGGTCATTTAAAAATGGGACTAAAGAAGTGATCCACTCGTAAGCCTAAAGGCAAAGGGTTTCCCTTAAGGAACGACCTTTTATCCCAACAAATGCTTTAATCCCCTAAGCAAGTTTTGCTCTAGGATTCCGTAGTCGTCATCGGTTAAATAAAGGTCCTTAATCTCAGCATACAATGTTTCCAATTCTTTTGAAGTATACCCATGGCGCTCGATTGCCGATTGAATTTTTTGAAGGCTCTGAAAGTCATTGTCCTTTTCAAATTCCTTATGGATTTTATCAAAACTACTGTGCTTGGCTTTCATTTTGATAAAGTCGATCTCTTCATTGCTTTCAATGAAATTGGCATTGGCACAATAGATCAAAATGTAGATATTAAGTTCTTCTTTGGTCCAGGGGGTTGTATAGTTTTCCACGTGCAAGTGTTTTGGTTTATGGGTGGTCTAAGATACTAAAAGTGTAAAAATTCAACTTGATTTTTAAAAGGAAAAGCCTTGGGAAATTCCCAAGGCTTCTTCGAAAGGTTTGTTATTAAATGAATAGCAGATGGGTACCTTCTTCATTGGCCCTGTTATAGAAATCACCAATAGTAAGAATACCGTCCAACTCATCGATCAAATCTTCTTTAGATAAATGGAACATGTCGATCGCCAACTTACAGGCCCATAATTTGCAGCCCGAATCGGAGAGGATTTCAAGAAATTCGCCTACGGGGGGCATATCGAGTTTTTCCATTTCTTTTTTCATCATCTTGGTGGCAAGTGCTTCCACACCAGGCAAGCCTCCTAGCATCGTAGGCATGTGCATGGCAGGGTTACCCACGGTAGCTACGTGTAAATGTTCCAATTTCTTTTTTTGGATGGCTTCCAGCCCAAAGAAGGTGAAGAATATCTCTGATTCGATTCCTTCCATTCGTGCGCCATTGGCCATCACAAAGGCTGCATATACATTTTCCAAGGTAGCCTTGGAGAGAATAAACAGCATTTTTTTCACTTTTGTGCTCATCTCAATAAGGTTTTAATAGATTAAATACAGCTTTTGGGTTTTGGGATACCAGCAATCAAGGTAGCTTTCTTGAGCGGACCACCAGGAAACAAATCATAAAACTCCTTAATATCCAGTATACCACTCTTTTTAATCCCTCTTATGGAAAGAGGTTCATCCTTTTTGTACATATCGTGGATGTAATTGATCACATCCCAATGGCGATCGGTCATATCAATACCCTGCTCCTTAGCAAGACCTACCCCTACTTCCTTGTTCCATTGGCTAAAGTCGGTCATGTAGCCTTCTTCGTTTACTTCAATTTCGGTTTGTGCGATGTTCTTTTTCATCTCTTTAACTATTTATAAAGTGGAAGATGTAATGCCCTTTATACCTTCCTTGGGTTAATAAATTTTGTTGATGGGCATTTCATTATGTTTAAATTTTAAATTGAATTTATTTTACTTCGTCAAAATGTTTTCCCTTTTCGGTCATGGTAGCTGAAACAAAAGGAATGTGGATTCCTTTTATAAGCATGTTCCAATAGATCCAACGGAACGCCATTTTTCCCATGTGGTTGGTCCTACTTTCTTTTAGCAATCGCAACGGGCCCACACCAGGGAGCGGGAAAGTTCCTTCTACAGGTTCATGGGTATAATTGAAATCAATTAAAAGGGCTTTGCCGTTTCCGGTTTCAATAAAGCAATTGGCGTGACCGTCAAATTCTTCTTTTAAAGGTTCTCCTTTAATGTACCGAAGGATATTTTCGGTTAAAATTTCGGCCTCAAAATGAGCTACCGAACCAGCCTTGGAAGCAGGTAAATTGGTAGCGTCTCCTATGGCAAAAATGTTTTCATGGTCTTTGGTCTGCAACGTAGCCTTATGGGTGGGAATATAGTTTAAGTCGTCTCCCATTCCAGAGCGTTCTATCAAAGAATCTCCCATATTGGTAGGCACGGTAACCAAAAGATCGTAGGGTACTTCGGTATCGGCATAATCAATAATTTTATTGTTTTCATAATCCACCCGTTCAATATTGAAATCGGTTACCTCCTTGATGTTTTTTTCTTCCAAAAGGTAGTGCAATGCCTCTGTAGCCTTAGGTTTGGTAAAGGCACCTCCCATGGGAGTCACAAAGGTAATGTCTACTTTATCGCGCATTCCCTTGTGCTTAAAGTAGGAATCTGCCAAAAAGGCGAATTCCAATGGAGCAACGGGACATTTGATGGGCATTTCGGTAATGTGCACCACCAACTTACCCCCTTCCCAGGTTCGCAACTTATCGCGCAGCGCCTTGGCCCCTTCATAGGTATAAAAATCGAAAATGGAACGGTGCCATTCGGGGCCCTTCATTCCCTCTGTTTCCTCTGGAACGATTTTGGTTCCCGTAGCTACAATCAATATATCGTAGGGAAGTATCGTGCCATCTGCTAGCGAAACTTTATTTTCCTCGGGAAGGATGATATTGATTTTCTTCTGAATGTATTCAACCCCTTTGGGAATAAATTTAGCCCCTTCCTTTTTTACTTGTTTTGTTTTGTAAATATCGAATGGAAGAAACAAAAAACCCGGTTGGTAATAATGGGTTTTGTATTGATCTACAATGGTGATCTTCCATTCGCTTTTGGGCAACTTGTGAACCAAATGGTTTGCCATCATGGTTCCGGAAGTGCCTGCGCCTAAGATGAGTAAATTTTTCATTTTAATAGTGTTATTTAACTCAACCGAATCGATACGGTTAATCATTTAAACAAGGTAAAATTAAGGTTGACATTCTTTTTAAAATATGATATAAGTCATAGCGACTATTTCAGTTGAGGGATTTATCAAGCAATGATTTAAGTCATAATCCATTGTTGTTTCCCTCAATAACTTTGTTAGAAATAGGAATGACTAACCTGTGGTGTTGAGTTGCAACAATCCTTTTTTTTCTTGTCATCAACCCATCACTGCATAAATTATATATGCCATGAAAAATTACATCGTTAAATGTTACCTTTTCTTTTTTACTATGGCAGCTTTTTCGCAAGCTGGCCATATCATGCAAGGGGTTGGATCTGTAAACATGTCAATGGGAGGTGCTGCTACGGCACAGCCTTTGGATATTTCAGGAGCGTTACAATGGAATCCAGCCACCATCACAACTTTTAAGGATAAAATCATAAAGCTGGATGTAGGGCTATTCTTTTCCTCCCCTGAACTAAGCTCAACGGTGCCAGAGTTTGATGCCTTTGGGCAAACTACGGGAAATTTCTTTAGTGGTACCACAAAAGATGATCGCGGCCTTTCTCCAATGCCAGCCCTGGCCATGGTGTGGGGTAACGAAAACAGCAAGCATATCTTTGGGGCTTCCGCATTTGGTATAAGTGGTTTTGGCGTAACTTTTCCCGAAAGCACAACCAATCCCATCAACCTTCCGCAAAGCATGGGTGGATTTGGAAGCATTGAATCTGATTATATCCTTCTTCAAATAGGATTTGCCTATGCATATGAAGTAAACGAATCTTTTTCCATTGGGATTCAGCCCACTTTTAATTATGCCACATTGCAATTAATGCCCAATCCTACGGCAAACCCAACCCTAGTAGGGTATCCTTCTACAGACAAAGCCACTGCTACAGGATTTGGAGCACAAATAGGTGCTTTTTATAATACGGGTAATGGACTTAAAGTGGGGGTTTCCTTTAAATCACCCCAATACTTTAGTGATTTTGAATTTACCAACACCTATTTGGACAATAGCAGTTCCAAAAACTCTTTCAATATGGATTATCCGGGCATCTTTTCGGCAGGGCTAGGATACTCCAAAGGATTATTTGATCTTGCCGCAGACTATCGCTACGTAGATTATAAAAACACCGATGGGTTCTCCAAAACAGGCTGGACTGCCACAGGTTCGGTAGCTGGTTTTGGATGGGACAGTATTCATATTGTTTCGGTTGGTTTGCAATACAAAGGCGTACCCCATTTACCCCTACGTGTGGGTTATACCTATAGCTCTAACCCCATTCCCAGTGAGGTTGCTTTTTTCAATATTCCTGCAACGGCAATCATAAAGAATGCCTACCAATTAGGCTTCAGCTATACAGGATTTAATAAAATATCAATCGATGTGGTAGGTCATTACGGAATGAGCAATGGTGCCACAAGTGGTCCTTTATTAAACCCTATGTTCATTCAAAACTTCCCTCCTTATGGAGCCATTCCCGGCAGTGAGGTCTCATATGAAATGACTACCTCAATGGTCATGGTTGGGATGAGTTATACGTTTGGAAAAGGGGAAGAAACAAATAAATAAAAGAGTTCTATGAACTAAGCTCACTTTAACATAATGGAGTGAAAAACAAAAAAGCTGAACCAATCGTTCAGCTTTTTTTGTCGGGATGACTGGATTCGAACCAGCGACCACACGCACCCCATGCGTGTACGCTACCAGACTGCGCCACATCCCGTTTTTTCGGACTGCAAATATATCCCTTTTTATTTTTTTTCAAACTATTTTGTTATCTTTTACCGAAAGAAAAATTCCTATGAAAAACATTGTGCTTTTGGCCGTATTTGCTGTTTTGAACAGCCAATGTAAAAATGCCCAGGGCAAAACCGAAATGGCCCTGATAATTGAAAATACCCGTCCATATACCATCGAAACGGTAGTAGACGGACTGAACAACCCTTGGGGCATGACCTGGCTCCCCGACGGAAGCATGCTCATCACTGAGAAAAGTGGTGAACTCATTCACTTCGCCAACGGAGTGAAAACCCAAATTAAGAATGTTCCGAAAGTATACAACCGGGGACAAGGCGGACTTATGGATATTGTGTTACATCCCGACTATGGTAATAATGGCTGGATTTATATTACCTACAGTTCGCCGGAAGGCCAAGGCGAAGGAGGCAATACCAAATTGATCCGGGCTCAATTACAAGACCATAGTTTAACAAACATTCAGTCGCTATATAAAGCTTCACCCAATAGTACCCGGGGGCAGCATTTTGGCTCTCGTATTGCCTTTGACGATGATGACTATGTCTACTTTTCTATTGGAGAGCGTGGCGATAGGGATACCAACCCACAGGATATTACTCGTGATTGCGGAAAGATATACCGCTTGCATGATGATGGCCGTATTCCTGAAGACAACCCTTTTTATCATGAACCCAACGCCGTAAAGGCCATTTTTTCTTACGGACATCGTAACCCTCAAGGTTTAGCAAAAAACCCGGCTACGGGCGCTATTTGGTCCCATGAGCATGGCCCTAAAGGGGGTGACGAGGTCAACATCATTCAAAAAGGAAAAAATTATGGCTGGCCGGTAATTACCTATGGGGTTAATTATAGTGGGACTCCCATTACTTCCCTTACCGAAAAGCTAGGCATGGAACAACCCATTCATTATTGGGTACCTTCCATAGCTCCCTGCGGAATGGACTTCCTTACCGGCGGAAAGTATCCCGATTGGGAAGGCAACCTGCTGGTAGGCTCCCTTAAATTTAACTATGTGGAACTATTGGAATTGGATGGAGACACTGTGATAGGCCGAAAAAAAATTGCCGAGGACATTGGCAGGGTACGCAATGTAAAAATGGGCCCCGACAATCTCATTTACATTGGCTTGGAAGGCCAAGGAATTGTTCGGTTACTACCCAATTAAAAAAGGAAAAGGCCGCAAATGCGGCCTTTTCTTAATCATTCATTTTAGATTAGAAACTTATCACAGACTCTAGTACTACCCCACTGAATTTTCCTTCATTGAAGGTATCACCCACTGGGAATCTTTGTACTCTTGGCTTACGTATTCCAACTTAGCCAAGACATTTTTGGTCAAGAATACTCCAAAACCAGCATTGATCCTGCTAATGCTTACATCCACTTTGGAAGCCAATTCTCCGCTGGCACTATTGTAACGACCGGCTATATAAAAGTTTTCATTGTTTCCAAAACGGTACAACAGCTCTACCATGATTTGATTCCAATTACGATCTACCTTGTCAAAATTGGCATCCAGTTCAGAATCGGCTCTACCGGTGATGGTTTCATACATTCCAAAGAACTCAAATCCTTTGTACTTGATAAAAGGGTTGATCATGATGGCTGTCATTTCATTTCGGAACCCGGGGTCGAACCTACCGGTACGAAAATCGGTAGTAGCAGAAGCTTCCTCATTTGACAATACCAAGTAGTATCGAGCACCAGCCCTGTCACCAGCATAAAGGTAGGTCCTAGCAGCCTGAGCCGTATTGTAGATAGATCCAGTTAAACGAACGCGCAAATCGGAATTAATCTGTTTGTCATATCCCAATTTTGCAACCACAGATGGAGAAGTGGTTTTTGGATTATCTACAGCCTGGTTCAATTTACCATTGGTAAGCCCAACCATTCCTATCCATCCATTGTTACGGTAATATACTTCACCAGCAACCTCGGTAGTAAAAGCATCCAATATGGCGTTGCCTACAAAGGGATTGTAAATGGCTTGTGCATTGTCTGATCTTCTAAAATGCATATCCCCATAGTTCACTTCCATATGTCCTACTTTTACGGTTATATATTTCATCAACTCACTCAAAGTCCCCTCTTTAATAAAATTAAGGTTGTCTATTTGCAAGTATCCACCTTTTACATAAGGCTCTGGGTGGTGCCTAGAAGACAAATAGGTTCGTAAGTGCATGCGCAAACCATCGTGCAATTGAACATCCAAGTCTAAATTGGCAGTAGCCAAGTTAAAATTGCTTCCTATTTCTTTTAGCGGAAGTACTTCGTACCAAGGGCTGGTAGCATCGCCATTGGCATCTACCCAACCATTTTCATGGTCAATGGCTTGAAATTGCAGGGCAGAAGCTCCCCCTACTCTAACTTTCACCCCTTCAAAAGGTTTGTTCACTGCGGTATCTTTGGGAGCTTCAAACACATTGACACCATCTTTACTGGGTTCTCTGTAATTGTTTAAACTCCGTTTGTCTTGAGCAAAACTTTGTGAGACCAAGAAGATGGCCCCAACGAGCATTAGGTTTTTTAAATACGTTTTCATGATTACATTGTTTAGATTAATTGGCATATGTTACTGATAGTTAAGGTTAAATACAATGGTGATATCGTCTCCTGTTTTAAGTGTTCCAAGCAGGGCTGTTGGAGGCTCTACACCAAAATCGGTCATTTTTAAGGGCTTTTCCCCTTTAATTACAATGGTATTATTGGTTTTGGAAATGGTCACATCGATGCTTACAGTTTTACTGGTGCCTGCAATGGTGAGGGTTCCGCTTACATTTGCTTTATAATTTCCCGAACCTGTTGCACTTACCGATGAAATCTTTTTAAATTGATAGGTAATGGTAGGGTGGCTTTCCTTTTTCAAGGCATCGTAGCATTTGTTATCCATAATGCGTTTACCGCTTTTCAATGAAGTAACCCCTACAGAAACTTTGATCTCATTAATACTAAGTGCTTCTGAAGAAACATCCATGTTCATTGTGCCAGAAAAACTCTCCGAAACCATTTCCCAGTCATGTAAGGAAGAGGTACCCTTAATAAGAAATTGGGAGTGTCCGCTATCCAGTTTAAAGGATTTGATAAACGTGGTCTCCGTTTCTCCAGGGGAAGATTGCCCATGTACTAAAACAAGTGGGGCAAAGAGTAGAAAAATCCATATATTTTTCATGATCAATGGTATTGGTTGATGGTTCAAAAGTAGGGTGGAAACCTTTTTTAAATAATGACATTCGTCATATGAAAAACCTATTCATTGTAATAGATCTTTAGAGTAAAATCCGTAATTTGGGGTTTTTATACGGTACAGTAATAATGTTGAACCCTTTCAAAATCATTACCCATTGAAGTTTTATTTAATTCCCTTTCTCATTTTAGCTCTCTCGTCTTGTAAAGAGACTCAAAAAGAGCCCATTGCCTATGAACCATCGCAGATTACTTCCCAAAAACAGGACCCTTTAAAAGAAAGCATGGAGCGCGGCGGAATGGCCTATACCGATTTTTGTATGCAGTGCCATATGGCCAATGGACTTGGGGTTCCCGGTGTGTTTCCACCTTTGTCCCAATCAAATTGGCTTACCGAAAAGAGGAAGGAAAGCATTCATGCCGTAAAATATGGGCAAACAGGGGAAATTGAGGTAAATGGCAAAAAATACAACAGTGTTATGGTCTCCATGGGACTAAGTGATGAAGAAGTGGCAGATGTCCTAAATTATGTGATGAATTCCTGGGGAAATAGCCAAAAAGAAATGGTAACTCCCGAAGAAGTTTCAAAAGTTTTAAAAGAATAATTCGCCCATCCTTGTTACCTTTGTCATAAACAAAATTCAATGCTCATAATAGGTATTGCCGGAGGAACCGGTAGCGGTAAAACCACCGTGGTAGAACAAATTGTTTCCGAACTTCCCGAAAACGAAGTTTGTGTGATCTCACAAGATTCCTATTACCATGATACGAGCCATTTAAGTTTTAACGAACGGGTGAAAATTAATTTTGACCATCCCAAAGCTATTGATTTCGATTTGTTGGTCACCCACCTAAAGGAACTAAGAAAAGGCAATACCGTGGAACAACCCGTTTATTCTTTTGTAGAGCACAACCGAACCAAAGAGACCGTAACCACCTATCCCAAAAAGGTCATTATAGTGGAAGGTATTTTAATTTTAACCCATCCCGAAATACGTGAACTGTTCGACGTAAAACTGTATGTACATGCCGATAGTGACGAACGATTGATACGCCGCCTGCGAAGGGACATTGCCGAACGTGGAAGGGATCTCAATGAAGTGCTTAACCGCTACCAAAGCACCCTTAAGCCCATGCACCAAGAATTTATAGAGCCTACCAAGGAATATGCAGATATCATTATTCCTACCAACCGTTACAATACCGTGGCCGTTAGCCTTATAAGAAATATCATTCACCAAAGATTATCGTAGTTTTAGGAAATGAAGTTCTCCCAATTAAAAAAACACAAATGGATCCTGTTTATCGCCAATAAATATGTGCTCATTTTGTTGTTGTTTTTGATTTGGATGGTATTTTTTGATACCAATTCATATTTCATTCACAAAGAATTGAATGATGACATAGAATCCTTGGAAGAAAGCAAAGAGTTTTATGAAACCGAGATAAAAAAAGACAAAGGCTTTATCGAAAAAATGAAAGACAGTAACGAAATGGAGAAATATGCCCGGGAGAAGTATTACTTAAAAAAAGAAAACGAGGATATTTATATCATTCAACACGAGGATAGCCTTAAAAATACCAATGACCATGAATGATGCCCTTTTTTCGGAATTTGATCCTGTTTCTGCCAAAGAGTGGAGACATAAAATACAGATGGACCTGAAAGGTGCCGACTATAATGAAGCGTTGGTGTGGCAAAGTCTGGAAGGCATTCATGTACGCCCTTTTTACCACCGGGATGATTTTGAAAAAGAATTCGCTTCTATCCCTGGGCAACCCTCCCAATGGGATATTATACAGTCCTTGTATATTGATGACGAAGCCATTTGCAATGCATTACTTTTGGATGCTTTGGAAAGAGGTGCCGAAGCCATCTATCTTACTTCCGAAAAACCCTTTGATATCCAAAAGACTTTTCAAGGGTTCCCTTTTGAAAAAGCCAAAATCTATTTCCACATAGCCTTTTTGGACCTTCCCTTCAAGGAAGAGCTCATTACTTTTCTTCAACTTCATAAAGCTACGGTATACTATAATATTGACCTTATTCATCATTTATGTGAGGATGGAAACTGGTTTCATGGCATGGAAAAAGATCATGAAATTCTGGATACCCTTATTTCAAAATATCCCACAGCAAACCTTTTGGGGGTAAATACAACCATCTATCAAAATGCTGGGGCCAATATCGTTCAGCAATTGGCTTATGCCGTGGCACATGCCAACGAGTACCTACATCATTTTCAGTCCCATGAGTCTATATCGTTATGTTTTCAGGTAGCGGTTGGGGGTAATTATTTTTTCGAAATAGCCAAAATCAGGGCGCTACGAATCTTGTATGCTACATTAGCCTCGGAATATGCACTTCCCGAAACCTGCCACATTGTAGCCATCCCCTCCAAACGAAACAAAACGTTGTACGATTATAATGTAAACATGCTCCGTACCACCACCGAAAGTATGAGCGCAATTTTTGGGGGAGCCAATGCGGTATGCAGCCTTCCTTATGATGCGCTGTACCATAAAAGCAACGAATTTGGCGAGCGAATCGCCCGTAATACCTTATTGATCCTCAAAAAAGAAAGTTATTTTGACCTTGTGGCAAATCCTGCCGATGGCAGTTATTACATCGAAAAATTAACCCAGGGGATGGCCGAAAAAGCATTGGCCTTATTCAAAGAAATTGAAAAGGGTGGCGGATTTTTAGCGCAATTGAAAGAGGGAATTATTCAAAGAAAAATAAAGGAAAGCGCTCAAAAAGAACAACAATACTTTGAAGAAGGGAAATTGGTCTTATTGGGCAGTAACAAATACCCCAACCCAAAGGACTACATGAAAAACGATTTGGAATTGTACCCTTTTGTGAAAACCAAAAACCGAAAAACAATCATTGCCCCTATCATTGAAAAAAGATGGGCAGAAACCTATGAAAAAAACCGATTGGACCATGAAGAAAAATAGCATGATGTTTCTCATTGCAGTCACTTTACTATTCATTGGCTGCGAAAAACCCTTGGAATACAAATACCAGGACAAACCTCAATTGGTTGATTGCCCTGGAATTGATAAAGCCCTATTACATGAAGCCTTGTATAGTTTTCAGGAGGATATTGGAAAATACTACAACAAAGTTTCCGATCTTGACCCACAATCAAATCAATACTATATAGCCGCTTACCAAAAATTTGTGTATTTCGGATATTCTGGAGAGGCAAAGTTTGATGAAATTGTTTCGGCGCATTCCCTTCAAGTATTGGAGGAACTTAAAAAACAAAAAGACCTCTGGAATGTTGGCCAAGGTAAATCCAACTTAAACTACAACAGTGAATTGGTAAGCTGCCTTTTCGACCATATTTCCGATGAAGACATCCAACAAACGCTTAAAAGTTTGCGGCAGGTAGATTACCTATCACCTCAAGTACTTGCCAGCCCCATGCGGCAAAACGTAATGAAAATTGTAGGGGACAGTTACCTCGCTACCTTTACAATGCTTGATGCATATTATCAATACCTTTTGAATGACGACTTGTCGGCAAACAAAAAAAATGAGTAGAAAAAACCTACAACATATCACCTTAAAATCTGGGAGTTCCTCGCCCAATAGGGAGCATACTTCTATGGAAACCGCAGAAGGTATTTTGGTGAAGTCTCATTACTCCCAAGAGGATATCAAAGGGCTTTCCCATCTTGATTTTGTAGCGGGTATCACCCCTAATCTTCGTGGCCCTTATGCAACCATGTATGTTCAAAAACCATGGACCATTCGTCAGTATGCCGGTTTTTCCACTGCCGAGGATAGCAATGCTTTTTACCGAAGGAACCTTGCGGCAGGGCAAAAAGGACTTTCGGTGGCTTTCGATTTGGCCACCCATAGAGGATATGATAGCGACCATGAACGCGTGGTAGGCGATGTGGGAAAAGCAGGGGTTGCCATTGATAGTGTGGAAGACATGAAAATTTTATTCGATCAAATCCCTTTGGATAAAATGAGCGTCTCCATGACCATGAACGGTGCCGTACTGCCCATTATGGCATTTTACATTGTGGCTGCCGAAGAACAAGGAGTGGCCCCCAATGCGCTGGCGGGAACCATTCAAAATGATATTTTGAAGGAGTTTATGGTGCGGAATACATACATCTACCCTCCCGCCCCTTCAATGAAAATTATTGGTGACATTTTTGAATATACCAGTAAAAATATGCCCAAATTCAATTCCATTTCCATCTCCGGCTATCACATGCAAGAGGCAGGCGCTACTTGCGATATTGAATTGGCCTATACCCTTGCCGATGGATTGGAGTATATTCGGAAAGGCATTGAAGCAGGAATGGATATTGATGCTTTTGCGCCAAGGCTTTCCTTCTTTTGGGCCATTGGAATGAATCATTTCATGGAAATAGCCAAAATGCGGGCAGCACGAATGTTATGGGCAAAACTGGTCAAGCCCTTCAGCCCGAAGAATGAAAAATCCCTTGCGCTACGAACCCATTGCCAAACCAGTGGTTGGAGCCTAACGGCGCAGGATCCTTTTAATAATGTGGCTCGAACTTGCATTGAAGCTGCTGCGGCTGCCTTTGGAGGTACCCAATCCTTGCACACAAATGCACTGGACGAAGCCATTGCGCTTCCCACCGATTTTTCGGCACGAATTGCTAGAAACACACAAATTTACCTTCAGGAAGAAACCCAAATAACCCGAACGGTAGATCCTTGGGGCGGCAGTTATTATGTGGAAAAATTAACCCATGACATTGCTGAAAAAGCCTGGGCATTGATCCAGGAAGTAGAAGAACTGGGTGGAATGACAAAAGCGATTGAAGCGGGTATACCCAAGCTGCGGATTGAAGAAGCTGCTGCCCGAAAACAAGCCAGAATCGATAGTGGGCAGGATATTATTGTTGGCGTAAATAAATACCGCCTTGAAAAGGAAGATCCCTTACAAATTTTGGATGTAGACAATGAGAAGGTCCGGAAAGGGCAAATGGAGCGATTAGCGCGCATCAAAGCAGAGAGAAATTCCCAAAAAGTAAAGGAATCCCTTTCAAAATTAACCCAATGCGCACAAACAGGTGAAGGAAATTTACTAGCTTTAGCGGTAGATGCAGCTAGGGAAAGAGCCACTTTGGGAGAAATAAGCGATGCCCTGGAAACCATTTTTGGAAGGTATAAAGCACAAATTAAATCATTTAGCGGCGTGTACAGCAAGGAAATAAAAAAAGATCCCAGTTTTGAAAAAGCCCGTCAATTGGCCAATCAATTTGCGGAACTGGAAGGTCGCCGTCCTCGAATCATGATTGCCAAAATGGGACAGGATGGCCATGACCGGGGGGCAAAAGTTGTGGCCACGGGCTATGCCGATGTGGGTTTTGACGTAGACATTGGCCCTTTGTTCCAAACCCCAGCTGAAGCGGCAAAGCAGGCCATGGAAAACGACGTGCATATCCTGGGTGTTTCTTCCCTAGCGGCCGGACATAAAACCCTTGTACCCCAAGTGATTGACGAATTAAAAAAACAAGGCCGTGATGATATTATGGTGATAGTAGGAGGTGTTATTCCTCCTCAAGACTACCAATTTTTGTTTGATGCCGGTGCGGTAGCTGTGTATGGCCCGGGCACCAAAATAAGTGATGCGGCGATTGAAATGCTTACCATTTTAATTGATTCGCTTTCTTAGGAAACAATTAAGTAAGTAACTATTTTGTTACTTACAGTTTTGTTACTACATTTGCAATATGGATCAACAGCTCCCCTTCAAGTATGGCAAACTGGTTACCGAAGATTTCTTTGTGAACCGTACGGCAGAAATTGCACATATCTCTTCATTGCTCACTTCCAGAATAAACGTAACCCTTATTTCTCCAAGGAGATGGGGAAAATCCTCCCTGTTTTTTAAAATTGGAAAAGAACTTGAAAAACGAAACCCAAAGATCAAGTTTTGCTTTATCGACCTCTTTAAAACTAGGGACGAAAAAGAGTTTTATGAATATTTTGCCTCCGAAGTAATCAAAGCATCCTATACCAAGTGGGAAGAGCGGCTGGAAAAGGCAAAGCACTTTTTTAAGCATTTGATCCCAAAATTTAGTTTTGGCGTAGATCCCACGCAGGAGTTTTCGGTTTCATTGGACTGGGAAGAGGTGCAGAAACATCCACAGGAAATCCTCAATTTACCTGAGGTTATTTCCTTAGAAAAAGGAATCCAATTGGTAATTTGCCTAGATGAATTTCAAAATATTGCGCACTTCAACGACTCATTGGGTTTTCAGAAAAAATTACGGGCCAGTTGGCAAACCCACCAGCACTGCTCCTATGCCATTTACGGCAGCAAGCAGCACATGATGACCGAGATTTTTGAGAAAAAATCCATGCCCTTTTACAAATTTGGCGAAATCCTGTTTTTGACAAAAATCAGTAATGATCATTGGATGCGCTATATTGTGAAACGGTTCAAGAAAACCGGGAAATCCATTTCATCAAAAAATGCGTCGAAAATTGCCGGTTTGGTAGACAACCACCCCTACTTTGTTCAGCAATTGGCCAATTCGGTATGGATTTGCACTCTTGAAAAATGTACTGAAGAGGAAATAGAAATGGGGCTTACCAATTTGCTGAACCAGTACGACCTCCTTTTTAGCAGGGAACTGGACGGCTTGTCCAATCTTCAACTTAATTTACTGAAAGCCATTGCGCTGGGGGAAGAAAAATTAAGCAGTAAACAGACCATTCAAAAATATGGGCTTTCCTCATCGGCCAGTGTGAACAGGTCAAAAGAAGCTCTTATCCAAAAGGAAATTATTGATACGTTTCATCAAAAAAATGCTTTTTTGGATCCCCTGTTTAAAATTTGGTTTACCAAGGTGTACCTAAAATGATAAATTAAACTTAATTCGTAAAACCAATCGCTGTGTAATTTGTAGTTTTACGATTCAAATAAAAACACATGGATCTTACAAAAAAAATGCTGAAAGAGGATGCCTTAAAGGGCAAAACCATTGTAGTAACGGGTGGTGGGAGTGGTTTGGGAAAAGCCATGGCCACTTATTTTTTGGAATTGGGCGCCCAAGTAGTCATCACGTCGAGGAATCTTGAAAAATTAAAGACTGTGGCTGCCGAAATGGAAGCCTCCACGGGTGGAAAAGTACTTCCCGTCCCATGCGATGTGCGCAATTACGATGAAGTGGAAGCCATGTTAAAAGCTGCGGTAACCGCCTTTGGCACTGTGGATATTTTACTGAATAATGCTGCTGGCAACTTTATTTCCCCTACCGAACGTCTTTCGGCCCATGCTTTTGATACCATTATTGACATTGTTTTAAAAGGGACCAAAAATTGTACTTTGGCCTTTGGCAAGCACTGGATTGACCACAAAGAAACCAACAAAGTAGTACTGAATATAGTTACCACCTATGCCTGGACCGGCTCTGCCTATGTAGTTCCCAGTGCCACGGCAAAAGCCGGAGTTTTAGCCATGACGCGCTCCCTTGCGGTAGAATGGGCAAAATACGGTATGCGTTTTAACGCCATTGCCCCGGGACCTTTTCCTACTAAAGGGGCATGGGATAGGCTGCTTCCGGGAGACTTGAAGGAAAAGTTTGATTTGGCCAAAAAGGTACCTTTGCAACGTGTAGGAGAGCATCAAGAGCTAGCAAATCTTGCCGCCTATTTGGTCTCCGATTTTTCGGCCTATATCAATGGAGAGGTGATTACTATTGATGGTGGCGAGTGGCTCAAGGGCGCAGGGCAGTTCAACCTCTTAGATCAAATTCCTGAATCTATGTGGGATATGCTGGAGGCCATGATCAAAGCCAAAAAGAATGGATAATTCATAATTTTATGGGTCGTGGGTGGCCAATAGCACAAAATGAATATATTGCGAAGCAATCATTTTGAGCTATTGGGCGGCAATATAAGGCCATGATCAAAGCCAAAAAGAACAATTAAAAATCTCATTGATGACTCTTTTCGTGGGAAAGAATTGTTCACACCTTGTTAACAAATAACCTTTCCAAAGCCCACAATTAATCGTATTTTTAACTTTTATAATTTGTAGGAAATTAATGGGTAAAATTATTGCAATTGCCAATCAAAAAGGAGGAGTAGGAAAGACTACTACGTCAGTGAACCTTGCTGCTTCCTTGGGTGTTTTAGAAAAAAAAGTGCTTTTGATCGACGCCGACCCACAGGCCAATGCCACCTCGGGATTGGGTATTGATGTGGAAAGTGTTGAATGGGGAACCTACCAATTACTGGAGCATACCATTGCTGCAAAAGAAGCAATACTTGCCACGTCTTCTCCTAATCTGGACGTGATTCCTGCCCATATCGATTTAGTGGCGATTGAAATTGAATTGGTTGATAAAGAAGACCGTGAGTCTATGCTTAAAACAGCCATAACCCACTTAAAGAAAGAGTACGATTTTATTCTTATCGACTGTGCTCCCTCTTTGGGCCTTTTAACGTTAAATGCTCTTACCGCAGCAGATTCGGTGTTGATTCCCATACAGTGTGAATACTTTGCATTGGAAGGCTTGGGCAAGTTGTTGAACACCATAAAAAGTGTTCAAAAAATCCATAACGCCAACCTAGATATTGAAGGATTATTGCTTACCATGTATGACGCAAGGCTTCGCCTTTCAAATCAAGTAGTTGAGGAAGTAAAAAAACACTTCGATGAGATGGTTTTTGAAACAATCATCCAGCGGAATGTGCGTTTAAGTGAAGCTCCTAGTTTTGGTGAAAGTATTATAAGTTATGATGCGGGTAGCAAAGGTGCCAACAATTACTTAAGTTTGGCACAGGAATTAATTGAAAAAAACGCGTAAGGATTTATGGCGAAAGCAACAAAAAAACAAGCTTTGGGACGCGGACTTTCGGCATTACTGAAAGATCCAAACAACGATATTAAGTCGGTTGAAGATAAAAATGCCGATAAAGTAGTGGGCAGTATTGTGGAACTGGAATTGGCTTCCATTGAAGTAAATCCTTTTCAGCCCCGAACTAGCTTCAACGAAGAAACCCTCCGTGAATTGGCCTCCTCCATCAAGGAATTAGGGGTCATTCAGCCCATCACGGTACGAAAAATGGGCTTCAATAAATATCAATTGGTAAGTGGGGAACGCCGTTTTAGGGCTTCCAAATTGATTGGCCTGGAAACCATTCCCTCCTACATTCGCATTGCCAATGACCAAGAATCATTGGAGATGGCATTGGTAGAAAATATCCAACGGCAAGATTTAGATCCCATTGAAATTGCTTTGTCCTACCAGCGATTGATTGAAGAAATACAGGTTACCCAAGAAGAATTAAGCGACCGGGTGGGCAAAAACCGTTCAACGGTAACCAATTACCTTCGTCTTTTGAAATTGGACCCTATTATTCAAACTGGGATGCGGGACGGGTTTATTTCCATGGGACATGGGAGGGCGCTCATTAATATAGAAGACACCGGTGACCAACTCGATATTTATGAAAAAGTAGTGAGCAAGTCCCTTTCGGTGCGCGATACAGAGGCACTGGTGCGCAGCTACAAAAACCCCGACGATAAAAACACTACTTCCAAAAAAGAAATCCCTCATTTTGCCAATAAGGGAAGTAGGGAATTAACCGATTTACTGGATACCAGCGTTTCCATAAAAGCTTCGAAAAATGGAAAAGGACAAATTGTTGTACCCTTTAAAAATGAAGCCGATTTTCAACGAATTTTGAACCTCATCAAAAGTGAAAAATAGGTTATTTCATATCCTTTTTTTGATAGGAAGCCTTTCCCTATGTGCACAAACCGATAGCCTTTCTGTTAAAACAGAAAGAGACCTAGTGATAAAGGACAGCATCCTTACAAAAGAGGCATATAACCCTTTGGCCCCAGCGCAAGCGGCCTTCTACTCGGCAGTACTCCCTGGACTGGGACAAGCCTACAACAAAAAGTACTGGAAAATCCCCATTATCTATGCAGGAATAGGAACCGGTATTTATTTTTATATTCAAAACACCAACGATTATAACCGATTTCGGGATGCCTATAAGCGACGCTTGGCTGGTTTTGAGGATGATGAATTTCAAGGAATTTCGGATGACCGACTTATCGATGCCCAAAAAAGTGCAGACCGCAACAGGGATGTAAGCATTATGGTTTCCATAGGGTTTTATGTGCTCAATATCATAGATGCCAATGTTGATGCACATTTACGGCAGTATAATATTAGCGAGGATTTAACCTTGCTTCCCAAAGTAGACATAAACCCATTGAACGCTCAGGCCCATTACGGACTCTCCTTAACACTGGATTTAAAATGAAAATAGCATTGCTTGGGTATGGAAAAATGGGCAAAACCATAGAGCGACTGGCCTTGGAAAAAGGTCATGAAATTGTCTATAAATTGTCTGAAAGGAATGAAGAGGGTCTTCTGGAAGATGCCGAAGTAGCGATTGAATTTTCCTCACCCGAAGTGGCAGTAACCCACATTTTGAAATGTTTTGATACTGAAATCCCAGTAGTTTGCGGAACCACTGGTTGGCTAAAGGACTATGAAAAAGTGCTAAAAGTTTGTGAAAGCCGTAACGGGAGTTTCCTGTATGCGTCCAATTTCAGTATTGGAGTAAACCTATTTTTTAATCTGAATTTGTATTTTTCGGCATTAATGAAACCCTGGAGAGAGTATATCCCTTCTATTGAAGAGATTCATCATACCCAAAAGAAGGATGCCCCCAGTGGTACTGCCATTTCTTTGGCCGAAGGGGTTTTGAAGCACTCAAATTTAAAAAACTGGGAATTGGACACACAAAATCCAGAAAGCTTGAACATTCATGCTATTCGGGAAGGAGACGTAAAAGGAACCCATACCATTTTCTATAACTCTCCTATCGATTCCTTAAGCATAAAACATGAAGCACATAGCAGGGATGGATTTGCCCTTGGTGCCCTGTTGGCTGCTGAGTGGTTATTGGGTAAAAAAGGAGTTTACTCCATGAAAGATGTTTTAAATTTACACTAATTGCCCTTTAGTGGGCTAGGGCCTGTCCCTTACCAAAATTGATATTATGACATTAACAGGTTGGTTTTTATTTTTTCTTGTTATTCAAGTGGTTCATTTTTTAGGAACCTGGAAAATGTATGTTGCTGCAGGCCGCAAGGCTTGGGAAGCAGCCGTACCTATCTATAATGCTGTGGTTTTAATGAAAATCATCCTAAGGCCTTGGTGGTGGATACTTTTATTGTTTGTACCCATCGTAAATTTAATCATGTTCCCAGTGGTTTGGGTAGAAACCGCCAGAAGTTTTGGTTTTAACAAAATAAAAGACACCTTTTTGGTGCTCATCACCTTTGGCTTATACCTGTTCTATCTCAACTATACCCAAAAATTGGTTCACCAATCAGACCGAAGTTTGAAACCCAAAAGCGCTTCGGGCGAGTGGGTAAGTTCCATATTATTTGCGGTAGTGGCAGCAACCATTGTGCATACCTATTTTATGCAACCGTTCACTATTCCTACCTCTTCTTTGGAAAAAACCTTATTGGTAGGCGATTATTTGTTTGTGAGTAAGTTTCACTATGGCGCAAGAACACCCATGACCGCCGTGGCACTTCCCATGGTGCATGATTCCATTCCATTAACAAAATCGAAATCCTATGTAAGCAAACCTCAACTTCCTTCGTTCCGAATTCCGGGATTTCAGAACATAAAACGAAATGATATTGTGGTTTTTAATTGGCCCGTGGATACCCTTATCGATATCAATCCCATGAGTATGCGTGGAAGCGTTCAAAAGCCTATCGATAAAAAATCGAATTACGTAAAAAGATGCGTTGGACTTCCTGGTGATTCCCTTGAGGTACGCGATGGTTTTGTGTTTATCAACGGAAAACAAAACGTATTGCCAGACAGGGCAAAATTGCAACATTCCTATTGGGTAAAATACAAATCACCAGAACAGCGCTTAAGTGATTTCCAACTGTATTCTCAATATGGTATTACAGACGGAACTTCCCAGTACAATCAAGAAACACAAGAATTTAAAATTCAATCTGTTACCGAAGAGGTCATTTCACGTTTGAAGAACCATCCCAACGTGGCTTCGGTAAGACGGGACATTACACCCAAAGGAGAGAGGGAAATCCAACGCTATATGGATAAAAACAATCGCCTTGTAGAGAATGAAAAAATCATGTTCCCAAACAATGGATTGGTAAATTGGAACAACAGCAACTTTGGCCCTATTTACATTCCAAAAGCAGGAGCTACCGTTGCCATCACCCCAGAGAGTATTCCTTTTTATAAACGTATTATTGAAACCTATGAAGGGAGCGAAATGGGGATTGAAAACACCATTACCCAATCGGGTACCCAAGTCCTCCTCAATGGCCAACCCATTACCCAATATACCTTTATGATGGATTATTATTGGATGATGGGAGACAATCGTGACAATTCACAGGATGCACGTACTTGGGGATATGTTCCTTTCAACCACGTAGTTGGAAAACCTGTTTTTGTGTGGTTTAGTTCCGATAAAAACCAACCCTTCCCAAAAAATATTCGTTGGGACCGTATGTTTACTACGGTGGGTGGAAGCGGCCAACCAGTCTCGTACCTTAAATACGTTTTAATTGCTGTGGCCGGCTGGTATATCTTTAGCTTTTATAGAAAAAGAAAAAAAGCAAAAAGTTAATCAAAGAGATAAATTGGTGTATAAGCCCCAACCAAGATGCAAAAACTGGAATGATTTTATTACACCCAACCTATTTCCCAAGCATTACAAACATGATGGCCATGGCGCAAGCCAGTGAGGTTGTCTTTGAGACGGAGGACAACTACCAAAAACAAACCTACCGGAATCGTACGGTAATAGCCCATTCCAATGGTAAATTGCCATTGCATGTCCCCATACAACATTCCCAAAAGGGATTACGCCAAAAAACCAAAGAGGTACGAGTAGACAACAGCTTTCCGTGGCAAAAACAGCACTGGAAATCCCTGCAAACCGCTTACCGCACCTCTCCTTTTTTTGAATATTACGAAGATGATCTTGCCCCTCTCTTCATCCAACGGGTGGAATCACTGTTTGAGCACAATCTTGCTATTTTTGAGCTACTTTGTGAATTACTAGGTCTGGAAATTCCTTTTAGCAAAACCACCGAATACCTCAAAAATCCACCGCAAAAAGACCTTCGGTTTCTGGTGGAAGCCAAAAAGGAACAAGAATTTCCCCTGGAAGCTTATCCACAGGTATTACAAAAAGAAGGTGATTTTTTAAAAAACCTTTCGGTTTTGGATCTATTGTTCAACGAAGGCCCCAATGCGGTTTTCTACCTGGAAAACCATCCCTCAATTTTCTAAAGGGTCCCACCCAATGGAGGATATGATGGGCTTATGGTCTGAAAAGGAGTTTTCTTCGGTAGTGAAATTGATGACTTCAAATCCTTCCGAAACCAAAATAAAATCAATTCGCAATGGATAATGGTTAAAGTAAAAGCTACTTCCCAACCCATTACCCCGCTCTTGAAAGGCATCCTTCATCCCGGTTTTTAATTGTTTATAGACATAGGAAAAGGCCGTATTATTGAAATCGCCTGCCATGATGACTGGATGGGGGCTTTGTTCCTTATGGGATAGAATAGCAGCAACTTGTTTTTCCTGTTGCACAAAAGTTTCGGAAATTTTCTTTTTAATGATTTCAGTTCCTTTTTCCTGAATAAAATCCACAGTGGGCAAAATACCCAATGACTGTAAATGTAAATTATACACCCTTATGGTATCTTCTTTTACCAAAATATCGGCAAAAAGCGAATTGTTGTAGGTTTTGTTGAAATCAAAGGCCCCCTGCTGTAGGATAGGGTATTTGGAAAAAATCGCATGGCCTAGTTTATGGGTACTGTCCTTAAAATGGATAAACTGAAAGGGATACCCCGAAAAATCGGCTTTGTTTTGAGCATAGTATTCCTGAATACAAACCACATCGGGATTTTCCTTTTCCAGAAGGGCTGCAATGGCTTCATTTACTTTTTGTTCGTTGGGTTTTTTTTCATAAGCATTGAATAACCGTACATTGTAAGAAAGTACTTTTACATGTTTTGCATAATTCGACGTTTCACCTTCGGAGGAAATTTCAAAAAAAGCATTAAAATGTACATAGGCCAAGACCAGCATAATAAAAGAAATCCAAAAACGCTTTTTGAACCGCAACAACCAATACCCTGCGAAGAGAATATTCAGCAAAAGCAATGGAGAAACCGCTAAGCTCAGCACCGAAAGTGTTGGAAAGGTTTTGGGAGGTAAATAAGGTAGAATGAAAGACACCAATAGTAATAGGACCGCAATGATATTGAGCCCATAAAACCCTTTCGCCAACAAACTGGTTTTTCGCAAACGATACTTCTTTGGTTAGTTTTCTTTTCCTGCTTTGAACAAGAAATCTTTTTCTTCTTTGGAAAGGCTTTCATAGCCGCTCTTCCCAATTTTGTCCAAAATTTTATCTACTTTTTGTTGATGGTCACTTTTGGAATCTTTGTTCATAGAACGCTGGGAAGCCGATTGTGTTGTGCGATTTCGATGCACTTTCTTAAAAGGTTTCTTTTCTTTGGATTTAAAAAGGTTCTCAAACCATTTCAATATCCCTATTTCTCTTCCCTTAATCAATTGACGGGCATATACATACCCAAAGGAGACTCCTCCCAAATGCGCCAACAACCCGCCCGCATTGTTAAGGCTGCCCAAGCTAACTAAATCCCAAAGCACAAATATTAGGGCAATATGCCACAATTTAAGTTGAATGGTAAAAATACGAATGGGGGCATTGGGTGAGTAGGTAGCGGCAAACCCCATAAGCCCCATCACCGAAGCCGAGGCTCCTATAAGTGGCCTATTGTCATGTATCAAGGCAGGAAATAGATTGTAGGAAACCATAAAAACAATTCCCCCCACTATGGCACTAAAAAAGTATAAGTAGAGAAAACGGCTATCCGAAAATAAATTGGTCACATACCTTCCAAAAAAATAGAGCCACAACATGTTAAATAATATGTGCAAAAAACCAATATGCAAAAAACTATACGTGATAATGGACCAAGGCTGTAGGATAAAGCGATGGAATTCCTTAGGCAATTCAAACCAATCAATGAGATCATAGGGATTGATTTGAAATAACGCCGAAAAAATAGTGACAAACAAAAACACCACAACATTAATCGCAATGATTTTGGTAATGATATCGGCCGTTTTAAAATAGTATGAAATACCTCCCTGTGCCATTAATCCCAACGATGATCATTAAAACTATTCTTTTTCCAGTAATAGGCCATTAAAAAGCCAAACAAAGCACCGCCCAAATGAGCCCAATTGGCAATGTTTTGTCCAAAAATGGAAAACCCTGTAACCCCACTGAAAAAATCCAATAAAAGAAGTCCTGGAATAAAGTATTTTGCTTTGATAGGAACCGGAAAGAAAATGAGCATTAGCTCTGCGTTGGGGTACATCATCCCAAAAGCGACTAAAACCCCATAGATAGCCCCTGAAGCCCCCAAAGCACTTTGTTTATAAGCCGAAGCCATGGAATTGAAGGTATTTATATCCACGCTTTCAGGCAATCGCACACTGTAAGCCCCCGTTGGACTATTCATTGCTTGGTTCCAAGCATCATTTATCATTTCAATAATTTGATTTGAAGAGATCCCTGCATTCGATAAAGCTTCAAAACCGGAATGAAACTGAACATAATTCACAAAAGTATGGATCAAGGCCGCTCCCAAACCAGCCGAAAAGTAGAAAAAGAGAAATTTATTGCGTCCCCACCTAGCCTCCAAAGGTGAGCCAAACATATACAATCCTAGCATATTGAACAGAATATGACCAAAACTGCCATGCATAAACATATGCGTAATGATCTGCCAGAAATGAAAATTAGGATTCTGAAAGTAATAAAGTGAAAATAATCGATCTGCTATTCCTTCTTGCATGGTTAATTTACCCACAAAAAAAAGGACATTGCATATAATCAACACTTTAACCGTTTCGGTAATTCTTCCCATTACATAAATTTTTTATCAAAATAGCTAGCCTCCATGGTAATCAAAACCAACTTATTATCGGGTGATACACTTGGTTCCTTGCAGGCAAACAATTGATGTATTAAATGTTCCTGTGCCTGGGTTTCCAGAACCACTCCAGACTTAATCGCCATGCTTTTGGCAAGGGATTTGGCCAGTACATCGTTTTGGCAAAATCCGGCTTCGGGGACTTCTTCCTCTATATCGGAAATGAGCTGCTGCAAGATCCCCTCCACGCTACTTTCCAAAATTCCAGAAGGCACGCCCTGAATGGCTACAGTATCTCCTTCCAAAGTGGAAAAGACAAAACCTGTATCCTCCAACTGCTCCCGCACCGATTGCAATAAACCCACCTGCGAAGAAGAAAAATGCAACGTAAGCGGAAACAACAATTGCTGGCTCACGGCCTCATGAACCGTTATGTTCTTTAACAATTCTTCGTATAAAATACGCTGATGTGCCAAATGTTGATGAATGACCAGTAGACCACTCTTGATGGAGGTAACAATATACTTGTTTTGTATTTGAAAAGTCACTTTCCCTGTTTGGGAGGGTTCGCTTTCAAATAGCTTTCCGGTAAGTTCTTCACTTTCCCATTCAAAACTTTCCTGGGGTGTTTGCGACGATTCCTCTTCCAGTCCAACATACAAAGACTCCCAAGCAGGTTGTGGCTGCTTTTTAAAAGAACTTTGAAAAGCGGGAGATTTCGATTCTTTTTGAAACGGGTTAAAATCCTTATCTACCTCCACCGTTGGAATCACTGGGGCTTTTTTTGCATAGGCATAAGGAGTATCAAAGCCTGCATCGCGATCA
>JAWKMP010000014.1:0-64475 GCA_041392175.1 Flavobacteriaceae bacterium | reverse complement strand
CTGAATGGTAAATGGATTTTGGGAAAATCCAACTAGGGAAAGCCCTACTAATAATAGAAATATAGTTTTTTTCATAATTACTTGAATTTAAGCGATATGATGCTTGCTTAAGGTTATATTTTTCCAAATATATTGATTAACCTTTTAAAATCACAGCAGAAATTCAAGAAACCATGTCTTTTTTTAGGATTCGAAAATGGCTTTTAATTCGGTAGCATCACTAGGCTTCATTTTTCCCGCCAAAACAAGGCTTAATTGTTTTCTTCGCAATGCCGCCTCATACCGTTCTTTTTCGAGCGGTGTTTCGGGAACAAGTTCGGGGACCATCACGGGGTGCCCCATTTCATCCACCGCAACAAAAGTATAGATGGCTTCATTTGCCTTAGTACGATGGCCACTTTCGCGATCTTCTGTCCAAACATCCAAATACACCTCCATAGAACTTTTAAATGCTCTTGATATTTGTGCTTCTACGGTCACAACACTTCCTAGCGGGATCATTTTGTTAAAGGCAACGTGGTTTACCGAAGCCGTTACCACAATTCTTCTGCTATGTCTTCTGGCAGCGATACTGGCGGCACGATCCATCCGGGCAAGGAGTTCTCCTCCAAACATATTTCCAATGGGGTTTGTTTCACTGGGAAGGACCAAATCGGTAATGATGGTTCTGGAATCTTTAGGTGTTTTGGGATTCATTTCTCAATTTTTGGCAAAGGTAAAAAGTATTTTTGCCTCCAAAGAAAGCTTTACAATATTTTAAAGAAAGAAAAGGATTATTCGGACAGTTCCTGAACCAGCAACCAAGCTTCCTTGTTTTCGTTACGTTGAATGGAGCGTAATGTTTCCAGGGCTTCCAAGCGGTCCTCATGGTTGCTATACTCAACTTGATGGAGGCCATATTTGTTTACCCCTATAAGCTGTGCGGGAAACCCTTTTTGGGAGAGTTGTTGTACTTTCTTTTGTGCATTTTCCTCGATCCTAAAAGCACCAGCGATGATATGGTATTTACCACTTCTTTTTGGAATGGAAATAGTAAGCGGAGGTAGGTCTGTGATGACAAATGTGGCTTCTTGGATTTGAGTTTCCAGTTGGGAATCGGCTTTTTTCTTTTCCGCAAGGTTGAAGTTCTCTACTTGGGTTTCGTAGATTTTTAGGCCACCGAAACCTCCAAGGGTAAGGGCAATCAATCCAATGGCAGCATAGCGGCCATAATGGATGGCTGTCTTGGTTTTGAAACGGTGTATGGGAATTACCTTTTCTTCAGGGGCTGTTATTTGCCTTTCGATGGAGGGCGAAATAAAACTCGAAAGCCCAAAAGCGGCAGTGCTGTAATTCTCCTTTTCATACGGGACAAATTGGAGTTTTTTGTCGGCACTTAAAAAGAATTCTCCAATCTGGGCAAGTGAAACGGTTTCTCCCTCTGAAAGTTGTAAGGAAAGTTCTCCAGTAAAATTTCTGATTTTTTGCAAGGCCAATTCATAGCTACAGTTTTCCACCGATGCGGTATAATGGGCTAAAATACCATCGTTGGTTTGTAATTGCCTGTTAAAGGAAACCGTTTTCCCTGGAGGATAAAAAGTGTGGTTTTCATCGATACGGGCAGATTGGTGCTGGGTTAAAAAAGCACCAAAACCAGGAACGATCACACACTCGTAACGGTACAACAAATCTGTTATGTAGGGGGCCAATTGCATAAAAACAAACATATATTTTTTTTTGCCAAGAGGCAATAATTCCTGCACATACTTTTCAACAAATAAATTTTTGATACTTTTGAAGTACTCCCCACCTGTTTTTCCATATGCATACAAAAGAGGAATTGCTTTATATCCTTGCCTTACAGCGCGTTCCTAATTTGGGGGATACTTCTGCCAAAAAATTACTGCAAGCGGTTGGGTCTGCCGAAGGCATTTTCCGTGAGAAAAAAGCACGGCTCCTCAAAATAGAAGGCATAGGAGCGTTCCGTTTAAAGGATTTATCATTTGATCAATTGCGCCCTGAAGCGGAAGAGGAATTACAATTCATGAAGGACCAAAGAATTGACTACCGTTATTTTTTGGATGAGAATTATCCTGAATATTTAAAACATTGTTTAGACAGTCCCATTCTTTTTTTCCAAAAGGGAAACATCCACCTGCAGGATCAAAAAATAATAAGCATTGTGGGCACCCGAAATGCCACACCCTATGGTATTCAATTTTGTGAATCGCTGTTGGAGGAGTTAGCGCCCCTAAATCCTGTTATTGTCTCTGGGCTTGCTTATGGAATTGATATTACAGCGCAAAGGAAAGCCATGGAATTAGGGCTGCAAACGATAGGTTGTTTGGCCCATGGACTGAATCAAATTTATCCCAAGACCCACAAAAAGTACGTTTCAACAATGGAGCGCAATGGAGGCGTTATTACCGAGTTTTGGAGTAACGATCTGTTCGACAGAACCAATTTCCTGAAAAGGAACCGAATCATTGCGGGCCTAAGTGAAGCTACCATCGTGATTGAATCTGCCGAAAAGGGAGGCAGTTTGGTCACTGCCGAAATTGCCAATTCCTATGACAGGGCTGTTTTTGCTGTTCCGGGAAAGGTTACAGACCCACAAAGCCAAGGTTGTAATGATTTGATTAGGTTTCAAAAAGCACAGTGCATTACTTCTGCGGCCGATGTCATTTACCACCTTGGTTGGGAATTACAGGAACCCAAGCCTAAACAAACCCGTCTTTTTGTGGAAATGACCGAAGAGGAGAAAAAGATTTGGCAATATTTAAAGGGGAAGGACAAGGAAATGCTGGATGTTATTGCTTTAGATTGTCAATTGCCTACTTTTAAACTCGCTTCCCTATTATTGACCATGGAATTGAAAGGACTTGTTCGGCCCTTGCCCGGAAAAATGTTTCAGTACATTTAGTACCCTAGGGTGGCACGCACTTTTTTCAATACTTCTTTTGCAACCTTGGAGGCTTTTTCGGCGCCCACCTGCAGCGCTTTCTCAATTTCCTCTAGGTGGTCCATGTAATATTGGTAGCGCTCCCTTGGGCCTTCAAACCTTTTAAGGATCAATTCATAAAGCGCCTGTTTGGCATGCCCGTACCCATAATGACCCCCTTCATAATTTTGACGCATTTGAGCCGTCTCCGTCTCTGAGGCCAGGAGCCTATAAAGGGCAAACACATTACAGGTGTCTGGGTTTTTGGGTTCTTCCAGTGGGGTGCTATCGGTTTGAATGCCCATAATTTGTTTTCGCAGTTCTTTTTGGGGCAAAAAGATGTTAATGATATTGTTTTTGGATTTGCTCATCTTTTCTCCATCGGTACCCGGAATAAGCATGGTTTCTTCCTGAACTTTCGCATCGGGTAAAACAAAAACTTCCTTGCCCATTTTGGCATGAAAACGGGACGCTACATCACGGGTCATTTCCAGGTGCTGCAATTGGTCTTTTCCCACGGGAACTATTTCGGCATCATACAGAAGAATATCTGCCGCCATGAGCATGGGGTAGGTGAACAAACCAGCGTTAACATCTTCCAATCGATCCGCCTTATCCTTAAAACTATGGGCTAGGGTGAGGCGTTGGTAGGGAAAAAAACAGCTTAAATACCAACATAGTTCAGCCACTTGAGGAATGTCACTTTGGCGGTAAAATACCGTTTTATCTATGTCCAACCCAAAGGCGAGCCACGCAGCAGCCGTACTGTAGGTGTTGCTTTTTAAAGTAGCTGCATCCTTAATTTGCGTGAGCGAATGGAGGTCTGCAATAAAAAGGTAGGATTCATTTTTAGGATTGTTAGCCATCTCAATGGCAGGGAGAATTGCTCCCAGAATATTTCCTAAATGAGGCGTTCCTGTACTTTGAATTCCGGTTAAAATGCGGGACATAGTGAAAAATTTCTACAAAGGTAATTTTTTTGAAGTATTTGCTAGAGGCAAATGTGTATTTTTGAAAACAGATGTCCTACCTAAAATATCCATTGCTTTTGCTGTACCGAATCTGGTTTTATGTGCTGGTTACGGTTCCCATTTTGGTGTTGTTCCCTGTATTATTAATTAGTATTTCGAAGGAAAGCTGGTACCCTTTCTTTTTCAAATTAGCAAGGCTTTGGTCAAAATTCATTTTAATGGGAATGGGATTTTACCCAAAGGTAAGGCGTGATGTGGTCTATGAAAAAGGGAAGAGCTATATGTTTGTGGCCAACCACACCTCTATGATCGATATTATGCTGATGCTTTATGTAGTTAAAAACCCTTTTGTTTTTGTAGGCAAAGTGGAATTGGCCAAAATTCCCCTTTTCGGGTTTTTTTACAAACGCACCTGTATTTTGGTGGACCGCGATGATCCCAAAAGCCGAAGAGAGGTGTTTGTGAGTGCCCAAAACAAATTGAGCCAAGGGTTGAGTGTTTGCATTTTCCCCGAAGGAGGGGTTCCCAATGAGAATGTTACGTTGGACGAATTTAAGGATGGGGCATTTCGGCTAGCCATTGAGCATAGAATCCCCATTGCCCCCATGACCTTTCACGACAATAAAAAGCGGTTTTCCTATACTTTTTTTAGTGGAGGACCTGGAATGATGCGGGTAAAGATTCACCCAATTATCCCTACAAAAATCCTTGAAATGGAAGACAAGCGCATGCTGCGTCTGCAAACCCGGGAGCTTATTTTGGAAGAGCTCAACCACCCTACCCTATAAAAAAACCGTTCTATGGCGAAAGAACGGTTTTTCATCATTGTTCGGTATAACCAAACCTAACCAACTAAAAACTAACCTAAAATTTAAAACTCAATCCGCTATACAACCCAAAATAGTAGGGGTTAAAATCTACTGAAGAATCACTATAGGGATTAAGTTGGTACTTAAATATGGGTTCTACATTAAATGCAAGGCGCTTGCTTATTTTATAATCAAATCCCAATCCTAGATTGGTAGAAAAGCTCAAGGAGTTTAAGTTATTGGCTTCTCCCAAAAGGCTTTTAAAATCTCCTTCCTTTACATAAATTTCATTGTTGCCAAGAAAGAGGGTGCTAAAACCACCAATCATGCGAATGCCAAAACGATTATTGAGCAATGCGTAACTAACTTCCATGGGAACTTCATAATAGGAGATGCTTTGGGCAATTTCGGCGCTACCCCCAAAGGATTTAAGGGTAATTTGGGAAAAAGGATTGTTGGGGTCGGCAGGAGGGATATTGTTTAGGGAACCCTTATCGAAAGCACTCAATACCTTTTTTTTGCCATCATAGTTAACACTTTTCAGGGCCACTTCGGTAGGTGCGGTGGCCAATACCACATCACCCGTGGAATAGCCTACATTCACATTGTTGATGCCTGTTCGTACACTCAATCGATCATTGAGGTTGTAACGTAATTGAACCCCATAACTCATATTGGTCTCACTGGTTTGGGGGTTGTCGGCAAAATCGGGAGAAATCGAAGATCCCCCATTTAGGCTATTGTAAAAAACAGGGCCCACATTTGGGGTTACTTCCCAAGAAGAATATTCTTTGTCTTCCTGGGCCAATTGGGCTTCTTTCTCCTTGTTTTCTTCAATGGCATCAAAAATAGATTTCTTTTCAGAAGGAAGCACTTCTTTTTTCTCTTCGTTAAGTTGCTCCTGGGCAATGCCATCTTCCGTTTTGTTGGGAAGCGTTATGGTGTTGCTTCCTTCTTTTATAATAGAGCCGTCTTTTAACTCCTTTTGAATGTTTTTATCCTTTTCCGAAGTCACTGCAATTCCTTCTTTTTCGCCAATGGAGGTGTCCAAAATCCCGCGCTCTTCCATCGTTGAATTTTCAATTGCTTTTTTAGATTTGGGACTATTTTCAGAAGTAATCGCCTCTTTGGTTTCATTTACCCCTTTGGTGACGTTCCATTGTTTTTTGGAATTGGTTTTGGAAGGATTTTGCTGGGTTGCCGAAACAACAGTGTTGTTGGTATTCTCTTTTTCAGGAAGCCAATTTTCAGTATCTTCTTTGGTAGGGGTGATTTCTGAATTTTCGTTTCCATTCACAATAGCATCGTTGCTCTCATGGGAGGGTACTATGGTGGAATTTTCCTTGATGGGAGATTCTTCTTTGAGGACTTTATTATCCTGTTCTACTATATTGTTATTGATAGGATCGTTGGGAGTGAAAATTCCCAAAACGGTGAGAAGTAATGCCAATACGGCCGCTACGCCTCCCAATTTCCACCAAAGGGGAATCACTTTGCGGTCGTCCTTTTCTTTTTTGAGCTGTGCGGCAATGTTGTCCCAAACCTCTGGGGAAGGCATAGCTTCAAAAGAGTTTAAGGGCTCTTTGAACAATTCATCTATGTGTTTCTTTTCTTTCATGCTATCCTTTTGTGGTAAAAGGAAATCTATTTATTGTAAATTCTCTTTATACTGTTCTACTTTGGCTTTCAAAATCATTCGTGCCCTTGCTAGGTTAGATTTAGACGTGCCGTCACTAATTCCTAACATATCTCCAATTTCTTTATGTGAATACCCATCCAAAACATATAGGTTAAAAACCAGTCGATAGCGATCGGGCAGCTCCTGCACAATTTTCAGCAAATAATCCAAAGGGATATTTTCTGCTTCAATTTCCTCCTCTGCTTCTTCCAGTTGTTCCTCATTGGGAATATCGAAGGTTTTTTTCTTTCGGTATTTCTGAAGTACCGTATTAACGGTAATTCGTTTCATCCAGCCTTCAAAAGAACCTTTGCCTTCAAACTGTTCGATACGTTTAAAAATGGTAATAAACGCATCCTGTAAACTGTCTTCGGCTTCCACCTTATTGGGAGAATATTTCAAACAAATCCCAAATAGTACCCCCGCATAGGTTCGATACAAAGCCTCTTGCGCCTTTGCGTCTTGCTGTTTACACCTATGTATGAGCTCCTGTAAATTCAATAGGATAAGGTTATGCTTCTATGTTTTAGCAAGCAACCGTCACTTTTAAACTTACATTCTTTAGATACAGGTCATTGTGTAGGGTTGCGTGTTGGGTTACAATTTTAGGAAGAAATGGCTGCAATGGCCTCTTTTATTTTTTGTTCCAATTCTTCCATCAATTCGGGATTATCCAGCAATAAGGATTTTACGGCATCGCGGCCTTGGCCAAGTTTGGTGTCGTCATAACTAAACCAAGAGCCACTTTTCTTAATAATTTCAAAATCCACCCCAAGGTCAATTACCTCGCCCACTTTGGAAATTCCTTCCCCATACATAATGTCAAATTCGGCGGTTTTGAAGGGGGGTGCCACCTTGTTCTTGACCACTTTTACCCGTACTTTGTTTCCTACCGATTCACTGGCAGAATCCTTGATGAGCGTTGATTTACGAATATCCAAACGAATGGAAGCATAAAATTTCAAGGCATTTCCTCCCGTGGTGGTTTCAGGATTTCCAAACATAACCCCAATTTTTTCACGCAACTGGTTAATGAAAATAACGGTACAGTGTGTCTTGCTAATGGAGCCCGTTAATTTTCGGAGCGCTTGGGACATAAGCCGTGCGTGAAGCCCCATTTTGCTATCCCCCATTTCGCCTTCAATCTCGCTTTTTGGGGTCAATGCCGCTACAGAGTCGATGATGATAATATCAATCGCCCCACTTCGAATAAGGTTATCGGTAATTTCCAAAGCCTGTTCCCCATTGTCGGGCTGGGAGATGATAAGATTTTCTATGTCTACCCCTAATTTTTCTGCATAGTTACGGTCAAAGGCATGTTCTGCATCAATAAATGCCGCAATCCCGCCCTTTTTTTGAGCTTCTGCAATGGCATGCAGCGTTAATGTGGTTTTTCCGGAAGATTCTGGGCCATAGATTTCAATCACCCTTCCGCGGGGATACCCCCCAACACCAAGGGCAATATCCAGTCCCAAAGATCCTGTGGAGATCACATCCACCTCTTGAACAGGGGCATCGCCCATTTTCATGACGGTTCCTTTTCCATAGGTTTTATCAAGTTTGTCAAGGGTTAATTTTAGGGCTTTCAGCTTTGCGTCTTTTTCGTTGCTCATGGTGTAAAATGGTTATGAAATGAATGAATAGGCTAAGGTACTATTTCTTTGGTTTCACTACAATAGTAAATACAGTAGTGCCGTATTTTTTGTTAACAATACCCTTAAGATGTTATTGTTTTTTTAAAGGCATCATTTATTTCTTAAAATAAGGTATCTTTACTTTTTTAAAATTAAGTTTCATCTTCGTCTCTTTTTAACTGAAAAAGAGCATTATATAGAATATATATGGGCTGTACCAGCTGTGCCAGTGGCACAAACGGGCAACCTAAGGGCTGCAAAAACAATGGAACCTGTGGCACCGATGGTTGCAATAAATTAACGGTATTCGATTGGCTTTCAAACATGTCACTTCCCAACGGGATGGAGCCTTTTAATGCGGTGGAAGTACGTTTCAAGAATGGCCGGAAACATTTTTATCGCAATCCAGATAACCTTCCTCTATGCATCGGCGATGTGGTGGCCACAGAGACTTCTCCAGGTCACGACATTGGCATTGTGAGCCTTACAGGGGAATTGGTACGGGTGCAGATGAAACGGAAAAAAGAACCCATCAAGATTGATGAACTCCCTAAAATCTACAGAAAGGCCAACCAAAAAGATATCGATGTATGGCAAGCGGCCCGTAACAGGGAAGAAGAAGTGCAGAAGCGCTCTCGGGAGATTGCCATGGGCCTTGGGCTTAAAATGAAAATTAGCGACGTGGAGTTTCAGGGAGACGGCTCAAAAGTGATTTTCTACTATACTGCCGAAGAACGGGTAGATTTTCGACAGCTCATCAAAGACTTTGCCCGCACCTTCAATACCCGCATTGAAATGAAGCAGGTAGGGTTTCGGCAAGAGGCCTCCCGTTTGGGGGGAATTGGTTCCTGCGGAAGGGAGTTGTGCTGTTCTACGTGGTTGACCGATTTCCGTTCGGTAAATACCTCGGCAGCACGGTACCAGCAATTATCGCTGAACCCCCAAAAATTGGCAGGACAGTGCGGAAAGCTCAAATGCTGTCTCAATTATGAATTGGATAGCTATATGGAAGCTCTGTCTGCGTTTCCTAAAATGGAAGTGAAGCTCCTCACCGAAAAGGGCAAAGCGCAGTGTCAAAAAATTGATATATTTAAAGGGCTGATGTGGTTCTCATATGAAGACGAATTCATGACCTGGCACGAGCTTTCGGTAGAAAAGGTAAATGAAATCATTGCCATTAACAAGAAAGGCAATAAAGTAGCGAGCCTTGAAGAATTTGCCGAAGAGAAGATTGTAGAGGACAAAGCGTTGTTCAATAATGTAGTGGGGCAGGATAGCTTAACGCGTTTTGACCAGCCAAAACGATCCAATAGACGGAAAAAAAGCAAAAATCGAAACCGAAACCGAAACCAAAAACAGCGAAAGGATGCGTAGTTTTTTTTGGGTGCTATTTGTATGTTCCTTGAGTTCGTGTAATTCCAAAACGGTTGTAGGGGAAATGAAAAGCCTGCCTGGTGGTTGGGATCAAAACGAAACCATACCCTTTGTTATTCCAGAGTTGGATTCTTTAAAAAGGTATCATATTTTTTTGCAGCTGAGAAACACCAATGAGTATCCCTACAACAATATTTTTATCATTGCATCCATGAATTTCCCACACGGAAAAGTTGTTACCGATACCTTAGAATACCGAATGGCTGCTCCAGACGGTACCTGGTTGGGAACCGGCACCGGGAATATCAAGGAAAGCAAACTTTGGTACAAGGAAGATGTTTCTTTTTTTGAAGAAGGAAATTATGTATTAACCCTTGCCCAAGCCGTGCGCAATAATGGAGAGGTAGGGGGCGTTTCTCCTTTGAAAGGAATTATCGAAGTAGGCTATAGCATTGAAGAAGTAACACCAGAACAATGACCGCAAAAACCGTCAAAAAAAAGCAGCCAACAAATGATGTGCGTAAGCACATTAAAACCTTCTGGAAACTTTTCGGAGGGGCAGTGCTAGTGATCTTGTTTTTCTTTTTATTGGTCTCTTGGGGCATTTTCGGCAGTTTGCCCGATGAAACCAGTTTGGAAAACCCAGAGAAAGACCTTGCCACGCAGATTATTTCTTCCGATGGGCAGGTGATAGGAAAGTTCTTTAAGGAAAACCGGACCCCTGTTCAATATGAGGATCTTCCCAAAGACTTGGTCAATGCATTGATTGCTACCGAGGATGCCCGCTTTTTTGAGCATTCAGGGATTGATGGGAAAGGAACTGTTCGTGCTTTTGCTTTTTTGGGAACCCGCGGAGGGGCCAGTACCATATCGCAACAATTGGCCAAGCAGTTTTTTACTACCCGTGTGGCTAGCAATATTTTTGAAAGGGTTTTTTTGCAAAAAACCAAAGAATGGATCATCGCTACCCGTTTGGAACGCCGCTATACCAAAGAGGAAATTATTACCATGTATTTCAATACCTATGATTTTCTCAATTTGGCGATAGGGATTGAATCTGCCTCCAATATCTATTTTGACAAATCACCCAAAGATTTGAACATTCAAGAGTCTGCCATGCTGGTAGGAATGTTCAAAAATTCCTCCCTTTACAATCCGCGCCGTAACCCAGAAGGGGTCATGAACAGAAGAAACGTGGTGCTTTCGCAAATGGAGAAATACGATTTTATCACCGAAAAGCAAAAAGACTCCCTTCAAGAGCTTCCTTTGGGGGTAAAGTTTACCCCTCAAGACCACGACGAAGGAATTGGAACCTATGTTAGGGAATACATTAGAGGGTTTATGAAACAATGGGCGAAAGACAACCCAAAGCCCGACGGAAGCTTGTACGACATTAACAGCGACGGGTTAAAAATTTATACGACGATCGATTCCAAAATGCAGCAATATGCCGAAGAAGCAGTAGATGCGCACATATCAAACCTTCAAAAGGAATTTGCAGAACAGAACAAAAAAAACAAAACAGCGCCGTTTCGCGACATCACCGAGGAGGAAGAAAAACAATTATTGGAAAGTGCCATGAAACGAAGTGATCGCTGGCGAGAATTAAAAAAGCAAGGCAAAAGCGAGCAGGAAATTTTGGAGAGCTTTAGAAAGAAGACTCAAATGACGATTTTTTCATGGAAAGGAGATATTGATACCTTGATGACACCCTTGGATTCTATTCGGTATTATAAATCCTTTTTAAGGGCCTCCCTCTTGTCCATGACCCCACAAACCGGCGAAATCAAAGCTTGGGTTGGAGGCATCAATTATAAGCATTTTAAATACGACATGGTGAAGACCGGGAAACGACAAATAGGGTCTACTTTTAAACCTTTTGTTTACGCCACGGCCATAGACCAGATGCATATGTCGCCTTGTGACACCCTCCCCAACACCCCTTGGACAATCCCCGCTGGGAAATATGGCTTGCTGAAAGACTGGACACCCAAAAACAGCGATGGCAGTTATGGGGGTATGTTGACCCTAAAACGGGCCTTGGCAAATTCGGTGAATACCGTTACGGCAAGATTGATTGATCGTGTAGGGCCCAGACCCGTGATCGATCTGGTGGAGAAAATGGGCGTGGACTCCAAAGACATCCCTGAGGTTCCTTCTATTGCACTTGGGACCCCAGATGTTTCTTTGTACGAAATGGTAGGCGCCTACAGTACTTTTGCCAACGAAGGGGTTTTCGTGAAACCTACTTTAGTTCAACGCATCGAAGATAAAAACGGAACTATTTTGTATCAAAATGTGCCCGAGACCAAAGACGTGATTAGCAAAGAGTCTGCGTATGTAACAGTAAGTTTAATGGAAGGGGTCACCCAGTCCGGCTCGGGACAACGATTGCGCACGAGTTGGGCGACCAATTCGGCCGTTTATAAAAATGCAGTAACAGGCTATCCGTATGAATTTACCAATCCCATTGCGGGTAAAACCGGAACCACTCAAAATAATAGTGATGGATGGTTTATGGGCATGGTCCCCAATCTGGCTACAGGTGTTTGGGTTGGGGGAGAAGACCGCTCGGTACATTTCTCTAGCACTGCATATGGGCAAGGAGCAACCATGGCGCTGCCCATTTGGGGTATTTATATGCGAAAATGTTATGAAAACACTTCACTGGATATTTCCAAAAATAATTTTTCGAAACCATCCAAGCTTTCTATAGAGACCGATTGCTCAAAATTTGGTCAAGGCGAAGAAGATCATGGAATCCCCGATGACGAATTTGATTAAAAACAACTTTCCTATGGAAGACAAAAATGCCCGAGAAATCGGGTTTTTTTATCCCTTTTTATTTCGTAATTTTAAGAAAAATTGAAAATTAGATGATCACAAAAACGGTAGCAAACGCGCAAGAAGCCTGCAAAGGGGTAAAAGATGGAATGACCCTCATGCTTGGCGGATTTGGCTTAAGTGGTATCCCGGAAAACTGTATTGCCGAATTGGTTCGATTGAACGTAAAAGAGGTAACCTGTATTTCCAATAATGCAGGTGTGGATGACTTTGGGTTAGGGTTATTGCTTCAAAAGCATCAAATAAAAAAAATGGTCTCCTCTTATGTAGGTGAAAATGCCGAATTTGAACGACAAATGTTAAGTGGCGAATTGGAAGTGGAACTCATTCCGCAGGGCACTTTGGCACAACGGTGTCGTGCTGCACAAAGTGGCATTCCCGCTTTTTTTACTCCTGCAGGCTATGGAACCGAAGTTGCCGAAGGAAAAGAAGTGCGGGAATTTAATGGCAAAATGCATATCATGGAACGTGCCTTTGAAGCCGACTTTGCTTTTGTAAAAGCCTGGAAAGGGGATACTGCGGGCAATTTAATTTTTAAAGGAACGGCTCGAAATTTTAATCCAAATATGTGCGGTGCAGCTCAAATTACCATAGCCGAAGTAGAAGAATTAGTGCCAGCAGGGGCACTCGATCCCAACCAAATACACATCCCTGGTATTTTTGTACAGCGTATTTTTCAGGGAGCGAAATACGAAAAAAGAATTGAACAATTAACGGTTCGTAAACGAAATTAAATATTTTGAAAATGATTTAATTTGAAAATTTTGAGGAATGATAAAAAGAACATAATTATTGAATTAAGTTTTAAATTCTCAAAAGATATTATTGATTTTTCTGAAGAGTTGCGACTAAAACAAAAACATGAAATGGCCTCTCAAATTTTTAGGAGTGGAACATCCATAGGCGCAAATATTCGAGAGGCTCAAAATGCGGAAAGTAAAAAAGACTTTATTCATAAATTTAAAATTTCAGCTAAAGAAGCAGACGAACTGGAGTATTGGTTAATGTTATGTCAGGAATCGATTCATTATCCTAATCCAAAAGAGAGTCTCCTAGAAGATTTGCAAACTATTATTAAGATAATGAGCAAAATTATTTCAACGTCAAAGAACAATAATTAACAAATTTTCAAATTACCACATTAACCAATTACAATGTTAGACAAAAATCAAATAGCACAGCGCATTGCCAAAGAAGTAAAAGATGGGTACTATGTAAACTTGGGCATTGGGATTCCTACCTTGGTAGCCAATTTTGTACGTCACGATATAGAAGTGGAATTTCAAAGTGAAAATGGGATTTTGGGGATGGGACCGTTCCCTTTTGAAGGGGAGGAAGACCCCGATTTGATCAATGCGGGAAAACAGACCATTACGGCCCTTCCCGGAGCTTCCTTTTTTGATTCGGCCATGAGTTTTTCCATGATTCGCGGACAACACGTAGACCTTACCATCCTGGGAGCCATGGAAGTTTCACAAGAAGGCGACATTGCCAATTGGAAAATTCCTGGAAAAATGGTGAAAGGCATGGGAGGCGCCATGGATTTAGTAGCCTCGGCAGAAAATATTATTGTGGCCATGATGCATACCAACCGTGAGGGGGAATCAAAACTCCTTAAGCATTGCTCGTTACCTTTAACGGGGGTGGGTTGTGTTAAAAAAATCGTGACCAACCTTGCCGTTCTGGAAATCAAGGACGGTAAGTTCCATCTCTTGGAACGTGCTCCAGGGGTTTCTGTAGAGGAAATTCAAAAGGCAACCGAGGGGGACATGGTTATAGAAGGTACCATCCCAGAAATGATTTTCTAACTTTTATTCCTATTATACATCTGCCCAAAATTTGATCAAATGTTAAAAAAATTAGCATTTCATCGAAAAAATATGTTTTTTGTCGTCTTTATTGAAATATTTTTACACTTTAGCACTCCCAAATTTGATTAACCAGACTTAACCAACTTATCCTATGAAAAGTGTAACCAACTGGATGAAAAATACTTTGACGCTCTTGAGAAGTTTGTTCTACGTAGCCAAAAAAGTATTCCTGTTGATGTAACGTATTGAAAAATCCTTTTTCCCCAAATCTGCAACGATTCAGATAAAGGTAGGCCCGTTCTTTGTGAGGTTAGAACGGGCTTTTTTATTCCTTCACCACCTTCACCACTACCGTCCCTTTTTCGGTGGCTACTTCCACCAGCAGGATGCCAGCGGGCAGGTGGCCCACGGAGATCTGTGCAAAGTCCCGGGTTGCCTCCAGGAGCTTGCGGCCCCATGGGTCATAGAGGGTAACCTTCACAACGGCCTCGCTGCCTTCCACGGACAATAGGTCCTTGGCCGGGTTGGGGTAAATGGCAAAGGTTGAGGGAAGGTAGTCACCAAGGCCAAGGGCCTCGCACTCTTGCTCGTTGTTTACCAGATGGGTATGGGGATCGATATAAAAAGTCCCCTCTCCAGAGGACGCGTCGTCCACGTAGATACAGCTTAGGTTGGGGCTATTTTGCCCGTCAAGGGTTAAAATTGCATTGTTCCCGTTACGGATATCGATCGTTTGCAACATACCATTGTCCCAAGCCCAGACCCTGTCTAGGGCTGGGTTGTTGGAGAGGTCAACAGCTATAACTTGGGTATTGTAAAAGGAAATATAATTCAGTAACGGACATTGGGAAACATCGATGCCGCTTACCAAGGTATTTTCAAAGCCAATGCTCAAAAGCAAAGGGTTTTGTGTAAAATCGAGAAAAGTATCTATAGGGTTATCCTGAATAGCGACTCTCTCCAGTAAGGGACAAGCAGAAAAATCAACATCATTAAGGTCATTATATACAGCCCCAAAAGTTTTCAGTTTTGGAACATTGCCCAGATCTATACCGCTAAGCATATTGTAGGAGCACGAAAAAGATTCCAAGTCTACCAGGCCTGTTCCAAGATTTATGTTAGAAATATTATTGCGGCTACAAGCAAAATATTCCAATTGGGTATTGTTGGAGACATCCATCTGGGTAAGGGAATTGTCTGCACAGTTTAAAAACTTCAGTCCTAGGTTGTTGGAAACGTCCAGCTGGGAAAGTTGGTTTTCGTGGACGTATAATGTGGCCAGGGAGGTAAGCCCGGAAACATCCAGCTGGGCAAGTTGGTTGCCGTTCAGGAACAAGCCCCCCAGGTTGGGCAATGGGATATCTATTGCACTAAAGTTGTTGTCCTCCAGCGAAAGGGATACCAATGCGTCCAGCCCCGCAACATCTATGCTGGAGAGTTGGTTGCCATCTATGGATAGCTGCACCAAGTTTACGTTTTGGGAAACGTCTATGGTGCTTAGGTTGCACTCATCGATGAAAGCGGTTATCAAATTCACGTTCTGGGTAAGGTTGATGGAAGAAAGGGGGCTGTTCACGATAGTGAGCTGGTCCAACTGAAGGTTCTGTGAAAAATCTGCGGTAACAAAGTCTGTATTCCGGGCATCCAACCGTTCAAGCTGCCCAAAAGCCTCTATGCCCGTAAGGTCGGTCACGGGAAGGTTGTCTATATCAATAAAAATGACCCCTTGGGCATTGCTGGTAAGGAACTGCCCGTTGATGACACCATCGGTATCGATCCCTGCATCAATTAGGTACTGTTCAAAAACGGGGTCCGGAACCTGGGTAAACTGTGCCAGCGCAGAAGCAGAGCAAAGGAAAATCAAGTAACGTGTTATCTTTTTCATTGCCTTTTTATGAGTTGGTAAACAGCACCCCATAAAGCAAAGGGTGCTGTTTTTTATTTAAAGATACAAAATTATCAGTGGTTAATGATCAGTATATTGCTCAACAGTAAAGCAGTACCGTCATAAATATGAAGGTAATACATGCCATTGGGCAAATTAAACGTATCGATGGTTTTCACAATATTACTGGAGGTGTCTTCATACCGCACCGTTTGGTACTGGTCATACACTACAATGGTATACACTCCATTAACCTGTAACGAAAGGTCAATGGACAGTAAACTGTCTGCCGGGTTGGGGTAGTACACAATGGGCATGGGATTTGGCGGCGGGGGACAGTTTGGATTATTAGGGGTAACGGTAACTACTTTCCCTACATTTTCCGGGACAGTGCCGTCCCCACATTCGTTGATGCCATAAATGAAAAGTTCGCCCCCACAGGTGCCTATCATGGTGTATAGTACATTATGGTGCCTTGTCATATGGTTGTATTGCCAACCATCATTACCGGGGACAAAAGGTTCCTGTTCTAAGGGAGGAAACCCAGGAAAAACCCACATATAAGTGGAGGCCCCTTCCAGCCTTTGTGGGACAAGATAAAATTCTACATCGTTTGGCCCTACGACCGATTCCCCGTCAATACTATTTTCAATCATGGTTTGCGGCAATCCTGTCCAAAAGTTCTTGCGGCCGATTTCCTGTCCATTTCTTTTAACAATAATGAAAGCTACTTCACCCTCCTCATCAATATCTAAATTACTCCCTACATTAACATTAATTCTATCTGTAAGAACCGAGGTGCTTATGACTTGTAAATTGTTTGATACTTCAATCGAAATGGTTGAAATATCATTAGAATAAATACTATAACTAGAACTCTCTGATCCACATAAAATGTTTTTACCTCTCACATAAGCATATTCCTGCAAGTGAGTTTGATTTAAAAAGGGCAAATACCAAATGGCATTTTTCATCCTGGTTTTTTGTCCTGGGGTAAAGGAATCCCTGCATGATAGGGGAGCATAACTCATAAAGTTATTAGCCAATGGTTGAAAATTACTGCCACAGTCATCTTGCCCTCCGCCTATGTAGTTGCAGTTAATATCAAAATTAGGAGTAAAATTTGGGTCTGGCGGGGTGTCATACACATAATCCCCACAATAAAAGGCATTTCCATTATTGGGATCCAAACTGTACAAACACTCTGAACAGGAGTTTGCCGTAACTTCACCAGTCCCATTAAACGTGTGCCAAAGGAAGAAAACATGGCCCAGTTCGTGCTGCATTGTACTGGATTGTGGCCAAAAGCTATAGTCCGGATAAATACCATAATACCCACTCACAATAAAAGCGCTGTATTCCCCCACACCACCACGTGCTTCAGCAAAGGCATTTCCTTCTTGGCTGCTCCCCAAATAGATGTCTATCCCATCCTGGTGGTAATTATGGCTCCATATCTGTTCCTTGAAATTTTGTGGAATGTCAAACCAGGCATCGTTAAGGATATAATCTATTTGCCCATCCCAAACAAGGTGTATTCCCAAGGGATCGAAGCTTTCGTATAGGTGTTTTAGGGATTCGTTTACCCTAGCACACTTTGGCCTGGCCCCTTATCGCTGTGTGTAAGCACGTGGACATAGACTTTAAGGTGGAATTCATAATTGGTGTAATCTAGCCCCCTTATATTCTCCATTTCAATAAAATTGTTGGAAGTGGCAGCAGTGGTGCACGTAGGTGGCAAATTGTTGTTTTGGGAAAAAATAAGGGGCATATGCCCAAATAAAACACAAAACAGGAGAAGAAATAACGTCATTCCTCTCCTCATAGGAACTTTCGTTTTCATGACAGAAAAATTTAAAATGGTTTTTACGTTATTGAAGGTAAGGAAATTATTTTTAAACAAGACCAAGCCAGTGGGAAAATAATTTTTTAATCGACTGAATATCAAAACCAAAAAATCAATTTATGAAATCCCTTACACCATCATAACCCTTTCGGGATGGCCTCAATCAATTTTTGGGTATAGCCTTTTTTGGGATTTGCATAAATCTCTTCGGCATCGCCCATTTCTTCAATGCACCCCTTGTTCATCACAATCAATTGATCTGCCATGAATTTCACCACGGCCAAATCGTGCGAAATAAAGATATAGGTAAACCCAAAAACCTCTTTTAGCTCATTCAAAAGATTGAGTACCTGTGCCTGTACCGAAATATCCAGCGCACTTACACTTTCATCGCAAATCACCAGTTTGGGCTCTAGGGCAATGGTCCGGGCAATACCTACCCGCTGGCGCTGCCCCCCCGATAGCTCATGTGGGTAGCGTTGGGCATAGGTTTCATCTAAGCCTACTTTTTTAAGAAGGGCGCCCACTTTCTGGTTTCGGTCTTTTTGCGAAGTGCCAATGCCATGTACTTCCATCACCTCGCCGATGCTTTGTCCTATAGTACGTCTAGGATTCAATGAAGAATAAGGATCCTGAAAAATAAGCTGGATGTCTTTTCGCAGTTTTCGAATCCCTAAAGGAGTTAACTGGGTAATGTCCTTTCCGTTAAAGTACACGGTCCCATGGGTGGCTTTTTCCAATTGAAGGATGACTTTCCCAAGGGTTGACTTTCCACAGCCTGACTCTCCTACCAATCCTAGGGTTTCCCCAGCAAATACTTGAAATGAGACGTCGTCAACGGCCTTTATTTTTCTTTTTTTCTGAAATAAACCTGTATTTTGAAAATATACTTTCCCCAGGTTTTTGACTTCCAAAAGGGGCTTTTGCAAATAAATCGCTTTGTGTCGTAAGGCTCTTTGTTGAGGGGTAATTTCTTTGGGTTCAAAACTCTTGTTGGCCAGGGAGGCAATGGTAGGCAATTTTTCCAGGCGTTTATCAAGGGGTGGCCGTGAGGCAAGCAACGCTTTGGTATAAGGGGATTTGGGTAACTTGAATATTTGAAAAACACTTCCCTCTTCCTCAACATTCCCTTGGTACATGACTACCACATGATCTGCAATTTCCGAAACCAACGCTAGGTCATGGGAAATAAAGATAAGGCTCATTTCCGTCTCTTTCTGAAGGTCTTTCAATAGCTGAATAATTTCTTTTTGCACAGTGACATCCAAGGCGGTTGTGGGCTCATCGGCCACGAGCAGTTTGGGCTTGCAGGAAATGGCCATGGCAATCATCACCCGCTGCATTTGTCCGCCGCTAATTTGATGCGGGTAGCTATGGTATATTTCCTGTGGGCGGGGCAGCTTCACTTTTTCAAATAGGGAAAGAGTTTCCTTTTTGGCTTCGGAACGGGTCATTTTTAGGTGAAGCCGAAGCATTTCAACGACCTGTTCCCCACAAGTGATGGAAGGATTCAAGGCCGTCATGGGCTCTTGAAATACCATACTTATTTCTTTTCCTCGAAGGTTTTGCCATTGTTTTTCCTTTAAATGGAGTAGCTCTTTTCCGTTAAAAAATATACTTCCTGAAAGATGTGTGTTGGCTTGTGGAAGCAATCCCATGATAGACAAAGAAGTGACCGATTTTCCGGAGCCCGATTCCCCAACAATACCCAAGATGCTGTTTTTTGCTACTGAAAAGGAGACGCCATGGAGCACTTCGGTGCTGTTTTTCTTGTTTCCGAAGGAAATGGTTAAGTCTTGAATATCAAGAAGGACTTCTTTTTCCACAATCACAAATATAGGTAGTTCCCCAAGAACCGGATAAAAAAGTTAGACACTTAAAATTTCGTTGTCCTCCAATACGGCTTCATTTCTAAGCCTCAGCAACACTTGGGCGACGGTAATGGTGTCTTTTTCGCAATACTGGATGATTCGGTCTAGGTCTTTTTCCTCATAGAAAACATCCCTCACTTGGCTTCCGTCAATATCATCTTTTGGTGAAGGAATTCCTAAAGAATATGCCATTAATTTTAAGGAAGTAAAGGTTTTATAATCCCCAAATTTCCACAACTCCATCGTGTCAAGATGTGGTACTTCCCATGGTTTTTTCCCGAAGAGATTTAATTTAAAGGGAATCCCAATCCCTTGAATAATCATTCTTCGGGCAATATAAGGGAAGTCAAATTCTTTTCCATTGTGGGCACAAAGCAGATGCTGGGGCTTATTGAAGTGGGTTTCCAAAAGGGATTTAAAATCGTTGAGGATCTTTGCTTCCTCACCATAAAAGCTGGTCACCCTAAAACTTCTTTTTTCTTCCTTAAAGGCAAAATAGCCTACCGAAATACAAATAATCTTGCCAAATTCTGCCCAAATTCCTGCATGATCATAAAACTCCTCTGCAGTAAATTCTTCTTTTCTTTGGTACTGTGTTTTTTGCTCCCATAGTAATTTTGCTGTGTCATCCAATGCTTGAAAATTTTCAAACTGTGGAACGGTTTCGATATCCAAAAAGAGGATATGCTCCAAAGCGATTCGGTGTAACATAGTTGTAGTATTTAAGGAGGGGAGTTGGGTAAAAATACAAAAAAATTATAGGATAGCATCACCCATCATTTTGTAGGCTTCTTCAATATATACCTTAATGTCTTCGGTAAAAACACCTATACCCGCATCGGGGCTTTTTTGATGGCCCAACCGCACAATAATGACGTTGTCATTTGGTTCCACCATAACATATTGACCCAAGTGGCCTCGCATCATGAAGAAGTTTTTACCAGAAGGGTTGTATAACCACCAGCCATACCCATATTGTGGGCTTTCGGCAAATCTGGGAGTGACACATTTCACCACAAAGGCAGAGTCCAGTAGCTGCTTTCCGTTCCATTTTCCATAATCTTTATAAAGTTTCCCAAACCGGGCAAAGTCCTTGGCATTACTGGCAAGACAACAAAAACATTTCTCCATTCCCTCTTCTTCACTATCTACTTGCCATAAGGCTTCATGTTCAGCCCCTAAGGGCTTCCAGAATTCTTCACTTAAATAGTGGGCCAGTGTTTTTCCTGTGGCTTTTTCCAGTACCATACCCAATAATTCGGTGTCCCCACTGGCGTATTTAAAGGCTTGCCCAGGGGGATTTACCACTTTTAATCCTTTGATTACCTTTCGCAAATCGTCATCAAAATAGGCCCGAGTGGTAATGGAAAAAGGAGAGTAATAGGCTTCATCCCAGTTGGTCCCAGACGCCATGGAAGATAAATCACCCACCGTCATCTTTCCCGCTAACCCCTCATGGAATTCTGGAACAAAATCACCCACTGGCTGGTCAAGATTTTTGATTTTTCCTTCCATAATGGCTTTGCCCAATAGCGCTGTGACCATGCTTTTGACCATGGAAAAGGAATTGCTTTTGGAGTCTTCGCCAAAGCCGTCGTAGTATTTTTCAAACCAGATGCTATCATTTTTGATGATGAGGTAGGCAATGGTTCCCAAATCCTTATTCCATTGAGTCAATTTTTCGGTTTCAGCGGCAGTATTATAGGCCTTGTGAATAGGCCAAGGCTGCGGCATTCCATTCTCAACTAGGTGGTTGTCAAATTTTTTGTAGTCCTCCAGATAGGCTGTGGTATGTCCCGTGAGGTAAATGGTTCGCACCGCTTTGATGAGGTAATCGGTATCGGTAATGTATAGCGTAGCGATTAAAAGCAACAGGATAATACCCACCCATTTGAAGAATTTTTTAAGTTTTTTCATGTTACACCATTTTTAAAAAAGTATACCTTGTTTTACTGGGCTTTCATGTTCCAAAAGCCATTTTTTTCTTTGAAGTCCTCCCGCATATCCTGTTAAAGAGCCATCGCTTCCTATTACTCTGTGGCAGGGGATGATAATGGCAATGGGGTTTTTCCCATTGGCTGATGCGGCTGCCCGAATGACCTTGGGATCGCCCAATTTGTGCGCCATTTGCTGATAAGAGGAGGTGACACCAAATGGAATTTCTTGCAAGTGCTCCCATACTTTTTTTTGGAAATCGGTGCCCTGCGGTTCAACCTTTAGGTTGAAAAGGGTTCTTTTGCCCTCAAAATATTCTTTTAATTGTTGCTTGGCTTCTTTAAGTACTTCAGGAATGGTCTCGGTATCTTCTCCTTTGGTTTCAAAAAAGGTCACGGAAACAAGACTGGTTTCAGTTCCTATAATTTCCAGAAAACCCAAGGGGGTTTGAAGATGGGTTTTGTAAATTTTTGAAGGAGAATTCATTATCAATTAAAAAACAAATATTTTAGCAATGTAAAAAATCCTAAATACAATAATTTTAAGTAGATTTAGGTAAGAATTTTTTAAATGAAATGCCCTAAACTCCTTTTTATCCTGCTTTTTTCACCTATGCTATTCTACGCACAGAAAGATACAATTTCTGTAGATAGTTTAAAAAAGTTGTATAAAAAAACCTTCGAATATTCCTATGCCTACGATTATAAGAATGGGATCATCACTGGTGGCATCCTTGTTTCAGAAGCCCTAAAGAAAAATGATTATTACCATGCTTCGCAGGGATATTCTAGGTTGGGTTCTTTTTATACCGATATGAGGGATACCGTCAACGCCCTTGATTATTACAACAAGGCCCTTCATTTCGCCAAATTGACTCAAAAGGATACATTTATTTCTGGGGTTTACAACGACATTGGCAATTTGTTGATGGAAAATGGAGGCAACATAGAAATAGCCAAAAAGAATTTTGAAAAAAGCCTGGAACTTAACCTCAAGACCAATGAAAAACAACGTGGGTTGTTGGCAAATTACATCAATCTCGCCTGGGCAAATATTGATCTTAAGGAACTGGATAAAGCCTTTCCATACCTTTTAAAAGCAAAAAATATTCTCAATGAGAATCCAGACCTTCATCCACTTTACGGGATTAATCTAGATATCCTGAAGGGGCGATATTACTTTTATAAAAATGAAGACAACCTAGCGATTTCAATTTTTGAGGATGTGGCCCAGCGGGCCGAAGCAGGAAATTATTTGGCACAAGTAGCAGAAGCGCAGGAGTACCTGTCTAAATCCTACGAAAGAATTGGAAATTTGGCTGCCTCAAACGAGAGTTTGAAGAAAGAGAAAGTAGTCAAAAGTCAGCTAAACGAAATTCTAGGAGAACAAAAGCTGCTGGAAACCAGTGCCAAGTTTAAGCTGGAGCAATACCAAAACGATTTGGATTCGGCCAAAAAACAGCAAGATTATGCTGATGCATTGATGAAAAAATCCAAGCTACTCAACTACATTTTCATTGGTTCTTTTGTTGTTTTATTGATTGCTTTCTTAATTATTTACAGCCTTTCCAAAACCCGCAAAAGATACATCAGCCGGTTGTACCATAAAAACATCGAACTTACCCAAGCCAAAGAAGAGGCCGAAAGGCTTTCGAAGCTTAAAACCCAGTTTTTCTCTACCATCAGCCACGAACTTCGAACGCCTTTGTATGGAGTCATAGGAATTTCATCCATCTTGCTGGAGGACAAAAACCTCACCTCACACGAGGACGATTTGAAATCGTTGAAATTTTCGGCAGATTACTTATTGGCACTTATTAACGACGTCCTTATTTTGAATAAAATAGATGCCAACGGGGTTAAACTAGAACGCACCCCATTTTCCTTAAAACGCTTGGTCAACAATATCATTAAAACCTTCAGTTTTGGCTTGGAACAGAACAAAAACCAAATTCATTTAACTATTGATCCATCCATTCCAGATCAATTGATTGGGGATTCGGTGCGGTTGTCGCAAATATTGATGAACCTCATTGGTAATGCGGTAAAATTCAATGAAAACGGAAACATTTGGGTAACCATTCAATCTCTATCCAAAAATAATGAAACCCACAAAATTCGTTTTATGGTAAAGGATGATGGGATAGGAATCCCCAAGGAAAAGCAAGCAAGTATCTTTGAAGAGTTTTCACAAGTAGAAAACAAAAATTACAATTACCAAGGAACAGGCCTTGGGCTTCCCATTGTTAAAAAACTTTTGGCACTTTTTGGCAGTGAAATTAATTTGGAAAGTGGCGTAAATAAAGGTGCGGCCTTTAGTTTTGAACTGGAAATGGAGGCCTATGACATGCAGGAGGTTTTAGAGGTGCCCATCGCCTACAGTGAGACATCAACGTTTGGAAATGTCTTCGAGAACATACATATTTTGGTGGTGGACGATAATAGGATCAACCAAAAAATTACCCAGAAAATATTGGAACAACGTCACTTTCATTGCTCCTTGGCAGATACTGGCGAAGAGGCTATCCAGTTGGTAAAAGAACAACGTTTTGATCTCATCTTAATGGACATACACATGCCGGGGATGGGCGGGATTGAAGCCACGGAACTCATTAGGGAATTTGATGAACAAACCCCAATCATTGCCCTAACGGCCGTTGAAATTGATGAAATGCGAAAAAAGATTTTGTCTTCGGGAATGAACGACATCATATTAAAACCCTATGATGTTTCCCAATTTTTAAACACCATCCTGCGCAACCTCAATCCGGCCTTTTCTCCCAAAATTTAGGCTTACAGGAGTTTTACGACGTCCTTGGCAAAATAGCTGGCAATGATTTGGGCTCCGGCCCTTTTAATAGCGGTAATTTGCTCCATCATCACTGCATCATGGTCTAACCAACCTTTTTCTGCAGCGGCTTTGAGCATGGCATATTCGCCACTTACTTGGTAGACCGCCACGGGAACCTCAACCTGATTTCTTATTTCCCTTACGATATCCAAATAGCACAAACCCGGTTTTACCATGACAATATCGGCTCCTTCATCAATATCCATTTCTACTTCCCGCAGCGCCTCATCGCGATTGGCAGGATCCATCTGGTATGTTTTTTTATCCTTCGGAATGTTTTTCATGTTTACTGGGGCACTATCCAGTGCATCCCGAAAGGGGCCGTAAAACGCCGAAGCATATTTGGCACTGTAGCTCATGATACCCGTATCATAGAAGCCTTCATCTTCCAATGCTTCCCGGATGGTTAGGATCCTTCCGTCCATCATATCACTGGGTGCCACAAAATTGGCGCCAGCCTTGGCATGGGAAATACTCATCTCAGCCAAGACCTCGGCGGTTTCATCATTGAGGATGATCCCTTTTTCAATAATGCCGTCGTGCCCATAGATAGAATAGGGATCCAGGGCTACGTCTGTCATGACGAGCATTTCGGGAACAGCCTCCTTTACGGTCTTGATGGCGCGCTGCATCAACCCGTTTGGGTTTAAGGCTTCTTTCCCTTTATTATCTTTTAAATGTTCGGGGACTTTTACAAAAAGCAAAACACTTTTTAGGCCCATGGCCCATAATTCCTTGACTTCTTTGGAAAGCAAATCCAGGCTAAAGCGAAAGTAATTGGGCATTGAAGGGATTTCTTCTTTAATGCCCTTTCCTTCCGTGATAAATAGAGGAACCAAAAAATCATTTGGCGAAATAAGGGTTTCCCTCACCAAGTTTCGAATGGCTTCATTGCTTCGCAGTCTGCGGTTTCGGTTTAATGGGTACATAATTTGCTTTTATACCCATTCTCTGGGCGATGTTAAAACGGTTATTAATTTTTCTTCTTCACTTCCCTTTTCGGGGTAGTAGTCGTAACGCCATTGCACATGCGGAGGAAGGCTCATCAAGATGCTTTCAATCCTTCCGTTGGTTTTTAATCCGAAAAGTGTGCCTTTGTCGTGCACCAAATTGAATTCAACATACCTTCCGCGGCGTATTTCCTGCCAGTTTTTATTTTCTTCCGTATACTCATTATTTTTCCTTTTTTCCACAATGGGGAGATAGGCATCCAGAAAACTATTGCCCACTTCGGTCACAAAACGGTACCAATCGGCTATGGACATCTCGGGAGTTTCTCTTAGGTAGTCAAAAAACAGACCCCCTATACCACGGGCTTCGTTTCTATGGCTATTGAAAAAATAGGTGTCACATTTTTTTTTGAATTCAGGGTAAAAGTGTGCTTGATGATTGTCGCAAGCTTCTTTACAGATGCTATGAAAATGTATCGCATCTTCTTCAAATACATAGTAAGGAGTTAAATCCTGCCCGCCTCCAAACCAAGAATCTACTTTTTCACCTCTTTGATTGTACATTTCAAAATAACGCCAATTGGCATGCACCGTTGGGACAAAAGGATTTTTGGGATGAAGCACCAAGCTTAACCCGCAGGCAAAAAAATGCGCTTCTTCTACTCCAAAATAGTGCTGCATACTTTCAGGGAGTTTCCCATGGACTTCACTAATGTTTACGCCCCCTTTTTCAAAAATCGCCCCGTTTTCAATAACCCGTGTCCTACCTCCACCGCCTTCCTTTCGCTCCCAGAAATCTTCCCGGAAGGTTGCTTTTCCATCCACTTTTTCAAGAGCTGAAGTGATGGTATCTTGAAGGGTTTGTATGTAGTGGACAAATTGGGCTTTCATAGTAGGTGCAATTGGGCGATGTAAACAAGATGATTCCTTATTTCTTTAATCTCTTCAACTTTTGTCACTTTTTGGGCATTTTCAGCGCTATTTTGAAAAAAAACGATAGTTTTTGCTTGATTTTCATCAAAATGGGTTAAAAAATGATTTCTCCCAAAAGTATTATTGTGTAAATCCATCTCTCTGTCCAAATCGGCATTTTTGGTCACTTTTTCATAATATTCCACTACTTTTTGAGTCCAAATACTACTTTTATGAGGATTTTTTGTGAATTTGAGTGTTCTTTTGCAAATAGAAAAATTCCAGTATGCATGTCGAAAAGCATTGGCTTTTCCATTACCGTTATGCGATTTGCCATATAGTTGTTGACTTAGCTGTAGTGTCTGTTTTGTAGCCTTCCAAATGGGGATAATCAAAAGTGGTTTTTGGCATAATAAACCCAAAAACTGCAAGAGCTTAAAAAAATCCATTTGTTTTATTTTGGCCCAAAGATTCATTTTTGTTGGTAGTCTTTTACGGCTTCTATAAAGGCAGAAACATGATCCAATGGAATGTTCGGCAAAATGCCGTGACCTAAATTTACGATGTATTTGTCTTTTCCAAAGGCATCAATCATTTTGGTCACCAAACGTTTTATTTCTTTTGGAGGGCTTAATAAACGGGAGGGGTCAAAATTCCCCTGCAGTGTTATGTTACCTCCCGTTAACTGTCTAGCTACTTGCGGGGCGCAAGTCCAATCAACACCTAAGGCAGCCGCACCACTTTTGGCCATGGTATCCAAGGCAAACCAACACCCTTTTCCGAAAGCAATTACAGGAATCTTATCCCTTAGTGCATCAATGATTTGCTGCATATACTGCCAGCTGAATTCTTGATAATCGGTTGGTGAAAGCATTCCGCCCCAGCTATCAAAAAGCTGTATAGCATTGACGCCAGCGTTTATCTTTTCCTTGAGATATAGGATGGTGGTATCGGTTATTTTTTGGAGTAGTTGATGGGCCAAAATAGGCTGTGTAAAGCAAAATTCTTTTGCCTTATCGAAGTTTTTGCTTCCTTGGCCTTGAACACAATAACAAAGAATCGTCCAGGGGCTGCCGGCAAATCCAATAAGGGGCACTTCCTCATTGAGCTTTTGCTTGGTAATTTTTATGGCCTCCATTACATAGCCAAGGGTTTCAGGAATGGAAGGAACCACAACGTTGTCGAGGTCTTTTTGGCTTCGAATAGGATTAGGAAGCCAAGGGCCAATACCCGCTTTCATTTCCACTTGAATGTTCATGGCTTGGGGAACCACTAAGATGTCGCTAAAGAGAATTGCGGCATCCATCCCATACCTTCGAATAGGCTGAACGGTAATTTCACTTGCCAATTCTGGCGTTTGGCAACGGGTAAAAAAATCATATTGGGCCTTTATTTCTTGAAATTCAGGTAAGTAACGCCCCGCTTGTCGCATCATCCACACAGGAGGCCGTTCAACGGTTTCTCCTTTTAAAGCCCTTAAAAATAAATCGTTTTTAATCATGAATGAGGAATGTTTCAATGGTTTTTTGGATGACACTTTCAATAGAAGTGTCGTTAGCGGTATAGTAATGTTGGGTGTACTTTTGGACCTCGGAAGCGGTGGTTTTTCCTATGCAGATTGCCAAAGGATTGTATTGCGCAAAAGCATGAGGATTTGCCTCAAAAAAACTTTCAACACCGCTAGGACTAAAAAAGAGAATTCCAACCCATTTTTCGGTAAAATGTTTCAAATTTAATTCAATTTGATACGTTTTTATTTCAAAAAGAGTGTTTTCGGAAGTATTAAAAGAAACTGGAATTTCATCTCTTCTACGACTTCCAGAAAAATAATAAAATGAGGCATTTTTAAAGGAATTCTGTATGAATTGAGCTAATTCTTTACTGTTTTTTGTTGTTTTCACCACATTTTTATCCAATATTTCCAAAGCCCTTTTAGTTTTTTGCCCTACACAGAAACAATTCTGAATTTCGATGTGTTTTCCCTTCAAGCAATGAACTGCATTTTGACTGGTAAAAATGGCATTTTCTATTTTTTTGGGGGCTTCAAAATCCAAAAAAGTAACGCTAATGGCATCATAGTCCTCAACTTCAATTCCGGCATTGAGAAACGCTTGCTTTTGGGGAGGCGTTAGCTTTTTTGTGGAAAGCACTTTTTTCATTTCGAAAGTTCTTTTTTAATCTGCAGCATAAGTTCTTTCCCTCCCCTTTTTAGTAAGTCATTGGCACAGTCCTTCCCGAAACCTTTGCAACTATCCATTTTTGTAGATTTTTCAATTTCGAATTTTTGACTACCATCTATAGAAAGTAAGATGCCCTTAAATTCAATTACCTCGTTTACTACAGTTGCGTAAGCACCTATGGGAGCAGTACATCCTCCTTCTAAGACCCGTAAAAATTCCCTTTCTATTGCTGTGCAGATTTCAGATGTTGGATCATTTAATTTTGCAGAAGCATCTATTGCGTAAGTATCATTTTCACGGGCTACAATTACCATGGCCCCTTGGGCTGGTGCGGGGATCATCCAGTCTAAATCGATGTAATTTTGAGGCAATAGATCAATGCGTTCCAATCCTGCCTTGGCAAAAATGGCACCCTGCCAATCGTTATCCGCGAGGCTCTGGAGCCTCGTGTTTACGTTGCCACGTAAACCCACCACATGGTGGTGGGGATAACGGTGAAGCCATTGCGCTTTTCTTCGTAGACTTCCCGAGGCAATCGTACAAGGGAGGTTGGCATCAAAGGAATTTTTGATTGCCAAAATATCTGCATGAGAAGCTCTTTCCGTTACGGCCGTTTGAATGATGCCTTTGGGCAAGAGCGTGGGAACATCCTTTAAGCTGTGTACGGCAATATCAATTTGGCCCTCCAAGAGTGCAATGTCCAATGTTTTGGTAAATATGCCGGTAATGCCCAATTCATAAAGAGGCTTGTTCAAGACCACATCCCCAGTGGAAGTGATGGGCACCAATGTAGCTTGATAGCCAATCTCTTCCAGCTTTGCTTTTACCTCATTTGCTTGCCAAAGGGCCAAGGGGCTTTTTCTAGTGCCAATTCGCAGTATTTTTTCCATGAATGGTTACGGTTCTAAATTAAAAACCTCCTTTAGGAGTGCTAGGCTTTCTTGCGAAGACCCATTCGCTTGTTTTAAATGGCTGGCGACTTGGGTAGTAATTTTATGGATGAGCCGATCTGCTAATAATTCGGCATGGACCTCATGAAAATCTTCTACTTTCTTTTTGTGAAAATCCAGCTCCCCTGTTTTTATTTCGGCAAGTTTGTCTTTCAATGCCTTGAGGGTGGGTGCATACTCCCGTTGTTGAGCCCAAGTTTGGAATTCTGCCTCCACTTCATCAATAATCGATTGGGCAAGAGGAAGTTGCTCTTTTCTTTGATTAAAGGTTTGGTTGGTCATCTGGGAAAGCTCATCTAGGTGCACAAGAGTTACCAAGGGGTTTTCCGTAACATTTTCAGATACGTTTTTGGGAATGGAAAGATCAAGGATGAGTAATGGTTTTTTTAGGAACAAAAGTTCCTTGTTAATGGTTGGTTGTTGCGCTCCGGTAGCAACCACCAATATGTCGGAATATGCAATTTCACTTTGAATATTGGAATAATCCTTTACCAAAAGGCTAAACTTTCCTGCAACCTCTTCTGCTTTGACCTTGGTTCGGTTGATGAGGGAGATATGCTTGTTGCGGGTATGTTTTATCAAATTCTCACAAGTATTCCGCCCTATTTTACCCACACCAAAAAGCAAGATATTTTTTTCTGAAACAAAAGGGACGCGCGCCAGGATATACTGTACTGCGGCAAAACTCACCGACGTGGCACCACTGGAAATCCCAGTCTCGTTTTTAATACGCTTGCTGGCTTGGATAACAGCATTGATCAAACGTTCCATGTAGGCGTTGAGTAGCCCCATTTTTTTGGAAAGTTGAAAGCTTTTTCGCAACTGACTTATAATTTCAAAATCCCCTAATATTTGACTGTCTAGCCCAGTTCCTACCCTAAAAAGATGGGAAATAGCTTTACTGTCTTCATAACAGTAGTGGACCTTTCTAAATTCGTCCTCGTTCCCAACGGTATGTTTGCAGAGTAGCGAGATAACGGTGCCTGGATTGTCCCCTATGGCATAAACTTCAGTACGATTGCAAGTAGAAATGACACTTACGGATGGAAACCCCACTTCCTTCATTTCCTCCAAAAAGGCAAACTGTCCCACTTCCGAAAGACTGAAACGACCCCTCGTCTCTGCATCGGCTTTTACATAGTTGATGCCTATCGCAAGAAATTTTTCTTGTGGGCGTTTTACGGCATGGGCGTTTTGAGTATCCATCATAGCAATCGACAGCAAATGTATGGGAAGCCCTTTTTAAAAAATAACGCTACAGGAATATATAATAACGACAAATGAATTTTGTTGTAAAACATGATATAAATCAGTTTTTTGCCCTATTTTAGGGGACTGTCAATTTTATTATTTGGAATAATTCTAAATAAATCAATTTCTGTTTTGAAATGAACATCGAAAAAAATAACGCTATCGGAATTTACGAGGAAATCACTATTGAACCCGATTTTCATATTCTGAAATTCACCAACGATACTCCTGAAAAACAGCTCTTTAAAAGAGAAGTTAAGGCGCATTTCATTCAGTTTCATTTTTGTGCTAAAGGACAGGCCCACTTTACTTTCCAACAGGGAAACTACCAGTTGCCCATTCTGGAAGAGCATTCACTTTTGTTGTACAATCCACGGTTGGATTTGCCCATCGAACTTACATTGCCGCCAAAAGCATGGGTTATTTCGGTTTTATTACCCATCAAAAAGCTTCATGAATTATTTTCCAAAGAGGCCGACTATATTCCTTTTCTAAGTGAAGAAAACCAGGACCGCAAGTATTACAAAGACGATTTGATTTCTCCTTCCATGGCCATTGTTTTAAACCAACTGTTACAATTCAATCTGCACCCTGTAGTGAAACCCCTTTATTTTAGGGCAAAAGGGTATGAATTATTGAGTCTTTATTTTAATAGGCCGCAGGATGTAGCCATAGAACAATGCCCCTTTTTGGGAGACGAAGAAAACGTGGCAAAGATCAAGAGGGCAAAACAAATCATGATTGCAAAAATGGCAGAACCCCCAACACTGCAGGAGTTATCCCTGGAAATCAACTTGCCCTTAAATAAATTGAAGGAAGGGTTCAAACAGGTGTACGGTGAACCGGTTTTTAGTTTTTTGCTGGATTACAAGTTGGAGGTTGCCCGTCAGTTATTGGCCTCAGGGAACCATAATGTAAATGAAGTAGGTTTAAAAGTAGGCTATAGCACGGCAAGCCATTTTATTACTGCTTTTAAGAAAAAGTATGGGGTAACCCCAAAAAAATTTATCATGAGTGTTGTATCATAAATAAGTTTTTTCCTTGAATAAGGAAGTTTAATCCTATTTTAAGAAAGCTTCCTTTTTAACCCCTTATTTTTGTGATGAATTAAACCGAACTATGAAAAAAGGAGTTTTACTCGTAAACTTAGGTTCTCCGGATAGTACCCGCCCTAAAGATGTAAAAAAATACCTAGACGAATTTTTGATGGATCCCAGGGTCATCGATCTCCCCCAATGGGCGAGAACACTTTTGGTACGGGGCATTATTTTGAATACCCGCCCAAAGAAATCGGCAGCGGCCTATCAAAAAATCTGGTGGGAGGAAGGCTCTCCCTTAATTGTTATTTCGCAAAGACTGCAGCGTAAAATTCAGGATAGGGTAACCCTTCCCATTGCTTTGGCCATGCGGTATGGCAGTATGAGCTTACAAAATGGGCTTCAGGAATTGGTGGATCAAGGGGTTTCGCATGTGCTGGTGATTCCTCTGTATCCGCAATTTGCCATGGCTACTACCGAAACCATCACAGTCAAGGTTGAGGAGCTCCAAAAAGCAAATTTTCCCAAACTTGATGTGACCTTTTTTCCGGCATTCTATCACCGAAAAGAATATATTGAAGTGCTTTCTAAAAGTATTTCGGAAAAACTGAAAGGATTGGATTATGAACAATTATTGTTCAGTTACCACGGAGTGCCCGAACGACACATCCGAAAAAGCGATATTACCCATAGCCACTGTAAAATAGACCATCAATGTTGTATTACCCCGTCAAAGGCGCACTCATTTTGTTACCGTCACCAATGCTTGGAGACGACACGTTTGGTGGCCGAAAAGCTACAGTTGAAAGAAGGAACCTTTTCCACTTCCTTTCAATCACGTTTGGGTTTTGACCCCTGGCTACAACCGTATACCGATAGAACGATAGAGCGCCTTGGGAAAAAGGGAATTCAGAAAATGGCAATTGTTACCCCTGCTTTTGTTAGCGACTGCCTTGAGACCTTGGAAGAAATTGCTATGGAAGGAGAAGAGGTTTTCCATGAAGTAGGGGGAAAGGAATTTACCACGATACCCTGCCTTAACGATAGGGACGACTTTGTCCAATTACTCTCCCAATGGATTGAAGAATGGCAATTAAAAGACCTTAAAACCGCAATAGCCTAAATGAGCAACCGATCTACCATTTTGGGAACGGCCCCCATTAGTAAACTACTTGTCCAGCAAGCCGTTCCCGCTTCCATTGGGATACTGGTGATGTCATTGAACATGATTGTGGATACCATTTTTGTAGGGCGATGGCTTGGGCCATTGGCCATCTCGGCTATTTCGGTAGTGATTCCGGTTACCTTCTTCATTGGCGCCATTGGGCTTTCTATAGGGATTGGAGGAACTTCGGTATTGTCTAGAGCCCTTGGGGCAGGAGACCATGAAAAGGCATTGCAGGTTTTTGGAAACCAAATTACCCTTACCTTTTTTTCAACTTCAATTTTGGTGGCAATAGGGTTGTTTTTTCAACACCAATTAATCGAATTTTTTGGAGCTGATGAATCCTTTAAAGAACTGGCTCTCACCTACTACAGAATTGTCATGTATGGCATTGTGATGCTTGCCCTTTGTATGATGGGGAATAATGTGATTCGCGCCGAAGGAAAACCCAAATTTGCCATGTATGCCATGATGCTTCCTGCTGTAGGGAACATTTTTATGGACTACCTCCTCATCAAAGTATTCGGTTTTGGTATGGAAGGAGCCGCATGGGCCACCTTTATTAGTTATGCGGTTTGTTTTGCTTTTATCTTCTGGTTTTTTGTATTTAAAAGTGAATTGCGCCTTAAGTGGAAATCCTTTTTCCTAACCCGTAAAATAGTAAAGGAAATTAATGCCCTCAGCGTGGTTACATTGGCCAGGCAAGGAACCATTGCCGTTCTTGGGGTGTTGCTCAATAATATTTTAATTACACATGGTGACGCTTTGGACGTTGCCACCTATGGAATCATTAGTAGGATGCTTATGTTTGCATTGTTCCCGGTAATTGGTGTTAATCAAGGGTTCATGCCCATTGCCGGTTTTAATTATGGGGCACAAAAATTTGATCGGGTAAAGGAATCAATCACTACTTCTATTAAGTATTCAGGCATTATTGCCTTGCTCATTTTTGTGATCATTATGGTATTCCCTGCAGAAATTGTTTCCATTTTCATTAGCAATTCCAGTGAAATGGATGCCACAACCATTGCGCATAATACTGAAATTCTGGAGCGAACCCCTTCTGCCCTTCGGTGGGTTTTTGCAGCCACCCCAGTCATCGTGATACAATTAATAGGGGCCTCTTATTTTCAAGCCATAGGGAGAGCCGTGCCTGCCCTGCTTTTAAGCCTTACCAAACAGGGATTCTTTTTAATTCCCTTGTTATTGGTTCTTCCGTCTATGATGGGTGTTTTGGGTGTTTGGATATCTTTCCCAATAGCCGATATCCTCTCCACCTTAGTCACAGCCTATTATTTACAAAAGGCAATGAAAAAAGAGTTGATTTCATAAAAAAGGGAGCTTCTAAGCTCCCTTTTTTAGGATAGGTTTGATTACCAAATTCGAACCCGGTCTTCGGGATCAATATACATTTTGTCTCCTTGGGTGATATTGAAAGCATCATAGAAGGCATCAATATTCAATAAGGGTTGTGTAGCCCTGTAACGCCCGGGTGAGTGAGGATCGGTTTGTACTTGGGTCCTTAGGGCTTCATCGCGTTGCTTGGTTCGCCAAATGGTCGCCCAACTCATAAAAAACCGTTGTTCAGGGGTAAAACCATCAATGTTTTCGGGCCTTCCGTTTTCTGCATAAAACCGTTGCAAGCCATCGTAGGCCCCCAACAGTCCACCTAGGTCGCCAATGTTTTCACCAGAGGTAAATTTACCATTGATGTATACGCTGTCCAAAACTTCGATGGCGCTGTATTGATCGGCCAATTTGTTTACCCGTTCCGAAAATTGTTTCAAATCATTATCGGTCCACCAGTTCACTAAGTTACCATCGGCATCAAAACGGGCACCGCTATCATCAAAAGCATGGGAAATTTCATGGCCAATTACGGCACCTATTCCCCCATAATTTACAGCTTCATCGGCTTTGTAATCATAGAAGGGAGGTTGAAGAATGGCTGCTGGGAATACAATTTCGTTGTTGAAGGGGTTAAAATAGGCATTCACGGTTTGGGGAGACATGCCCCATTCGGTCCTATCCACGGGCTCATTAATTCTCTTTAGGTTATCTTCCAGCTGCCATTTGTTCACGGCGACCATATTCTCATAGAAGGTATTTCCCGGTTTTACTTCCATGGAGGAAAAATCTTTCCACTTGTCTGGATAGCCAATTTTTACAGTGAATTTATCCAATTTTTCAATAGCTTTCAGTTTGGTGGTATCTCCCATCCAGTCCAGTTTTGCAATGCGGTCCTTGTAGGCAGCAATGACATTGGCAATCATGTTTTCGGCTTTCTTTTTTGCTTCTGGGGGGAACATTTCATCCACATATAATTTCCCTAAGGCTTCCCCAACGGTATTGTTCACCGTGGCCAGGGCACGCTCTTCGGCCGATTTCTGCTTTTTGGCCCCTCTAAGGGTTTTGCTGTAAAAGTCCCAATTGGCTTTTTCAATTTCGGGAGAGAGCATCCCAGCAGCATTGTTTAGGGTAGACCAGCGCATCAAGGTTTTCCAGGTATCAATAGCTCCTTCTTCAAATACTTTTTCTACTTCTTGCATGTAGATAGGTTGCATGACCATAAGGGTATCCAGTTTTTTGGTGACCCCCATATCTTTAAAAGCTTGGCCCCAAGAAATCGCTGGAACCATTTTTTGAACTTCTTCTAAGGAACGGGGATTATTGAAGTTTCTAAAATCCCTACTGGCTACCTTATCCAGCCTTGGTTTTGCCAAGCGGGTTTCAAAGGCAAGGATGGTCTGTGCCTGTTGGCGGGCAGAAGGCTCCGAATCTCCTAAAAACTGAAGCATACGGGTAATGTGATCTACATATTGTTGGCGAATTTCCACCGATTTGGCATCCATGTTCAAGTAGTAATCACGATCGGGCAATCCTAGGCCTCCCGGCGTAATGTAGCAAACATTCATGGAACTGTCATTGGGATCAGAAAAAGCCGCTATTCCCAAAAAAGGCTGTGAAACCTCAGCAGCATCTTCAGTCATGACCTTTTGAAAGTCCTCCATGGAATTGATGGCGGCAATTTTATCCAAGATGGGCTGTAACGGTTTTGTTCCCGCTTCAGCACGCGCCACGGTATCCAACTCGGTTTGATAGATCATGATGGCTTTTGCTTGATCAGTATCGGGCGCATATTTGTCACTCTTTTCGGCTTTATCCAAAATGGCCAGCATGTCTTGATCAGTCTTTTTACGTAGGACGTTAAATCCACCCCAGCGTACTTCATCTTCTGGAATTTCGGTGTTTTTCATCCAAGAACCGTTTACATAATTGTAGAAGTCGGTTTTTGGGCTTACTAAAGTATCCATATTGGCTAAAATGATACCGTGCGGGGTATCATCTGCTTGAGCGATTTCCTTTTCTTTACAGGCATGGGTAAAAATAGCTACCACTGCCAGTATAAGGGAGAGTTTAAAGGGTATTTTTTTCATTGAATTATAATTTTTACTTAGGTTGAAAATAGTCTTTTGTTATTTCTTGTTTTTTTGGTCCTGAAGTTCCAATTGAAAGATGGAGTCCCTTACTTTTTGTTGCTTTTTTAGCTCCATTTCCTCCTCTTCTTTTTGCTGAAGGTCTATTTTATCTTTGAGCACTTTTTCATTGATCTGAACAATCAAATTCTTAATGGCCAACTGGCACTCTTCAAGGTTTTTTTCAATGCGTTCGGGTTGGGTCCTATCCTTGTTGGCTTCCTGCTTCAGAAGATTTACCCTAGTTTTTACAATGGTTAACCTTGATTGAATGGCATTGGAAAACAAGGTATCCGGGATATGTTTTGATAGCGAATCGGTGAAGGTAAGCAGACGGTCCGACTTGTTTTTTAATTCCTGTAAAGGGATATTTTTGAAGGAAATGGCTTCCCGCCTAAAATCTTCAAAAACAGGCCAATTTTCTACCCATTTTAAGGCTTGGGGATGTAAGGGGGGCAATGCTATATTGCTTGTGCCATAGGTGGTGGTATCGATCTCTATTCCTTGGGATTGTTCGGCATCTGTGGAGGCTTCACCACAGGAAACAAGACCAAAAAAAATCAAAAAAAGAAAAGCTAGGTATTTCATAAATTGATTCCTAAGCAAATATAAAGTACTTCCCATAAACAACTCTTAAAAATAAATTAAAAGAAGCCTTTTGATATGTGTATATTTACGAACAAATTGACAAGAAAATGAAAAAAAGAATCCTCATTATTGGTGCTTGTGGGCAAATAGGAACGGAACTTACGGCTAAACTAAGAGAACGTTATCCCTCGCATAAGGTGATTGCTTCCGACATTCGGGAAGGAGATGAAGAGCTCATGAAAAGTGGCCCTTTCGAAATCCTAGACGCAACCGATTATAGCGCCATAGAGGATGTGGTTATTCGTCATGAAATTACCGAGGTATATTTAATGGCAGCCATGCTTTCGGCAACCGGTGAAAAATTTCCCATGAAAGCGTGGCATTTGAACATGAATTCCCTTTTCAACGTATTGAACCTAGCAAAAGACAAAAAAATTGAAAAGGTATTCTGGCCTTCCAGTATTGCCGTTTTTGGTCCCACCACCCCCAAAGAGGATACCCCACAGCGGACCATTATGGAACCTAGCACAGTCTACGGCATAAGTAAACAAACTGGGGAACGTTGGTGCGAATACTATTTCCATAAGTACGGAGTGGATGTACGAAGTGTTCGTTATCCTGGATTGATAAGCTACAAAACATTGCCCGGTGGCGGCACAACCGATTATGCCGTGGATATCTATCACAAAGCGTTAAAGCACCAAAAGTACATTTGCTTCCTTAAGCCTGAAACTACACTGCCCATGATGTTCATGGACGATGCCATTAATGCTACGGTAAGCATCATGGACGCCCCTGCCAAGCAGATCAAAAACCGAAGTTCCTACAATCTTGCTGCCATGAGCTTTAACCCCGAAGAAATAACCAAGAGTATCCAAAAAGAGATTCCTCAATTTTCGATTTCCTATGAGCCCGACTTTCGCCAAGCCATTGCCGATTCGTGGCCACAAACCATAGATGACAAGGAAGCCCGCGAAGATTGGGGATGGAGTCATCGGTTTTCGTTAGAAGACATGACACACATTATGCTGGAAAATTTAAAGGAAAAGTACGAAAAGTAGCCTCGCCAGGAATCGAACCTGGATCTAAAGTTTAGGAAACTTCTATTCTATCCGTTGAACTACGAGGCCTAACTTTGAACCGTCAAAGATAAAAAAAGTGTTCATGTGGGGCACGGGAAATTTAAATGGTTTTCACTTTTAAAATTTAACCCCACTTTCTGCGTTGAAAAGTATACATTTGCCGTATTAAATGAACCCCGTTTGAGGAAGTTAGTCCTTACCCTTTTTTTGATTCCTTTTTTGGGACTATCACAAGACTATGTAGATCTCATTAAGTTGGGGTATGGGCACACGTTCGATAACCGTTTTGAAGGGACGCAGTACAGTACCAATGTCCTTATCATGGAAGCAGACCTTACCCTGCCCATTCCCATAAACGACAAGTATGTGTTGGTAAGTGGTGTTTCGTTTACCAAAAATAGGTTGCAGTTGTTTCCCGATGCCCCTTTTCAAAACCTCTACGGAACCACCCTAAAATTGGGGATGCTTACCACCTACAACGAAAGGTGGAGCTCAACGCTGGTGTTTTTGCCCAAGCTGTCTTCAGATTATGAGCAAATTTCCACCAAGGATTTTTATTTAGGGGGTTTTGCTTTGTTCAAATACAAAAAAAGAGAAAACTTAATTTACCGTTTTGGGGCTTATGGATCCAGGGAGGCTTTTGGGTTTTTCACCACTCCCATTTTTGGTTTTTATTATGTAAGCCCCAACCACAAATTTGAAATGGATATTTCCATGCCCATTTCGGCAGATATTAATTATACCTTCAAAGGGATTACCCTGGGGATGGATTATTATGGGATTGGGCGAAGTTTTAATATTACCGAAGAACTGGCCCCAAAAGTATACGTGGATTTGGGCTCGCTGGAATTTTCAGGATATGTGCAAGTCAATACGTTTGAAGAGAATGTGTTGCTTCGTTTGAAAGCGGGTTATTCCAGCAATAATTTTGAAGTGTATGCACAGGGAGATAATATTGATCTGGGCCTTTCGGCCTTTAGCTTTGGAGACGATAGGAAGCAGTTAAACCCACAAATCAATGATGGCATGTTCTTGCGCCTAGAGGCCATTTACCGTTTTAGACTCACCAAAACCCAAAAAAATGAGTAACTTTAGGGGATGAACGCAACCTGTCCAGAGTGTGGGAGTAAAATTATTGGCCGGGCCGATAAAAAATTCTGTAGTGACGCCTGCCGAAATGCCCACAACAATGCACTAAATAGGGATACCAAAAACACCATTCGAACCATCAATAACCGCTTGCGCAAAAACCACCGCATTTTGGAGGCCTTGAACACCAATGACAAAACCAAAGTGACCAAAGCCACCCTACTTAAACATGGTTTTCAGTTTGATTATCTCACCGGTATATATACCACCAAGGCAGGTAGTACCTATTTTTACGTCTATGACCAAGGGTACCTGCCCTTGGATAATGACTTTTATCTATTGGTAAAAAGGGAGGTAGAATAAATTCTATTTCCAGCTATGCCCCTTCAATCTAAGGGCAGCTTTCAAGACATCTTTTTGACTAATGAGCCCCACCAGTTTACCCTCTTTAAGAATGGGGAATCGCCTTCTTTTGGAGTTGAGAAACTTATCGGCCGCATCAAAAACATTCATGTCACCATCAATGGTTTCCACATCGGTAGCCATGTGATCTCCCACTTTAATGTCTTCCATGGGCTGGTTGTAATAGCGACTATTGCTAATTTGCTTCATGCAGTCCCCTTCCGAGATAATTCCCACCAATTCGTTTTTATCGTTTACCACGGGACCTCCCGAAATTTTCTTTTTGATGAGGGTATTCATCACTTCCAAAACCGATTGCTCTGGCCGAAAAGTGGTGAGATGGGTGCTCATATAATCTGAAACCTTGATATTTTCTGAAGAGCCTTTGGAGGGCTTGGCCCTTCGCCCAATGTAACTTTTAATTCCCATATTTTCAGTTTTTTAGCCTACTAAATATAACCCTTTTTAATGAAATTACGCATCCCTTTTAAAGAATAAATGGCTTTTCATCAATAAATTGTATTTTTAAGAATCGAAACTTCTCATCTATGAAACGCTCACAAGCTTTTATTTCCTTACTTCTCCTTATTGGACTTATCTATTATTCCTTCTTTAGTCTAATGCCCCGCACAGGAACTCCCGCGACACTTCCCGCGACCGAATTCTCCACAGAACGGGCCTTGGTCCCCTTAAAGGAAATGACTAAAGCACCTCATTATATTGGTTCGGAAGAAAATGCCCGCGTGAGGGAATTTTTAATGCAACAGCTTAGTGACTTGGGGCTACAGCCCGAAACACAAGAAGGCTACATCCTGAATGAAAAATGGGGCGGCATGGACAAACCCGTGAATATCGTTGCCAAGATAGACGGTACCGAAGAAGGAAAAGCATTGCTTATTTTTTCCCACTATGACAGCGCCTTGGTGCCCTCCTTGGGAGCCAGCGATGCGGGGAGCGGGGTAGTGACTATTTTGGAAACCCTACGGGCCTATAAAGCTTCGGGAGAGAAGCCCAAAAATGATATCATTGTGCTCTTTACCGACGGGGAAGAGGTAGGACTGGATGGGGCAAAGCTATTTGTAAGGGAGCATCCTTGGGCAAAAAATGTGGGCTTGGCCCTAAATTTTGAGGCCCGCGGAAGTGGTGGCCCTAGCAATATGATTGTGGAAACCAACCAAGGGAACCAAAACCTCATCAAAGGATTTATTGAAGCCAACCCAGAATATCCCGTGGCTTCCTCTCTCATGTATAGCATTTATAAGATGCTGCCCAACGATACCGACTCTACCGTATTACGCGAAGAAGGTGACATCGACGGGCTCTTTTTTGCCTTTATCGATGACCATTTTGATTACCATACAGCAAACGACAATTTTGAGCGATTGGACCGAAACACCCTTCAGCACCAAGGAAGTTATTTGCTTCCCCTGCTCCATTATTTTGCCAATGCAGACCTTTCTGCCCTAAAAAGCGAAACCGATGATGTCTATGTGAATTTTCCTTTCCTTAAAATGATTCACTATCCGTTTTCCTGGGTGATGCCCATGGCCCTAGTCGCTGTACTGCTTTTTGTGTTGCTCCTTTTTTACGGACTAAAAAAAGGAAGGCTTTCGGGCAACTATATAGCAAAAGGATTCGTCCCCTTTTTGGTATCACTTATCGTGGCTGGGTTGGTAGGCTATTTTGGTTGGGAATTGATTTTAAATGTATACCCACGGTATGAGGAAATTCAGCATGGGTTTACCTACAACGGGCACACCTATATCGCCTTTTTTGTAGTGCTCACCTTATCCTTGCTTTTTGGAATGTACCACCGGTATACCCAAAGAATCCACCCGGCAAACCTATTGATTGCCCCCTTGTTTTTTTGGATCCTTATCAACATAGCCCTAGCGCTGTACTTAAAAGGAGGCGCCTTTTTTGTCATTCCCGTGTATTTTGCACTGCTGTCCCTTTGGGTGCTGATTCGGCAGGAACGGCCCAATTTACTGTTGATGGTCTTGCTGACCGCACCAGCGCTTTTCATTTTCTCACCCCTTGTGCAGTTTTTCCCTGTGGGCTTAGGGCTAGAAATGCTGGTGGCAAGCTGTATTTTTACGGTGCTCTTATTTGGGTTGTTGTTGCCCGTCATGGGTTTTTACCGCTTAAAAAGACTGTTTTCAGGCTTCTTTTTGTTATTGGCGGTTGGGTTTTTTATCAGTGCCCACTTCAATAGTAAATGGACCGAAACCACTCAAAAACCCAATAGCTTGATTTATTACCAAGATGTGGATACCCAAAAAGCCTATTGGGTTACCTATGATAAAATTTTAGATGACTGGACGCGCGGATATTTGGGCGAAGATCCCCAAGAGGCTTCAAACTATGTGGAAAGTGCTGCTGGAAGTAAATACAATTCGGGATATACCTTTGCCGCAGAAGCGCCCGTGAAAGACATCCCGTATTTTGAGGCTTTATTCAATAAAGACACGCTAATGGGTGAAGAACGGCAGGTTTCGTTTACCCTCAAGCCGAAACGCGATGTAGATGTTATTCGGTTGTACGTAGACAAAAATATTGTGTTCAATTCCCTTTCGTATAACGGAAAAGCAGTGGCCAAGGACAGTACCGGAAAAGTCTACAGCAACAGGGTAAGCAATGGACTCGTTAGTTATTATGTTTCTCCCAATGATTCATTACAGGTAACCTATTCGGTTCCCAAAGAAATGGAAGTCACTTTTAACGTCTTGGAATATTCTTTCGATTTACTGAAGAACCCTCTTTTCACTATGGCAGAACGGCCCAAAAATACCATGACAAAGCCGTTTGTGTTTACCGATGCCATCGTGATGAAGCATTTGGTGAATCGCCAAAACCTGATACAAAGAACAACCGATTCCCTACTTCCTGCCCAATGAGTAGTCCCATAGGCATTGCCGGAATGGGGTGGTTGGGAGTGCCTTTGGCACAGCACCTTCGGCTATTGGGATATCCTATAAAAGGAAGCGTAACCAGTTTGGAAAAGGCAACCCAACTGCAACAAAGCGGCTTTGAGGTGTATTCCGTGACCGTTTCAGAGGAAGGAATGAAAGGCAGTGTCCATGCCTTTTTGAACCACTTGGAGACCCTTATTGTCATGATTCCCCCAGGATTGCGCAACAACACAGGAAGTGATTACGTATTGAAAATGACCCATTTTTTAAAAGAGATTGAAGCAAGTCCTGTTCAAAAATGTGTGTTCATAAGCAGCACTTCGGTCTATGGGGATGGACAAGGAACGGTGACCGAGGCAGCTATTCCCAAACCCAATCACGAAGCCGGAAGGCAGTTGTTTCAAGTAGAGCAGTTGTTTTTTAATGCCCGTTTTCGTTGCAGTATTGTTCGGTTTGGCGGATTAATAGGGGGCACCCGCCAGCCCGTGCGCTATTTAGCCGGCCGGGAAGCCCTTAGCGGAGGGGAAGCCCCCGTGAATTTAATCCACAGGGATGACTGTATTGGCATCCTTTCAGCCATCGTGCAGCAAAATGCTTTTGGGCATATTTTTAATGCCGTGCACCCATCCCATCCGTTGAAAAAAGACTATTATCACCAAAAAGCGCTGGAAATGAATCTCTCACCACCTTCCTTTTCCAAAGAACAGGAAACCTCCCATAAAAAAGTAAATTCCATCAACGTACCTTCTTTATTGAACTATCCCTTTCAACGGGACCTGTAAAATTGTGTATCTTTAATCATTACAAAAACCAAAACCATGAAACGTTTTTCCTTCCTTTTCTTTTTTTGCCTCTCTTTCTGTTTTCTTTTTCCAGAAAACAGCTTCGCACAAACGTATGATGAAAGCCTTTACGGGGCATTGGAATACCGCCTTCTTGGCCCGTTTCGGGGCGGAAGAAGTGCTGCGGTCACCGGCGTGCCCAACAAGCCCAATCTGTTTTATTTTGGCGCTACGGGGGGCGGTGTTTGGCGGACCAAAGATGGGGGAAGGACTTGGGAGAACATCTCCGATGGGTTTTTTGGGGGCTCCATTGGCGCAATAGAAGTTTCAGAAGACGATCCCAACGTGATCTATGTAGGGGGTGGTGAGCAAACCGTTCGAGGGAATGTCTCTTCGGGTTTTGGCATGTGGAAAACCGAAGATGCCGGAAAGACATGGAAATCGGTAGGATTGGAAAACAGCCGCCACATTCCGCGTATAGCCACCCACCCCAAAAATCATGAAGTGGTCTATGCCGCAGTGTTGGGAGATATTTATAAGCCCTCACAAGAACGCGGGGTTTACAAAAGCATGGATGGGGGAAAAACCTGGCAACGCAAATTGTTTGCCAACGAAAATGCAGGAGCTATTGATTTGACCCTTGACCCCAATAACCCTAGGATTCTCTATGCTTCCACTTGGAATGTACGCCGAACCCCCTATAGTTTAAGCAGCGGGGGGGAAGGCTCGGCCCTTTGGAAAAGTACCGATAGCGGGGAAACCTGGAAAGAAATTTCCAAAAACAATGGTTTCCCAAAAGACACACTGGGCATTATAGGGATTACCGTTTCCCCTTTGAACAGCGATCGCCTTTGGGCCATTGTGGAAAACAAGGAAAAAGGCGGGGTGTACCGAAGCGATGATGCGGGCGAAACATGGACACAGGTAAACAGTGAACGCAAGTTGCGGCAACGGGCATGGTACTATTCGCGTATCTATGCCGATACCGAAGATGAAAATACGGTTTATGTGCTGAATGTCAACTACCATAAAAGTACCGATGGCGGCAAAACCTTCCAAACCTATAATGCGCCTCATGGTGATCACCACGACCTTTGGATTGCCCCCGAAAATCCCCAAAGGATGATCATGGGCGATGACGGTGGTGCACAGGTCACCTATGATGGCGGTGAAACTTGGAGTACTTACTACAATCAGCCTACCGCCCAATTCTATCGAGTGACGACCGATAATGCCTTTCCGTACCGAATCTATGCAGCCCAACAGGACAATTCTACCGTTCGCATCCCGCACCGCACCGAAGGCTGGAACATTGGGGAAGACGATTGGGAGGATACGGCCGGGGGCGAAAGTGCCCATATTGCTGTAGACCCGCTCAATCCCGATATTGTGTACGGGGGAAGTTACGATGGATTTTTAACCCGATACAACCATAAAACCGGAACCGTTCGTAGTGTGAGTGTTTGGCCCGATAACCCCATGGGCCATGGCGCCGAGGATTTTAAATACCGCTTCCAGTGGAATTTCCCTATTTTCTTTTCAAAGCACAACCCGAAAGTATTGTATACGGCTTCCAACCATTTGCATAAAACCACCAATGAAGGGGAAAGCTGGGAATTGATAAGCCCCGATCTTACCCGAAACGATCCTTCCAAACTGAAGAGCTCCGGAGGGCCCATCACCCAGGACAATACCTCGGTGGAATACTATTGTACTATTTTTGCTGCAGGCGAATCCCCCATGAAAGAAGGACTCCTCTGGACCGGTAGCGATGACGGCTTGGTATATGTGTCGCAAAATGGAGGACAATCCTGGGAAAACGTAACTCCAAAGGGAATGCCCGAGTGGATGATGATCAATAGCGTGGAACCGTCCCGCTTTAACGAAGGCACCTGCTACATTGCGGGGACCAAATACAAGTCGGGAGACTTTGCACCCTATTTATACAAAACCACCGATTATGGCAAAACCTGGAAAAAAATCACCAATGGCATCCCTGCCGAGCATTTTACAAGGGTAGTTCGGGAAGATGAGGCCCAAAAGGGCTTGTTGTATGCAGGGACTGAAGCGGGGATGTATATTTCCTTTACCGATGGAGAATCCTGGCAGCCGTTCCAATTGAATTTGCCCATGGTGCCCATTACCGATCTAGCCTTAAAAGACAATAACCTCATTGTGGCCACCCAAGGGCGAAGCCTCTGGATTATTGATGACCTTTCCATTTTAAGACAGTTGGCCAGTGCCAAGGGAAAAGGGAATTACCTCTTTAAACCCAAAAATTCCTACCGCATGGACGGGGCTTCCCGAAAAGGCTCGCTCACCACGGGAACCAATCATCCCAACGGGGTCATGGTCTATTTTAATGTGGAAGATCCTACCGACAAGGAAGTAACCCTTAGTTTTATGAACCTTCAAAACGACACCATAAAATCCTTTAGCAACAAAGGCAAAAAAGATAAGTTGGAAGTAAAAAAAGGAAGCAACCTCTTTGTGTGGGACACTGAAGGTGATGGAGCCGAAAAATTGGACGGAATGATCCTATGGTGGGCCAGTCTGGATGCCCCCAAGGCCGTTCCGGGAACCTATAAAGTGAGCCTACAGGTGGGCGAGGAAACCCTTTCGCAAAACTTTACCCTCCTGCCCGATAAAAATGCCGAAACCGATATTGCGGGGATGCAGCGCCAGTTTGACTTTATTACCGACATAAACAAAACGGTGGACAAGGCGCACAAAAGTATCAAGAACATACGCAAGATCAATGCGCAATTGGAAGCCTTTCAAAAGCAATACAAAGACCAGGAAGCGGTGAAGGAGTTGGTGGAAAAAGCCAAAAAGCTGGGCGAGGACTTTTCCAACATTGAGAAGGCCTTGTACCAAACCCAGAACCGCAGTGGACAGGACCCTTTGAATTTCCCCATAAAGTTGACCAACAAATTGGCGCATTTAAACAGTTTGGTAAGCATGGACGACTTCCCGCCTACCCAGCAGGACGTGGCCGTGAAAAACGAACTCACCCAACAAATCGAGGCAGAGCTGGCCAAATTTGATGCGCTGGTGACCACCGAGATCAAAAACTTTAACGAGCAGTTTAATGCCAAACAACTCAACTATTTGTTTGTGGAGGAGGAGTAATTGAAATAATTTCCTTACCTTCAATAGCGTAATAACCATTTTAAATTTTTTCTGTCATGAAAACGAAAGTTCCTATGGGGAGAGGAATGATGTTATTTTTTCTCCTATCCTGTTTTACTTTTGGGAACCTTACCTCTATGCGAGCACAACAACATTTTGAGGATTGTGGGGCCGACTATGTTAATGACCTCAATGGAACCATTACCGTTACGCCCCCTTACTCTGGCTCTATTGACCCTGCCTACCTGGAAACATTTGAGCCCATTGTGTTTAATATCTTTTTTTGGCAGGTCAATGACCCCAATGGGCAGTTTGACAACCCGCTTACGCAGTATGATGTCCTTACTGCCGTGGCAAACCTTAATAAGGCATACAACGATTTTAACGTCTTCTTTAAATATCGGGGTTTTGATACCTTGGACAGTGCACCAAACCAACCGGAGTACACAGGGTCTGGGGGCGCAGATTGCCAGGTATTGCCCCAGCAGGATCCCGAAGGCTTTTCAGATTTGCACATTTGTGAATTCCAATATTTGCTTAACTACGCAAAGAGTATTGATAAATGGAAAGATAATGCGTTTAATATTTACGTTGCCAATAGCTCGCCAAGTTTTAGAGGGGTAACGACCTATTTTAAATCGGAGGCCTATATTACTCAACCCAATTTAACCACTCCTGTTTTGTTGCACGAGATTGGGCATTGTTTTCACCTGCCCCATACCTTTAATAATTTTGACGATGCGGTGACGTGCGAGCACGTAACAAGGGACCCGTCCCTAATCTGTGACCCTTCCCACCCTGAGATACCATGCTTTAATGCCCTTACCAGAGGGGATTTTGTCCTTGATACCGCAGCCGCCCCAAACTTTAAGCGGGAATGGTGCTATGCCAATGGCTTGCCCATTGATTGTGAGGGAAATCAAGACTATTACTATATAAACAATTGTGCCTATGTGGGCGCTAGTAATGATTGTCAAGGAACATTGTATGATATACAGCCAAGTGATGTTCAGAACTACATGGCCTATATACCAGATGGATGCTGGAACAACTTTAGCATCGGGCAAAAGATACGCATTCGCGAAGCTATCATTAGGGACTCCCAAGGCAACTTTGTGCCTACCATCGATGCAGTGTCCTCCTTGTACGAGCCCTATGCGGGGGAGTACTATGGCCGGGCCCCACCCCGAAGCACATGAGGCCCCGCTGTTCCAGCCCGGGTTTGATTATACCTTTTTGTCCTGTAGCTGTGAAAACCAGGAAGATATGACTGTGTGAACGGCCCTTGTGAGTTTGAGGAAAATAATTTCCAGAGCAGTATGGTCATTGTAGGGATCGTTGACAAGGATGGAAACCAATTACGGCAGCATTACCCACTCCCAACCACTCGTCCATTGACAGCGCCAGTTGGGCCAGTTTGGGAACCGCGCTGCTATGACAACTGGAACCGTGCGGCTATGGGGGGCAACCTTACCCAGTTTAACGATGGGATCTTAACAACAACGTGACCGTTACCCCAGGATAGTACCAGTATCAACAATGCCAATTTTAGACGGGCTGCAGCCCCGGCTCTATAAAAAATCGAGAAAAATTACAACGACGGTAGCTCGCAAGAGGCCATCCTTTTAAAAGACAACAATGAATAATTTTAAATACTTTCTCCTGCTTTTTGGGCTGAGCGGCCTTGCCCAGTTTGGGCCCCAACAGGTCATCTCCACCGAAGGGGATGGGCCTCGTGCTTTAATTGCAATAGACTTAGATGGGGATAACATTAAGGATGTAATAACGGCCAATAGCTTCAGCAACGAAATATTGTGGTTCAAAAACATGGGGGATGGTTCCTTTGGGACAAAACAATATATTGGGACACTGAATTTTGTAATAGATGTATTTGCTTCCGACCTTGATGGAGACAATGACATGGACGTACTGTCGCTCTCCCCGGCAGACAACACGGTGGTTTGGTATGAGAACCTGGACGGCCTAGGGAGCTTTGGCCCGGAACGGATAATTGGGAACGATGCGGTGTTTTCTTATACTGTTAGGACTGGTGATTTGGATGGAGACAATGACATGGATGTAATTTCAGGTACCGATTCTTCCGGCCTGGCCTGGTACGAGAACCTGGACGGCAACGGCAGTTTTGGCCCCAAGATCCCCATCAATGCCTCCTTGCCCAATGCACGTTCGGTCATGGCAATCGATCTGGACGGGGACACCGACCTGGATATCGTTTCCTCCTCCTCGGGATCGGTCACGGTGTCCTGGTATGAGAACCTGGACGGCAACGGCACCTTTGGCCCACCAAGGGTAATTGCGGGCAGTGCCCCAACGGTCCAAAATATATTTTTAGCCGATATTGATGGTGACCTGGACTATGATGTACTTGCCGCAACCAATAGCCTCAATAAGGTAGCATGGTTTGAGAACCTGGACGGTTTGGGGAATTTTGGCCCCGAAAAAGTCATTACCTTAGAAACAATCATACCTGTTTATGCATTTAGTGCTGATTTGGATAATGATTTTGATATGGATGTACTTTCCGCTTCTGCTGAGGACGACAAAATAGCTTGGTTCGAGAACCTGGACGGGCAGGGTACCTTTGGGCCCCAACAGGTCATCACCACCAGTGCGGACTCTGCAAGGGGCGTCCACGCCGCAGATTTGGACAATGATGGGGACCAGGATGTGCTATCGGTTTCCCTGATAGACGACAAGCTGGCCTGGTACGAGAACCTCACCATTTTGGGGGTCAATGATATAAGGGCCCTGGGCATCAGGATCTACCCCAATCCCGTAAAGGAAGTCCTGGTTGTAGAGAGCCCCAACGCAGCATTGCAAAGAGTGACCCTCTATACCTTGCCGGGCAATAAGGTCTTGGAGGCCACTAGGGATTTTGACCAGATTCCCTTGCAGGACCTTGCCTCTGGGGTATTGATGGTGCAAATAGAGACCGAAAAGGGAACGGTGGTGGAAAAAATAGTGAAGGAATGATCTAATAAACCTATTGTTGTCTAAGTAATGAAAACACTTTGTCACTTTCTTCTCCTGCTTTTTGGGCTGAGCGGCCTTGCCCAGTTTGGGCCCCAACAGGTTATCTCTACCGAAGGGGATGGGCCAGAGGGACTTTATGCCGCAGACCTTGACGGAGACAACATCAAGGATGTAATAACGGCCAATAGCTTCAGCAACGAAATATTGTGGTTCAAAAACATGGGGGATGGTTCCTTTGGGACAAAACAATTTATTGGCACACTCAATTTCCCTTTGGACGTATATGCGTCTGATATTGACGGAGACAATGACATGGACGTACTATCGCTCTCCCCGGCAGATAACACGGTGGTTTGGTATGAGAACCTGGACGGCCTTGGGAGCTTTGGCCCGGAACGGATAATTGGGAACGATGCGGTGTTTGCCATTACCGTACGGGCCGCAGACCTCGACGGGGACAACGACCTGGACGTAATTTCGGGCACCGATTCCTCCGGCCTAGCCTGGTACGAGAACCTGGACGGCAACGGTAGTTTTGGCCCCAAGATCCCCATCAATGCCTCCTTGCCCAATGCGCGTTCGGTCATGGCAATTGATCTGGACGGGGACACCGACCTGGATATCGTTTCCTCCTCCTCGGGATCGGTCACGGTGTCCTGGTACGAGAACCTGGACGGCAACGGCAGCTTTGGCCCACCTAGGGTAATTGCGGGCAGTGCTCCTACTGTAAGGGAAGTTTATGCTATTGATATTGACGGTGACCTGGACAATGATGTACTTGCCGCAACCAATAGCCTCAATAAGGTAGTGTGGTTTGAAAACCTGGACGGTTTGGGTAATTTTGGCCCCGAAAAAATCATTACTGTAGAGGTTAACTCTGTTTTTGTTGTTTTTTCGGCAGATTTGGACAACGACAATGATAATGATGTCCTCACGGCATCCCCGGGTGACGACAAAATAGCTTGGTTCGAGAACCTGGACGGGCAGGGTACCTTTGGGCCCCAACAGGTCATCACCACCAGTGCGGACTCTGCAAGGGGCGTCCACGCCGCAGATTTGGACAATGATGGGGACCAGGATGTGCTATCGGTTTCCCTGATAGACGACAAGCTGGCCTGGTACGAGAACCTCACCATTTTGGGGGTCAATGATATAAGGGCCCTGGCATCAGGATCTACCCCAATCCCGTAAAGGAAGTCCTGGTTGTAGAGAGCCCCAACGCAGCATTGCAAAGAGTGACCCTCTATACCTTGCCGGGCAATAAGGTCTTGGAGGCCATAAGGGATTTTGACCAGATTCCTTGCAGGACCTTGCCTCTGGGGTATTGATGGTGCAAATAGAGACCGAAAAGGGAACGGTGGTGGAAAAAATAGTGAAGGAATGATCTAATAAACCTATTGTTGCCTAAGTAATGAAAACACTTTGTACCCTATGCCTGTTACTGTGCCTTAGCCCCCTTGGGGCCAGGGCACAGATCGTGGACATCCCAGACCCTGTGTTCAAGTACATCCTGGTGAACCTGGCCATAGCCGATACCGATGGGGACGGGGACATGGGCGAGCTCGTGGACACCAACAGCGATGGCGAGATACAGGTAAGCGAGGCGGAGGCCGTTTTTGGTTTAAATGTGGCGGCTATTGACCTAAACGGGGAGCACATACAGTCCCTAGAGGGACTGGAAGCCTTTGTGAACCTGGAGCAACTGTATTGTGCCCAACAGGAGATAAGTGTGATGGACGTGACCAACCTTTCCCAGTTAAGGGTTTTGGTCTGTAACTATAACCTCCTTCCTTCTTTAGATGTGTCCCAAAACACCCTCTTGGAGAAAATAGACTGTTCAGGTAACCCGATCTCGGGAATTATCGATACCTCCCAATGTACAGGTCTTAAACGTTTTAGCTGTGTAGGTAACCAAACCATTATTGTGGACGTGACACAAAACCCCCAGTTGGAGGTTTTTTATTGTAGAATGATCACGGGAAGCACAATAGACCTGTCCCAAAACACAGCGCTATATGATCTCTTTATTGTGGACAGCCCTCTTAATACATTGGACCTTACCCAAAACCCAGCCTTGATGTATATGGAGGTTAGAAACACCCAACTAACGGAGATAGACCTTACCCAAAATCTGTTATTACGTGTCGTTATCTTAGATAATAACCTGCTTTCTCGTTTGGATGTTTCGGGGAATCCAGAAGTTGTCAATGTATGGTGCAACAACAACCAATTGACCGAGCTTAACGTACGAAACGGTAACAATGCCAACTTTTTCAACATGAAGGCAGAGGGCAACCCCAGCCTAAGCTGTATTGAGGTGGATGACGTGGGCTATGCCAATGCACAGCCCTGTAATGTTACCACAGGCTGGTGCAAGGACGAAACGGCCACTTACAGCGAGGACTGCCAATTGGGTAATGCAGAGGTTGGCCTCAACCCGTTTGTACTCTACCCCAACCCGGCCAAGGACCTATTGTCCGTGGAAGGCAGCGAGGCCGTTGTGAAGGTTACCCTCTATGACCTATGGGGCCGCAAGCTCCTGGAGGCAACCCGGGACTTTGCACAGATCCCCGTGGGCCACCTGCCCGCTGGCATCCTGCTGGTGGAAGTAGCCACCGAAAAAGGGACGGTGCTGGAGAAGGTGGTGAAAGGGTAATACGAAAAATGAGTACTTTTGGGCTTTATTCTACAAAATGGCCTATTACTATATCAAATCCCTCCACCTCATTTTTGTCATTACCTGGTTTGCGGGCCTGTTTTACATCGTGCGCTTGTTTGTATACCAAATTGAAGCCTCGCAAAAACCTTCCCCAGACCGGGAAATTTTAGGGACACAGCTTAAGCTCATGGCCAAACGGTTGTGGTACATCATTACCTGGCCCTCTATGGTGTTGGCCATTGGTTTTGCCCTCTGGCTCATTGCCCAGCGCACCTTTTTCCTTACCGATGCCTGGATGCAGGTAAAGTTGGTGTTTGTGGTATTGCTCATTGCCTATCATATAAAATGCCACCTTATTTTCAAGGACTTGCAACGGGATAAGGTAACATACTCTTCCCATTTTATGCGGCTTTTTAACGAAGGGGCCACGATCATCCTTTTTTCGGTGGTGTTTTTGGTGACGCTTAAAAATGCCTTCAACTGGATCTACGGCACAGTGGGGATCATTGCTTTTTCCATCCTATTGATGCTGGGCTATAAACTCTATAAACGTATCCGTGAAAGGAAAAAATAATGCTCCCTTTGAAGGAGGATAGAAGAAGTTTGTGTTTTTCCATTTTTTAAATGGATCATTTTGGTGCAATTATTGTTATCTTCCCCACACGATTCGTAACGAATGAAATTCTACAAATCCCTGCGCTTCCGTATTTTCCTGGCCATGTTGCTACTGCTCATCATGACCTTCATTGCGCTTTCGGTCCTAACGGCCATCCAGTACAAGGAAGAGGCAGAGGACTACCACCGCGAACGCCTCCTTCGGAAAGAAGCCAACATCAAGGAAAACATCAACTATGTCCTTAAAAATACCACCTACCCGGTAGAGACCGAGATGATGCCGCTTATTTTCAAGAGCAAGATTTACGAAATTAAGGACATCCACAACCTCGAGATCCATTTGTACGACCTAGAGGGAAAGCTGCTCAAATCCTCCCGTGCCTCTTTCCTAAAAGATACGTCCTATGCAAAACTGCCCAAGGACATCCTGGGGAAAATTGAAAACTCACCCACCAAGAGCTATACCTATTCGTTCAAGGAAGATGGGCAGGAGTACCAATCTTCGTTTTCCTATATCACCGATGCTTCCTTTAAGCCCCTTGCTATTTTAAACCTTCCGTACATTGAAGACGATGGGTTTTTAAACAAAGAACTCAAGGAAAACATCAAGCGGGTTGCCCTCGTGTACGGCTTTATGCTTTTTATCGCTATTTGGCTGGCTTATTTTTTCTCCAAATACATTACCCGTTCCCTAAAAACCGTGAGCGATAAAATCACCGAGACCCGATTGAACACCCGCAATCAAAAAATCCCTTTGGATAGCAATACTTCACAGGAAATCTACACCTTGGTGGAAGCCTATAATGGGATGATCGATAAGCTGGAAGTGAGTGCGGCGCAATTGGCCAGTAGTGAACGGGAAGCCGCTTGGCGCGAAATGGCCAAACAGGTAGCCCACGAAATCAAGAATCCTTTGACCCCCATGCGGCTTTCGGTGCAGAGTTTCCAACGAAAGTTTGATGCTAACGATCCTGCTATTTCCGAAAAAGTGGCCGAATACAGCAACACGCTCATTCAGCAAATCGATACCTTGAGTTCCATTGCTTCGGCTTTTTCCACCTATGCCAAAATGCCGGCCCAGCAGGATGAAAACCTGGACGTGGTGAGCATTACCAAACTGGCCTTGGATATTTTTAACGAAGAGTATATTTACTTTTTTTCGGAAGAAAAAGCACTCATCTCTAAGTTTGACCGTACCCAATTGATACGCGTCATTACCAATTTGGTAAAGAACAGCATTCAGGCCATTGAAAAGAAAAACCCCGAGGATCCCAGGATTGAGGTGCGGGTGCTTTCGGAAGACAATAAGACCCTCATTACGGTATCGGACAATGGCGCGGGTATTTCGGAAGAAAACAAACCAAAAGTCTTTGAGCCCAAATTCACCACCAAATCCAGCGGGATGGGGCTGGGGCTCGCCATGGTTAAAAACATCGTGGAAACCTATCATGGTAGCATTTCGTTGCAATCGGTTGAAGGAAAAGGAACGACTTTTACGGTTTGTATTCCCAAAAGCTAAACCGATTTTTGTACCTTTATTTTTCTAAGCTGCCCAACCATGAAAGAAAAAGTATACGAGCATATTTTGGTCGAATACCAGGATGGAATCACCACCTTGACCATCCATCGGCCCGAAAAATTGAACGCCTTGAACCTTGAGACCATCAAGGAACTTCACAAAGCTTTTAAGCGTGCCGAAAAAGATAAAAACACCAAAGTCATCATTGTTACGGGCAGCGGGCAAAAAGCATTTGTGGCCGGGGCCGACATTAGTGAATTTGCCGATTTTTCTGTCTCACAAGGAGAACACTTGGCCAGTGAAGGGCAAGCCCTGCTTTTCGATTTTGTAGCACACCTTTCTACCCCGGTTATTGCGGCCATTAATGGTTTTGCCTTGGGCGGCGGACTGGAATTGGCCATGGCAGCGCATTTTAGGATAGCTAGCGATAATGCCAAAATGGGCCTTCCCGAAGTATCACTAGGAGTCATTCCCGGTTATGGAGGGACCCAGCGGCTGCCCCAATTGGTGGGAAAAGGACGGGCCATGGAAATGATCATGACCGCTAGTATGATTGATGCCCAACAGGCTTTGCAGTATGGGCTGGTTAATTATGTGACCCCGCAGGAAGCGCTACTTCCGTTGGCGCATACGTTGGCCGAAAAGATCAAGAAAAATTCTTCGGTAGCCATTGCTGCCGCCATTGAGGCGGTGAACGCAGGGTATGAAACCTTTGAAAATGGGTTTGATGTAGAAATCACGGCCTTTGGAAAATGCTTTGGCACGGCCGATTTTGTGGAAGGCACCCAAGCTTTTTTGGAAAAGCGGAAAGCAAATTTTCCAGGGAAATAAATTAATTGGAATATTTCCAATTTACATAGGAATAATTCCTATAAAGAACTATCTTTGAAAAAACCCTTTTTCATCGTTAGTTCATGTCATCACCCATCAAAGGCCGAGGAGCCCAAAAACAAGTCCATAACCGTTTTTTTGAACACCAGCAGGAAATCCTCGATGACTACCTTCAATTTTGCGAAGTGGAGGGGGAAACGGCAGATGCCAACAAAACCAAATACATCGACGTATTTCCCAAAACCTTAATCAACAAAGTAGAAAGCCCAGACATTGGCATGGGGTTTTCTGCCAATCCCTACCAAGGCTGTGAACACGGTTGTGTGTACTGTTATGCCCGCAATAGTCATGAGTACTGGGGCTACGGGGCCGGCTTGGATTTTGAACGCACGATTTTGGTAAAAAGAAATGCGCCTCAATTGTTGGAGGAAAAACTAAGGAGCAAGAACTGGGAAGGAAATACCATTGTCTTTTCAGGAAATACCGATTGTTATCAACCTATAGAACGAACATTGGAGATTACCCGAAATTGCCTAAAGCTCCTATTTCAATGGAAGAACCCCACGGGAATCATCACCAAAAATGCCCTCATTTTAAGGGATCTCGACATATTGAAAGAAATGGCGCGCTACAATACCATAGCGGTGAATATATCCATTACCTCCCTCCGGGAAGAAACCCGAAGGCTGTTGGAGCCCAGGACGTCCAGTATTAAGAATAGGTTGAAAATGGTTGAAATACTGTCGGCAAATAACATCCCGGTCAATGTGATGATTGCGCCCATTATTCCTTCGTTGAATAGCCATGAAATTTTACCGCTCATACAAACTGTTGCCGATTTGGGGGCCAAAAGTGTTGCGCATACGGTGGTACGGCTCAATGGGCAAATTGCTACTATTTTTGAGGATTGGGCACGAAAAAACCTACCCGACAAGGCCGACAGGATGTTGAGTCAAATAGCCGAATGCCACGATGGCAAGCTAAACGATAGCCGATGGGGAAAACGCATTAAAGGATGGCATCGTAGCCCAACAAATTGTTGATACCGTTGCCCTAGGCCGAAAAAGATACTTAGAAAGATAGCCACATTCCCAAACTGGACCGAAGCCATTACCTTCAATTGAAAAACCCACAGATGCGTCTTTTCTAGTGTATTTTGGAGGTGATCTGTGCCTCTATTTTGTCGATGAGGGCTTCTTTTTCAAATTCAGAAACCTTCAAAGGAGGATGAACATAAAAGAAGAGATGGACTCCCACAGGAATGGGAAACATCCCATAGCGTTGCAGTTTCCAGGAATTGTTGATGGAAATGGGCAGCACATACGCCTCGGGGGCATGTTCAAATAAGGTGAGTAGCCCCGACCTTCGGAAGGGTTTTGGAACCCCGTCGCGGCTTCGGGTTCCTTCGGGGAAAATGACCAAGCTTCGTTTGTGTTTTGAAATGTAATGCGCCCCTTCCTTTATGGCAGTGGTTGCCTGTTTGGGATTCTTTCGGTCAATCAATACCGAACCTCCCTTTTTTAGGTTATAGGACACCGTGGGAATTCCTTTTCCCAGTTCGATTTTTGAGATAAACTTGGGATGAATTTTTCTTAAAAACCAAATAATGGGAGGGATGTCCCACAAGCTTTGGTGATTCGAAACAATAATGAAGGGAACATTTTTGGGGAGGGTTTTGGAGAGGGTAAACGTAAATCGTGTCCCCAGCACATGCAGGAAAAGCACCATGAGCCCATTGGCCAAGCCCACGCTTTTTTTATGGGCGTTGTATCCAAAGAGGGTAAGGCAAATTCGTTGAATGACTTCAAAAAACAGTAAAATCAATCCGAAAAAGAAGTAAAACACCACCGAAAGGGGGTAACTAAGTATTTTTAATATGTGTTTCATCCTTTTCAAAAATAAAAAAACCGCTACAAAAAAGGAGCGGTTTCATGGGTCTATTTACGTTGCCAATTAACAATATTCGTCATATGCACTTTTCAGGTTTTCGGCAATCATATCGGCGCTTCTGCCTTCAATGTGATGCCTTTCCAGCATGTGCACCAATTCGCCATTTTTAAATAATGCCATGGAAGGCGAACTTGGAGGGAATGGAACCATTAAGGCCCTAGCGGCGTCAACGGCTTCAAAATCTACTCCCGCAAAAACGGTGACCAAACGATCTGGGGTTTTGGTATTTTGTAAAGAGATTCGTGCTCCGGGACGTGCATTTGCTGCGGCACAACCGCACACCGAGTTTACGACCACCAGGGTAGTTCCCTCTTGGTGGATGGCTTCATCCACTTCATCTGCTGTAAATAATTCGGTAAAACCTATCTTGGTTAAATCTTCCCTCATGGGCTTTACCAATGCTTCTGGGTACATATTTTAAATCTTTTAGAGTGTAACAATTAAGGTGCAAAGATAACCAATTTCCCATGGAAAGTTCATAAAACTATCTAAACACTTTTTAAATGATTGCCTATCTTTGGTCGCACGATTACTTTTTTAATTACACTTCATGATACGTTGGTTTACAGCGATTCTGGGCTATTACATTGCAAGGTTTCCAGGGGCTATTTTAGGGTTTATTATTGGGAGTCTTTTCGACAATTATAATTCAGGGAAAAAGAAATCCTCGGGCGGGAGTATTTTTCAACAACCCAAGCAAGAGGTAACCCCAGCCGATTTTGAACTAAACCTGCTTTCCCTTGCTTCCCTCGTCATTAAGGCCGACGGCAATGTGAGCCAAACCGAATTGGATTTTGTACGGCAGTATTTTGTACAGGCCTATGGAAAGGAACGCGCCAATGCCACCTTTAAGGTGTTCAATGAAGTCATTAAAAAAAGGGAGATTTCAGCCGCCAAAATAGGGGCGATGCTACGCCAGCGCATGCGCTACGAATCGCGATTGCAAATGCTGCACTTCCTCTTTAGTATTGCCCAGGCCGATGGTCATGTTTCTTCCCCCGAAGTGATGGAAATTTCAAGAATTGCAGGCTATTTGGGGATTCAAATGCGGGATTTTGAAAGCATCAAGGCCATGTTCTTCCAAAACCCAGACAGTGCCTATAAAATTTTGGAAATTGAACGTACTGCCACCGATGCCGAAGTGAAAAAGGCCTATCGTGAGATGGTAAAGAAATACCATCCCGATAAACTGCAGCACATGGATGAGGCCTACCGGAAAGGAGCCGAAGAAAAATTCCGGAAAGTACAAGAGGCCTATGAACAATTGCAAAAAGAAAGAGGATTTTAGTAAGGTTTTGTAAAAGTGGCTACTAATTGTCCATGAAAAAACTTCTTATATCCCTTTGTGTCACCCTACTATCCCTTCCCTTTTATTCCCAAGAAGCCTACAATGCAAAAGACGGCATTGCCATCGACGGCTATGATGTGGTGTCTTATTTTGAAGGAATAGCTGCCAAAGGGAGTGCAGAATTTACATCAGATTTTGAAGGAGTGACGTTTTGGTTTGCCAGTGAAGATCACCGTATGGAGTTTGAAAAAGCCCCTCTCAAGTATGCGCCCCAATATGGCGGTTACTGTGCCTATGCCATGGGAAAGAGTGGCGAAAAAGTAAGTATTAACCCTACCTCTTTTCTTATTACCGAAGGAAAACTTTACCTTTTTTATCATCGATGGGGGGTCAACACCTTGAAGAAATGGAAAAAGGAAGGCCCAGAATCTTTGCGGGTCAAGGCCGATGAAAACTGGAAAAAGCAGCAATAGGATGAATAAAAAAGCAGCGCATAGATAATTTCTTTTATTATTTTTTAGTCTAATCTAAAAATAATTTTACCTTTGCCTTATGTTTACATTGGCAGAAGAAAATTATGTGAAGAATATCTTCCATTTACAGCAACTTTCCCCAGAAGGAGTAAGTACGAACGCCATTGCGGAAAAATTGGATACCAAACCCTCCTCGGCCACCGATATGGTGCAGAAACTGGCCGAAAAAAAAGTACTTACCTATGTGAAATACAAAGGGGCTACCCTCACCGAAGAAGGGCGTATCATTGCAGCCGGCATCATACGGAAACATCGCCTTTGGGAAGTTTTTCTTGTAGAAAAACTCCATTTTCAATGGGATGAGGTGCATGAAATAGCAGAGCAGTTAGAGCACATCCAGTCGGAAGCATTAATTGATCGCTTGGAGGCTTTTTTGGGATACCCCTCTGTAGACCCCCATGGAGATCCCATTCCCGATAAAACCGGGAATTTCAAAAAAACAGAAAAGAAACTGCTTTCAAAATTAAGGGAAGGGCAAAAAGGCATTTGTGTAGGGGTGAAGGAATCGAGCAGCGATTTTCTGCAGTACCTGGACAAACGGGGGATTGCCATTGGCACTGAGATTGTCATTCTTGAAAAAGATGCCTTTGATGATTCCATGACCATCTCTATTGGCCAAAGCCAACATTTTATCACTAAAAAAATTTCAGAAAACTTGTATATGCAGACGGTTGATTGATTTTATTTAGAAATGAACCTATGAACAAACAGTTACCACATAAATCACTTGAGGAAGTCCACGGAACGGTAGATACCTTAAACAAAAAATCGCCCTGGAAGAAATTACTCGCCTTTTTGGGGCCTGCCTATTTGGTGAGCGTAGGGTATATGGACCCGGGCAATTGGGCCACCGACATTGCAGGGGGAAGCCAGTTTGGCTACACCCTTTTGTGGGTGTTGTTGATGTCAAATATCATGGCCTTGCTATTACAGAGCCTTTGTACGCGATTGGGGGTGGTGCGTGGAAGGGATTTAGCACAGGCTTCCCGAGAAGTCTACCCTCCCTTTGTAAATTTTGTATTGTATGTTCTAGCCGAAATCGCCATTGCCGCCTGTGACCTTGCCGAGGTAATAGGAATGGCCATTGGGCTGCAATTGTTGTTTGGCTTGCCCTTAACTTGGGGGGTTAGCATTACGGTTTTGGATAGTTTTTTATTGCTCTTTCTTTTAAACAAAGGCATTCGGAAGATGGAAGCCTTTATCATTGCCTTGATTGCTATCATTGGGGTTTCCTTTTTAATAGAAATGTTCTTGGCCAAGCCTGATGTAGGGGAAATGATTACGGGTCTTATCCCCAGTATTCCCAACGACACGGCCCTTTATATTGCCATTGGGATTATTGGTGCTACGGTCATGCCCCATAATTTGTACTTGCACTCCTCCTTGGTACAATCCCGAAAAATTGAGCGTACCACAAAGGGAATCAAACAAGCCCTGCGATTGAATTTTATCGATTCGGCCATTGCGCTGAACCTCGCTTTTTTTGTGAATGCTGCCATCCTTATTTTGGCGGCTTCGGTATTTTTTAAAAACGGCCTCTATGAAGTAGCCGAAATCAACGATGCCCACCAATTGTTACAGCCCCTTTTGGGAAGTGAAATTGCCCCTATCTTTTTTGCCATTGCCTTGATTGCTGCCGGCCAAAGTTCTACCATTACGGGAACGCTGGCAGGACAAATTGTAATGGAAGGGTACCTTAATCTGCGTATCCAACCTTGGGTGCGAAGGCTCATTACCCGATTGATTGCCATTATCCCGGCCCTGTTCACGGTGATTGTTTTTGGGGAAGGTGCCACAGGAAAGTTGTTGGTATTAAGCCAGGTAGTATTAAGCCTGCAATTGGGGTTTGCCATTATCCCGCTTATTCACTTTGTAAGCGACAAGAAATTGATGGACGGCTTCCACATTAAGTGGCCTTTGCGAATTGCCTCTTGGCTTATTACCTTGATTATTGTAGGGCTTAATGCGAAATTGGTCTATGAAGAAGTGGCCGGATGGATTCGACAATCCGAAAACCCCATTTATCTTTGGGTCTTTGTGGTCCCGCTGGTCATTGCCTCTGCGGTATTATTACTGTATATTATTTTTAAGCCCTTATGGGACGGGAATAAGATCAAACAACGGGAAATGGTTCCCCATACCTCCAGTGTTGTGATTGAGGAGATTGCCACCCATGTTTCCTATACCCACATTGCCGTGGCGGTAGACTTTTCTTCGGCAGACTCCAAAGGGATTTCCGCAGCGCTCCATTTGGGAGGGAAAAAAGCAAAGTATACGCTTATCCATATTGTGGAAACGCCCGGGGCTATGGTCTATGGTAGCTCCATAGGGGATTATGAAACCGAAAGTGATAAAGCCTATCTATTGGCCTACGAAACTGAACTCCGTACAAGGGGGTATGAAATAACAACAGAATTAGGCTTTGGAAATCCCAAAAAGAGCATCCCCAAAATTATCAATTCGGGGGAGTATGACCTGCTGGTGTTGAGCTCTCATGGGCATACCTTTTTCAAGGATTTGATTTTTGGAACCACGGTCGATAGCGTTCGTCACCGGGTGAACATTCCTGTTTTTATCGTGTAATCTTGGGAAGATCCTTTCAGGATAAAAAATGGCAAGGTTTTTACTATCTTTCTGAAAAATACCTTACCCATGAAACGAATTGCCTTGCTTTCCCTATTGTTTATATCCGTTTCGGCTTTTTCGCAAGAATCGCCTTCCGGTACACCGAAGATAGCTATCAAAATTGAAGAGGGGGCTACGGTGGTCTTGCAGGGGGTTTCCATCACCTTTGCAGCGGTTTTGGAAGATTCCCGCTGCCCTAAATACACCAATTGCATTTGGGCGGGAAGAGCTGTTGTAGAAGTGGAGGTTTCGGGGGAGGGAGTTACCGAAACCAAGAAAATATACCTTGGGGAAACCCGGCCCAATGAACCTACAGGGAAGACAATGTATGAAAAAGATAACTATGCTATTGAAGTAGCAGCGCTACAACCCTATCCGGAAGAAGGTAAAGAAAAAGCCCCGTATGTGCTTCTCATTGCTGAGAGGAAATAGGTTAATGACAGCCGCAATCTTTGTTTCCACATTTGGTTTTTCCACCGTCCAGGGTGCCCAATGATTTTTTTCGGCTTTCAAAAATAGGACTCCACACAAATTTTTTCAGCAGAAAAAATAAGGCAATCCCAAAAGTGATGATGACCAAGATTGTTTGCATGCTACAAAGATACTTATTTTAAAAATTGATAGGCTCCCAAGGCAACGATATAAGCAATGGAAGACATCACGACTAATTGCCAGAAAGGCCATTTCCAGCTATTGGTTTCCCTCCGCACTACAGCAAGGGTACTCATGCACTGCATGGCAAAAGCATAAAAGAGCAATAGGGAGACCCCGCTGGCAAAATTGAAACGTGGGGTTCCCAAAATAGGGTTTACTTCGGCAGCCATGCGGTTGCGAATGGTTTCTTCTTCATCACTTCCTACGCTGTAAATGGTTGCCAATGTCCCTACGAAGACTTCCCTAGCGGCAAAAGAACTCACAATGGCAATTCCTATTTTCCAATCGTATCCCAGAGGGCTTACCACGGGCTCCAATCCTTTGCCAATAATCCCAATGTAGGAATGCTCCAGCTTATAGGAGGCGAGCTTTGCTTCCCATTCTTTTTGGGAGAGCTGCTGTTCACTGTTTTGTTGAGCCACCATATGTTCGGCATTCTTAAAATCACCCGGGCCATAGGAGGCTAGCACCCATAGGATGATGGAGATGGCCAAAATAATTTTTCCTGCCCCCAGCACAAACGACTTGGTTTTTTCAATCACGGTAATCAACACGTTCTTGGGCATGGGGACTTTGTAGTTGGGCATTTCTATGACAAAGAAGGAACGGTTTTTTATTTTCAGGACTTTATCTAGCAAATAGGCCGAAAAAATGGCCGAGCCAAAGCCCAAGAGGTACAAAAACATCAAGGTAAGCCCTTGCAGGCTAAAAATGCCCAAGACCCGTTCTTCGGGAATGATCAATGAAATAATGATTAAGTACACGGGGAGCCTGGCCGAGCAGGTGGTAAAAGGCGTCACCAAAATGGTAATGAGCCGTTCTTTCCAGTTTTCTATGTTACGGGTGGCCATAATGGCTGGAATGGCGCAGGCCGTTCCCGATATTAAGGGAACCACACTTTTCCCACTTAGGCCAAAACGCCGCATGATGCGATCCATTAAAAAAACCACGCGGCTCATGTACCCGCTTTCCTCCAGCACCGAAATGAACAGAAAAAGAAAGGCAATTTGAGGGATGAAAATGGCAATGCCCCCCAATCCTGGCACAATGCCTTCGGCCAGTAAATTGGTAAAGTCTCCAGGGGGAAGGGAATGTTTTAAAGTGTCACTTAAGGCCGCAAAGCTCGAATCGATAAAATCCATAGGGTAGCTGCTCCAGTCGAAAATAGCTTGAAACATGAGCAACATAATCCCAAAAAAGATTACATAGCCCCAAAATTTATGGGTCAATACCCGGTCAAAACGGCTCCTAAGGTCCTTGGCATTGGCAGTGTCGATGAAAAGGGTTTCCTTGAGGGTTTCGTTAATAAATTGGTAACGCTTGATGGTTTCTTTCTGCTGAAGTCGCTTCAAGGTGCTTTTGGATTCGATCTGGAAAGAGGCAACGCCCTTCAATTCGTTTCGGTCTAGTTTTCCGAAGTTAACATCCTGGGTAATGACCAACCAAAGTTTGTATATATCCTGTCCCGGGAATGTTTTTTTAAGACGGTCAAAATAGTCGGGAGCAATCACTGATGCATCCAAGCAGGGCTTGGTGGAAATCTCCTTATAATTGGAAATAAGGGTTTTTAATTCTCCAAAACCCTCTTTTTTTCGGGAGCTAATCAAGGCAATCTTGGTTTCCAACCGTTTTTCCATCTCCACAATATCCAGTGAGATGGCTTTTCGTTTCATGCGATCGGCCATATTAATGGCCAGGATGGTAGGGATGCCCAAATCCTTGATTTGGGTAAACAAAAGCAGATTCCTTTTCAGGTTTTCAACATCACACACAACAATGGCCACATCGGGGAAATCCTTGTCGTTTTTATTGAGCAATAGTTCAATGACCAGGTTTTCGTCTATGGAGGAAGCATTAAGGCTATAGGTGCCCGGCAGGTCCAAAATGTGGGCTTTTCTCCCCCGCTCCAACTTGCAGATTCCCTCCTTCTTTTCAACGGTAATGCCCGGATAGTTGCCCACTTTTTGGTTAAGCCCCGTTAATTGGTTAAAAACCGAGGTCTTACCGGTATTGGGGTTTCCTATGAGGGCAACGTTTATTTGTTTTGGCATGGAGGGTTATGGGATCAATTCAATTTCAATTTGGGCGGCTGTTTCCCTTCGGATGGCCAAATGGCTTCCGTTAATATTGATGTAGAGCGGATCCCGAAAGGGGGCTAGCTGCACTAGGGTAACTTCATTGCCCGGAAGGCAGCCCATTTCCAACAGCTTCAAGGGAATTAAATCTACCGAAACCTCGGTGATCATTCCTTTTTCCCCTTTTTGAAGTGATGCAATGGTGGGCATTGTTCTTATTTAGACTCATTTTAAACAATGCAAATGTAGCAAAAAATACGAGGTAAAAAAATGACAATTATTCTTCTTTTTCAAGAATTTTTATGTCCTCTAGCAACTGTTCAATAGCTTTTGGATCGGTACCGTCATAAAACCCACGAATGCGTTTTTTCTTGTCGATTAAGGCAAAATTTTCGG
>JAWKMP010000013.1:0-69844 GCA_041392175.1 Flavobacteriaceae bacterium | reverse complement strand
CCCAATCTAATTGGGCAGAAAGTCCAATCATCTACCTACTAAAATACCAAGATTCCAAAATACCAACATACCAACCCAGGACCCCTCTATGAAATCATACATTTTCACCCATTTATCGTAAAAAAAAAGCCGTTCTCCTAAGTTATTTGCACAATAGCCCCGAACTTTGTTATTTGCTATAAAAATTAAAAAGGGAGACCCTATGAAACGTTGCTTACTTTCCACGCTTGTACTTCTTTGTTCCTTCAGTGCCTGGTCACAGGCCGTGAATGACGATTGTGCTGCCCGTATTACCCTTACCGTAGCCACGGGAGGGGCCAATTCCTACAGCTTTGATAGCAGCACCGCTACCGAAAGCCTCGATGCCAGTTGTGAAGCAGCGGGCAACAACAACCTGGATGTTTGGTATGAGTTTACCATGCCCGTCAACGGCAATGTGTACATCACGGGAGTCCCTGGGACCGTTACCCGTTCGCTCTTTGATAGCTGTGGAGGCACCGAACTGGCCTGTGGCGGGGGCAATGGCTTTTTCTACAACCTTACTTCGGGTACCACCTATGTCCTGCGCATGGCTGAAAATGCCATCTTTGCGGGGACCGTAAACTTTAATATCGAAGCCTTTGAAACCCTTGCCAATGACGAATGTGCCAATCGTACCAGTATCACCGTAGGCACGGGAGGGGCTTTATCCTATAGCTTTGATAGCCGTGCAGCCACCGAAAGCATGAATGCCAGTTGTGAGTTTGCAGCCAATGAAAACCTGGACGTTTGGTATGAATTTACCATGCCCGTGGATGGCAATGTCTACATCACGGGGATTCCCGCCACCATTTCCCGTGCGCTCTTTGATAGCTGCGGCGGAACCGAATTGAACTGTGGTACAGGGAATGGCTTTTTCTATTCGCTAAGCTCGGGGACTACCTATGTCCTGCGCATGGCCGAAAATGCCGTGTTTGCGGGTGCAGTAAATTTCAATATCGAAGCCTTTGCTACCTTGGCCAACGACGAATGTGCCAACCGAACCTCCATTACTGTCACCACAGGGAGCCCTTCTTCTTATAGCTTTGACAGCCGTGCGGCCACCGAAAGCATCAATGCCAGTTGTGAAAGTGCAGGCAATGCCAACTTAGATGTGTGGTATGAGTTTACCATGCCCGTGGATGGGAATATACGCATTACAGGAACCCCCAATACCATCACCCGTTCCATATTCGACACCTGTGGCGGCAGTGAATTGGGCTGTGGTGTAGGAGAAGGATTCTTTTATTCCCTTACTTCGGGCACCACCTATGTGTTGCGTATGGCTGAAAATTCGGTCTTTTCAGGGCTTGTGAACTTTAACATCGAAGCCTTTGAAACGCTTGCCAATGACGAATGTGTCAATAGAATTCCCATCACGGTCAACACAGGAGGGGCGTTGACCTACAGCTTGGATAGCCGTGCGGCTACCGAAAGCTTGGATGCCAGTTGCGAAAGTGCCGGCAATGCCAACCTAGATGCATGGTACGAGTTTACCATGCCCGTTAACGGAAACGTTCGCATCACAGGAATCCCCACCACCATTAGCCGCTCTTTGTTTGATGCCTGTGGGGGTAGCGAATTGGACTGTGGTGCAGGGGATGGTTTCTTCTTTACCTTAAACGCTGGAACCACCTACGTCTTGCGTATTGCCGAAAACTCGGTTTTTTCAGGAGCCATCAACTTTAGCATTGAGGCCTTTGAAACCGTTCCCAATAACGACTGTAGCACTGCCTTGCCCATCACCGCTGGGGTAGTGGCTCCTACCGTGGTCCCATTTGATCCAAGAGGCGCTACCGAAAGCATGGACGCAGGGTGCGAGTCGGCAGGAAATATCAACATGGACCAATGGTATGTCTTTCAAATGCCATTTAATGGGGACGTGACCTTTACGGGGCTTACCTCCCTCACCACGGTTTCCCTATACGATGCCTGTGGAGGCAGTGAACTCTATTGCCAAGGGGGCAATGGAACCGCCTTTGGCCTTACGGGAGGCGTTACCTTTTACCTCCGGGCTGCCCGAAATAGTGTCTTTGCGGGGGCCAATACATTTAACGTGCTGGCGGTACCCGCGCCATTACCTACTTGTACCACCACCACCGAATGGATGAGTGGCTCCTGGAACAATGGGGTGCCCACCCTAGGGGTGAATGCCGTCATTAGAACCAATTACGATACCGCTACCCAGGGTAGTTTTTCCTGCTGCTCACTGGCGATCGATTCGGGTACCACGCTTTATGTGCGGGGTGGGGATTATGTAGAAGTGGCTTATGGCGTAAACGTAGCGGGTACCTTAGATATCAATCACGAAGGCAGTTTGGTCCAGCGTGATGGGGCTTCGGTTACCACCAACAACGGGATCATTCGTGTGCGCAAGACCACTCCCTTCCTAAAACCGCGCGATTTTATGATCATGGGAAGCCCTATGGACGGCGAAACCCGAAACGGGGTGTACAACAATGCCTTTTTGGTATTGAACCACATCACCGCCAACTTTGTGCCCAACCCCAGTGTGGCCATTCAATTCCCCATGGCAGAAAACTTTGCCGATGACAATGGCGACAATTGGGCTATTTATGCGGCTGGCCCCCATCAATGTGGGGAGGGCTATTTGGTACGGCCCAATCTTCCTATACCGATGGGAATACCACCTATGATTTACTCTATGACCAAGGAACCCTGAACAACGGGGACGTGACCGTACCCTTGCTGTTTAATACTACCCAAAACGATAGCCCCAATGTCTTGGGGAATCCTTATGCGTCTTCCATCGCCGCCGATGATTTTATCAATGCCAATCCGCAGATCGATGCCCTCTACTTTTGGGAACACCTTACGCCACCCAGCCCTTTATTGCCGGGAGCCTATAACATGAACTTTAGCATGGAAGACATTTCCATGTACAACCTCATGGGAGGGGTTGCCGCGGCTTCCGACCTCACCGGAACCGTAACAAAACCCAATGGATATATTGCTTCGGCACAAGGCTTTGGCGTAAAACCCACGGCAGCAGGAACAGCTACCTTTACCAATGCCATGCGCCGATTGACCAACAACGACACTTGGCGGCAGCCCGAGTTGCAGAAAAACCGTCTTTGGCTACAAGTGGCCCATACCGGTTATGAATTGCAGAACACTACCCTCATTGGGTTTGTGGAAGGCGCCTCTCCTGCCTTGGATGCAGGCTATGACAGCAAACGCTTGGCCACGGTGCTTTCGTTGTATTCCCTTACGGAAAATGGGGAGGAACTGGGCATTCAGACGCGGGAAGCATTTGACCCCGAAATGAAGATTTCCTTAGGCTTTTCTACTTTGGTAGACGAAGAAACCGAATATACCCTTTCGCTTTCACAATGGGAAGGAACTGCCTTGGAAGGTGTAGAAATCTACCTATACGATGCGCTCTTGCAAACCACCACGCTCTTGAATGATGGGGCCTATGTGTTCCGTTCCGATAAGGGTACCTACCCCCAACGCTTTACCTTATTTTTCCAAGCCCCCCAGTTGGAAGTACCCACCCAAGCCCTTGCCGGGATACGTTGGTTCCCCAACCCCGCCCAAGACCAAATCACGGTGTGGAATCCCAATAGTCTAGAGGTATCTCGCATTGTTGTGTATGATCTACAGGGTAGGGAAGTAGCCGTCCAGAAAGTGGGCACTACCCAGATGGTCATTGCGGTAGACCTATCGGTGCTGCAAACAGGCGTCTATGTAGTACAAATTGAGACCCTTGAGGGCTCTGTGACCGAACGCTTAATGAAACAGTAGGGAATAGCTATTGATAAAAGCAATCTCCTTTACTTGGGTAAGGGAGATTTTTTTATGCCTTATTATTTTAACTCCTGAAAAGCCGAAAGCATGGAAGGAAGCACATTGAGGGTTTCTTCCTCGGGTTCCATCACATACTTTGGGGTTTTCTCGGGACGGTAGTAGTGCAGCTTCCACTGTTCGTTGTGGTACTCAAGGGCGGTGAGGTTTTCAATCCAATCGCCGCTGTTCAAATAGGTGGTTTCCCCTTTTAGGTTACTCACCTTTTTAATGCAGGGCTGATGGATATGCCCACAGGCCACATAATCAAATTGGTTTTCAATGGCCAGTTCGGTGGCGGTATGCTCAAAATTGGAAATGAACTTGACGGCCCCTTTGACGCTGTTCTTGATCTTTTTGGAGAGGGAATACTTTTCGCGGCCCATTTTCACCAGGAGGATGTTAATGAAACGGTTGAAGAGAATGAGCAGGTCATAGCCCCATCCGCCTAGTTTGGCAATCCACTTGGTATGCTGGATGGAGGCATCAAATACATCGCCGTGGAAAAACCAGGCCTTTTTTCCGTCGAGGTTCAGCACCAGCTTGTCCAAAATATAAATATTCCCCATTTTGGTATCACTAAAACGACGGAGCTTCTCATCGTGGTTGCCCGTGATGTAGTACACTTTGGTTCCTTTGGCCGCCAAGGAAAAAATCTTTTTGATCACCAACAGGTGGGATTTGGGGAAATAGCGCTTTCGAAACTGCCAAATATCGAAGATGTCACCGTTGAGGATGAGTTTCTTCGGTTTGACCGAATTAAGGTAATGCAGGACTTCTTTGGCATGACACCCATAGGTACCCAAATGGATGTCGGACAAAACCACAATATCAAGTTTTCGCTTCAAGTAGGTAATTTATCCTGCAAATTTCCAAAAAGGGTTTGCCAAGATTATTAAGGGAATATTACCCATTTATCAAAAAAAGGTTATAGAGTGAGTGGTCATGTTTAAAAATCATTAAAAGGAATATTTTTTATTTTCAAGCCGAATAGGTTACATTTGTTGAAAACACACTATGGCGGGCAATACCTTCGGAACAGCGTTTAAACTCACTACCTTTGGCGAATCGCATGGCGAAGCCCTAGGAGGCATCATTGATGGGTGCCCTGCAGGGTTGACCTTGGATTTTGATGCCATTGAAGCCGAAATGCAACGCCGCAAACCGGGACAATCCTCCATTGTCACCCAACGGAAGGAGCCCGACACGGTACACTTCCTTTCTGGCATTTTTGAAGGCAAGACCACCGGTATGCCCATTGGTTTTACCATAGCCAATACCAACCAGAAATCGCAGGACTATTCGCATATACAGGAAGCCTACCGGCCGTCCCATGCCGACTATACCTATGATCAAAAATATGGCCTTAGGGATTACCGTGGCGGGGGGCGCTCTTCGGCCCGTGAAACGGCCTGTCGTGTCGCCGCAGGTGCCATCGCCAAGCAATTGCTTAAAAGCGCCAGATTACCGCCTATGTTTCGGGGTGGGCCCCTTCAACTGGAAGGGATTACCACACGTTAGATTTTCCGAAATTGAAAAGAATCCTGTGCGCTGTCCCAATCCAGTCATGGCTGCCAAATGGAAGCCTATATAAAAGATATTCGGAAACAGGGCGATACCGTAGGGGGTAGGGTGACCTGTGTGATCCAGAACATGCCTGCTGGGCTAGGCGAGCCTGTATTTGATAAACTGCATGCCCAATTGGGCAAAGCCATGCTTTCCATCAATGCCGTGAAGGGATTTGAGTAGCGGCAGTGGGTCGGGTTGAATTCACTAAGGCAGTGAGCACAATGATTTGTTCAATCCCGGATGGAAGTACAAAAACCAACCACAGTGGTGGCGGTGCAAGGGGTATTAGCAATGGAGAAGATCTCATTTTACCGTGGCCTTTAAACCCGTTGCTACCTTGATGCAAACGCAAGAAACCATTGACAAGGAAGGAACAATGTGGAGATGCAGCGGTGGAGCTGACATGACCCCTGTGTGTTTCTCAAAGCCGTACCCATTGTAGAAGCCATGGCAGCTTTGTATTGGCCGATTTTTATTTGTTGAACCGACTTTCAAAAATGATATTATGAAGAAATTAGCGTTACACTGGCAAATCCTCTTGGGAATGTTGGTAGTATTGGTAGGCTTTGCCTTTACCTTTAGGATTGGGGCCCTCAGTTTGTAAAGGATTGATAAAACCCTTGGAACCATATTCATCAATGCTTAAATTAATTGCCATTCCCTTAATCTTGGCGGCTTTGATTAAAGGCGTCACCGATTTAAAGGACATTTCCAGCCTCTCCAAAATGGGGCTAGGACCATTTCAATTTACATCATTACCACGGTGATTATGGTTCTCTAGATTGGGGAAAATTGTGAGTATCATTAAACCCGCAAGTCCATTACCGAAGAAACCCGAACCGAATTGGTGGAAGCCTACGCCAAGGATGCTTCCCAAAAGAAGGAAGATGCCGATAAACAAAAACAGGCAGGGCCTTTACAAGCCCTAGTAGACATTGTCCCCGATAATATATTTAAAGCCTCCTCCAGTAACGGCAATATGCTGCAGGTGATCTTTTTTGCCATCTTCTTTGGCATTGGGCTCATCCTAATCCCTGAGGAAAAAGGAAAAACCGTGAAGGACTTTTTTGATGGCTTGAATGAGGTGATCCTTAAAATGGTCGATCTTATCATGCTGGCCGCTCCCTATGGTGTGTTTGCACTATTGGCTGCCCTTATTGTGGAAGCACCCAGCGCCGATTTGTTTAAAGCGTTAGGATTATACGCTACCAGTGTGGTGGCAGGATTGCTGCTCATGATTGGTATTTATTTATTATTAGTTTCGGTATTTACAAAAAAGTCGCCTTGGTTTTTTCTCAACGGAATGGCTCCAGCACAGCTCTTGGCTTTTTCCACTAGTTCCAGTGCAGCTACCCTTCCTGTTACCATGGAACGAGTGACCGAACATTTAGGAGTAGATGAGGAAGTATCCAGCTTTGTATTGCCTATTGGCGCCACCATCAATATGGACGGCACCAGTTTGTACCAGGCCGTAGCGGCTTTGTTTATTGCACAGGCCTTTGGGATAGAACTTTCCACAGGAACGCAATTAGGAATCATTGCCACAGCTACCTTAGCCTCCATAGGCTCTGCTGCAGTGCCTGGTGCTGGCATGGTGATGCTGGTTGGGGTTTTGGGTTATGCGGGGATTCCCGAAGCGGGCCTTGCCCTCATCTTTGCGGTAGACCGTCCTTTGGATATGTGCCGAACGGTAGTGAATGTGACAGGGGATGCCACAGTATCGATGATGGTGGCCAAAAGCCAAGGGAAATTAGGCGATCCCCATGTAAAGAATTGGGACGATACCTATCATCCCAACAATTCATGATAGTCAAACTTATTATTATTTCCCGTTACGGCTGCTTTTGAATTTCCACCTGGTGTGGATAGGGAATTTCAATACCTGCGGCATCCAAATCCTCTTTAATGGTGGGTAGCAATGCAAACTGCGTAGGCCAAAAATGGTCGTTGGGAACCGCACAACGCACCGTAAAATCAATGGAACTATCATTTAGGTTCACCAATTCCACTACAGGGACCGGTTCCTCCATAACATATTCCTGTTTTTTGATGGCATTGAGCAGCACTTCTTTGGTCTGCTTTATATCGGCATCATATGAAACCCCTATGGTCAACATAATTTTCTGAAAGCCTTCCGCAGTGAAATTGGTGATGTTACCATTGGATAAAGACCCATTGGGAATAATGACCAAGCGGTTCTGTGGGGTGACCAGTTTGGTAGTGAAGATGTCTATTTCCTTTACGCTCCCCAATTCGCCTTGAGCTTGGATAACATCTCCTACCTTAAAAGGACGGAACAACATGATCAATACCCCTCCGGCAAAGTTGGATAAAGAACCTTGCAAGGCCAGGCCCACCGCCAAGCCTGCGGCACCCAAGACCGCGACAAAAGAGGTGGATTCAATGCCAACCTGACTTAACACGGCGATAAACAACATGATTTTAAGCACCCAATTCACAAGATTGACCAAAAACTTTTGCAGGGATAAATCCATCTCTCTTTTGGCAAGGGCTTTCCGTAAGGTGCGCATAAGGAATTTGATGACCCACAATCCTATGATTAACAATAGGATGGCGGCTATGATTTTGGGTCCATATTCAAAGAGGGCTTCTTTTGCCCAGGCAATGGCTTTTTCGCTTAGTGTCATGTTTTTTTGGTTTTTCCCAAAGATACAGATTATGGTATGGCCTTCCAACCCATTGAGCAACCCTAACAATTGATTAACATTTTTAGGGGCTAAGTTTTGGGGTGTTATTTAAATGGGAATTACTATCTTTAAAATTCTTTAAAACCAACCCATGAACGTTTGCTTTATTATGTATCCTTGGGCCGAGATGAATCCGGAAGATGATTCTACCTTGGCGATGATCCACGAATTTGTGAAACGTGGTCACGGAATGGCCATTACCACTCCCGCCAACCTTACCATTCGGGACAGTGTGGCCTTTGCCTTTTGCCGTTGTGTAAAGCGCAAGGAGAAAATCCCCAATTCCCTAAAATCCTTTCATGCCAAGACCGAGTTTTATGATGAAATGCTCCCATTGGCAGGTTTTGATGTCATTGTGCTGCGTAGCAATCCGCCGCTGGACATGATCATGCTCAACTTCCTGGATAGTGTGAAGGACGATGTCTTTATCATGAACGATTTGGATGGGATTCGCCGTGCTAACAATAAACTCTACACAGCCGTTTTTGAGGATGAAGACAATGAGATCATCCCCAAAACACATGTGACCAAAAACAAAGAGTACCTTAAAAAAATCATTAAGGAAGGCCCCGATAAAATGATCTTAAAGCCCCTTAATGGCTATGGAGGCTCTGGGGTAATCCTACTGGAAAAAAGTGCCATGAAGAGTATCAATTCACTACTTGATTTCTACATTGACAATAAAGATGGGACCACCAATTATGTCATCCTGCAAGACTACATTGATGGGGCCGATCAAGGCGATGTACGTATCTTATTGCTCAATGGAAAACCCATAGGGGCCATGCGCCGCGTTCCCGGAGAAGAAGACCACCGTTCCAATGTAAGCGCAGGAGGCCGTGTAGAAAAGCACATCCTTACCACCCAGGAAAAAGAGCTGTGTCGTCGTATTGGGCCTAAGTTGGTGAAAGATGGATTGTACTTTGTGGGTATTGATGTAATCAATGGGATGCTGGTAGAAGTCAATGTAATGTCCCCTGGTGGAATTACTTACATGAACCGGGTGTACAAAACCCGCGTACAGGAAAAAATCATCGATTTTGTAGAAGATAAAGTGTTGCAGCGCGTTAATGCCTTTGAGCGCAGGAAGAAGCTCCGTAGGCATGTGGATGAAGCATAAGTAGGTAATAAGGAATACATGGAACGACTTTCTGTAGCAAGCATACTAGATAAAATAGAAAAGGAAGAACTTTTTGAAGCAGTAGCGGAAGATTATTCCTTTACACTGAAAATTGATAACTATGTGCCTTACGTCTGTGGGGCAGTACATGATGGGCATCAATTTCGAAGGGAACTGTGGGACAATTGCCTACACACCGAATATGATCGCTGGTTTGAGGAAGACCCTTGCACCAAAGAGTTTGTGAAGTCGCACCCCATAGTCATAGCGGGTTGTGATAGCCGTTTTGAATACGATTTGAACCGTGACCCTGATCATGCGATATACGAAGATGCATGGGGAAAAAAGCTTTGGAAAGAACCTTTACCCGCAGCCCAACACCAGAAAAGCCTGGAGAAGCACCATGCCTTTTACCGTGTGGTAAAAGCGTTAATAACAAAATTGGAAGCCAAGTTTGGTGTAGTGGTGGTCTATGATATGCACAGCTATAATTGGAAACGATGGGATAGGGAAGTACCCGTGATTAATTTGGGCACCTCCAACATTGACAATGAGCGTTTTGGTGCCTTGGTAGAAAATTGGAGAAAATCCCTTGCTACCTTGAAATTACCATATGGCATTGAGGCGACCTCCCATATTAATGATACCTTCCAAGGAAATGGGTATTTTTTGAAATTCATTACGAAAAACTTTCAAAATACCTTAGTTTTGGCAACCGAATTCAAAAAAATTTACTGCGATGAGCTAAATGAAATCATCTTTCCCGAAGTGGTCGCTGCCATTGAAGCGCAGCTTCGGGAATTACTTCCGCAACACGCAGAGGCATTTTATTTGGCCCATCGAAATTAGTATGATTCCTACCCAAGCCCTTATTGAAACCTATCCCCATCTGTACCAAATTGATGCATCACTGCATCGGTTGGTGCAAAAAATAGAACTGCTCAATTATATCAACCCTATCAATATTGAGCAGGAAAAACGGAATTTCTTTGCTTCCAAATACAGCATTAACCCCAATTTCAAGTACCGAAAAATAGATTTCAACGCCCATGCCCTTCAGCAAGCCTTGTTTTCACAAGATATCGACGCAATAGAAGATGAAGAAACCCGTGATTTTTACCGGGAGGTGATTTACGATTATTCGGGGTTGATTCAATGCATCGAAACCATTGGGCAAGGACGGAAGTTTTATTTCAATGGGCTCAAATCCTTTGGAACGCCTACCGATAATGATGTGGCCAATGCCCAGTTTATCTTGCATTTCAAGGACGAAAAGTTTGATCAGGAAATGTTTCCCGTGTTCAATTCAGAAGAGGCCCAGCGTTATTTTGCTGAGTTTTCCAAGAAATTCAAGTTTGAATACAACGTAAAGCTTTCCAATAAGATTTCGGCAGCCGCCATGGTGCAAAACAATACACAAACTTTGGTTTTGAAAAAGAATCACCGCTACAGTGCCAACCAGTTGAAAGTATTGGCCAATCACGAAATAGGGGTGCATATGGTCACTACATTTAACGGCATGAGCCATTCGCTAAAGATCTTCCATAACGGTTTTCCCAAGAATGTGGAGACACAGGAGGGGTTAGCGGTCTTTAGTGAGTACATGAGCGGTTGCTTGACCCTTCATCGTTTAAAGGAATTGTCCTATCGGGTCATTGCGGCTGATAGCCTTCGGAAGGGATTTGATTTTCGGGATACTTTCGATTTGCTACATGTGCAGTATAAATTGAACAGGGAAGCCTCTTATAATATTTGTTTGCGAGCCTTTCGTGGCGGTGGGTTCACAAAGGACTATACCTATCTCACAGGCTTGAAGAAGGTATACAATTACTACCGTAAAAAGGGAGACCTTAATGTATTGCTCTCGGGAAAGGTCAACATTTCCCATACGGGGCTCATTGCCAAGTGGAAGGAACTGGGGATGATTACTGATAATCCGTACCGCAACTTTGCCTTCGACACCAACAACAACGAAAGCCAGAAGATTGATTTTATCCTTGAGAATTTGAAATAAAAAAAGCCCCACTAAAGGAGGCTTCTGTATACTAAAACTAAAATTTAAATCAGTTTTCGTTTTTTAAGCACTTTTAGGATGAGGTACACAATAGAGGCAATGATCCCCGCATAAAACCAAAAGTCCCTATTCAATTCAAATTTGCGCGTCACCATAAAATCACCTGCCATTTCAAACAACCAAAAGAGCAGGAAGATGGCTGCGATCCCGTTCTTTTCTTGGCGGATAACCTTTCGTAGGTTAAACTTCCTTTTGGAAGGCCTGTAATGTTTAAAACTAGGGAAAAAGGGAGGTGTGGTCTTGGAATATTCCACATAGGCATTTTCAAACTTGCCTCTTAAAAAAGCCTCTTCGGCGAAACAGATGCGCAAATAATAGTAGGAATAGTAAAAAAATACAAACGCGACCAAAAACCAAAAGGAGGCGGTCAACATGGCAATACCCAACCACATAAAAAAGTTACCCAAATACAGTGGGTGCCGTACGGTAGAGTAGATGCCCGTGGTATTGATTTCATCGGCAATTTGTCCTTCGTGGGTATTTCGACCCGAGGTATTTTCGGCGGCATATCCAATGGTAATCACACGAATGAAAAAACCTAGCAAACTCACGCCCAAGCAAATGTATTTGTAGGTTTCGGTGTAAAGGAAGTCATTATACTCCTCTGGATTTAGCTTGAAATAGGCAAATACCGCTAGGCCTACCACCAAGATAATGAGGGGTAAAAAGCTTCGGTAACGAAACAAAAAATCGCCTTGAGATTTTAATTCTTCTTGTAATGCCATCGAAAATTGGGTTGGTTTCTATGCCCCAAATATATTTACTTTAAAAAGATTAGGGGGATTAAATAAGAGTTTTTTTACGTTTTACAGGAAACGCTCCTTGAGTTCTGGGGTGGGAATCATGCAACTTTCCTTTTTGCCAAACCATCGGTAACGGTTCTTGGCAATGAAGTCATAGACCCAGTTGCGCAGGAAAGCAGGAAAGATCATAAAACCATAAAGCAACGGATAGCCCTTATCCAAGTGCTTGGCTACCCGTAGTGCCGCACTTGATTTAACGTAGGCCTTATCATGGTCTATAAGGATGATGGAGTCGGTTTTGGAAGTATCGATTGCAAATTTCTTGACCCATTGTTCGCCAATCGTACTCTGTAAAGCCGCAAATTTGAATTGGTTGTTGGGGTCATGCCGAATCACAAAGTTAACCGAGCTATTGCAGAGGTTGCAAACCCCGTCAAAAAGAATGATTTTATAGGGTTGATGTTCCATTTATACTTTTTCTAGTTCTTCTACATTCACATGGGTCGTAAACATGCCGTAATTGACCACGGCTTTCTTTTTTTCAATCGCATCGATAGTGCCTATGGCCTTTCCGTCAATCATACGTACCCTATCACCAATTTTCAATACGGCTTTGGGTGGGGGAGGCGGTAGTTTGGCTGCTGCTTCCTTTTCCTTTTTTTTGCGTTTCCGGATGCCTTCCACTTTTCGTTCTACCTCTTTTAAAACCTGTTCTTCTTTTATTTTCTCGGCTTTCTTGACTTTGGGAACGACTTTTTTCCGCTTTAGGTTTTCCTGAAGCACCAGCTTCATGAGTTCATCTATTAACTCCCGCTTATTTTTATTGTTGAAGAATTTTTCCGAAAGTCCATCAAAGCGTTTTCCCAACGAAATCCATTTCTGGTTGGCGTCGAACAGTTCTTGGTAACTTTCCAGTTTTTGTTGGATCTTCACTTGGGTTTGCTCGAGTTGCTTACTTTCTTCCTTGGCCTTTTCTTCCTCCTCTTTAAGGGAAGCAGAGGTTTTTCGCAATTGGGATCTTTCTTTTTGCAGGTTGGCTATGGTCTTATCGAAACGCACCTTTCCCCGTTCAATTTTTTTCTTGGCTTTATTGATCAAGCTATACGGGATGCCGTTTTTTTGTGCCACTTCAAAAGTAAAGGAGCTACCTGCTTCCCCTAAATGTAAATGATACAGGGGTTCCAGGCTTTTACTATCAAACTGCATATTGGCATTGGCCGCATGCGGCAGTTCATTGGCCAATAGCTTTAAATTGGAGTAGTGGGTGGTAATGATGCCAAAGGCCTTTCGCTCATAGAAAACTTCCAAAAAGGTCTCGGCCAGCGCCCCTCCCAATTCGGGATCGCTCCCAGTACCAAACTCGTCAATTAGAAAAAGGGTTTTATCGTTGCATTTTTTTAGAAACTGGTTCATTTGCTTCAACCGGTAACTATAGGTGCTTAAGTGATTTTCAATGGACTGGTTATCACCTATATCGGTTAAAACACGGTCAAAGACAACCACTTCACTATGTGGAAGAACCGGGATGAGCATTCCGCTTTGAACCATCAGTTGCAGCAGCCCTACCGTTTTTAATGTGATGCTTTTTCCTCCAGCATTAGGCCCCGATATCACAATAATGCGGTTATTGGGGTCTAACGTAATGGTTTGTGGAAACGTTTTCTTTTTCAACTTCTTATTGGAACGCAACAACAAAGGATGGTAGGCATCTTTTAGGAAAAGCCTTTGGTCCTTTGAAAACAACGGGAGTGTTCCTTGAATTTCCAATGCATATTTTGCTTTGGCATGCCAAACGTCTATTTGTACCAAATAGGCTTGATAGCTTTCCAACAAGGGCTTGTAAGGCCGTATGTATTGGGTGAGGGCTTTTAGAATACGTTTTATTTCCTCTTCTTCTTTATACAGTAAATGGCTTAGTTCATTCGTGAAATTGAGGGTTTCTTGGGGTTCAATATACACAATGCTCCCTGTTTTGGATTGCCCCAAAACGGCGCCCTTAATCTTCTTGCGGTGCATCGCCTTTACAGCCAGAACACGCCTGTTGTCTACCACCGATTCGCGTATTTCATCCAAATAATCGGCTTGGGCATACTGGCTCAAAGCACGGGAAAAGGAAGCATTGATTTGCCCTTTCACCTGTTGCAGTTTTCTGCGTATTTCCAGCAAGACTGGCGAGGCATCATCTTTTACCTGGCCGTATTTGTCCAATACTTTTTGAATGGCTTCTGCGACCAGTGAAGTATAGGAAATATGTTCTGAATAGGCGTAAAGGTATTGATAGAATTCTGCATACTTTTTGAAAAATAGCAACAGCTCTTTTGTAGTTTCGGATACCGAAAGGATTCTTCGGAACCCCGCCTCATCAATGCTGCTATTTTCAATTTCCAGCAAATGCAATTCCCGCGAAATAGCCTCAAACGAATGATTTGGAATGCGGTTGTCATTGTCAAAAGAAGCCGTAAATTCCTTTACCCGGTGCAGTTCCGGAAGCAAGACATCAACCTTTGGAAAAGGCATTATCGCTGCCACTTGGTTTTTTCCCATATCGGTAGCACAAAATGCAGCCACTTGGTTTAGAACCGTGGGAAACTCAAGGTCAATTAAGGTATTTTTATGAATTTGAACCATTTCCTCCTGTAAGGGAATTGCTAATTTTTGCTAATTTTAGGGGGCAAAAATACAAAGAATGAACGTAACAATTGAGCCCTCATGGGAGGAAGTCCTTAGGGAGGAATTCAACAAAGAATATTTTAAAAAGCTTGTGGATTTTGTGAAGCAGGAATATAAGCAGCATAGTTGTTACCCTCCCGGAAAGCTCATTTTTTCTGCATTTAATCACACTCCGTTCCCTGAAGTAAAAGTGGTGATCATTGGGCAAGACCCCTACCATGGGCCAGGACAGGCACACGGACTCTGTTTTTCGGTCCCCGAAGGGATTCCACAGCCGCCTTCCCTCATCAATATTTTTAAGGAAATTAAAGAGGATTTGCAAATAAACCCTCCCCAAAATGGTACTTTGGAGCATTGGGCCAACCAAGGTGTTTTGCTATTAAATGCAACGCTTACCGTGCGCGCCCACCAAGCGGGAAGCCACCAGCAAAAAGGGTGGGAAACGTTCACCGATGCGGTTATTTCAACATTATCGGAAAACCGGGAAGGATTGGTATTTTTATTATGGGGCGGTTACGCAAAACAAAAAGGAGCACACATAAACCGCAAGAAGCATTTGGTATTGACCAGTGGCCATCCCTCACCATTAAGTGCCAATAGGGGGCTTTGGTTTGGAAACAAACATTTCAGTAAAACTAATGAGTACCTTGCAGGAACGGGAGTAGATACGATAGCTTGGTAGCAAAGGCTATTCTTCTTCGGGAAATTCGGCTTCGGCAGTGTCGTTACAACTAAACTGCAACAATAGGAAGTTGGTAACTAACAATGCCCCCAAAACAATTAAAAAAGTAACCATGTGATGCAAATTACATAAGTAAGATGCTAGACATATAGGAGGGTTGCGTTTTTCTTAAAAAAAATGTAAAATTTTGGAAGCAGGAAGCATAGTATCAATTAAATCAAGCTTTTTCAAGGTTTGTTGTACGTAGGCTACTTGTGTTTCAGTTAGGTTTTCTTGTCCCCATTTGGTCAAGGAAAGCCACAATTGCACGTCTTCCAATTGTTGTTGATATCGATGGGAAATGAGGGAGTCAATGGTAGGAATTTCCTTAAAATGCGTCGTGGTGGTATTGATAATTTGCAGGATATCTTGTATAGCTTCCGGATCCTTTTCCAATACTTCGTTACGAACGGCAATCACAAAACACGGCCAGGGAGTTAAACATTCGCCCACCAACCGAAAGGGACCCTTATCCACATAGGGCTTTGTGGTAAATTTTTCCCACATAAAATAATCACCCTTTCCCTGGGGAAGGCCTTCCAAGGCGCCATCCAGGTTTTTTACGATTTCAAAGTCCAAATCCGTTTCAATATCCCATTGCCTATTTTCGGCATTTACATAGGCCATTAAATGCGACCCACTGCCATAACGGCTTATGGCTGCTTTGGTTCCCCGTAATTCCTCGACAGATTGGTAAGATGAATTTTTCGCCACATGAATGCCCCAGATAAGCGGCGATTCCACAAACACCTGTACAATGCTCGTATCATTGCCATTCACGATGTCCCTAACAATCCCTTCTGTTAAAATCACAGCCAAATCTATTTCCTTCTCCCTTAAGGCTTTGCACATTTCCCCAGTACCCCCCAAATAATCCCTCCAACGCAAGTTAATGCCCTTGGCTTGGTATTCTTTATTGCGAAGGGTGAGATACCATGGGAGATTAAAATGTTCTGGGACACCACCAATGATAAAGTTTTTCATTGTGTAAGGATTTCAAGGGTTTTGGAAATTAAGGTTTCAATTGTTTTTGAGGGATGTTCACTAAAAGTCCCATGCGCTCTATTGGCAAGAATAGCATTGAGTGAAAGAGCCTTGTGTCCTAACAATTTGGCCATGCCATATAAAGGGGCAGTTTCCATTTCCAAATTGGTAATGGTGCCAGCATGATAGCGAAACGATGCAAGGCTATTGGACAGCTCGGTATTGAATATGGGCAACCGAAGAACCCTTCCTTGAGGGCCGTAGAAGCCCACGTTGGTCACCGTAATCCCTTTACCAAAAGGAGCTACAGAAAATTGCACTAAAAGGGAGGCGTCGGCCTCTACGGCATAAGGGCGGGAATTGTTCACGTTCCAAAAGCTGTGCGACATGAGCTCTGATGCAAAATCCTCCAAAAAGGCATCTTGGGGAATGTCATAAAAATGTAGTAGGTTGTCTAGCCCCACACCAATTTCAGAAACAATGAAACTATCCAATGGAATTTCGGGCTGAATGGCCCCTGAAGTCCCTACCCGAATAAAAGTAAGCTGGGTTTTTTCTGTCTTGATGGCCCTTGTTTCAAAATCAATGTTTACCAGGGCATCCAATTCGTTAAGGACAATATCAATATTTCCGGAGCCAATGCCGGTTGAAATTACTGTAAGCCTTTTGCCATTGCAATAACCCGTCTGGGTTTTGAATTCCCGATGTTGCGCCGTTAATTCGATGCGGTCGAAATGACGGGTAACCTGTTCTACCCGTTCGGGATCGCCTACGGTAATAATCGTTGTAGCAATATCTCCCGGCTTCAGATGGAGGTGGTAGATAGAGCCGTTGGGATTAAGGATCAATTCAGAGGCTTGCATGCTCATCCGCCTACACGTTTGGTTTTAAAGCCCTTTTCCTGAAGGAATTTCATGATGGCATCCCGGTAATCCCCCTGAATGATGATCTGCTCATTTTTAAAACTCCCACCCACACTCAATAATTGTTTAAGCTCTTTGGCAAGCTGCTTAAAATCGCTATCGGCTCCCTGGTATCCTTCAATAATGGTAATGGGCTTGCCCTTGCGTTTTTCGTACTTACAAATGAGAGGTTCCTCCTGAAGCCAAACCGTGGAAGAATGTTCCTCTACGGGCGCTTCCGAAGGAACATGCTCTGGGAATAATTTTTTTAATTGGTCCTGTAAATCCAAAGGGTTATTTTTTAATCAATCCAATTTCCACCAATCGCTGGTGCAAAAATTCCCCAGCGGTAATATCTTCAAAAGCCTTGGGATGGTTTTCGTCGATGCAAGCCTCCAGGCAGTTCAATTTCATATCACTTCGTGGGTGCATAAAAAACGGAATGGAATACCGTGGCGTTCCCCACTGTTCGCGGGGAGGATTCACCACTCGGTGAATGGTAGAGCGCAACTTGTTATTGGTATGCCTTTCCAGCATATCACCCACATTAATCACCAGTTCGTCTGCATTGGGAATGGCATCAATCCACACCCCGTCCTTACGCAATACTTGTAATCCGCCCGTAGAAGCTCCCATTAACAGGGTAATTAAATTGATATCGCCATGCGCCCCCGCACGTACGGCTCCTTTCGGCTCTTCGGTGATAGGGGGGTAGTGGATGGGGCGTAAGATACTATTGCCATTGGTAGCCCAGTAATCAAAATAATACTCGTCCAAGCCTATGTAAAGGGCTAAAGCACGAAGCACATAGATGCCTGTTTTTTCAAGCATTCGATAGGCATCCATCCCTGTTTTGTTGAAATTGGGCAACTCGTCCACCATGACATTGTCTGGGTAGGAATCGGGCAGATTGGCATCGTCAGCGGGTTCTTGCCCAAAATGCCAAAACTCCTTTAAATCCCCTTCTTTCTTTCCCTTGGCATGCTCTTTCCCGAACGAAACATAGCCACGTTGCCCCCCCAGGCCTTCAATCTCATATTTTTCCTTGGTTTCAAGGGGAAGGGCAAAAAATTGTTTGACTTCTTTATAGAGTGAGTCAACTAATGCATCACTTAAAAAATGGTTTTTGAGGGAAACAAAACCTATTTCTTCATAGGCTTTTCCAATTTCTTGGACAAACTTCTCTTTCCGTTTAGGATCTTCAGAGAGAAAATCGGCTAAATCAACGCTTGGGATATTGTTCATTGGATGAAGGGTTAATTGATTGCAAAGATACCAAATATCCTTAGGAATTCCGAAGGAAAAAAAGTCAAAAACCGTTACGGGTACATAATAATTTTTCTACTTTTGAGGCATTCAAATTGCCTTTATGAGCTCCAATACTTTATCGAATACCGCTTTTAGCTATCAACGTGAAGGACTAGATGATTCCACCCTTTTACACCTTTATGAGCGAATGCTCAAACCGCGCATGATTGAAGAGAAAATGCTCATTTTGTTGCGCCAAGGGAAAATCTCCAAGTGGTTTAGTGGCATTGGGCAAGAAGCTATTTCTGTAGCAGTGACCAGTGTGTTGCATAAAGACGAATACATCCTTCCCATGCACCGCAATCTTGCGGTATTTACTGGTAGGGAAATTCCGTTGCATCGATTGTTTTCACAATGGCAAGGCAAGGCCAATGGATTCACAAAAGGCCGTGACCGTAGCTTTCATTTTGGTACTCAAGAATACAAAATCGTAGGGATGATCTCGCACCTAGGCCCTCAATTTGGTGTGGCAGACGGAATTGCATTGGGTAATCTCCTTAAAAAAAACCAGCAGGTTTGTGCTGTTTTTACGGGCGAAGGGGGAACAAGTGAGGGGGATATCCACGAAGCGTTGAATGTTGCCTCTGTTTGGGACTTGCCTGTACTTTTCTGCATCGAGAACAATGGGTACGGACTTTCAACTCCTACCCATGAACAGTACCGATGCGAGTATTTGGTGGATCGTGCCAAAGGATACGGCATGGAATCACATCTTTTGGAAGGGAATAACATCCTTGAAGTCTATACCCGCCTAAAACAAATCGTGGAAAGCATACGTGAAAACCCTCGCCCTGTGATGGTAGAATTTAAAACCTTCCGCATGAGGGGTCATGAAGAGGCTAGTGGGACCAAGTACGTGCCACAAGAATTGATGGATGCATGGGCGGTAAAAGATCCTTTAGAAAACTACACCGTATTCCTTAAAGCTGAAGGAGTACTCACTGAAGCCATGGAAGTGGAAATGAAGGAGCATATTTTAAAGGAAATCAATGAGCACCTCGACATTGCCTTTGCGGAAGAAAAGATTGTTCCAAATGAAATGGAAGAATTAAATGATGTATTTCAACCATTTCAATATCAAACAGTTGAAAAAAATACAGAAACCAAAGAGTTGCGGCTTATCGATGCAATTTCCGAAGGATTAAAACAATCCATGGAACGCTATGACCATCTCGTGCTCATGGGGCAGGATATTGCCGAATACGGGGGTGTTTTTAAAATAACCGAAGGATTTGTGGAGCAGTTTGGCAAAGCTCGGGTACGCAATACCCCCATCTGTGAATCGGCCATTGTTTCTGCGGCTATGGGCTTGAGCATTAATGGATTTAAAAGTGTGGTGGAAATGCAATTTGCCGATTTTGTGACCTCGGGTTTCAATCCTATTGTAAACTACCTGGCCAAATCCCACTATCGCTGGGCACAAAATGCCGATGTGGTGGTACGCATGCCTTGCGGGGCAGGGGTAGGGGCGGGACCTTTCCACAGCCAAACCAACGAAGCCTGGTTTACGCATACCCCTGGGCTTAAGGTGGTCTATCCGGCCTTTCCTGCAGACGCAAAAGGGTTGCTTGCTACCTCCATAGAAGATCCCAATCCCGTGATGTTTTTTGAACACAAAGCGCTTTATAGAAGTGTGCGGGAAGAAGTGCCTACCCACTACTACAACATTCCTTTTGGAAAGGCCTCTTTATTAAAACAGGGTAACGATGTAACCATCATTAGTTACGGTGCAGGAGTGCATTGGGCATTGGAGACTCTTTCCAATATGGAGGTTTCTGCCGACTTGATTGATTTACGAACATTGGTGCCTTGGGATACTGAGACGGTGCTTGCTTCCGTAAAGAAAACGGGGAAAGCCATTGTCCTGCAGGAAGATTCACTTTTTGGGGGGATTGCTTCCGATATTGCTGGGGTAATTTCTGAAAATTGCTTCGAGTATTTGGATGCGCCTGTACAGCGAGTAGCCAGCTTGGAAACTCCCATTCCTTTTGCTTCCGCCCTTGAAAATCAGTACCTTCCCAAGGAAAGATTTCGAAAAGCTCTTGAGGCATTACTGTCTTATTAAGATTTTAACACTTCTAGTTAAACTTCTTTTAAAAACTTGTTACGGCCCTTTTCCTTGTGCTACATTTGAGGGGAAAGCTTCAGGAAACCAATCTATTAAAGTTTTCTCCTGGCTTATTTAAGAATAAGTATTTTTCGTACCTTTAATAGGAATTAACTAACGTAACATTGTATAACCTCAACCTAAATTCATTATGAAAAAAGTCGCATTTGTATTGCTCGCTTCCTTTTTAGCCTTTTCGTGCGGAACGCCCAAAACCGTTCAACAATCCAGAAAAGTAATCAAAGGATATTGGTCCTTGGATAATATCACTTACAGTGAAAAGGGAACTTATAACGTTAAACTGCTCAACGACACCTCTAAAGAATGCTTTGAAGGAACTTCTTGGCGCTTTATTCCAAACAATAATACAGGGGTGTATACCGTAGACAATTCCAATTGTCCCAGCGGCGATCGTCACTTCATCTTTGATATTCAGGAAGTGGATGCCAATGGCTTATACGATTTCTTGCTGAAACCTACCGATGAGAAGAAAAAATCGGAAAACAATGTTGGATTCCGACTTCGATTGGCACAGCTTTCAGAAAACTCCATGAAATGGGAACAAACCGTTTCCATGGAAGGCAAACCTTTCACTATAACCATGAACTTTTCCAAAATAAGCGATTAGTTCCATCACAAACCATAAATCAATACTAGATATGAAAACACTAATGAAAAGAATAGGAATACTAACATTGGCAATCACCATGTCCATTGCCTTTACCAATTGTGAGGCAACCAAAAATGCCAATAACACACAAAAAGGCGCTGTTATTGGTGCCGCCGGAGGTGCCATCTTGGGCGCCATTATTGGAAACAACACCGGTAAAGGGGGCAATGGAGAAATAGGGGCCGTAATAGGTGGTGTTGTGGGTGGAGCCGCAGGGGCCATCATAGGTAAGAAAATGGATAACCAAGCCAAGAAAATAGAAACCGAAATCCCCGGGGCCGAGGTGGAACGTGTGGATGACGGAATTGTAATCACCTTTGATGGTGAAAATAATGGGGTGTATTTTGATACCAACAAATATGATATCAATGCCGCTTCTAAAGTAAATCTGGATAAATTGTCCGCTATTTTAGTTGAATACCCAGACACCAACGTCTTGGTCGTGGGGCATACCGATAGCGTGGGTACCGATGAATACAACATGACCCTTTCCAAAAACAGGGCGCAATCGGTGACCAATTACTTTACAGGGACGAAAGGGTTGAACCCTAGCCGATTTACGACCAACTGGTTTGGGGAATCCAGCCCTGTGGCTTCAAACGACACGGCAGAAGGCCGTGCGCAAAACCGTAGGGTAAACATCGTAATAGTACCCAACGAGAAGATGAAACAGGATGCCGAAAAAGAAGCCAATGGCGGACAGTAACCTTTTCTGAAAAACAGATACTAATCCCGGGCACCCATGCTCGGGATTTTTTTATTCTTTCTCTTTTTATAGTTTTCCGGGGTGCCTTATCTTTAAAACCTATTTCAAAAACCCACTATGGAATCATTATTTACTGCCGAAAATTTTGTGTCGTTAGCGCTGCTTATCCTTTTACAAGCTGTCTTAGGACTTGATAATCTATTGTATATCTCCATTGAATCCAAAAGGGCCCCAGAAAGTGAACAAAAAAAGGTTCGCACTTGGGGAATTGGTCTGGCCATTATCCTTCGTATTGCGCTACTCTTTATACTGGTAAAGTTGATTGAACTCTTTCAGGAGCCATGGATTGTGATTGAAGAAAACACTTATTTTGATGGTTCATTCAACCTGCATAGTATCATTATTCTGTTTGGGGGGGTGTTTATCATGTACACGGCCATGAAGGAAATTTGGCACATGATGAACCTTAAAGAAATTGATTTCAAGGAAGAAAAACCCAAGTCCATTACAGGAATTATCATCTCTATTGTTTTGATGAACCTGGTCTTTTCATTCGACTCCATATTAGGGGCTATTGCCCTTACCAAGGTATTCTGGGTGATGGCCACTGCTATTATTATAGGGGGTCTGCTCATGATTTGGCTATCGGGCCACGTGACTGAATTTCTCAAAAAGAACCGTATGTATGAAGTGTTGGGGCTTTTTATTTTATTGATTGTAGGGATTATGTTGCTGTCTGAAGGAGGGCATTTGGCCCATATGCACCTTTTCAATAATGCCGTTGAGGCCATGAGCAAAACCACCTTTTACTTTGTAATCGCCGTACTCATCTTGATTGACATTGTGCAAAGCCGCTACCAGAAGAAAATCAATAAAGGGCTAGATTAATAGGTGCTTTCCTCAATTCCCAAAATACTCCCCCAAACCCTCGCCGTAAAGCTCACCGTGGCGGGCGAGCGCAGTGTGCGTCAAGGCCATCCGTGGGTATTTTCAGAAAGCATTGAGAAATGCAATAAAGAGGGCAGGCCTGGCGACATTGCTATCGTTTTCAGTCACAAAACCAATAAGGTAATGGGGATAGGTTTGTATGATCCACAGTCGCCTATTCGTATTAAAATGCTACACTGGGGCAGTTCGGTTACTTTGAATGAGGCATTTTTTACTGAAAAGATAGCTCGTGCTTTTTCCCTTCGGAACGAATTACTCCAAACCCACACCAATGCTTACCGACTCCTTTTTGGGGAAAATGATGGCTTTCCCAGCCTCATTGCCGATGTGTACGGGACCGTCTTGGTGTTAAAACTGTATTCCGCCATCTGGCTTCCATATCTTTCCCTAGTGATTCCTTCTTTATTGGCTATTTCACAATGCGAAACCGCAGTTTTGCGTCTGGGCCGAAACGTGGAAAAGGAACTAAAGGAATTTCCTTTGCGGGACGGCAAGGTGCTCGTGGGAAATCTAGACAACGAAACCCTTCCTTTTATGGAACATGGGGTGCATTTTTCGGCCAATGTAATCAAAGGGCATAAAACGGGCTATTTTCTGGACCATCGCCATAACCGAAAACGGGCAGGGGAGCTTGCCGTTGGGAAAACCATGCTGGATGTTTTTGCTTATGCCGGGGGATTCTCCGTCCACGCGCTGGCCCGTGGCGCCAAGGAAGTTACTAGTGTGGATATTAGCGAACAGGCTCTGGAATTAGCCCATGAAAACGGGAAACTAAATCACTATACTGGAATTCATACCACCCTGGCAGGAGATGCTTTTGAAGTGCTTCGGGAACTGATTCAACAAAAAAGAACCTTTGAAGTGGTGGTTATTGACCCTCCTAGCTTTGCCAAAAGCGCCAAGGAAATCACTTTAGCACAAAAGAAGTATGCCCAATTGGCCCAATTGGGGGCACAATTAACTGCCCGTAAGGGATTATTGGTTTTGGCTTCCTGTTCGTCTCGTATTACAGCGGACGTTTTTTTTGGCATCAACGAAGAAGCCCTTCGTGCTTCAGGAAGGAAGTTCCGCTTGGTGGAAAAAACCTTTCACGATAGCGATCATCCTATTGGTTTTCCGGAAGGCGCTTACTTAAAATGCGGCTATTACCGTTTAGACCCATAAACTCAACACCCAGACCGTTGCAAAGCCGGTAAGGGCAAGCAAGGTTGTCATGACTGTCCAACTTCGGAAGGTTTGCTTTTCCGACAATCCCAAATACTTGCTCACCAACCAAAACCCACTATCATTTACATGTGATAGGATGGAAGCTCCCGAGGCAATGGCAATGACCAATAGGGCTTTTTCCATTTCGGGGGTGGTGGATAGCAAGAGCGGAGCAGTAACCCCAGCGGCTGTGATCATGGCTACTGTGGCAGATCCTTGCAGGATGCGCACCAAGGCAGCAACCACAAAAGCAAAGACTAAGGTACTCAAACCCATTTCGGCGAAATACTGTGCGAGCATATCGCCAGCGCCGGTATTGATGAGCATTTGTTTAAAAACCCCTCCAGCTCCCGTAAGCAATATAATGATTCCCGCAGGCGCTAAAGACTTGGTGGTAATGGTCAATAAGGTATCCTTGGGCACTTTTTTTAGGATGCCCAAAACATACCAAGCGATGAGATTGGCCAAAATGAGGGCCGTGAAGGGATGGCCAATCATCTGCATCCAATGGATCACTTCCTCCTTCACCCAACGCTGACCAAAGGGTGTTCCTAAGAGGGTATTCAACACAAGAGGGTATTCAACACAATCAATAGAATGGGCAGGCCAATGATGGCAAAAATAATCCCTACCGACGGCAAGGGTTTTCCTTCGTGGCTGCCCTCGGCAACTTCTTGGGGAGCTTCCACGAAAATACGTTTTGAAATGTACTTCCCAAATACTGGTCCGCTAATAATGGCCGTGGGAATTCCCGCCACAAAACCAAAGAAAATCACCCAACCCAAATCGGCTTTCAGGATATCGGCTACCGCTACGGGCCCTGGTGTGGGAGGAATAAAGGCGTGGGTAATGGCTAGTCCGGCCAGTAATGGGATTCCATAAAGCAAGAGGGATTTCTTCGATTTTCGTTGCAGAGAGTAAATGAGGGGTACCAAAATAATAAAGGCCACATCAAAGAAGACAGGAATGGCAATAAAGAAACCCGTGATCATCAACGCCCAGGGGGTGCCTTTCCCTTTGGTCATTCGCAGTAAAAAACCAGCAATGGCTTCGGCGCCACCCGAATATTCCAAAATAGCCCCAAACATGGCCCCTAAACCTACCACCACGGCAACAAAGCCTAAGGTGTTGCCCATTCCGGTTTGCATGGTGGCAATAATGTCCTTGGGTGCCATGCCTGCTAAAACCCCCACCAAAATACTGGCAATGAGAAGGGCGATAAACGCTGGGATGCGTAACTTCAGGATGAGCAGCAGTAGCACTACAATGCCTGCTAGGATGGCTAATAATAACGTACTATCCATGTGGGTTCCATTGATGGGTAAAAGATTCCCCTTCAGGGTCATCGATTCGTTTAAAGGTATGGGCTCCAAACGCATCACGCTGTGCCTGAATGAGATTGGCTGCCGAATTCCCCTTGGTCATTCCCAACCAATATTGGTAGGCAGCCGAGAGGCACGGGGTGGGGGTTCGCTGCTCCATAGCCTGAAGCAGAATTTCAGTAATGGCGGTTTCCTTTTGTGACAGTTGTACTACCAAGGGTGCCTCTTCCCATAGATTGGGTGTTTGTTGCAATAGGGGGTAGAGCTGCTGCAAAAGGGCCGATTGCAAGATGCACCCACGGCTCCATATGCGCACTACCTCGGCAATATCAAGTTCCCAACCTTCTGCTTTTGCGGTGGCTTGGATGAGCCCTAAGCCTTGCAAATGATTCAAGATACGGGCAAATTGGTAGGCTTGCTTTAGGGTTTCGGTGTCGATAGTGGCACTAAAAGGGGTGGGTGCTAGCAATTGGGCCAGTTGGCTCCGCTGTTGTTTCTGTGAAGAAATTGCCCGTGCCATGACGGCTTCCATCAATATGTTGGCGGGAATTCCTTGTTCCAAAGCCGAATGGCTGGACCAGGCACCTGTGCCTTTGCTTTGGGCCACATCCAAAATGGTGTCCAACACATACCCATCATGTTCTTTGGTGCGTAGAATTCTAATGGTAGTTTCCAATAAAAAGCTTTGTAATTCCCCTTCGTTCCATTCGCTAAACAAGGCAGCCATTTCGTTATAGGAAAGGGAAGGTTTTAGCAAGGCGTATATTTCTGCAAGTAATTGCATTTCGGCATACTCAATACCATTGTGCAAGGTCTTTACATAATGCCCACATCCATCTGTACCTAATAAAGACACACAGGGTTGATTTTCAATATCTTTAGCAGCAATAGATTCAAGTATTGCTTTTATATATTGATAGGCTTCACTAGCTCCACCTGCCATCAACGAAGGACCCGTTAGGGCTCCTTGCTCGCCTCCCGAAATACCCAATCCCATATAGTGGAACCCGTGGTCTTTCATCGCCTTTTCCCTACGTTGGGTATCCTTATAATGCGAATTCCCCCCATCCATGAGGATGTCCCCAGGGTGGAGTAGGGGTGTTATTTCGGCAAGGACCGTATCTACAGCACTGCCAGCGGGAATCATGAGGAGTATTTTACGGGGGCTTGTGAGGGATTGCACAAAAGCCGAAAGATTGGTAAAGCCTTGTAGCTTGGGATGGTTTAATTTGGAAAGGAAGGAAGGGATCACGTCTTTTTCGGCCTCGGTCCAACGGTTATACACCGAAAGGGAGAACCCATGGCCTACTACATTTTGGGCCAAACTGCGTCCCATGACGCCCATGCCAATAATTCCAAATGCCGAAGTATTCATGGTCCCTAAGTTCGTGATAATTTCGGAAACCAGCTGTTGGGGCGGAAGGGAAACCTCCACATGCAGGCCGTAGGAGGGAGGCTCCAGAACATCGAACTGCGATTGTAACAGCTCCGGCTTCATGAAATGGTTGCGGGCTTCCATGCGCTGCAGGATGGTTTTAAAGGAGCCCTTTAAATAGACCCACACCACGTCATGGCCTTCGGCCAACACCCTTCGATAGGATTCCTTTAAAGCCGAACAAGCCAGCACAGCACCCTCCGTCCAGGTACCCATGGCGGTTTGTAAGGCCTGTAACCAGGGGAGGCGGTCTTCATCGGTAAGGGGAATGCCCGCAGCCATCTTGGCCACATTGGCTTCCGAATGAAACGCATCGGCATCATAAAAGGGGAGGGAAAGCTGTTGGGCCAGCAGGGTTCCAACGGTGGTTTTCCCCGAGCCACTTACACCCATGATGATATAGGTAACTGCCATTATTTGGGGGTTCCAAAAAAGGGTGAGGGTACGCCCTGTACGCCGGGTGTTACCACAAATACAGACCCTGCCAAGGGATAGGCTTGCTTTTCTTCCTCGGTCATATCCACACTGGCTGTGGTGATATACAGGGTGTCAAATTCTTTTCCGCCAAAAGCGCAACTGGTCACGTTATGGGCAGGAACCGTAATTTTAGTGAGGACCTGTCCCGTTAAAGGGTCAAAGCGGAGGACGGCATTGCCATTCCACATGCCCACCCATAGCTTGTCTTCGGCATCAATGGCCATGCCATCGGGAAAGCCCAATTCGGCAGGCACGTTTACGGCCACGCGCCCATTGGAAATGGTCGCAGAGGCAGGATCATAATCAAAGGCCTTGATGGTGGCTGTAGGGGTATCGATATAGTACATGGTTTTTGCATCCCGGGTCCAGACAATGCCATTGGAAATGGTGATGCTATCCAGCATGGCTGTTGCCGTGCCTTGGGGCGTCACTTTATACAGCTTGGCCAGCGGATGGGTTTCGGCCAGGTCCATAGAGCCTACCCATAAGTTGCCGTTGGGGTCGCATTTCCCATCGTTAAAACGATTTCCGGGCGTATCGGCTTCCACATTGGAGAGCTGGGAAAGGATCCCGCTCTTGAGGTTTTGAATATACACACCATCTTCCAGCGCCACCACCGCCGTGCTATCGGTTTGGGGCACTACGGTGCCAATGCGGGAGGGCATTGCAAAGGTTTTATCTTCCTTTGTGGCCGGGTTGTGAATGTGCAGTTCCTTTTGCAGGATATCAATCCAATACAGTTCCTGGGTATGATGGTTCCAAAAGGCCCCTTCCCCCAACTGGGCATTTGTTTTGAGTTCCAAGGCGACCTCTGGAGTGCTAGGAGCTTCAGCTACAGGGGTTTCTGTTTTGGGCTTTTGGTTGCACTGGACGCCTAAGAGGCTGCAAAAAAGGAGGGGAAGGAGGGATCTCACTGACATAAAAGAGTGTTAAAATTAGGGTTCTTTGAACGAGCGTACACAAAAAGATTTTAAATTTAAACTATTCGTTGGATATTTTGCAACTAAAAAAGGCACTATTATGACCCAAACCTCATCCAAAAAGAAGCATGCCGATTTCCAGAGCAGCTACCGCCGATCCCTTAATTTTGGGCATGTGGGCAAGAAGGAAAACTTTGTGCTGAACGAAAAAGGGGAGCTGGTACTGCGCCCTAAGGATTCGGAAGACGAATAGGTACTTCGGGATCCCTTTATTCTATGATGATTCCTTGAGGCGAGGAAGCGCTTTTCTGTTTTAGGGCCTTTCGGCTCACATACAACAATCCCACCGATAGCAACGCACAGATAAGAAACCCAATAAAGACGGGGAGTACATGCGTATCGATAAACCTTCCAATAAACGTACTGATAGGAATGCCCATTAGGGTAGAAATAAGCCCAGTAATAGCGGCGGCCATCCCGGCAATGTGGCCCATGGGTTCCATGGCTAGGGCGCGCAAGTTCCCAAACAGGAAGCCGATAAAAAAGAACTGTATGGAAAAGAAGACCATCAATATGGTAATGCTGGGGTTGGGCTGTCCATAAAACAAGGCCACGAAGAGTGCAGAGGTTGCCAAAAAGCCGTAGAGCGAAACGGTAACCATGTTGAGCATCCCAAAGCGCATCACCAAGCTACCGTTGGTAAATATGGCAATGCCAATGGCAATGGAAAGTCCCGCAAAGATGAGCGGGAATTCTTCCTTTAGGCCGTATTGCAATTCAAATATTTGTTGGGAACCGCTTAAATACACCAAAAAAGCCCCCATGACCAATCCTTGGATGAGGGTAAAGCCAATGGTAGAGCGTTCTTTCATGACTTCGGTAAAGGCTTTGGCAAAGCGGGCCCGGGTAAAGGGAATGCGCTTGGAAACCGCAAGAGTTTCGGGTTGGCGCTTCCAAAACCAGAAACACACCAAGGCACTACAAAGCAACTGGGCGTAGAAAATACCTTTCCAATTATAATGGTCCAACACAAACTTGCCTGCAGCGGGCGCCACGATGGGCACCAATAAAAAAACAACGGTCACAAACGAAAGGATGCGTGCCATATAGTCGCCGCTGTACAGATCACGAATGATGGCAATGCTTATGGTGCGCGGCGCTGAAAGTCCGACACCCTGTAGGATTCGGCCCACGATCATGATGGGCAGGCTGTGCGCAAACACACAAATGATACTGCCCAGCAGAAAAATTCCGAAGCCCATATAGACAATAGGTTTACGGCCTTTGGCGTCTGAGACGGGGCCAAAGACCAATGGGCCAATCCCTAGGCCCAGGAAGATCATGGTAATGATGAGCTGGTTATCGGCCGGCTGTTGGGTACCAATGGTAATTCCAATAACGTCCAGGGCCGGCAAGAGGGCATCAATGGCGAGGGCTACTACGGCCATGAGTGAAGCCATCATGGCGATAAATTCGATTTGGGAATTCCAGGGGGATTTTAGCATCCCACAAAAGTAGGTGATGGGGAGAAAATAAAAAGGGGTTGTTTGTTATTTAATTATAAACACCTGAAAGCCTTTCTTTTCTATTTTACATAATATAAATTATAAAACATTAGTAGGTACATAGCTTTATGCCGGAATTACAGATATAAATTCCGCGTTAGCGGATTATATCGATACGTGATTCTGTAAAAAGCAATTTGCATTGCTTTTCTTTAATTCTTTATTTTCTTTTTTCCATTGATGAAAAAAGAAATCGACGGAGGAGATTCACGAACACATTATTTCACTATTTAAGGGGTGAGATAAACAAAAAAATCTAGGCTTACGAAACGTTCCCTAAATTTTATGCTCGCTGCCTACATTTATAGGAACTCGGCATTGCATGCCTCAAATAGCTTTTATGTTCATTTCTTTTGCCTGTTCTTTTCTTTCTTTTCTTTTTTGCATTGCCGCTTTTTCTCTCTGTTCATTTCTTTTGCATGCCCAAAAGAAACGAACCAAAGAAAAGGGCACTTCGCTGAGGAATTTTTTGCCGCTGGCAAAAACCGCTCGAACGCTCCGCGTCACTTCGTTCCTGGATCTCGGAGCTTTTCTTCGCCTATTCTGCACCGAAGCATTGCCGGGCGTTGCCCGGTCTTGGTTACCACTATTACTGAAATTCCTTCGGTAACCTATCAAGATACTTCATGGGTTGAAACGTAAAAAGCAGTCTTTTATCCTGTGTCCTATGTCTAGAGAAAACCCTTTACCCTTTACCCTTTACCCTTTACCTCGTAAGGTCAAAGGTACTGGGTCATGGGTTGGTATGTTGGAATCTTGGTATTTTGGTAGGTTGGATGATTGGCCTTGTCACGCCCCACTCGATTGGGCGTCCACTGGGCGTTCCTCTATTCTGAAATGGATTTCCTGTCAAGCAGGGAATGACAAGTATTAAGAAACGGTCTTATGTCCTACCTATTGCCTTTCTTTCTGTTCTTTTTACCATTGCCGTAAACAAGCGAGCATAAATAACTATTTATGCGAAGGTTGCGAGCGTAGCTCTCAAAAAGGTCTAGGCTTACGAAACGTTCCCTAAATTTTATGCTCGCTGCCTAAATTTTAGGAACTCGGCATTGTATGCCTCAAACAGCCTAAAATTTTACGGCACCTTCACTGCAAATTATTACGGGAACTTTTCGGTAGGCCGGGTTTCTTTTGATCGGTAATTTATTAGAATGCTCGGTACTGGGTCCTGGGTTGGTATGTTGGTATTTTGGAATCTTGGTATTTTAGTAGATAGATGATTGGACTTTCTGCCCAATTAGATTGGGCGTCCGTCCACTAGGCGCTGCTGTATTCTGAAATGAATTCCGCATCCAGTGCGGAATGACAAGTACTAAGAGTAGTCTTATGTCCTACGTCCTACGTCTTCCGTCTTCGGTCTTCTTTCTTCTTTCTTCTTTCTCTTCACCACTCACCATCGTGTGGCTTCGATACACTTCCTTCGCTTCGCTTGGAAGCACTCAGCCACCGGTATCCATCCTTTCACCATTCACCACTCACCACTCACTACTCCATTGGGATATACACGGCCCATACACGGGGTATATACGGAGTATACACGAGGTATACACGAAGTATATATGGAGTATATACGAACCATATACGAACTAGTAGCTTTTTTAAGGGGGTCATTTTCGGCAAAAAACGGCAAAAAGTGTCGTTTTCGGCAAAAAGTGTCATTTTCGGCAAAAAAGGGTCAAAATCGGCAAAAAACGGCTTTTTCGGCAAAAACGGTCGTTTTCGGTCGTTTTCGGCCATGGGGTGCTTGGTATTCCAAAAACCCGTTTTATGTTTGGCCCATCGGATTCCGGAATTGGGGTGTGGCCAAGGCCTAAACAACAACACCAAGGCCCCGCCCACCGATACAATGATTGTGTAACTTAAATCCTTAGAAATTATGGGTATTCAAAAAAGTTTTATCAAGTTGAAGGCCACCATGGATGATGTGACCTTCTATGTTCGGAACGGAAAGTACCTAGTACGAAAAAAAGGCGGCGTGGACCGCGAACGGATCCTCAAGGACCCCAAGTTTGTAAGAACGCGGGAGAACATGCAGGAATTTGGCGGGGCCGCCAAGGTATCGAAATTGTTTCGCCATACCTTGAACTCGCTCATTTCGGAACAGGGAGGCTCCCTGGCCGCTTCGCGCCTTACGGGCATCTTTAAGCGGTTGGCCTCCAGAGGGCCGGGCAAACGGGGGCAGCGTTCCCTGCTTATGGCTCCCCACAAGAAGTTTTTTGAGGGCTTTGAGTTTAACGAGGAACGGGAGTTCAAGAGCGTGCTTACGGCGCTCTACGACGCCCCCGAGATTGATGCAGACCGTGGGGTGGTGACCTGGACGGTGCCCTCCTTCCCCTTGGAAGGTGAGCTAAAGGCCCCCGAGGGGACCACGCACTACCAGTTTTTGCTGGCCACTACGCTGCTGGGCGACCATGCCTATGATCCCGACCTGCGGGAGTATTTCCCCGTGGAGCCGGAGTTTGCCGAGAAACGGGCGGTGGCCATGGGGGCCCTGCTCCCCTATACGGGTGGCACCACGGCGCCCGAGACGCTCACGACCGACCTGGGCCTTGGCGGGCCCTTGCCGGAAACGGTGATCTCCATTAGCGTGGTGGGGGTGCTGTTTTTCCAGGAATCGCCCGACGGGGAACTGTACCCCTTAAAAGGGAAGCAGTCGCTGCGGATTGCCAAAGTGGCGTGATGCCTAGCAGTGAACGGTGAATAGTGAAGGGTGAAGCGTCTTGTATGCCGCTCCCCTACTTTGCACCGCTAGTTTTACGTAATGAAGAGCCCCCTCGAAGGAGGGGGTTTTATTTAAATTTATTTAATTCTTCAACTAGTTTATGTACATACGTTACAGGATTAGACTGTGAATCAGGCAAATGAATACTGTGTTGGATTAAATTTTCAGCATTTCTGATAGCATCCTCTTCTGAACTGTTCTCTAAACTATTTAAAAGATTATAAATATCTGGGTCATTTTTTTTTTCGTATTTTCTACCAATACAATTTGTTAAAAGATCAGCATATTGATTTCTAGAAAATCCCTGTATTATAAAATTGAAAATGTAATAAATACCATAATTCAAAGGCTTCATTTGATTGTGCTGTTTTAAATCCTCTTGCATTAGCCATTGTTGCATTATCGAAATCTTGATTAGGGAATGAATCTTCTTATCAAATATTATCCAAACTTCAAAAAAATCGATTTGAGGGTTACTTTTTTGTAAGTTGGAACTGCTTTTGTGGCATGATTAACCAATGTAATTATATTTAATCCACCTATTGATCAATATGTATTTAATAAATTTTTTGGTAATATCTCGGCTATTGATTTAAAATAATTTGGTTCAGTTCTTGCTCCTTCATAAAAAAGTAAAAGTATTTTCTTGGTTCTCTTATAGCTTCCTTTCCTTAGCTCATTATCCTTTTTCGTTTAAGCTTCCTTTTCAAAATGGCATTATCAATTTTTTCAACTCTTGCCATTTTTATTTTGAAAGATAATTTGTAAGATTCTGTCTCCTAAGAAAGGAATGCCACCATACTTCCCTTTAATATAATTTTTTTCATATGCCTCATCATTTCTAGGCTTATATTCTAAAAGAGAGTAGAGATGTGTTCCACCTGTTTTATCTTTTTCAGTAAAATAAATTTGATCTCTTCTAAAAACATCTTTGTCAAGTAAATTTGTATCGTGAGTTGTAAAAATTAATTGAGCATTATATGGATTCCCCTCAGCACTATTAAACATATCTACAATTAATCTTGTAATTAAAGGGTGGAGCCTTGTATCAATTTCATCTATAACAAGTATCTTACCATAAATTAAACTTTCTAAAATAATATCATCAGATGAAAATTTCTTAGTCCCTTCAGAACCATGTTTTGTCAAACTCAATTTTGTTTGTCTACTAACTTTATCATTATCATCAAAAACATCATGATATGTAACAATATCGGCATATTTCTTTTCAGTTAATTTTGCAAGAGCTTCTTTGTACTTATTCTTTGAATTATTATCTAACATCTTTTCAAACTCCAAATACTTATTTTTTGTTTCAATAAGTTCTAAATCATTGATGCCTAAATCAGCATATTTCATGAATGAAATAATTAATTTTTTCATTTTTTTATTGGACAGCATTTCAGCAGTTGTTGAAAAATACTCCTTATCTTGAACCCCATGAAACATTTTTAAACTATCATTAAACCATTCCACAATTGTTTTAGAAATCTTACCATTGAATTGTGACACAACTGAAACAAAAAGCGCATTATTCCTTGTTTTATCTTCAATATCAAATCCCTCTTTAAACCTATCAGTTATTTGAAATTTATCTCTTTCTCTTACAAATAAGGGATATTCCTTTACTCGTTTTGTTTGAAATAACCATTCAGTAATTATATTTTCATTATTGGCTTCAAAGCCATATCGATATTTTATAGATCCAATATTGAAAATAACTTCAAAATAAGATGGCTTTTTTTTATTTGAATTACAGAGTAAAAAAGGTTCTATTTCTAATTCAACATTTATTTGAGTTTGAGCAGAAGTTTCCACTAAATACCGCATTTTTGCTAACGCGTCAAGAAAATTAGATTTACCGCTTGCATTAGCACCATAGATTACGACAGACTTAGATAATTGGCTCTGAATTTGATTATTGCGTTATTTCCTGTCCTTTATGAAATCCTCATAAAAGATTAATAGTAGCTCTTTCTTTGAAGGACCTGAAATTTTCAATACTAAATTCCTGTATCATTTTTACGGATTTTTCTCAAAAGTAAGACAAAAAAAGTATCTAAGCTAATAACACACTCAATAATGAGATTTTTTCACCTAATAAGTATTTTTTTAAAATTTATATAATAACAATAAATGATTGAAATTTTAGTAAACAAGATTTTAAATTTGACTTTAATACAATATAATCTAAACCATATTTCCCCACCAAGCTACACTTCAGGACAGTTTTCCTGCTTCTTTCAATACCACACTAAAACTCCTTCTCCCCGCCTCATAACAACCGCTTCGTGTATTTGGCCGTATTGCTACTAGGGTCATAAAAGGCTTCCGAGATACCGCTCACCTTACCGTGGCTGGTAGAGGGTAAGCACCGCAAAACCGTTATACAACTGCTTGGAAGGGAACGGTTGTGGGCTGTCTGCCTTATAGGTAATGTTGTTTTTGGCAGGCGGTTGCTCCAGCGAAGGGCCGTAACCCATAGGGCAAGGCCGCATGGCCTGTGCAGCGGCATAGGTGGCGGTGGTAAAGCCGGGCACCATTTTAGTATTAGGGATCGTAATGGGTTGGTGTACACAATGCCGTTGTGCACATGGCCCCAGTACTGTGCAAAGCGGGATCGCCCTTGAGCGCGTAGTGGATTTCGGCCCATAAAGGAGAGGCTGAAGTAGTATCATCTTCAAAGCCGTTGTGGCGGGTAAACACGATGGTTTTTTGGGGTCTAGCTGTAGGCTTTGGAGCCATTGGGTCTGGAAGCCACCCTTTTCCCCTATGCTGCCCGTCATAAAGGCCGAGAACGAACTGGTTATAGGCAGAGTCCAAGCCTACTGTCCAGTCACCCAGTTTCAGTGCAAAGCAGCCTGAGCCTTTTTGTGCGGTAAAGGGGCTGGGTTAAGAAGGGCGTCGTAATAGAGTCCGTTGGCCCCGCTGTACATCTCGTGGTTGGAATTGAGGGTAAAGGACTTCCCGTTCCATGCCGAAGGCCATAGATTCACCAATTGCTAGTTCTTCCTGGGGCAAATACTTATCGCCTGTGGGGGAATTGAGTGCCGGGTTCCGCCGTAATAGGTATCTCCCTAAGTACAGAATGATATATCTGGCTTGATTACCTGCTGGATTTGGTCCATCACGGCCATGGCCGCAGGATTGGCCGGCACCCCAATCGCCCAGGATGGCAATGGAAACCGTATTGGGGGCCTTCCCTGCAACGGGATCACGGGCAGGTGGTGAGAAAGGTACCCCGTTGTACCATAGGGTATCCTTTGACGGTGATGGTTGAGGAAGGCGGTAAACCACCCTTGATCGAAATTGGCGAAGGGCTTGGTGCTTAGGCACGGTCCCGTCTACATAGATCAGCTCATTGGTTTTAAAGTATTCGGGAAGTGGATAGATCCAGCTTGGAAGGCGGAGGCAGGTAGTAATCCATGGCCAAGACGAGGCCTATCAAGTAGGCTTTCTGCGTGCCACTGAATTGGGACAGGTCCACCCCACGGATTTTTGAACCAGTAGAGGAAGAGGCCAAACTCGATGACCCCCTGCCCTTTTACATAGTCTTGGGAGGAGGTGGTATGGGATGGTTGCCCTGCATTTTTTAGGACCATGTATTCATGAGGTGTTTCGGTAAACGGGAGAAGTCCAGTATTTCTTGGATTTTGTCCTCTATCCAGGAATTGGCTTCCAATTGTTTTTTGATTTCGGCGGCGTATTGTTGGGCGCGTTTGTTGTTCTTCGGGTGTAAGGGTCATGACGGTGGTTTTGGTTTTAAAGGTAATTTGAAGAAAATCAGTAGACTATACGTAGAAATACCTATTTTTTGGAATCATTATTTGCATGCTTTTGGGCAATGCCGCTTTTCTCTGTTCATTTTTTGCCTTGATGCACGTTTAAGGCTAAAATAACTATTTATGCGAAGGTTGCATGTAGCTCTCAAAAGTCTAGGCTTACGCAAACCAGTCTTCCTTCAAATTTGCCATGCTCTACTTTAGGAACTCGGAATAGCATGCCTAAAAGGCTTTTACGTTCATTTCTTTGGGTAGTTGCCCTTTTTCTTTCTTTTTCTTTTTTTCTGTTCATTTTTTGTCTTAGCACAAAAACGAACTAAAAAGTCAAGAGTTAATTTTATATGATTTTTGGCAGCCAAACTAAAAGCTGAAACAGCATATCGCTGCATGCTTTTTTTTTGCTCGCAAAACGCAATTCTCGCTGGCGCCACCGACTATCACTGAAATTCTTCTGTTACCAAACAAAAAATATTTTAAATGATAAAACAGATCCGAAGTCGAATTTTAGGGAAGGCTTTTGTTTTGATATTTAATTTGAATGTGGTGTCACTTCGAGTGCCGAGCTTGCGAGGGGAATCGAGAAGGGGTCCTAGGTCCTGGGTGCTGGGTCATGGGTTGGTAGGTTGGAATATTGGTATTTTAGTAGGTTAGATGACTGGACTTGTCACGCCCAACTCGATTGGGTGTCCACTGGACGCTCCGGTATTCTGAAATGGATTCCCTGTCAAGCAGGGAATGACAAGTACTAAGAAATGGTCTTTTGTCCTACGTCTTCGTTCTTCCGTCTTCGGTCTTCCGTCTTCGGTCTTCCGTCTTCTTTCTCTTCATCCTTTACCTCATTGGGTCAAAGGTCCTAGGTGCTGGGTCATGGGTTGGTATGTTGGACTATTGGTGTTTTAGTAGGTTAGATGATTGGACTTGTCACGCCCAACTCGATTGGGTGTCCACTGGACGCTCCGGTATTCTGAAATGGATTCCCTGTCAAGCAGGGAATGACAAGTACTAAGAGCAGTCTTCGGTCTTCGGTCTTCCGTCTTCGGTCTTCCGTCTTCTTTCTCTTCACCCTTCACCACTCACTACTCACTACTCACTATTCACCCTTTCCCCTTTCAACGCCCTTCGTAAGACGGTAATGGGATGCAAGGCCTGTCGGCCGGTGCCGTCTTTAATCTGGTGGCGGCAAGAGGTGCCATTGGCTACGATGACCACGTCCTCCCCTGCCTTGCGCACCGCCGGAAACAGCTTGGTCTCCCCTATCTGTAGGCTTACGGGATGGTGTTCTTTTTCGTAGCCAAAACTCCCTGCCATGCCACAACAGCCCGAGGGGATGAGTGTGGGATGGTAGTTTTCGGGCAGGTTGAGCAGGTCGAAGGTTACTTTTTGGGTACTCAAGGCCTTTTGGTGGCAATGCACATGTATCTTGAGCGTAAGGGGTTCCTGGGTAAAGTGCTGGGGGCCTATGCGCCCTGCTTGGGCTTCGGCTACTAAAAATTCTTCCATCAAAAAGGTGTGCTGGGCAATGGCTTGGGCCGCGGCTTCATTGGTGGCCAAACGCAAGTACTCATCCCGAAAGCCCAATATGGCCGAGGGCTCAATGCCCAATAAGGGGGTGTTTGCCGTAACCTGCTGCTGTAGGTGGGCAATGTTTTTATCAATTTCCTTCTTTGCTTCTTCCAAAAACCCTTTGCTAAGCAGTGCCCTGGCACTGTCCAAGCTCGTCACTAGGGCTACATCATACCCCAAGCCGTGCAGCAGTGCATAGGCATCTTGGGCCAGGGAGGCCTCAAGGTAATTACTGAATTCATCCACAAACAACACCACACTTTTTTGCTGTGTAAACACTTGTTTTGGTGCCGGTTGAAAGGCGGTATTGAATGGCTTCCTTGAAAATAAGGGCAAGGATCGTTCTTGGGCTACCCCCATGTACTGTTTCACCCATGAACGCACCACAGGGGTTTGTAACAGGGCATTTACCCACCCTGCATAGCGGGAGGCTTTGGCATAGTGGCGGGCGCTTAGGGCAAAGAAGCGCGTGGCACGGGAAGGTTTGTGGTGCCGTTGGTATTGGTACAAAAATTCCATCTTGGCCGTGGCCATATCCACATTGCTGGGACATTCGCTGGCACAGGCCTTGCAGCCCACACACAAATCGAAAACCTCCTTAAGCGTCTGCGACTGAAAGGCGGTATTCCCTACCCCTTGGGTAAGCACTTCGCGCAGCACATTGGCACGGCCGCGGGTAGTATCTTTTTCGTTGCGGGTAGCGTGGTAGCTGGGGCAGAGCATGCCGCTGCTATGTTCGGTTTTACGACAGTCACCACTGCCGTTGCACTTTTCGGCCAAGCGTAGGAGGCCTTGGGAGTCATCGAAGTTTAAGAGGGTTTTGGGTGCCGGGTCCTGCGTGCTGGGTTGTGTACGCAGTCTTTGGTCCATGGGCCAGGCATCGGTGATCTTGCCCGGGTTAAAGATGTTTTGGGGATCGAAGGTGCGCTTGATGTGCTTGAGCAATTGGAAATTGGCCTCCCCTATCTGCATGGAGAGGAATTCGGCCCGCACGATGCCATCCCCATGTTCCCCCGAAAAGGAACCTTGGTAGCGTTTTACGAGTTGGGCCACAGCCGTGGTGATGTCGCGAAACAGGCCCACATCCTTGGGATCCTTGAGGTTGAGGATGGGGCGTAAATGCAGCTCCCCCGCCCCGGCATGGGCGTAATAGACGGCTTCCTGCCCAAAGTCCTTCATCAACGCACTGAATTCCCCAATATAGGCAGGCAGATCTTCCAGCGCTACGGCAGTATCTTCAATACAGGCCACCGCCTTGCGGTCGCCCACCATATTCCCCAACAAGCCCAGTCCGGCCTTACGCAGTTCAAGGGCCATCCCAATTTCTTCGCCCCGCAAGACGGTTTGGGTATCGCTGTGCCCGCTTTGGGTAAGGCTTTGCTGAAGGGCCGCTATGTGCTGCTCGAGGCCTTCTGCCGTAGTGTCACAAAGTTCCAAAAGCAAAATGGCCTTGGGATTGCCTTGGATAAAGAAGCGGTACGGCTGATAGGTCTTATTGTTTTGGGTGCAGTTAAGGATGACATCGTCCATCAACTCGCAGGTGTAGAGCGGATGTTTCATGGCCACTCCCACATCGTTCATGCAGGCCTCTAGGGTGGCATATTGGGTGGCCACCATGGCGGTATGGGCGGGCGGCAGGTCATCCAGCTGGAGGGTAATTTCGGTGGTAAAGGCCAAGGTGCCTTCACTACCACAAAGGAGTTTGCAGAGGTTAAAGGGTTGTTGGCTAGTTTCAGTAAACGGCTGGGAATCCAACAAGGCATCTACAGCATAGCCTGTATTGCGACGGTGGATGCTGGCTTTGGGAAATTCCTTACGGATTTCCTGTTGGACGGCTTCGGAAGACAAGGCCTCGTACAGTTCTTTGTAAATACGACCCTCCAAGGTATCTAGTTGTCTCTTTTCCTGCAGGGTTTCGGAAGTGATTTCCGAAAAGGTCACCCCTTCCCCATTGGACAAGATTGTTTTTAGCGAAAGCACCTTATCGCGCGTTACCCCATATTGAATGGAGGTGGTCCCGCTGCTGTTATTGCCCACCATACCGCCTATCATACAGCGGTTGCTCGTGGAGGTATTGGGGCCAAAGAAGAGGCCGTAGGGTTTTAAATAGGCATTTAGCTCATCGCGAATGACCCCCGGTTGCACGGTAACGGTTTTTTTCTCGGTATCCAGGGCAAGGATTTGCGTAAAGTGTTTGGACACATCCACCACAATACCCTCGCCTACGCATTGGCCTGCCAAGGAGGTGCCTGCCGTTCGGGGAATGAGGGCCGTTGTATGTTGCTGAGCGAAGCGGATGAGTTGCTGGATTCCCTTTTCGTTCTTCGGAAATGCCACTGCCAACGGGTGTTTTCGGTACACCGAAGCATCGGTGGCATAGAGTTGTTGGTAGAGGGTATCAAAATGGAACTCCCCTTCAAATTCGGCAGCAAAAGCAGTAAAAACGTCCTTCATAATGGTATCGGTAAAAGTAAAAAAGAACTTTAACTTCTTTAACAAATGTTTGTAAAATGCACTAAGAATCTTATTAGAACGTTAACAAATTTGGTTACTTTAACCTGTAACTTTGTGAAATAACTAAAACAATCTATTTATGAGACAAGTCATTTTTACCGTAATCGCCTTAGTGGCCATTACTTTTACCGCACATTCGCAGCGCATTTCCAAAAACGCCTTAGGGCTTCGCTTTGGGGACCATGATGGCTTTGGAACGGAAATTAGTTACCAAAGAGCGCTCACTGAAAGCAACCGACTGGAGTTTGACCTAGGTTGGCGTTCCAACAAGGATTTTGACGCCTACCGCCTTACCGGCTTGTACCAGTGGGTATGGACCCTGGATGGCAACTTCAATTGGTATGTAGGTGCCGGTGGAGGTCTTGCACAGGTTAATTTTGACGATAGCATTCCCAATATTGGGGGCGATACCGAGACTTACCTCTATGGTGCGGGCGACATTGGTATTGAATATAATTTTGATATCCCGCTGCTCATCTCGTTGGATTTTAGACCCGAATTTGGTTTTGGGGACTACAATGACGATTTGGACCTCGATATTGCCTTAGGTCTTCGGTACCAGTTTTAAGGTGCCTAACTCCCCATACATCCACCCTGCCCTTTGGCAGGGTTTTTTTATGCCAAAAAAGGGGTATTTCCCTCTTTTCTATTTGAAAGGAAACCCACAACTTTATGGTTTTCAAAACCATAGCCAGATGGAAACCCACTACATCGACCTGCATTGCCACCCTTCGTTAAAGCCCTACAGTAAAAGCTTTAAATATAACCCCCCTAAGCAGAATTCCCTGGATGCAGGCCGGAAGAACTCCCTTTGGTGTTATAATCCGCCCAACTTCCTAGAAAAATTCATTAACCGCATTGCGACGCTCACTAAATTCAGTCAAACCGATCTTACGGCCCTTGCCAAGGCCAAGACCGAAATTGTGATTGTGAGCCTCTACCCATTTGAAAAGCACTTTTTGAGTAAGCGCATTTGGGGCTGGAAGGGCTTAACCGATGCCTTGGTGAACCTGGCCGCTAGTGTGAGCCAACAACGCATTGACCACGTACTGAACCATAGCGATTATTTTGAGGATTTGCTGGACGAATACCGCTATTACCTGCAGCTACATAACCAAGCCCAGCGCATAGACGGTGTGGTGTATACCTACCGGGTGGTGAATAGCTTTGAAGAAATACGTGAAAACCTCGAAAAAAACACCGACACCCGAAAGATCATCAATGTGGTCCTTTCCATTGAAGGAGGACATGCCTTTAATACAGGGTTGAAAATGGATACCGATACGGCCCAACCCGCCGAAGTACTGGCCAATGTGCGGAAGGTGAAACAATGGACCCACCGACCCCTGTTTATTACGTTGGCGCACCATTTTTACAACGAATTGGCAGGTCATGCGAGAAGCATAGGCATCAGTGCCCTACGGGACAACCAAAACCGCGGATTGGATACCGGGCTTACCCCCTTAGGATTGCAAGTAATTGATCTGCTGCTGGACAATTCCCAAGGCACGCGAATCCCTATTGATGTAAAGCACCTAAGCTTAGCCTCCCGAAAGGAATACTACCAATTGCTAGATACCCATTATGCCGGGGAAGGCATTCCCGTACTGGCCAGCCATGGGGGCGTTACGGCCCATCGATCGATCCTAACGCCCAATGTAACCGATTATCCCAATGAAACCCCCTGGTTCAACAATATTGATATTAATTTTTATGACGATGAACTCATTCGCATTGCCAAAAGCAATGGGTTGTTTGGAATCCAGTTGGATGAGCGCCGCATAGGCAGCAAGAAAGCCATTTCGGCCTCCAAGCAATATATCCCCAATACCCGCAAACTTTTACGCAAGAAGGCACTGCTGGTGTGGCGGCAAATTGCCTATATTGCTAAGGTGCTCAATGCCGAGGGATTGTACTGCTGGGGCATCCAGAGCATTGGAAGTGATTTTGATGGCATAGTTGACCCTATTAATGGGCTATGGACTGCAGAGAATATGCGCGATTTGGGAGAGGAGCTATTGAACCATGCCAATGCCTACCTTACGGAACACACCCCTTCCCTGTTGCCCTTTAACCGAATATCGGGGGAAGCCATTGTGACTTCCGTGCTGCGGGACAATGCCTTTCAGTTCCTGCAACGCAATTATTAGGAGACCGTTAGCGTCGCTAGGGCTTTTTCGTAGACTGCCTCGTAGAGGGGCACAATGTTTTTTGTTTCAAATTTGGTAGCCACTTGCAAAGCGTTTTTCTTAAAGCGGGCCAACAGTTCGGGGTCTTTTAGGATTTGTAAGGCATGGGCCGCCATGCCTTCCACATCGCCAATTTCATTTAAATACCCACTAACACCGTGTTCGTTCACCTCGGGAAGGCCACCCGTATTGGTTGAAACCACGGGTACACCACAGGCCATCGCCTCCAGGGCAGAGAGTCCAAAGCTTTCTTTTTCGGAAGGCAGCAGGAACAGATCGGTAAAGCAAAGGATTTTGTTCACCTCGTCGCTATTCCCAAGGAACAGTACTTTTTGCGCAATGCCCAAGGTTTCGCACAGGGCCTCGGCTGCTTCTTTTTCGGGGCCTTCCCCTACCATGATCAATTTGGCGGGCACCTCTTGCTGTATTTTTTCAAATACCTTAATCACGTCCATCACCCGTTTCACGGGGCGAAGGTTGCTTACATGGGTAATGATGAATTCGTGTTCCTCGGCCATCATGCCCCGCTGGCAATCGGTAAACGTATTGGTATGTTTTCCAGATCGATAAAGTTGGGCACTACATCTATTTCCTTGTGCACATCAAACAGGCGGAGGGTATCGTTCTTCGGGCTCTCCGACACCGAGGTAACCGCATCACTCTTATTAATACTAAAGGTAACGGCGGGCTTATAAAAAGGATGATTGCCCACCAGGGTAATATCGGTACCGTGGAGGGTGGTGACCATGGGGATTTTGATTCCTTCCTCTTCCAACATCTTTTTGGCCATATAGCCTGCATAGGCATGCGGAATGGCATAATGCACGTGCAGAAGGTCCAGCTTGTGCTCCTTTACCACGGTGACCAATTTACTGGAAAGTGCCAATTCGTAGGGTTGGTACTGAAACAAGGGATATTGTGGGATGGATACTTCGTGAAAGAATATATGGTGCGAAATCAATTCCAACCGAACGGGTTGTTTATACGTGATAAAATGTACTTCGTAGCCACGTTCGGCAAGGGCAATGCCCAGTTCGGTTGCCACTACGCCACTACCCCCGAAGGTGGGATAGCAAACAATTCCTATTTTCATGTCTTGGTTTTTTAGCGTTCAATGGCTTCATAGATCGCCTCTTGGATGCGGCTACGCAAGTCACTGCTTATTAACATTCTGTTTTCTGCCGTGGGATAGGTTCGGTTCGATAAAAACACGTACACCACTTCCTCATCGGGGTCTGCCCAAGTAAAAGTGCCCGTAAAGCCACTGTGCCCAAAACTGGTTAAGGACACACAACCGCAGGTAGGACCACTGTCACCCAGTTGGGGTTTGTCGAATCCTACGCCTCTCCTTACATTTTCTTCGCAAAAATAACAGGTATTGAACGCATCGATGGTTTCAGGCTTGAGATAGCGCTTTCCACCATAGAATCCTTTCCACAAATACATTTGCATAATTTTGGCCACATCGTTTGCGTTACTGAACAAGCCTGCGTGCCCACTTACGCCGCCTAGCATGGCTGCGCCCTGGTCATGCACATTGCCCTGTACTTTTTGCATACGGAAGTAATCATCTTCTTCGGTGGGCGGAATGCGGTTGACAGGAAATTTCTTTCGCGGCAAATAGGTGGTATAGTTGGCCCCCAGGGACTCATAAAAATCCCGCTGTACAATATCTTCCAGTGGATTTCCGAAGAACTCTTCCAGGTATTTCTTCAGGATATAATACGGCAAATCACTGTATTTATAGCCATTAGCAGGCCGCAAGTCACTGTCTTTGATACGGGCAAAGATAGAATCGGTATAGTCTTTCCGCATATAGAGATCCTCGGCTACCTTTACCGTAAAATCCCCTTCCCGTTGCCTACGGTAATACTTGAATGATGGCCCACCGGTAACGGTGTCTAGGGTTTGGGTATAAAAAGGAATCCAGGCCGTTAAACGTGCGTAATGGGATAACATGCGCTTGATGGTCACGTCCTTTTTATTGGAATTCTTATATTCGGGGAGCATTTCGGAAAGCTTGGTATCCATGGTAATGACGCCTCGATCGTACAATTCCATCACCATGGGAAGGGTAGCCAAGATTTTGGTCATCGAGGCTAGATCGTATACGTCATCCTCCTCCACTCGAATCTTTTTGTTGGGTTCATGATACCCAAAATTTTTACTGTACACCACCTTTCCCTTGCGGGCCACCAATACTTGGGCTCCAGGGTACATGCCAGACCAAAACCCATGACGCGCTAGGGTGTCAATCTTTTTAAGCTTTTCAGAATTGATTCCCACACTTTCTGGGGTGCCGTATTGCAGGCGGTTGAGTGCTGGGGTAAAGACGCTGGTACCAACAGGAAATTCCTTCCCGATGGAAACTGGGAGCATGCCCTTTCCTTTTCGGGCTCCAAAAATAAGTTGGGCCGAAAGTTCTTGGGCCACTTCACTGTTTTGGTATGACAGGATAATGCCGTCAAAATTGGCGGTAGTGGTAAGGTCCAGCAAGGCGTAGGGACGCGTAAAAACATCCAAGATCACTTTATTGGTACGGGCAATTTCATACATCCACACCAGTTCCTTTTCATCGATTTTATAGCTTTTCCATGGGTTATCATTGGACTTATGAAAGCCCATGATTACATAATCATATTTGGACAGTTTTTGAATGTAATCACCTAAATCAGTGCCCTTTACCCAATCTACCTGTGTGTATTTATTTAAGTAACGCAAAAAGGTATCTCCACTATCATCACCAAAATTTATATAGGCAATTTTGGTTTTCTGTAAGTTCTGAATGGGTAACAGGGAAGCTTCGTTCTTCACTACGGTAAGGGCATTCTCCATGACCTCCTCATAGAGGGCATCGTCTTTGGGTGTGTGCAAGTCTTCCACCAAATGTTCGAGGGCTACCGGCTGGTAGTGGTTAAGGCCCGCTTTGTATTTTGCCAGCAGTATCTTTTTGACCGATTGTGCTAAACGTTCTTCCGATACAACACCTTCGTTATAGGCATTCATAAGCAAGGCATGGGATTTGGGGATGTCTTCTGAAATGAGGAGCACGTCATTTCCTGCCAAAAAAGCCGCTAAATCGATCTCTCCGGGTTGTTTGAAATTGGCGGCCCCACGCATGTTGAGCGCATCGGTAAAGATGAGTCCGTTGAAGCCCATCTCTTCCATTAACAAATGGGTGACCACTTCTTTGGACAAGGAAGAGGGATAGCCTTCTTCCGAAATAAGGGCTGGAATATTCAAATGGGCTACCATCACGCTGCTCAACCCTTTATCGATAAGGGTGCGATAGGGATAGAGTTCCAGTGAGTCCAACCGTTCCCTGTTGAAAGGAATGGTAGGCAATGTTTTATGGGAATCGGCATCGGTATCGCCATGTCCCGGAAAATGCTTGGCGTTGGCCAGTACTCCTGTGCTTTGCATGCCCTCCATAAATGCCAAGGCTTTTTGGGTGACCTGTTCGCGGTCTTCCCCAAAAGAGCGGTTTCCAATGATAGGGTTATTGGGATTGGTATTGATATCGACTACCGGCGCAAAGTTGAAATGAACCCCCAAGCGTTTGCAATGCTCCCCTATGCGTTGGCCAACTTGCTTGACCAAGTTGTTGTCCTTGACGGCGCCTAGGGTCATGTTCCATGGATAAGCAAAGGTAGAATCGAGACGCATGGCCAGACCCCATTCGGCATCCATCCCAATGAGCAAGGGGACTTTTGAAAGTGCCTGAAATTCGTTATTGAGCTGGGCCTGACGAACAGGACCGCCTTTGGAAAAGATAATGCCCCCTATATGGTATTGAGAGATAAGGTCTTTTACCCTATTGGTTTTGGAGGCAGGATCACTTGAAAATACATCCACCATGAACAACTGCCCTACCTTTTCCTCCAGGGTCATATTGCTATAAATACTATCTACCCACTGTTGCTGTTTTTGGCCCTCCTTTGCGACCCGCAACGGTTGGTTTTCTTGGGCCCAAAGAAAGGAAGTGACAAAGAAAAAGAATGAGGTTATAAGGGTGCGATTCATAGTTCGCAAGGTATCAAAAACTATGCTAAAAAACGACTATGCCAACTATCTTTTGCGGGGACTTCCCAATGCTCTAGGTATTCGGCTTTGGTGTTGACCAAATTATTAAAAACGACCGTATTTCCAGAGACTGAACGGTTTTTGGCCATTTGTTTGAAATCGGTTAAAGGCTTATAGGCAATGTACTCGCCATGGTAAAAAGTAACGTTCATCTTGTCCAATAAATCAACACCCAGCGCTTTTTCCAGGGACTGAATAAAATGCACGGAAGCATCGATGCTGCAGCCCGATGCCGAGGCATTGGTTTGATTAAGGCCAATGACAATAAAACGGTTGTATTTGATCTCAAAACCCGCTTCCAAGTCGGCCCCGTGGGCAGTCCATTGTTCCAAAAAGCTCTTGGTTTGTTTGGTGACAAACTCCACTTCCACATCGGTGAGTTTGCGGTTGCACTGGTAAATCCAGATGCGTGAATCTTCGGGTAAGTGATTAAAATCGGTAAGCATAGTTATAGGTCGGCAGCATTGGCAATCATTTCGGCGACGTCCATGACGGTCACACTATCTTCTTTATGGGTTGCTTTTACACCATCGGTAAGCATAGTATTACAGAAAGGGCATCCTGCTGCAATGATGGACGGTTGGGTTTCCAGTGCTTCTTCGGTGCGCTCTACGTTAATGTCCTTATCTCCTTTTTCGGGCTCCTTAAACATTTGGGCGCCTCCGGCACCACAGCATAATCCGCGGGTCTTGCAGCGTTTCATTTCCACAAGTTCCACTTCCAGTTTTTGTAATAAAGCACGAGGTGCTTCGTATTCATTATTGGCCCTTCCCAAATAGCATGGGTCGTGGAAGGTAATGCGTTTTCCTTTAAAGGTTCCCCCCTCTACTTTTAATCGGCCTTCATCCAATAAGCTTTTTAAGAACTGGGTATGGTGCATGACGTCGTAATGACCTCCCAATTCGGGGTATTCGTTTTTCAGGGTATTAAAGCAATGCGGGCATGCGGTGACAATCTTTTTTACTTCATAGCCGTTCAACACCTGAATATTCATTAGGGCTTGCATTTGAAACAAAAACTCATTGCCAGCTCGTTTTGCGGGGTCTCCTGTACAGCTCTCTTCGGTGCCCAGCACAGCAAAATCCACCTTGGCTTGATTGAGCAGTTTGGCAAATGCCTTGGTGATTTTCTTGGCACGATCGTCAAAACTACCCGCACATCCTAGCCAAAAGAGGACTTCGGGTTGTTTGCCTTCGGCCAGGTATTGCGCCATGGTAGGTACGTTAAGTGCTTCGCTCATGGTATTAATCTTTAAACACTTGAATAGTGACTTTCTTATCCACCAAATCGGTGAACTTTCCTTTATATCGAGTGGCCTTTACCAAGTGGTTATCAATCCAGTGGTAATTGCCTCCACGGGGTTTCCCCATGACCATGGAGTGGTATTTAAAGCCATGCGCTGCCAGCCAAGCTTCGGTCACCTCGCGGTGTGCTTCGGTACGGGAGGTAAAAAAACAAATGATGTGCCCCTCATCGTACCATTTGTTGAGCGTCACCAAGGCATCGGGATACACCCTTGCTGTGGCCATACGCTCGGGCTGTTCGTTTGGGATATCATCGCAAATGGTCCCATCGATATCGATGAGGTAATTTTTTATTCCTTTAGGCAATACGGGGCTTACTTTTTCCCCATCCGTTACTTTTTCGTGTAGTAATTTATCCGCTTCTTCGCTCATAATCGTTGATTGGTAGTTATGCTTCGTTTATCCAATTGGCGCGATCCATCTGGTTAAAGGGCCAAGGGGCCGCGTTGTTTTCGATATTGGTCATGGTGATATTCAATTCGTTGGGCGCTGCCGATTGCTCCATGACCAGGTACTGCCGCATGGACATGATAATAGACAACGGGTCGATACTCACAGGACAGGCTTGCACGCAGGCATTGCAGGTGGTACAGGCCCATAATTCCTCACGGGTAATATAATCGTCCAATAATTGTTTTCCATCGGGCTCAAATGTACCGTTTTTGTCCAGTTGCTTTCCTATTTCCTCGAGACGGTCGCGGGTATCCATCATGATCTTGCGCGGCGACAATTTTTTACCCGTTTGGTTGGCAGGGCATTCATTGGTACAACGGCCACACTCGGTACAGGTATAGGCATTGAGCAACTGGGTAGTGGTTAAATCGGTGACATCGCTGGCCCCAAATTTGGCCGGGGCTTCGATCCCCTGGGCAGGTGCGGCATAGGGATCTGCCGTGGGATCCATCATGAGTTTAACTTCGTTGGTAACCGATGCTAAATTTTTAAACTTCCCTTTGGGCTGAACACTGCCAAAATAGACATTGGGAAACGCCAAGAGGATGTGCAAATGCTTACTGAAATACAGATAATTCAGGAATATAAGAATGCCTGTGATGTGCAACCACCAAGCGGTTCTTTCCACAAGGTGCAAGGTTGTTTCGGGTGTTTGGGCAAACCAAGCTGCCAAGTGTTTTGATACCAGGTTTCCTTGGTTCATTTCCTGAAAATGGGTGTCGGTGGCATTCATGACCAAAAACAAGAGCATGAGGACCACTTCAAAATAAAGGATAAAGTTCCCGTCATTCTTGGGCCATCCTTTCATTTCGGGTTTCCAGAAGCGTTGCAGTTTGAGGATATTTCGGCGTAGCCAAAACACGATAACCGAAACCAATACCAATACGGCCAAGATTTCGAAGGAAGCAATTAAAAAGCCATAAAAACCGCCTAGGAAAGAAAAGATACGGTGGGTACCCAAAACACCATCGATGATGATTTCCAGCACCTCCAAATTAATGATGATAAAGCCAAGATACACCATGAGATGTAGGATTCCTGGAATGGGACGCACCATCATTTTGGACTGTCCCAGTGCGATGCGCACCACGTTGCTCCAACGTTCGCTTTTGTGATCGGAAGCATCCACGGGCTGTCCCAGTTTGATGTTTCGGATGATTTTACGAATGTTCCTAGTAAAATACCCAATGCCGGCAACCAGCAATAAAACAAAGAGAATATTAGGGATGAACTGCATTATTCTATGGAATCTTTAGAAGGTTCGTAGGGTTTGGGACGTTTTCCGAAGAGGGAAAAATGCACATACCGCTTAGGGTTTAGCTTCATGTCTTCCAGCAATTGCTCCAATTGTTTTGAGGCCCCTGCAAGGTTGTCGTAAAGTTTTTCGTCATTGAGCAATTTGCCTACACTACCCTCGCCATTGTCAATTTTTTGTGTAATCTCATTAAACTTGCCAATGGTGGCTTGCAAGTCTTTCATCATTTTACCGGTCTCGATTTGGGCCAAGGAATCGGAAAACTTGGCAAAGTTTTCGGTCGTGGTATCTAAGTTGGTAAAGGTATTGCTTAGTTTATCCTTATTGTCCGCCAGCAGTGAGTTCATACTGGATGCCGCCCCATTGAAGGAGGTCATGGTGGTGTTCAGTTTTGCAATGCTTTCGCGTAAATTGGCTTTCGTTTTGCTGTCTAGGACTTGATCTAAATCCCCCAGTACTGAATCCAGTTTTACCAAAGTAGAGCTAATGCTTTTTTCCAAGGGGTCAAATTTTTCTAGAAGTCCGTCTACCATTCCTGGGTCCACTTGCCCTTTGAGGGTATCATTGGGTTTTGCCATATCGTTTGAGGAATAGTCGGGAAGGATTCCTAGGTTGTTCCCACTAATAAGCCCACTGCTATAAATCTTGACGGTACTGGTTTTGGAAAACTGAAAATCCTTTTCAATTACAAATTCCACGATCACCTCTCCCCCTTTATTGGAAGCCAGGTAAATATCATTGACCTTACCCACTTTCATTCCATTGATGGTTACGGGAGCAGCAATATCCAAGCCACCTACGTTTTTGTATTTGACGAAAAAAACACGGGGTTTATTAAAGAGTTCGGTGCCTTTTAGAAAGTTATACCCTAAAATGAAGAGTAGTATGGAAACGACCCCGAAAATACCTGTTTTTACTTCTTTTGAGAGCTTCAAATGATTGGTTTTTTAATATCCCCAAAGGTAAAAATAAATATGTTAGGGTTGGGTTAAAAAATGTGTTATTGGGCGAAAAAGATGATTATTCCTCTGATTTAAGTACTTCCGATAATTTTACCTTGACCCCATCTTTAAAAGCCACAATGTAACTGGAAGGATACCCTTTTTCCTGCGCATAGGTTTTCATGAGTTGAATCTTGTTGTAATCGGAAGTTTCTCCATAATAATATTTGTAAAGCCCGTCTTCCTTGTTTCGGGAAATTCCTTCCAGTCCTTTGAAATTGTAGGGCTTGGTTTCCAATTTTTTACTACTGGCGGCCAACTGTATCTTAAATACAATGTTTTCGTATACCTTCTCTTCGGTGGTGTTGATGGCTTCCTCGATCTCTTCTTTGGTGATCACAGGATTTTGAGCATCGGTGGTCGCCAGCATGAGGTTTTTCCGATAGGTAATAATCCCATTGGCAATTTGTTCGGCCATTTCCTTTCGTCCTTTCTTGGAGTTGACGTAGGGCCCTTCGGTATTGTGGGTTAAAAACCCTAATTCGATAAGTACACTAGGCATATACGAGCTATGGAGTACCCAAAAGGGACCCGATTTTACACTTCGGTCCTTCCGCTTGAGGATATTCACAAAATTGTTTTGAATGAGGCCTGCCAGCATAATGCTTTGGTTGAGGTATTCCTCTTGCAGGATAGACAGCCCTATGAGGGATTCTGGGGAGTTGGGATCAAAACCTGCGTATTTTTCCTCGTAATTATCTTCCAGGAAAATTACCTCATTTTCCTTTTTGGCAGTTTCCAAATTTTTCCCCGATTTGTCTACTCCCATGACAAAGGTTTCGGCGCCCGATGCCTGGGTGTTGTGCGAATTGCAGTGGATGGATACAAATACGTCTGCATCTGCCCTATTGGCTATGGGCCCGCGATCGTAGAGGTTAATGAAGACATCGGTTTTACGAGTATAGATTACCTTAAACCCACCCTCCTTTTCCAAAAGATTGCCTACTTGCAAGGTCACATCCAGGACAATGTCTTTTTCCACAAAGCCGTTTCCTTTATTGCCGGGGTCTTTTCCGCCATGGCCTGCATCCAGTACCACCACGAAGGGTTTTTGGGCATTATTGTTGTGGGGGATGAAGGCGTAACAAGCAAGAAGGAATATGAGCAGTAGGGAGATGTAAGTAAATTTAGCTTTCATATAGTAAAATAACGATGGGTACGTTAGGATATTTTAAAATTTTGTTATTTGAAAAACAAGCCAAAAAATATGTGTAATTTTGGCTTTCAAAAACTAAGCCAATTTATGAAATAGACAGCTTGTTCCCTCTGGAATTGCAGGAACTTATTAAAAGAGTTGTTTACAAAAAATCATTCAAAAGCATTGCAAAATAAAGGCCCTCATTTTTTAATTTCTTGGTTTTTCCTGTTGTTTTGCAGTGCGGTGCTACATGCGCAAGACCCCGTTGATAAAGGTTCTATTGTGATTCCGGCTAAAGAAGATTCCCTTTCAATCCCCAAAAAAGATACACTGTTACCCATTTTGCCCGACACCACCGTAGTGGATACCGTAAAGGTGGTTCCTCCCGTTCCTAAAGATGAAATCTTGACCGATATTGTAGAATATTACGGGGAAGACTATGTGTATATGGACAAAAAAACCAGCAAGGTGTACATGTACAACAAAGCTTTCATTATCTACCAAGATTACAAAATCGATGCGGGATTAATCATTCTTGATTACAATAAAAACGAAGTCACGGCCAAAGGAATTGACAGTTCTGGCATATACAGCCAGAAACCTGTTTTTGTGCAAGGAAGCAACAAGGTAGAGCCCGATTCCATTCGGTTTAATTTTACCTCCAAAAAGGCCATTGTGTACAATTCGAGGACGTTTCAAAACCAATTGAACGTGATTTCCGAAATTACCAAAAAGGAAAATGACTCGGTCTATTACCTTCGGAACGTAAAATTCACTACTTCTGAAAACATTGAAGACCCCGAATACTATTTTTACACCCGAAAAGCCAAATTTGTTCCGCAAAAGAAGGTGGTTACGGGACTTACCAATATGTACATTGCAGACGTCCCCACCCCTATTGGTTTGCCTTTTGCCTATTTCCCATTAACCGAAAAAAGAACGTCGGGCTTTATCATTCCAAACATTGGAGAAAACAACAATCGTGGTTTTTATTTGCAAAACGGTGGGTATTATTTTGCCATTAGCGACTATGTAGATTTAACCGTTTTGGGCGATTATTATACCAATGGTAGTTATGGGCTTCGCTTTGACAATAATTATTCACTGCGCTATAAGTTTAAGGGAAATTTGAGTGTACGCTTTGAGAATTTGATTAGTAGTGAACGGGGGTTTCCGGATTTTTCCCAAAGCTCTTTGTACAACATACGGTGGAGCCACACGCAAGACCCCAAGGTAAATCCCAGTTCGCGTTTTAGTGCCTCGGTGAATTTGGGGAGCAGCCGCTATCTGCAACGCTCCATTAACCAAACCAACAACGCCAGCCAACTGGTCAATACCCTAAGTTCTTCTATTTCGTACAGTAAAAGCTTTGATTTTGAGCCGCAAATGCAATTTAGTGTAGCAGCCACCCACAGCCAAAATACCCAAACCGAGGACATTAACCTGTCCCTCCCTAATTTTAACGGAAGTATTTCCCGAATCTTTCCTTTTGCGCCTAAAACCGGTACCAAAAAAGGAGTGTTTCAAAACATCAACCTACAGTATAATGTAGTGGCCGAAAACCGTATTGCCACGACCGATTCATTGTTTTTTAAAAAGGAAATGTTTGATGCGGCTCAAATTGGGGCCCGGCACACCATCCCATTGAGCACCAACTTTAAGGTATTGGATTACCTAAGTATTTCCATGGGTACCAGTTTTCAGGAAACTTGGGTAGGCAAAACCATTCGCAGACGGTACGACGCAACGGCCAATGAAGGTAGCGGAGCATTGATTCAGGATACCATTTCGGGTTTTGACAGCTATCGTACCTATGGTTTTTCGGCGGGACTGGGCACTACGATTTATGGAACTTTCAACTTCGGAAAAGATAAAAAAATACAAGCCATACGGCACATTGTTCGGCCTTCGGTCAATTATAGCATTAGCCCCGGGTTTAAGCAATATTATGAGGAATATACCATTGTTTCGGCAGATCCTGAAGTGAATGACCAGGTAGTAGAGTATTCCCGCTTTGAAAATACGCTTTACGGGGCACCGGGCAAGTTGTACTCCAGCAGCATGGGTTTTTCCATTAGCAATACAATAGAAGCAAAGGTTCGTGATAAGGATACCACTGCCGTTGAACCCAGGAAAATTACTTTGCTAAACAACTTAAATTTTTCCTCGGGGTATAATTTTACGGCCGATTCATTAAAATGGAGCAATCTGCAATTTTCGGGAAGCATTCCTATTGTGAAAAAATTGGATCTTAACTTTACCGGTTCGCTGGATCCTTATGCCTTGGACAACAATAACCGCCGAATTGACCAATTTAATATTGAAAATGGAGGAAGTCTGTTTCGGTTGACCAATGCCAACATAAGCTTCAACTACTCTTTTTCCAGTAAGGATTTTGAAGCGGCAGAAAAGGACGAAGACGATTTTAACAGTGATACCTTCCGCAATGGTGGGCGTCCCGATGATTTATTCGGTGATACCGAAAACTTCAACGATACCAGTAAATTGAAGGACAAAAAGAAGCAGAAGGAAACCTCGTGGTACCAATACGACATCCCCTGGGACTTGCGTTTGGCATATACCATGACCTACTCCAATACAACCCGACAAAACGAAATATCCTCCCAATCGCTTATGGCAAGTTCCAATGTGGATTTATCGCCGAAATGGAGCATACGGATTTCTTCGGGCTATGATTTTAAAAACAAGGGCATTACCTTGACCCAGTTGGGATTTGTAAGGGATTTGGATAGTTGGGTCATGCGTTTTAATTGGACCCCTATTGGTGCCCGAAATACCTCTTGGAATTTCTTCATTGGGATTACCGGTAGTGTGTTAAGCGATATCAAGTATGACAAACGAAGGGAAGCCGATAGAAACTTATAAGGCACTAGGATAAACTAAACGACGTATTACTAAAGATACTTACCATCTATGAAAAAAATTATCAATACTCCACATGCCCCTGCTCCTATTGGGCCTTACAGCCAAGCCATTTTAAAGGGAGGCATGCTTTTTACTTCTGGACAAATAGCGCTTGATCCCACTAGTGGAGACTTGGTATTGGATTCCATTGAAAAAGAAACCACCCAAGTAATGGAAAATCTCAAGGCTGTCTTGAGCGAGGCCGGCATGGATTTTTCGCATGTTTTGAAAACCTCCATTTTTTTGAGTGACATGCAAAATTTTGCAAAAGTGAACGCAGTGTATGCAACCTATTTTGATGAAGCTACGGCACCAGCCCGCGAAACTGTGGAGGTAGCCAATTTGCCCAAATACGTCAATGTAGAGATTTCGATGGTGGCAGCACTTTAAGGAAGTTGTTGTTCTTCCTGCTTGGTGGCTTCTACCGGAATATTATCTGGCACATCACTATCTGCAGGAGCTTCTTTCTTATTCTCATCGGTTTCCTTTACTTTTTTCTTGAAGAGTTTGATCATTAATTCCTTAAAGGAATCAAAATCAACCGTATAGGAAACCCCAGCTCCTTGTTCAAAAATTTGATCCTCACCAATAAATTGTAAGTCGGCTTGACGGTTGAAGAAATTAATCCGTAAACTCCCATCGTCATTTACCAACCATTGTACTTCCACATCCCCCGCTACCGTAGATTCATTGGCACCATTGACCGGAACCGCCAATTTTCCGTCAATTAAAATTCGTTTGGAAATGCGTGCCGAAATTTGTGCCCCTACTTGGTATTCCAATTGGTCTGTCAAAGAAACCCGTCGGGTGCTAATGGTAGGGACAAATTTTATTCGGTCATCATTTGCAGCGAAGATATCGGCTACCAATTTATTTACCCTATCAGTTACGGTATTTGCCAAGGCATTTTGGCCCGCAACATCTCCTTGGAAGGAATTGGTCGCCGCAAGAAAGATGGCTTGGGTTTGGCGTTGCTCCTTATCCCGTATTTTGTCTTCCAACTCATCTTTTACCGTATTGGAAACCCCTAGGAAATTGAGTTGGAAATCCAAATCGGGTTGCATAATACCCCCCGTGAGGTTCAATAGTACTTCAACATCTACCGTGCTATTCAAACTTGGGCTATCCAATAAAGGAGACGGATTTACATTGGGGACCGTATATTTTGCCGTTAGATCCAATTGGGCTTTGGTGGGTTCGCCATTCCAGGTCAAGTTTCCACCGGGGACCACATCGATGCGCTTATCCACAAGACCGCCGTAGCGAAAATCGTACTTTCCTTCAATGATGAGGAAATCCCCCCACATTTTAAACTTGCCTAGGGTATTGATTTCCAAAAGCAAGGTTCCCGCTCCACGGGCTGTTAAGGCAGAGTTGTTCACTTGATCCACCAATACTTCCACTTCTGCATTTTCGTTGATATCCAAATCGAAATTCAAGGAGAGTCCTTTTAAATCCTCTGGCACATAATCCTCGCCATTGATACGGGCCTTTTTCTCTTCCGGGGAAATAAACCGGATAAAGGAATCATCCCCAATACTGGCGGCATCGCTTATGGGTATTTTGAACTTGGTTCCCTTTTCGGTGGTGGCCGTTACGTCAATGACTAGCTCATCAATAGGGCCTTTGATTTGGGAATTTCCACTAATGAAGGCGGTTCCGTAATACAGGGCATCTTCGTCCTTGGGTGTGTCTAAAACGACCAAACGGTCTGTTTCAATATTGAAATCCAATGCCCAATCGGAAAAATTGGTATGCGTTACTTCCCCATTAAAAACCCCTACAGTTTGGTACTTAGTATCGGTAATAAAGGTAGGTTGTATGGTAAATTTGTTTTTGGTCAAAAAAATGGGGGTTTGGTTTTCAATGTCAAAATCGATGTTGAGATACGGAATTTTCAAGCCCGTTTCATAAAGGTCCAAACGGCCCGTAATGTCTGGCGACTTGTAATTTCCATTCACTTTGGCCTTTCCAGAGAGCAGGCCACGAATATTGGTAACCACGTCTCCCCCAAAAGGGCTAAAAGCCTTTAAGTTAAAATCATTAAAATCCAAATCGAGGTTGATGGTGGGTTGCTCTGATGAAACGTCTAGATTCCCTTTCGCTTTAAATGAACTTACGTTATCATTGATCAAACTGGAATTGATGGTATAGTTGGTAAGGTTTTGATTCCCTTTGATAGATAACTCCAAATCTCCAAAATCCACGGTATTGAAGTTGAGGCCTTCAATGACCAATTCGGAACTGGGATAAAAGGCCCCTTCTCTTTTCACAAAATCCAATTGGCCGTTCAGGCGGCCCTTTAGGTTAAGGCTATCCACTTCGGGAACGATATTGCCTATATCCACGTTTTGAAATTGAAGCTTTACATCGGTTAATAAAGTGTCGTTTCTAAATCCTGCCATCTGGATCAACTCGTTGTCATGCCGAAGGGTAAGGGAATCCAGTTTTATATCCTTAAAATTATCGTCAAAGGTTATTTTATTGAGGTTGTTGTTGTTTTTGTTCAAAAACCAATCATTGCCTTTATAATTAATCTTAGAGCGTTTGATCCCCACGACCGAATTCCCTTCGGGGTTGATGGTGTGGTACAACGAAAGGTTAAAAATATCTGCTTGGTTCTTACCCCCTACGAAGTTGGATTGGATGTAGAGGGTATCATGCAAGGTTTTATTGATGATGTTGATGTCGGCTAAATTATAGGTGCCATTATACAGGGAATCAATAGAAACATAGGCATTGTAGAGCGGGTTGTCATTGTCCAATTGCACATTCACCTTACCCAAGTAATTGTCGTACAATAATAACTCTGGCGATTTAAAATCCAGCTTGAATTTAGATTCATCAGAGAATACAGCTCCTCGAATACGGGTACGTTCCCCCAATTGCAACTGTGGCACAAACACGTCTACAATTTTATTATAGACCTCAAACTCATAATTAATGTATTGATCGGGGGTTACTTGCAGTGGAATGTAATTGGTGTAGATACTCCCAATGGAATTTCGGAACAAATAGGGAATGTCTTCAATTAAAAATTTACCCCGAATTTTTCCGTTGATAATGTCTGGCGAATTAATTTCAATGGTGCGTTCCTCGTCCAAGAAACTGGAGGTGATGGTGAAATCGTCAAAAAAGAAATCCTTGGTGGCGGTTTGGTAAAAGGTTTCCGAAAATTGAATGGTTCCCACAGCATCATTTACCGTGGTACCATCCATATCCATAATGATTTTCCCTGCAAAGACCGAAATGCTATCCCTTTTAAATAGGTTCAGTTTATTCAATTCGGCGTATTCAATATCGGCCTTGAAATCGTATTGGTTAAATTGTTTTGAAATATCGATCAAGCCATCAAATTTCATTTTCAGGTTAGGATCATTAATATCCAGTTTCCCATTAAATTTTGGGTTTTTAAGATTTCCTTCCACCACAATATTTTGATAGGTATACCCTTCAAAAGTAAAGCTATCAATGGTTCCGCTAATAAGTGTACTCAAGGTTTGTGGGGTAAAACCACGTCCGTCAAATTTGAGATTGGAAGTCATTTTCCCTAACGAAGTTGAGTGTGCAATGGCACCTAAATTTAGACTATTTACCTTGGCGGTTCCTTTGTAGTAGGCATTTTTAAAATCGCGAATGTTCCCCATTTCCAGTTGGGCATCTACATTGCCTATGGAAGTGGCAATGGTACTATTGGTTGACAGAAAATCATCAATCAATTCGGTGTCCCCTCTTAGGGTTAGCGTGCCAAAATCCTTCAACTCCACGGGGAGGCTTTCTCCAATCACGGTAGGCATAAGCCTGCGTAAGTCAAAATAATTGGTAGTAATGGAATGGCGCGAAGCCTTCATATGATAGGGTTCTTCATTCAATAAATTTTTAAAACTGAAATCCCCTCGGAAAGAAGAATTTCCATAGGTAACAACACCGTTAGTAAAGGTGAAATTGTTTAAAGTACCTTTTACATCCCCCTGTACCTGAAGGTTGATATTCTCGCCAAATTCTGGATACAATTGGTTGAGATCATTGGTGGAGACAAATGAATCGTTGAGTTGCGCCGTGATAGTAACTTGGTTATTGAAATCGGCCATGCCATTTTCATACTCCAGCAGTACATCGCCTTGTAGTGTAGAGTTTGCGGTAATCAAACGCATATCCTCCAGGGAAAGACTGGTGGGCGTGTACAGAAAATTGGCCTTAAGGTCTTTTACCACAATCCCCCTTCCTTCCAAAAAGGAAAGAGAATGAATTTGGGCAGCAACATTGGGTCCATCCACACTAAATTTATTTGCATCCAAGTGTAAGTCCTTGAGAGATAGCGATTCTGGGGTTTCCAAATTTTCATCGGTGATTCGTATCTCTGCATTGATGAGGTTTACGTGATTGGCCAGTAATTGAAAGGGTTTTACCTCTGTGGTATCGCCCGTGTTGAATTTTTCCGAAAAAATAGAAAGGTTGTCATTGGTTTCCCCTTTATAGGTGGTTACCAATAATTTCGTGTTTTCAAGCTCCAAAAAGCCAAAATCCAAATCGCCGTCCATCAACTTTTTGATGCTTAAAATATTGGTTTGTAGAATTTCAGAATAAATAAGGGTATCTTGATGATGGTCCTTAATAAAGACATTACGAATATCTACCTCCCCTTTCCAGTTGAGGCCTAGACGCTCAATGGTGATATCGGTTCCATAGGTTTCGTTAAGGTGGGTGGTTACTTTTTGGGCAATCTTGGTTTGCACGGCGGGAATTGAAAGAACAATTACCAGCAGTACCAGCAATAACAAAAGCACCCATATGGTACGCTTTATTATTTTAAGAAGTTTTTTGATAAGCCTTTATTGTTTTAATTTTACACCCAACAAGCGTGCCTAATTGTATGAACCAAAACACCTTTATCCTTGGCATTGAATCTTCCTGCGACGATACGGCCGCTGCCGTTATCCATAACGGGGTGGTGCTTTCGAATGTTGTCGCTGGGCAAAAAATCCACGAGGAATACGGTGGTGTAGTCCCCGAATTGGCTTCCCGTGCCCATCAACAAAATATTGTTCCCGTGGTACATCAAGCGTTGCGCAAAGCAAATATCGATAAAAAACAATTAAATGCCATAGCCTTTACACAAGGTCCTGGTTTGATGGGATCTTTATTGGTAGGCACCTCATTTTCAAAGTCTTTGGCCATGGGATTGGGTATTCCGCTTATTGCCGTAAACCATATGCAAGCACATATTTTGGCGCACTTTATCAAAGCCGAAGGACAAACAGCCCCAACTTTTCCCTTTATTGCACTCACCATTAGTGGCGGTCATACCCAAATCGTGAAAGTGACCGATTATTTTTCGATGGAGATTTTGGGCGAAACGATTGATGATGCCGTAGGGGAAGCCTTCGATAAATCTGCAAAGATTTTAGGGCTCCCCTATCCTGGCGGGCCTTTAATTGACAAATATGCCCAACAAGGAAATCCATTGGCTTTTTCATTTACGAAACCTAAAGTGGGTGATTTGGAATTTAGTTTCAGTGGATTGAAAACGGCCATTTTGTATTTTGTAGAACGGGAAACCCAAAAGAATCCCCATTTTGTTGCTGAGCGTCTGGAGGACATTTGCGCAAGCATACAGCATACCATCGTGGATTATTTAATGGACAAATTGAAAAATGCGGTTAGCCTAACGGGCATTAACCAGATTGCCATTGGTGGTGGCGTTTCGGCCAATAGTGGTATCCGCGCGGCCATGAAACAAGCAGAAACAACCCTGGGATGGAAAACCTATATCCCTCGATTTGAGTATTGTACAGACAATGCGGCCATGATTGCCATGGTGGGGGAACTAAAATATCAATCTAATCTTTTTGCAAAAAACAATACCGTTGCTACGGCTAGAATGAAATTATCATGAGTCCAAAAACCGATGAGATTTTAAAACGAATTCGTGTCGCCTTACAGCCATGGAATAAAGATATTACCGAAAAGCGCATGTTTGGAGGTACTTGTTTTTTATACAAAGGAAAAATGTGTGTTGGGGAAACCAAAGAACGATTAATGGTTAGGGTGCCTTCCAGTAAAATGGCACAAGCCCTTGAAAACCCTCATGCCGGCCCTATGGATTTTACCGGTAAACCCATGAAGGAATTTATTTTTGTAACGGGAAAGGGCTTCGATACTGAAGAAAAATTACAAGAATGGGTTGAAATAGGCCTAGCACATGCCGAATTCAAAAGCAAGGAATCATGAATCTTTTTTTTGTACAAGAACTTACAGAAAAAGACCACCTAATTTCCTTTAGCAAAGAGGAAAGTAGGCATATCGCGAAATCACTTCGCCATAAAAAAGGAGATACACTCTACATCACCAATGGTAAAGGCTTCTTGTTTACTTCCTCATTAGTAGAAGTGTCCGATAAAGTGTGCACTGCCAAAATCATTCAAAAAGAAAAAAAGGGGCCCTTGCCTTATCAACTCCATATGGCGGTGGCCCCCACCAAAAATATAGATCGCTTTGAATGGTTTTTGGAAAAAGCTACAGAAATTGGGATTTCGGAAATTACCCCGTTGCTTTGTGATCATAGTGAACGAAAAGTGATTAAAACCGATCGGTTGGAAAAAATCATAGAAAGCGCAATGAAGCAATCCCTCAAGATGTACAAACCCATCTTGCATGACTTAACCCCTTTTTCGGAATTTGTCACACAACAATCCCTAAGTGAAAAAGGAAAATTCATTGCCCATTGTGAAGTTGGGGAGAAACAATTACTGAAAAATTTATTAAGTCCCAAGGACGATTCATTGATCCTTATTGGCCCTGAAGGAGATTTTTCCTACAAAGAAATTGATGTTGCACAGAAAAATAATTTCGTTCCCATCACGTTGGGCGAAAGTAGGCTTCGCACCGAAACAGCAGCCATAGCAGCCTGTCACAGCATCTTCCATCTTAATTTACAATAAAGGAGAAAAAATTAAATGTTGTTTTTTATCGATTAATTTGGTATTTAAACGATATTTTATATCTTTCGCATCCCAAATCATCTTTTTATAAGGATAGGTCTTAACCTACTCATTGCTATGAAGGCCAAAAAGATACATACACAAAAACCTATAGAGGTTCCTAAAGCTCCCTCATCTGAGGTGGTTTTGAAATTTCTTTCCCCCCGACAGCGAAAAAAAGCAACCGTTATCACAAAAGAATGGAAGTTTTTTACTTTTGGCCTACTGGGTGAAATGAGTGATAAAATTTAGCAAAACCTTTCAGAAGCCATTTCAAAATTGCTATTTTTGGCCTATGCGTGCCAAACTTCTATTATTGTTGTTGCCTTTTGGCTTTGTGCTCCATTCACAAGAAATCGCCTTGTTAAAATACGGGGGTGGAGGTGATTGGTATATCAACCCTTCTTCCCTACCTAACCTCATTAAATTCTGTAATGCCCAAATCAATACCACCCTAAATGAAAAACCCGAAACGGTGGCTCCAGGCGATGTAGAGCTTTTTAACTATCCGTTGGTACACATGACAGGGCATGGAAACGTTTATTTTTCCAATGAAGAAGCCGAAAACCTTCGTAATTATTTGTTGAGTGGTGGCTTTTTGCACATTGATGATAATTATGGCATGGATCCTTACCTGCGTAAGGAAATTGCCAAATTATTTCCCAATGAGGAGCTGAAGGAACTCCCCGGGGATCATCCCATTTTCAATCAGAAATTTAAATTTCCGCAAGGGCTTCCCAAAATTCACGAACACGATAACAAACGGCCACAGGCATTTGGAATTACCATCGAGGGACGCTTGGTGCTTTTGTATACCTTTGAGTGTGACTTAGGCGACGGCTGGGAAAATCCCGAAGTGCACAATGATCCTGCCGAAGTGCGCCTAAAAGCCCTGCAAATGGGAGCCAATATGGTATCCTACGTTTTTGAACATTAGCCCAAAAGCGAATGAACAAAGCGCTTTTACAACCCGAAGTACAGGAATTTATTTCCACCTACGAGCTTGAAACCACTACCCTTGCCTTAAAGGGATCCCCTTGGAACGCAATTCCCGTTCAAGAACTTATTCAGCAAATAGAAGGTTTTCGAAAAACAAAAGACAAACTTCCCCTATGGCATAGCACCCGTGGGATTGTATATCCGCCCAAACTAAACCTCGAACAAACCTCCTCGGAAGTGACCGCCCAATACAAAGCAGGATTGGTAAGTGGCAAAACATTGGCCGATATTACCGGTGGATTTGGGGTTGACAGTTATTATTTTTCGCAATCCTTTGAGCAGGTTGACCATTTTGAACGCAATGAGTTGCTTTCTGAAATAGCCAATCACAATTTTACGGTGTTTAAAAAAAATAACTCCATACGCTGCCTTTGCCAAGATGGCTTGAACGGAATCCAACATGCTCATTACGATGTTATTTATGTAGATCCATCCCGTAGAAATGAAAGCAAGGGAAAAGTGTTTCTCTTAAGTGATTGTGAACCAAACGTAGTTGAAAATAGGGGCTATTTATTAGATCGATGCAACACCTTGCTTATCAAGACTTCCCCCATGTTGGATCTTACTGCGGGATTGCGGGAGCTTAGTAATACCCAAGAAATTCATGTGGTTGCTGTTGACAATGAAGTAAAAGAACTCCTATGGGTGCTTCAAAAAGACAATTCGCCAGACATTGTTATTAGGACCCTAAATTTTCAGAAAAAACAATTTCAATCCTATTCATTTGTGTGGAACAAAGTAGCTTCTGTAAACTATTCCAACCCTAAAAAATATCTTTTTGAACCCAATGCAGCCATTATGAAATCGGCTGGTTTTCATTCACTGGGGAATGCTTTGGGCCTCTGCAAATTGGCAGAACACAGTCACTTATTTACCGCTGACGAAGTAATTGATTTTCCAGGAAGGGTATTTGAAATAGAACAAGTGCTACCTTATCAAAAAAAGGAAATGAAAAAAATGAGCCACACCCCAATGAATGTTGCCACACGAAACTTCCCAGAAAGCGTTGCCCAACTAAGAAAAAAATGGAAAATAAAGGAAGGTGGCCAGCAGTATGTGTTTTTTACCACATTGGCAAATAGCGAAAAGGTAGCTATTGTAGGGAAAAAGGTGCTTTTTTAGACACTCGTTATCCAAGAAGTTTTTGCCTTAATAATAGTCCAAACAAAAAAACGCTCAAGCAAGCTTGGCGTTTTTTCTTATTGAACTATTTATTCGTGATCGCGACAGGATTCGAACCTGTGACCGTCTGCTTAGAAGGCAGATGCTCTATCCAGCTGAGCTACGCGACCGTAACATAAAAAAAAACCGAACTTAAAAGTCCGGTTTTTGTCGGGGTGGCAGGATTCGAACCTGCGACCTCCTGCTCCCAAAGCAGGCGCGATAACCGGGCTACGCTACACCCCGTGAATTCCTAATGGTTTTTCACAAATTATTATTGCGGAGAGACAGGGACTCGAACCCTGGCAACGGTTTCCCGTTGACAGATTAGCAATCTGCTCCATTACCACTCTGGCACCTCTCCAAATCAATGAACCTGCATTTTTCAATGCGGATGCAAATGTAATTTTATCTATTCAATAACCCAAAAAATAAAACCTTTTTTTTCGGTTTTTTAGAAAAACTATTTATTCGGGGTATTCCACTCGCAAATGGTAGCTGTTCTTCAATTTTTTCTTGAGTATTTTTTTTATGATTTCAATTTCCTTAAAGGTAATATTGGCATTGATAAACTGCCCCTGCTCCATTTGTCCATTAATGATATTTTCCACAAAGGAATCAATCTTTACCGAAGTAGGTTCCTTAAGGCTTTTACTGGCGGCTTCCACACTATCAGCCATCATTAAAATGGCCGTTTCTTTGGAAAAAGGTTTTGGCCCAGGGTATCGAAAATCTTCTGGATTTACATCGATATTGGCTTCTTTCTCCAATTTGTAAAAGTAATATACCAAGCTGGTTCCATGGTGGGTCCTTATAAAATCCACAATCCGATCGGGCAGCTTATTCTTCCTGGCAATTTCAATTCCTTTAATTACATGGTCGATGATAATTTTGGCACTCTCCTTTGGAGCCAATTCATTAAGGGGGTTGATTAAATTCAATTGATTTTCGGTAAAATTGGATGGGTTGTTCATTTTACCAATATCATGGTATAATGCCCCTACCCTTGCCAGCATAGAGTTGGCCCCAATCTCATTGGCAGCAGCTTCGGCCAGATTGGCCACGTTCAAAGAATGATGAAAAGTGCCAGGGGCTTTGTTTGAGAGCTCTTTCAGCAAAGCAGAGTTGGTATTACTCAATTCCAAAAGGGATACTTCGGAAACCAAACCAAACACTTTTTCATAAATATAGATAAGTGGAAAAGCAAATAATGTTACCAAGCCGCAAATAATAAAATAACCAAAATTTTTAACTTCTATGTCGCTAATATTCCCCTCCTGAATGATATAAAAAGCAAAATACCCTAAAATGTAGATGAACGTGATTTGCCCCACCGAAATAAACAAATTGGCACGCTTATACAATTCTGAAACAGTTAAAATGGTAACAATTCCGGCAATGATCTGCAAAAACATAAATTCGAAGCTATTGGGGACAATAAAACCCAAAAGAAGAATGGTGAGGACATGGGCAAACAGTCCCAACCTAGCATCAAAAAAGCTTTTTATGATAATGGGCAAAATACACAAGGGAATCACATATACATAACTAGCATTGTATTTTACCACAAAGGTGGTCATAAAGACCATGACAACAATATTGAAAAAAATGAAGCTTACTTTGGTATTGTTATCATAAATTTCCTTCCGGTATTTTTTTAGGAAAAGGAAGAGCATTACAAAAACCAGCGATACCAGTATGGAATATCCCAACACTAGCCAATAGTAATTGTTATGGCTCCACACTTTGGATTGAAATTGATCGCGAAGCGAATTGAGCATTTGGAACTTTGCCCCTTCCACTACCTCACCCTTCCCAATAATGCGAGCCCCCTTTTCCACTACCCCTTCATTGGGGTTGATTTGTGCCACGGCATTCTCTATTCCTGCATCGGTAAGCTGTGGATTATAGGTAATGTTTGCAATGACTACCGAAGGAATGATTCGTTCTAAAAGGGGAAGAATGTCTTTTCGGTTTTGGGTTCTTTCTAAAAGTAAATTGGGTAGATCGTCTTTCTGGAAAAAGGTTGATAAGACCTCTTCAGAAACCTCGTTACCCGATTTCAAGTAAACGACCTTTCCTTTGGAAAAAGCCTCAGCACTGGCCACTAATCCTTGGTGATATACCGTATGTATAATTCCTTGGCCAATTTCGGTAATTCTGTTTTTGGAAGTGGTGTACAAGCTGTCCACGTAATAGGTATCCAATTTTGAAAGGAATGCTTTTTCAACTTCTTTCGGAATTTGGGTATTTACATCAAAATAAGGAATCGCCGCTGCCTTGATACTTTCCTTTTCAGCTTCTATGGTCTCCTTGTCCTTTTTAATCGTAAAATTAAAAGGGGCGTAGAGGTTTTCGTATTGCCATAACTTTCCTTTTTGAAAATTGTACTTAAACTGTCCTCCTTTGGGAAAAAGGTAAATTACCAATACGGTAGAAACCACATACAAAAAAACCTTGTAAAGCAAGGACTGATTTCTCGTTAAGAAAACAAAGATGTTTTTCATAAAATAAATTGTAAAAGTAAAGGTATGAATAAGCATTCATTTATCCCAAGTGGCCATCGATTAACAAGGATAATTCATATAAAAGATGTAATTTTGTGGAACTTTTTGAAAATAAAAAAACAGTCATTATGTCTAAAAAAGTAGTTATTGTCTCATATGCCCGAACGCCAATAGGAAGTTTCATGGGTGGTCTTTCTTCCTTTACCGCAGCGCAACTGGGCAGTTTTGCCATCAAAGGGGCCTTGGATAAAATACAGTTGGATCCTGCTTTGGTTTCTGAAGTATTCATGGGAAATGTTGTACAAGCCGGAGTGGGTCAAGCGCCTGCACGGCAAGCTGCTTTGGGGGCCGGAATCCCAGATACGGTACCTTGTACAACGGTAAATAAAGTATGTGCTTCAGGAATGAAAGCAGTAATGCACGCAGCTCAAGCGATTGCCTTAGGAGATGCAGAGGTAGTTATTGCCGGTGGTATGGAAAGCATGAGCAATATCCCACATTATGTGCATATGCGCACCGGCACCAAGTTTGGACCGGCTACCTTAATAGACGGAATGCAAAAAGATGGATTAGTAGATGCTTATGATCAAAATGCTATGGGCGTATGTGCCGATGCCTGTGCAACCGAGTATGCGTTTTCACGCGAAGACCAAGATGCATTTGCTATTCAATCCTATAAACGTTCTGCCAAAGCATGGGAAGAAGGAAAATTTGCTAATGAAGTGGTTCCCGTTTCTGTCCCTCAACGAAAAGGAGAACCCATCATTATTGCCCAGGATGAAGAATACAAAAATGTTTTTTTAGACAAAATACCTTCCCTGCGACCCGCTTTTACCAAAGAAGGAACCGTAACAGCAGCAAATGCCTCCACCATTAATGATGGTGCCGGTGCCATGGTATTGATGAGTGAAGAGAAAGCGCAAGCATTGGGGCTGAAACCCCTTGCCTATATCAAGGGATATGCTGATGCAGCACAGGAACCTAAATGGTTTACCACTGCTCCTGCAAAAGCACTTCCCAAAGCACTAGCAAAAGCCAATGTTAGCATTAGCGATGTTGACTTTTTTGAGTTTAATGAAGCCTTTTCGGTCGTGGGACTGGCCAACATGAAGATTCTTGGATTGAACGACTCCAACGTAAACGTTAATGGCGGAGCCGTTTCATTAGGACATCCTCTAGGCTGCAGCGGAGTGAGAATTTTGATTACCTTGTTGAGTGTCTTGGACCAAAATAATGCTAAAATTGGTGCTGCTGCCATTTGTAATGGTGGCGGAGGTGCTTCGGCAATGGTTATTGAAAGAATGTAAATTTCCCTACCAACATTGAATGAAATACGGCATCTGTCCTCTTAGCATTGTTCCTCTTCGCGCCGAATCATCCGATAAAAGCGAGCTGGTAAGCCAGGTTTTGTATGGAGAGGTTTTCAAGGTTCTTGAGCGACAAAAAAAATGGAGTAAGATACGCTTACAGCTAGATGGATATGAAGGCTGGGTAGACAATAAACAATACTTTGAAGTCTCAGAAGAGGATTTTGAAAAATTAAAGGCATTACTCCCTGTTTTTTCGGCTGATTTGGTTGATTTTGTGCATACTCCTACCTCTCAATTGCTTACCATTCCCATGGGATGCAATGTACAAGCTGCTCCTTTTTTATCACATCGCTTTGAAGGGCATACAATTAACCAAACCCTCTCCAAATCCCACTTGGTAGAAACCGCTGTTTTGTTTTTAAACAGCCCCTACCTTTGGGGTGGAAAGACCCCTTTTGGAATTGACTGCAGTGGTTTTACACAGATGGTTTATAAGCTGAACGGCTTTTCGCTATTGCGCGATGCAAGCCAGCAAGCTACTCAAGGAGACGCCCTCAGTTTTATTGAAGAAAGTGAGCCTGGAGACTTAGCCTTTTTTGACAATGCCGAAGGAGCTATTATTCATGTAGGTATTATAATGCAAGACAATTATATTATTCATTCCCATGGAAAGGTCCGCATTGACAGACTTGATCACAACGGTATCTTTAATGCAGATGAAAAAAAGTACTCCCACAAACTTAGGGTCATAAAAAAGATTCTATAAAAAAAGGCTCCTTTGGGAGCCTTTTCAATTTTCAAAAAAAAGTGGATTATTTATTAGCTTCCATTTCAGCAAGTTTTGCTTTGGCAGCTTTGTATTTATCATCTAGGCCCAATTGGCTATAGATATTCATTAGGGTTCTAAAAACTTCAATATTATTTGGTGAAGAGGCTACTGCCCCCTCAAGGTAGGGAAGTGCTTCTTGGTACATTTGCTTTCTTTGCTCCTTCAATTGGTCATACTTTAGGTTGTCTGCCCTAGAGGTTCCCAAGCCATTCATCTCCTCTACCAACTTACCTTCATTCTGAAGAATAAGAGCAGCCATATTAATTTGAGCATACGAATAGTCAGGCTTTAGCTCTAAAGCCTTTAAATAATATTCCCGAGCTTTTTCAATATCACCAATTTGCGCAGAGCTTACTCCTAGATTATAGTACAATTCTGGGTTGTTGGGATCGGTGGTGATTACCTCTGCCATGATCCTATTGTATTTTTCCATATCTCCCATTTTGTAAGCCAAATCTGCTTCAGAACGCATAAGGTTTGCATCATTTGGATTGGCAGCGCGTGCCTTGGAAATGATTGCAACGGCCTTTTCGGTTTCGCCTTTGTTGATATAGATAAGAGTTACTTTCTGAAGGATGTCCCCTTCTACCGATTCTGACTTTCTGTCTACCGGATTGGTATACTCAGCAAACTTAACAGCAGTATCCCTATCTCCTTCATTATTAAAAACTACTTCCTCCCCTTCCTTATCGGTTGCAACATATTGTGTTTGGATTCCTGTATATCCTAAATCCAACAGTTTTTCATAGTACCCTAAAGCTGTATCATAGTCATGACCATTAACAGAATTGCCAGCAGCATAATAGAGGTAAGAAGTATCCTTAGGGCTTACCATATAGGCTTCATAAAGCTTTTGTGAAGCGGTAGCATAGCTCTCTTTCTTTTGATCCTCAATGGCACTGTTTACTAAAGCGATGCGTAAATTGTCTAAGCCAATGTTGAGTCGCTCTTCCATTTTACTATCGGGGGATAATGATTTTACCATACCGAAGGCTGTGGCGGCTTCTTTCATTTTGGAGAGATTTGAAGTGCCCGCCAAACCAAGATTAGCTTCGCCCATGATAATGTAATAATGAGCTTTTAGTTGATTATCTGCAGCGCCAAGCATAGGCTCTGCCTCTTTTAAGGCGGCTATTGCCTCAGAAT
>JAWKMP010000012.1:0-72385 GCA_041392175.1 Flavobacteriaceae bacterium | reverse complement strand
TTCCACGTGGCAATGGGCAATTGTTCCTGCTGGTTTTTATAGGAAAAACGGGTAATCAACCGAAGTACTTGATCCGCCTTATGGTTTTTCTGAAGGGCCCTAAAATTGGTAACCATCCAGTCGGATCCGCTATTAAACCGCAAACGGTCTTCAATAATGCCCAAAAAATAATGGATATCCCCTTTGGCAATTCCTGCTTTTTGTAGCCCGTCTTCGGCAATGGGTAATAGGACATTTTTCAACAGGGCCTTGGGGCTGTACTTTTTGTTTTCCCAAAGCAGCATAGCTTCTTTTCCATAGCGGGCGGCTTTTATGAAATTGGATTTGGCATCCTTAAAGTCCATGACCGAAGGCATATCATCAAACGTTTGGGGCCTTCCCAGCATCAATCCTACCCAAAGGACAAAGTTGGCCATTTCATCCACAATGGATGGCCCCGAAGGGATGTACCTATTTTCGATACGCAAGTGGGGTTTTCCATTGCCCACACCATAACAAGCACGGTTCCAAGGGTAAATAGTCCCATTGTGAAGGCTCAGGGCCTTTAGTTTCGGAATGGTTCCGCTTTTGACTGTTTCTAGGGAATTTTCGTCTATTTCGTTGGCCAATACCATTTTGTATTGGGCAATGTGCTCCTTGTAAATATCCACAATACTGCCCGTGGCCCAATGACTTCCAAAGGAAACCCTGGGCAATTGATCCTTTAGGGCCAAGGATATATGCCGGGTGTCAATACTTTGCCTAAAAAGGGCAATTCGGGTTTCGCTCCACAGTTCCCTTCCCAACAATAATGGCGAATTGGTGCACACCGATAAAACCGGGCCTGCAATGGCCTGTGCCCAATTGAAACTCGAAATAAAATCGTCTGGGTCTATTTGCAAGTGCAATTGGAAACTGGTGTTACACGCCTCAAACAGGACAGAATCGTGCCGAACGCTCAACTCATCTACCCCCATTAAGTGCAAATGGAAATGCGAGCCCCGCTGTTCCATGAGCCGTTGGTTCAGGGCAAGGTAGCGGGGCCTATTGGTGATATAATCCAATTTTAAATGGGTTTGGGAGATGGTAGGCAAAATACCCGTGAGCACTACCTTTGAATCGTGCTTCTTGGCTACGGTATTGGCTTTTTCTAAGAGAGCTTTTAGTTGTGTGTGCATTTCTTGAAAGCAATCCTCCTTGAGCTCAATAGGATCCAGATTGATCTCCAGATTGTATTTGGCCAGTTCGGTGGTGAAATGAGGATCGTTGATATCTTGTAGGATGGCATCGGCATTATTGGCGGGCCTCCAGTCTTTGGTCACCAAGCAAAATTCCTGTTCGGCACCAATGCGGGTAACCCCCTTTTCAAACAAATCTTTTTCCAGTAGATATTCCAACGCCTGAATATCGAGTAATAAATGCTCTATAAACTGGGTTTGCGAAGCGTGGTTCTGCTTTAAATTCACTTTTTGTTCTCCCATGTCTTTTGCATTTTGAGTGTTCTAAAGTGAATAATTTCTGCTAGAAAAAAAATGATAAAGGTCAGTTGCAGGATTAAAACCCTATTTAACACTATTTTAAGGAAACAAACGTTGTAGTGCTAGTATATTTAAGCAATTAATAAATAACCAAAAAATGAATTCCAAAAAGCTTTTTATTCCTGCATTGTTTTGTGCTGCGCTTATCACCGCAGTTTCGTGCAAGAAAACGTCTGAAAATGCCGAAGCCACGGCAAAACTTTCCATCGATTTTGAAAAATACGAACTCGCCAATGGGCTGGATGTAGTATTGCATCAAGACAAGAGTGACCCTATTGTTTCGCTCGCCATTCAATACGGTGTGGGTTCCAACCGTGAAAAAACAGGCCGTACCGGCTTTGCCCACCTTTTTGAGCACATGTTGTTCCAAGAATCGGAAAACGTACCCCAAGACCAGTTCTTTAAGAAGATCCAAGACGCTGGGGGAACCCTTAACGGGGGTACCTGGAAAGATGGGACTATCTATTATGAAGTGGTTCCCAAAAATGCCATGGAAATGGTGCTTTGGCTGGAAAGCGACCGTATGGGGTATTTGATCAATACCGTCACAGAATCGGCTTTTTACAACCAACAGGAAGTGGTTCAGAACGAAAAAAGACAGCGGGTGGATAATAACCCCTATGGGCATACCAGTTGGGTGTTGGATAAAAATATTTACCCAGAGGGGCATCCTTACAACTGGCAGGTGATAGGGGAGTTGGTGGATTTGCAAAATGCCACGGTAGAGGATGTAAAGGAGTTTTACGACCGCTTTTATGGTCCCAACAATGCCACCTTGGTATTGGCGGGCGATTTTGAAAAGGAAGATGCCAAGGCCCTCATTGAAAAGTATTTTGGGGAAATAAAACGCCGCCAGGAAGTGACGCCCCTTGAGCCACAGCCTGTGACACTTCCAGAGACCAAACGGTTATACCATGAAGATAACTTTGCCCAGGCACCACAGCTCAATATGATTTGGCCCACGTTGCAACAGTATACTGATGATGCCTATGCCTTGGATTTTTTAGCTGAAATCCTTTCCAGTGGCAAAAAGGCACCTCTATACAAGGTTTTGGTAAAGGAGCGTGAATTAACATCACGGACCTCTGCCTATAGCAATACCCAGCAAATTGCAGGCGATTTCCAGATTCTTATCACAGCCAATGATGGGGTGAACTTGAACGATGTGGAAAAAGGAATTTTTGATGCCTTTGCCCTTTTTGAAAAAGAAGGCGTGACCGACCGCGATGTGGAACGCATCAAAGCCGGGCTGGAAACACAATTTTATAACGGGATTAGTAGTGTGCTGGGGAAATCCTTTCAGCTTTGCCAATACAACGTATTTGCAGGCGACCCCGCCTTTATTGAGCAGGATATCGAAAACATAAAAAAAGTGACCAAGGAAGATGTCATGCGGGTGTACAATACCTATCTCAAGGATAAACCTTTTGTCATCACCAGTTTTGTGCCCAAGGGCCAACTTAACTTGATTGCCGATAATTCTGAAAAAGCCCCCGTGGTGGAAGAAGAGATCAAGGAAAATGTGGAAAAAATAGTAGAAGACAAAGAGGAGGAAATTGTTAAAACGCCTTCCAACTTCGATCGTTCGGTGGAACCCGTGCAGGGACCCGCACCGGCATTGAGCATTCCCACCAGTTGGAATGCCGAATTGGCCAACGGAATGAAAGTCTATGGTATAGAACAAAATGAAATCCCCACCGTTAACTTTAGCTTGGTGATTGATGGGGGCCATTTGCTGGACGATAAAAACAAAAATGGGGTGGCCAATTTGATGACCGATATCATGATGGAAGGCACCGCTACCAAAACCCCCGAGGAATTGGAAGAAGAAATTGAAATGTTGGGTGCGAGTATTAATATGTACACCACCAATGAATCAATTGTGATCCAAGGAAACACCCTAACCCGTAACTTCGATAAAACCATGAATTTGGTGAGGGAAATCCTGTTGGAACCTCGCTGGGACGAGGAAGAATTTGCGCGTATCAAAACCGCAACCATTAATCAAATCAAACGCTCTGCTGCCGATCCCAATACCGTTGCAACAAATGTCTACAATAAGCTGTTGTATGGCGAAGACCATATTTTCAGTTATCCTACCGTTGGGACCGAAGCTTCGGTTGAGGCTATCACCATGGATGATTTGAAGGCGTTTTACCAAAAAAATTTTTCACCCTCCATTTCCAAATTTCATGTGGTAGGAAAAATCAATAAAGAGAAAGCCCTTCAGAATCTAAAAGGCATCGAAACAGGATGGGCTGCAAAAGAAGTGACCATTCCCGAATATCCTATTGCCAATAACCGTGATAAATCCTCCTTGTATTTTGTGGATATCCCCAATGCAAAGCAGTCGGTGATCAATATTGGTTACGTAGGGCTTTCTAGGGCCGATAAGGATTTTTACCCTGTGGAAGTGATGAATTACAAGCTGGGAGGTTCTTTCAGTGGGAATGTAAACTTGATTCTGCGGGAAGAGAAGGGCTATACCTATGGTGCCAGAACCGGGTTTAGTGGCGGAAAAGTCCCCGAACCTTCAAGGCTTCTTCCAGTGTGCGTACCAATACCACGGAATCGGTGAAGATTTTCAAAGAAGAAATTGCCAAGTACAAGGAAGGTATTTCGGAAGAAGACCTAAACTTTACCAAAAATGCCTTGATCAAATCCAATGCCCGCCGCTTTGAGACCCAGTTCTCTTTGTTGGGCATGTTACAGGAAATGAGTAATTATGGGCTTGCCCCCAATTACATAGAAGACGAGGAGGCCGTGATAAAGAACATGACCTTGGAGCAACACAAAGCCTTGGCGAATAAATACCTGGACGAATCCAAAATGGCCTATTTGGTGGTGGGTGATGCTACGACCCAATACCCCCAGTTCAAAAAAATGGGCTTTGACGAAGTACTGCTGGTCGATAAGGACGGCGAGGAAGTTAAGATGGAAGATGTGAAGCAGTAATTAATTTTTCACTAGTAGAAGGGAGGTGCTTTTGGCACCTCTTTTCTTTTTCAAAAAATCCTGTCTTCCTTTAAATACTCCCGTTTAATTCCTTGCATTAATAGTCTTTGCGTCAAGACATTGCTTTTTTGATGGAGTACCTGCAAACTACAATACTGGATAATATTCACGATGTTGGAACCCGTTAAATCGTATTTCCGTGCAATGGCATCCAGGTCAATATCTTCACTAAGCTGCAATTGTTTGGGCATATTTTTTTGCCAAATATCCTTGCGTTCCCTTTCGCCGGGAAGTTCAAAGGAACAAAGCGATTGAAACCTACGTGTAAAGGCTTCGTCTATGTTGTCCCTAAAATTGGAGGCCAAAATCACCAACCCGGGGTGCGTTTCCACCCGTTGCAGTAGATAGGAAACCTCCTGGTTGGCGTACTTGTCATGGGCATCGCGCACGTTGGTTCGTTTTCCAAAAATGGCATCGGCCTCATCAAAAAAGAGGATCCAATCCTTGTTGGCCGCACGGTCAAACAAATTGGAAAGATGCTTTTCGGTTTCTCCAATGTATTTTGAAACCACGGTAGAAAGGTCAATGCGGTACACAGGCTTTTGGGTATATTTTCCCAGTAAGCTTGCTGTAAGGGTTTTTCCGGTTCCTGGCGGGCCATAAAACAGGGCTCTGTATCCTGGTTTGATTCGGTCTTTCATGTTCCACTCTTCCATTAACTGTTGGTGGTTGTGGAGCCAAACTTCCAATTCCTTGATGTGGGTGAGGGTTTTTTCGTTTAACACCAAATCTTCCCAACTCAATTGGGTTTCTAGCTTTTCGGCAGGGAAATCGGTACTCAATTTTGGGGGAGGGATGACCCCAGTGGTCAATAGATGAAGGGTATCGCTGTGCAGAACCAATTTGCCGCTCATGAGGGGTTCTCCTTCGGGGACTTTATCTAGGTATAGGATTTCTTTGGTATGAAAAAGATGTGCTTCGCTAAAGAGCGGTATGCATTGAATACGTTCGGATAGATTACTGCCACCCAACAAAAACTGAACGGTTTCGCCCGTGGGCAGAATCCCTCGGTGGTTTTTACCTTTCACTCCGCCAAAGAGAGGGAAATCGGTACCATTGGGAAATTCATCAGCCACTACCTCCAATAAAAAATCGGGGAGTACATGTGGTACCAAAGCCAAAAGCAAGACCACGCGTTCTTCGGGCGAAAGGTGGTGTTCTTTCATGAAGGTTGCAGGTAGGGAATTCCCTAGATGGGCTTCGGTAATAGAAGGCCCCTCTTCTTTAAAAGAGCCTGTTGTGTTTTTGATGCGCCATGAAATAACTTCCCGTAGATACGAAAAAACAATATTCAAGTCTTTGTGCAAGGTCTCCATTATTTATATTTATTGTAAGCTGCTTCCAGCTTGGTGTCATATTTATTTTGCTGATATCCAGCCCCATTATACCCCTTGGCGAAGGAGGCCCATTTTTTGGATTGCAAGTGTTTTAATAAATCGTTTGCCTCACAAAATTTCCCAAAAGCTTCCAAATGTGCCTTTTCATGGGTGTACATATGCGCCACAAAACTATCCACGCTTGGGTATCCCAAAAGAGCCCAGTGAAAACCCATAATCTGGAACGAGCCATAGGATGCCGCTTCATAGGCCGCATCATGAACACGGTCGTCATCACTCAATCCTGCGGCTTTTTCCAAGCGGTCGTATTCTTGCTTACCCCCCTCATAAAACGATTTTGTCCAACTGGAATACAGTACATTTTTGCTGTGTTCAGAGACAAATTGGGAAGGATCCAGGCCTTTGCTTTTAAGTTGTTTCCAAAAAATATGACCTTCAAAAAGGATACGGGGCCTGCCGTCCAGTAAAAACCCTTTTCCGCTGCTCTCTACTTCGTTCACGGCTTTCACGGCCGCCAGCTCTAGGTTAAACGTTGCCGCAAAATCCTGGAGGTCTTTTTCCGAAAGGAACTTATCGTTGAACAGGGTAAGCTGTTGTTGCTTTTCATACAATTTTGACCAGGTTTTGGGCCCTACAATGCCATCGACAACCAAATTGTTTTTCATCTGAAAATCCTTGATGGCCGCATCGGTATCCTTTCCAAAGTAATCCGAGACAACTACTTGATAGCCTAGGCTTAGCAAGAGCTCTTCCAGGGTATACACTTCGGTTCCTTTGGATTTATATTTTAGTGTTTTCATGGTTTTATAGGATTAATCACTTCCGTTTTGAATAGACAAGCTATTCTTCTTCGGTTGTTGGTTTTTCTTCTTGTTGCACCAGTGAATTGATTTCCGAAAATTGCTTCCGAAGCATGGGGTGCATCAATATGGCTTTTACATATTCCAAACTGCTTTTGCTCAAATGGCGGGAAAGCGTGGGTTCATAGTATTCCCAGGGATCGAAAAAGGATTTGTCGGGTTTTTCGGTGAGGGTGAGGATCTGGTTATTTTCCGAAGCCAAAAAAGAAATCAACTTTTCCCGTACTTCGTCTTCTGCCACACTTCCTTTCAAAAAGGATTCCACATCATTTAGGGAAATTTTATGCGGCATGAACAGTTGAAAATACTGAATCCTTGAAGGCTGCGCTTTTTCCCAATTGGTAAGGTAATCACTCAAGTAACCGGGGATTTTGTCCAAATTTAGCCCCGTTTGCATATCGGCTACGATATTATCGGTTTCCACTTCATTCTTTACGATGTGGTCGATATGGTTTTCCTCTTTAAATTTTTTCACCACATAGTTTACATAAAGGGATTTGCTATTGATGATTTCTATATAGGCTACCTTTTTTGGCTGGAGCAGGGTTGTATTGCGCAGCAAGTAATTATGCAGGTCCAAACACCCCAAAAGGCCACTGTTGTCTATGGCACCGGCATCGATATAATGCCCATAACCAGGAATTTTTGCCGCTGGGCTAAACACAGGGAAGCGATTGGTTGTGGAAACGGCTTGGTAGTAGGGAAGGGTTTTGTGATCGTGCAGATCGGCCAGGTTTTCGGCAAAAGGAAAAACGGTATTGAAATCGTTGGGTTTTACAGACCATAGGATACCGCGGCTTCCCTTGGTACTTGCGGTGTTCATGATGAGACTGGGGAAATAACCGGTTTTCTGGAAAGCCTGTTTCCAATAATCCCGAAACGAAACTTCCGAGAGACGGTTGGAAGAGACGTTTTCAATGTGGTTTTGGTATTTCCGCATGGCGTAATATGGGCGATCCCTAAGTCCTAATTTTTGATTGAGCGGCCATATTTTACGATAGGAATCCAAGCCGAAGGTAAAAGTCAAATCGATGGAGGTATAATTTTGCCGGGAAAGGGTGTCTATTTTTTGCTGAATTCGGTCAAAATCACGACCCTCTTCCCGGTACAGGCCTGTATAGAGTGCCAAGCCCAGCGAACCGCCCGAGGCACCCGAAAATGCAATGGTATTGTCCAGCAACTTCCCTTGGGTTTCCTTTTGCAGGGTGTTCATCACATTCAAGGTCCACACATTGGCTTTAAGGCCCCCACCATGGGAAGCAATAAAAAAGAGGGTAGGGTTTTCTTTTTTCTGAAGACTGTCCAAAAATTGGGCTTCAGAGATTTCCAACTTGGCATTTTCCACCAAATCCAGTTCATGGGTACGGGTTTCAATATTGCCAAGCTTGCTCAATACGATCAAAAAAATGAAAATGGCAAAAGTGCCAAAAATGAACTTAAAGCGTTTGGTATTAAAAAGATCCAGTTTTTTGGCAACGAAAAAGTATTTCCCCAAACTAGCGATGATAAAATAGTAAAAGTAGAAGAACGCCAATAAAATGGGAATGCCATTGGTAAGCCCCCAACCTTTGATACTGCCAATGGTGGCGTAGACCAACAATATAATGGAAACAATAAAGTTGAAATTGAATAGGGTGAGGTAGTTTTCAGATTTTTCAAAATATTGAATCCATCCTATAAAAATGGAAAAGGGTAGCAACAATGGACTTTCAAGTGAGCGTTTCACCGCAGAGGACTGCGTTCTCAACAATCTAAAAAACACATAATTGAACATGAACGCATAGCTGGTGAGAAGCAATACGACGAAGCCACCAGGGCTAAAATTGGTAATGAATAAGGTAATGAGCAATAACAGCAAACAGGTAAAGGCAACAAAAAAGTAGCCAATGCCCAGCCGTTTGTAATACACGTTCAGTTTGCGTGCATTCTCTTTGCAGGTTTCTTCGGGAAGCTTTTTTCCACTTTTATCGGTGGTGGATTGGTACTGTGTAAATTTTTCCTTGAGGTAAATGTAGGCAAATAGCGGAACCAATAACAGGAGGTAGATAATTGTTTTTACGAGGGGTAGTGGGAAGTTTTCAAAAATGAGGTTGGGTTGAAAACTACTAATGATAAAATGAATCCAAACCCCATGTATAAGCAAACCAATGGAGTATCGAAGGTAATTGGCCCAGTTGTCTGGTTTATAGTCGGTCCCTTTTTTGGTTGTATAGACATAGGCCGGAAATTTTCGCAGCGGCCAAAAACGGAAAGGATGCATCTGCTTCCAGTCGGTGTAATGTTCCGAATTATTGAGATTGGCGGCATAGTAGGTGTAAATAGGGTAGTGGGACAGTACGATAGCAAGGGCATTGATAAAGAAAAAGGAAAGCAGCAACGACAATTTTGAATGCGGGTTTTCCACCAAATCGACCAGCATGGTAAAGGCTTGGTCCATTTTGGTTAGCAACAACAAAATAATGGTGATAACAATAAGGCTAAGGATTGATGCCTTGAAAAAGTTCTTAAATGATTTTTTGAGGTGCTGAAACTGTGCAATAAGACAGTTATAGTTGAATAGGCAGGTGATACTCTTTTTAAAAAATAAGAAAAGTTCTTTGATAAAACCAATCATTGAGAAGGGGTTTTTGTTGCTAATTAGCTAATTTACAGTTTATAAAAACATTTCCCAAGGGGTAAATCCCCCTATTTTTGAAATGCTTTTAGCAGCATTTTAGGGTAATTTCTAGGTTTTATTAATCCTGCTTTGTTCCTTTTCTAGTTCCTTTCAGGAGGTTTTCAAATTCCTTTGCGGCATTCCTAAAACCCTCCAGATCCCCATTTTTCTGGTATTTTTCCTTTAACTTAAAAGGAACTTCTTCAAAGTCTTCTTTAGGAGAGTATCCCTTTTCCTGAAACTGTTTTTTTAAGGAATGCATTTCGGTTTTCAAAAGGGCGAGTTCCTGTTCATCGTCGGTTTTGGCAATTTTCCAAAAAACGGTCATCACCTTGGTCGATAAGGTAAAAAACTCGAGTCCTCCCGCTATTTTGCCAGCTATGGAAGCGTCTTTTTTTTCTTCCGAAGGGGATTCTTTTTCTTTTTGGGTGGGGTCTTCTTTGGCTGAAATTTTTGAAGCTACTTTTTGAATTCCTTTCATGAGGTCTCCCACTTGTGTATTCAACTCGGCAGTGAGCAGTTTCATGGCTTCGGCGTTGCCAATTTTATAGTCCAAGATAGCATTTTTGTCCACCAAGATTTTTTTACTTTTTGTGGAAAATAGTTCAAAATCACCCGGAGGAAAATGGTAATCCTTAGGAAACAAATAATGCACCGTAGGCTTTTTGGAGTGGTAGAGCATCATGAGGTGTAAAATCTTTTAATATCAAAACCCTTCATTTTGCTAAGCTCATCGTAGGGGTTGTTAAATTCAATGGGAAGTAGTGAGTGGATTTCTTCCCTAGAAGGCGAAAATCTCACATCCAAATGTGCTAGGTCTATGGAACGGGCGTTGATGTTTGGCAACTGTATCTCTTCCTTTCTGCCAAGGTTATATAACATGAGGGGCCCAAACATGATCCCTGGAAAGCTTTTGGGTTTAATGGCGATCTCATTCATCTTCACGAAAGGTAGCTCGATCTCCTGTTTTAGTTCCCCTTTGATGAAAATTGAACTAAAGGCCCCTTTTTGGGCAACAAATTCTGGGAAATCAATAGTGGTAGGCTGTACTACATTGAAATCGATAATGTTCCAATCATTTGATACAATAAATCCATTTGAGGTAAAAATACCGGAAACGAGTGGTTCCAAATCATTAGGAAGCTTCTCGGGATCCTTATGGGTATTTTTGTATAGTTCTACCAAAATGGTATTATCTGTAAAGTAAATAGGGCTTTGCTTGTCTATTTTTGAGGGCTTAATTCCCTGTGCATATACGTCTAGTAGAATTCTTCCAAAGCCAAATTCTTCTGAATGAATGGGAAAGCTAAAAATGTCTCCAGGTTTGTAATTGATCATACTCATGTTTTTAATAACAAGGGTTGTGGAAGCTCGCATATTGCAGTCGCTTTTCCGGGGTTATCGCATTAATTTTATTCTCTAAGTTAGCAATTCCTCCATTATTGTCAATATAAAACTGCTCCCAAACGGTTAATTCATAGTGGGTCATCATGTTTCCATTGATGGGGGTCTCTATTGTAAGCAAATCATCCAGGTTTCGTCCTCTTAAGAAATCGGGGTTGTCTGCAAGTTGAGGGTATCCATTATCTCTTAAATATTGAAAAATGGAACTGTTAGGGTCGGTTAGGTGTTGTCCAAATCGGGTATCTAGGGTTTGGATGGTCTGCCCCACGTAAATAACTTGATTGGTTACAGGGTCTGCAATTATATAGATTCTGGATGGAAACGTATCTGTATTTGCAAGGCCCGAAGCGACAGCTTCCACAACATCGTCATTGTGGACAAGGACCTCGTCTTCACCTACAAAATAATTTCTATAGTTTGAGACTTCAAAATTATATGTTGTTGTCTCAATTTCTTCTATATAAATGGAATCAATTTTCACCAATTGACCATCCATTTTTCTAAGAAACATTCCTTCGGTCAATGCATCGGCCCTGCAATATTTTTCTTCTTCTTCAATCCAGAAAGGGTGATTTCGGGTGGCTTTTAACACATGGCCCTTACTATGAATGTGAACGAGTGATAGTGTATGGTTTTTGCTTATTCCTTTCACATACCCAATTCTAGTTTTTTTGGCAAGATGATCAAAAGACCAAACCATATCATTAACGGCAATTGTTTCAATTGGTTTTTTTCCATTTGGGGTTGAAATCAATGTCCCCTCAGGGAAACAAGGTACCGGAGAGTTGCCATTTACATAATCATCCCAGGCAACTGCTTGTGGGCTTCCATCGGGGGGGAGATCTGCCCTTGGTACCCCATCGGGTACTTCGGGTAAGGTGTTGTACCTTCGGGTATCCTCATTCCATACCCTTCGGTCATTTCGAATATCATCTAGTACCTCCTGTGGGCTTCGGGTATTATTTGGGACTTCGGCATTGTAACGGCGCAGTTCTGCAAGCTCTTCCGGAGTTAGACCGTCAATTTTTGAACCTCACTCTCAAAGGCTCTTTGTCTCGAGGTAGGAGAGTCTATAGGATTCTCATCGGTATACCTAGAATCTACCGTCGTTTTACTGGCAATCATGTTAATCTCGTAAACCCCTAGGCCCCCTTTGGGTTCGGCTTCAAAGTATTCAATCCATCGAAACCTAGGTTTAATGGTGGCATTAAGCGCTGCCACGGTTACTACGGCTGGCACTCCTGTTGCATCATTGGCCTCGGTGAGTGTTCTGGCCGCTGCCAAAGCTGCTGGCATTTCGGCCACTTTTGCAGCATCATCGGCTCCTTCCCTGGCGCCCCGTTCGGCAGCTTCTTCCCCGCTTTCCTCCAAGCCTTCTCTGGCGGCTCTTTCTGAGGCTTCCTCCGCAGTTTCCTCAACCCCTTCCCTGGCAGCTCGCTCTGATGCCGCTTCTGTGGCTTCGCGTGCAGCCCGTTCGGTACCTTCTTCGGCTACTTCCCCACCAGCACTTCTACCAAACCTTCCAAATAATTCATCAGCAAAACGAATCACTTTTTCCCCTATTTCCTTGATGGCATCGATTACAATCCTTAAAGCACCCGTTGCTCTTGAAGCCATTTCAATAAGTTTATCAAATAACTTCATCAAAGCTTTTCCTAATTTGCCCAACATCTTGAAGGCCAATCCCAATGCCTCCCCGGTCCAATCCAATACTTTTGCAAAGAATTTCAATGCCTTACCCACAGCACTTACCGGGGCATACGTTCCTGCTGTAAGGATGCCCAAGACCACTTCAAACACAATTGATCCAGCTACCCATCCTACACTATCCCCAATTTCCCTTTCGGCCCCATCTCCAGTCATGAAAGAAATGAATTGTTCTGCTAATGAAGAACCTGCACCCCGAATGGCTTCTTCGGCACTGGACCACATATCGCCCAGTTTTTCGGAAAGCGATTCAAAAGTTGTTTCTCCTCCTTGGAAATATTCTGAAGCAGCATCCATGAAGTTCCCGGTCACTTGACCAGCCGGTTCTGCCAATTCTCCTCCCATTTCCGACATCCTTGCGGTAAGGGCTTGGCGTTCGGCAGGGGGAATTGGGGTAGTCCCTGAACTCCCTGTGGCAGAAGGGGCAGCTGCTGGGGTTGTTTCGCTTGGCGCTGTGGTGCTGGAGGCAGAACTGGATGCTGCTGTGCCGTTCTCGGTAGAAGGACTTCCGGTGGCGGTTGCGCTGGATCCCGTAGCAGGGGTTTCTTCGCTATCGCCCATGATGATTCCGGCAAACCACTGAGTTAAGGAGCTTAGACCACTTAAAATTTGGTACATTAGGACAAATGGATCGGTTAATCCTTCCCAAATTCCGCGTAAGAACCCTACCACAAATCCAATAATGAATTCTATACTGGCCCCACTAATGATTTTGGCCAACTTATTGGTTACTGCAATTTTCTGTGCGTCATCTGCATTTCTGAATCCTTGTAGGAAGCCTATGATAAAAGGTTTTAAAAGCGGCCATAGGGGCCCCATGATAACAAGATTTGGCAATGCTTCCAGGTATCCTATGATTCCATCCAGTAGGAAATCAATAATGGGGGGTTTGAAGCAATCGGGTAGTGCTCTCCAGGCCCAACCCATTAATATGATGGGAATCATTCCTGGGTTCAAAATAGCCATTCCTATGGAAGTAAGTATTTCCATATAGGGCTCTACCGTGGTTCGGATCTTTTCGAAAACGCCACTGAAAAATTCAATAACACTGGTTAGGGTTGTTTGCCCCCAAGCGATAAAGTCTTGTACGCCCTGTGACACAGTTTCTACAAAGCTTCGAGCCATATCCAACAGCGGGACACCTGTTACAGCCCCTAAAAAGTCCAATAAGGCAGACCCTAGTTCTACAAATTGGGCCAACATGGAGTCCACGGCACCTGTGATGGCTCCAATTAATCCTTGGCCAGCTTCTAATAGTTGAGGTAATATACCATCGCCCATCTGTTCCCTAGCATCGGCCACAATATTGGGGTTGTCTTTGTTGGCCCAAAGCCATTGAATGGCTTCTACAATCCTTGGGCCGTAGGTAAGGGCAATCACGAGCGGGCCTATGGGCGAAATCACTACCAGTATCGTTAAAATAACCCTAAGTGGCCCAATAATGGGTTCAAAAGTGGCTTTTATTTCTTCCCAAATATCGCTGGCAAAACCTTTTATCCATTCCCAAACGCCGCCTTCACCATCACCTGAAATGCCTAATGACTCCATGACCCAAGTCCAAGCATCCACCATGAAATCTTTTACGGCTGAAATCCACCCCCAGATGGTGGAGGCAATATCGGTAACGACCGAGAATGCATCCCCAACAAGTCCTATTACGGCATCGAGCACTGGAGCAACCAATAAATCGAACATTTCAGATAGGAAGCTGCTCACTTGGTCAAATACTGATCGTATGGCTTCAAAGAATGGGTTATTCATGAAGTCTGATATGAAATCCCTTATAGACTGGATGGCTTGGTTAAACGCTTCGCAGGAAGCTGCATCTCCAGCCATCGCTCCTTGGAGCATGGCAAAGAATCCTTCAAAGCTTTCCCGTAAACCACTAATGAATTCGCCAATGCCCAATTCGCCAAAAATCCCAGCCAACCAGCTTTGTATCCCTCCGTTGAGAGCTTCAGCAATCATATCTAGGGGGCCGTTTTCAATAATTTCGGCAAGGGAAGGGGAGATCCTTCTTACAATGGCCATAATGGCATCGGCTCCTAGTTCTAAGGCACCTTCTACCACATCTCCGGCAAAGTCCACAGCACTACTGGCAGTATCACTTATGAAGTCGGCACCGGCAGACAACGCACCGCCAATATCATCAAGCCCGAATGCTTGTATGGTAGGCCTTTTACCAATGTTTAGGTTGTAATCTCCTTTAAACGATTTAGTGGAAAGCTTGGGCATCCTAGCAATATTGGTACCGCTTGAAATGCCTCCTTGTTGAATGGTATGGGTTAGCTCGTGGGCGAGCAAGTGTTTTCCTGAAGTTGCATTTGGGTTGTACTTTCCTTGGTTAAAATAAATATCACTTCCGTTGGTAAATGCCTGTGCGCCTATTTCTTGGTTCATTTGTACCGCATTGCTGTCGGTATGTACCCTTACTTGGCTAAAATCACTACCAAAGCCACTTTCCATTTCGGTTTTTGTGCTTTCGTTGAGTGGAGATCCCCCTCCTTTCGAATTTGCTAAGTTTTGCTCAAAACCTGCTGTGGTTGATCTTTTTGATGACTCATTTTTGGCCTGAACCTCCTCAAAGGGAAGTCTTTGAACGTTTTTTTCTTCTTCGGCTTCACACTCGGTGCATTTTTGTTGTACTTCCTCGAAGGGAAGTCTTTGAACGTTCTTTTCTTCTTCGGCTTCACAATCGGAACACTTTTCCTGCACTTCCTCTTCCTCATTTGAAGCCAGTTGTACAAGGGGTGTAATACTTTCTGCCAAGGGTTTTTCCTGAATCTCTTCGGATTCCTCTTTTTGTTGTACTTCCTCAAAAGACGACTTTTGAATAGGAGTTGGCTTGGCGGGGAAAAAGGAACCGCCCCCAAAAACTGATGGTTGCTTTTGGGTTTTGGAAACCACCTTATCGGCTACTGCATCGGCTTCGACCTCGTATTTGTCGTTGGGTTTTCCAATGGAAAGCTTTGCTTGTACCCCAAAAAAGGAATCATTGCTTCTTCCTTTGGTAGAGGAAGCGGGCGTTCCATTTTGGGTATTTTTGGCAAAGGCCTTCATGTACTATTTATTCAGTGGTATTTTTTTGTTTCACGAATTGCCTGTTTTTAAAGACGAAGACTTCATAGTATTGTGATGCAGTTTGTATTTTTATCTCTGGTATCCCATCTTTATTAAGATCTGTTATGTTGAACTTTTCCGGAAAGGATAAATCGAGACCGTATAAATAACCACCTTCAATGGCCGCATCAAGAGGGTACATTTGAGCGTCGCTACTCATCTTTATTGAAAGGTAATAACAACAATGCGCCCCTCCCGAATAGTTAGTACTGATGGAGTCAAGTATCCCATCTCCATCAAAATCGAACTGGTATTTCCAGTTTTTGGGAGGGCTTTGGCATCCTATGAGAAGGAGTATGATGATGGTAAATCTTTTCATTTTACATATCCTTAATTATTGCCCACTTTAACGGTTCCTTTTTGGTTTGCCCTGTCCATGACTGCTTTTTTATAGGCATCGGCTGCTGCTCCAGCTCCATTATACGCTTTAACCGCATCGGGCCAATTTCCTGCTGTATCGTATTTTTCAAATAACCATAAAACAGTTGCTTTTATCCAGAACTCATAGGTGAACATTAAGTCGTCTTTATTGCCCATAAGGTTATTTCCTGAGGCATCTTTTTGTTTTGAAAATTCTTCTATGGCATCAAATATTTTGGCCTTTCGCCATTCGTCATTGGTCATTCCTTTCCATTTGGCTTGTTTTTCAAGTTGGTCAAACCCGAATTTTTTATAGATTGTCGGGGCCATTTCCTTGATTAAAAGGTATTGTTGTGGCCCATAAGAATCGATTACTTGTCCAAGGTTGTACACACTTTTTATGGGATGCGGATTTCCTTGGTAGTCATATGGCCCTTTTTCGAGGTGTACCCCACTGGTTCCTAGCCTTGTTTCTTGAAAGAAAATAGATTTTACAATATTGTAGGTAAGATTGGTTTTGGGTTTTTTGAGTTTGTTATAATAGTCTACCCATTTTTTGATAAGAGCATCGAAGCGGTTGTACATGGTTTCCCTAACAAGCATCTGGCTCATCACCGCTGCTTTATCATTGTATTTTTTTTCAAGGTCTTTTAACCCATTTTCCCAAAATTTCCTGTTTTTCTTATAAGAAGATTCTTTGTCCCTCCATTCATCCAGTTTTTCCTTTGCATCGGCTACCGCATTGCTTTGCCCGTCAAGTCCCACTTCGTATTTACTCACTCCCGAAACACTACTGTAGTAAGGTTTTAATAGGTGTTTTGGGAACATGGTTAAAATCTTTTTCTTTTTATCGTTTAAATAACTTCCATAGGCGTCTGGTTTTTTCCCCTTCCAATCGATCACTGTAAAAGTGGTTCCCTTTTTAATACCTAGGTAATCGTCTGTGGTCACGAAGGTCTTGCCATTCATTTCCTCCTGGACATCATCGATCCCAATTTTTTGGATTTTCTTTTCTATGGTACCGGTTTGTTGAATAGTATGGGTTAATTCATGGGCTAATAAGTGCTTTCCTTCCTTTGTTGTGGGATTGTATTTCCCTTCGTTGAAATAAATATCATTTCCGGTAGTAAATGCTTGAGCTCCCAGCTCTTCACTTATTTTTTCAGAAGTTGCATCGGTGTGTATTTTCACCTGACTAAAATCGGCGCCAAATCCCTTCTCCATTTCAATTCTGGTTTTTGTATCCATTTTGCTGCCTTGGCCCTTGGTAGATTTAATCCCTTTTTCAACGGTACTCGTTGCAGCCGTGTTATTTCCTTTCTTTTGCAGCTTTTCTTCCTCTTCGGCTTTGGGTTGTGCCGCCTCCTCTTCTTCTTCTTCTTTTTGTACCGGGGACTCCTCTTCTTCCCGTTTGGTTTGTGCCTCTTCCTCTTCGCCTTTTTGCTGTAGGGTCTCTTCCTCTTCTTCCTTTTGTTGAACGGCTTCCTCTTCTTCCTTTGGTACTTTCTGAATGGACGATTCCTCTTGAGCCAGTTCCTTTTTCTGAAGCGAAGAAATAGTTTGTGACGCAGGTTTTTGCTGCAAGGATTCTTCTTCTTCTTCTCCTTTTTTCTGAAGGGAGTTTCCTTCCGCAGCGCCATTCACCACTTTGTCTGCCGTGGCATCGGCCTCTTTTTCATAGGCATCGTCTGCCTTCCCAATAGTCAGTTTGGTTTGTATGGGCGGGAAAAAGGAACCTTGCTTGGGTTCAATGATTCCTGGGCTTTTCTTTTTTTTCTTAGATTTTCTCATAATGAATTGGTTACCAGTCCACAAACAGCATGTTATCTTTCCAAGGAATTTTTATCAGGTGTACGTTCCAAGGGAGGGTATCCAAAAGGATATCCTGGGTTTTTCGTTGTAGGTACAAACGGTCCTTATCTTCAGTGGCAGTGAGTTTCCCTTCCCTTGTAAGGAATTCGTGACATAGCACATCGGTATTGTTTGTTTTCAGGGCTTCCCAATGTTTTAAAATGGCTAGGCGCAGTTCTTCACACGCTTCCTTTTGAAAAGGGGATAGTTCTATAAATCGTTTTATGGGCTGACCCAACGGTACATTGCACAGGTATTTTTCAAAGATCAAGTGCTGTTCCTGTGGCTGCTCTTGTTTACAGGCCAAATAATATAGTATATGTACGGCTTCTTCTTTTTTATCTTCCATTAAGCTCCCATTCGATAGAAATCCTAGCTTCTCAAAAAAGTATTTTAGGAAAGGATGAACCAAAATCAAGCCTGCGTTTGAGACAAGGATTCCCTCCTCAAAATCATTCTTTTTTTCTAAAACAATTTCTTCCTTTTCTAGACTTTTTGGAAAGGGTTTTTCGGTTGGTTTTGGGGCCCATTCCAAGGGTGTTTTTTGAACCTTTATTTGTTCAAATTCCCGATTCCTATTTTGGGCAAAAAGTCTATTTTTTTCTTCGGAAATATGAAGCTTGATCGTTCTATTATTTTCTACCGAAAGGTAATAGGGTAGTGCCAACTCATTGTTCATGAAAAGCAGGAGGTCCACCCAATTTTTCTGTTGGGTTTTTTCTAAAGATTCGATAGCACCGGAAGTGCTTTTTTTGGACCCCAAAGTTGATTGAAGAAGTGCTTCAAAATGAGTGACAATACCACGGGTTTGCGGCTTTAGTTTTTCGTTGAAAATGAGCTTCCAAAAAACAGATCGATAGGGTTCTTTTTGAAGTAAATTTGGAATCTTTCCAAGTTTTTTTATTGCAAAACCTTCCTTTTCGAAAAGATACTTATATATATGTGTAATTATTTCTGAATCAAATTGATAAATTAATCTATCTAAACTAGTATTTGAATTTAAAATGCTAGTAAGTTGTATTCTATTGATCGATAAAAGTGCTTCTGTGTTAAATTCCTTCTGAGCGTCCAACCACCAAGGATATTGGCCGGTTTTTAGAAATGAAATGAACCCTTTTTCTAGTTGTTGTTGCGGTGTTTTTTTCTTGAAAACAGCCTCTTCGCCTGTTGAACTTTTACGGGTATTTCCTTCTATTTTTTCATTTAATTGCTGCAGTATTTTGAAAGGAATTTCATTCCAATTTTCCACAACATTCCAGTCTATTTCCAAACGTAAATGATCCAAAGAAAGCGTTTCGTTTTTGGTTGTTTTTTTAGCGAAATAACCCTCCAAAAGGGGAACAATTTTATCTTTCAAAAACACATCCAAATTATCCTTTAATTGCAGTGCCACGGCCATGGAATGAGTGTCTACTTCCACGGTCATTTTTTTTATGATATTTTTTTCTGCAATCACTTGTTTTTTAAATTATTTTTCGTACATTTATTGAACGATTCAGAGATGAATTACTGGGTTGTATGTTCATTGAGGTCGAAGTTCTTATAGTAGTGCTCTCAGTCTGCGGTATCCGTCGATAGTTTGTCATTTCTTTTAGTGCATTGTCTTTAGTGGTTAGACCCATAAGGGTATCATTCGGATTGTACAATTTTACCGACTGATACCCTTTCTTATTTTTAGGATTTTCCCCTTTTACACTCCAATTTCTCATAACGTAATTGCATTTTCCCCACTTGGATTTCCAAAGTAGAAATCGGCTTGGGTTTTAAACTGTGCCAATGTGGTGTCAAAAGTTGAAGAATAATCAGCTCCTTGGATATACACCGATAGCTTGGTTACCCCGGTTTCGTTGTGCAGTTTTTTGCGAAGGTTCACAAACAAAACAATGTCATCATGGGTATTTTTACTATTGTTGCGATGGTGGGTAAGCATGAAATTGTTCACCCATACCCCATTTACCCAATCGCCGTCAAGCTTAAAGGTTAGGTTACTTCCATCGGCTGCTACAAATGCATTCTTGATGTTTTGTACCAGTGTCCTAATTTCGGAAGGCAGTTCATTTACATTGGTAATCATCCGGGTAAGCTCCGCGTTCAAGATATCTGGGTTTGTTACCAAACGATCCCTCAACGCATACCATTTTCTCCAATCTTCATTGAAGGCTCCATAGTCATCATCTTTGTTTACTGGAGCTAGCTGTAATTGTAGCTTTTCATAGAATGAAGCATTGTATCCCTTCAAGTCCCTACAGCGCATAGCATCGGGACGGAACACCTTGTTGTTTCTAAACATCCCACTATTACTGTACGTATAGACGGGATTGCTGTTGCCCATGGAAATTTCCCGCAACCGTATCACATAACTATCTTCTTTGGCACGGGTAATCACGAGGCGTTTTTGACTTTCATTAAAATCGAAGACCACCCCTTTGCTAAATCGGTTGTTCAGCGCTTCGGTAACGGCATGCATCCTCCTCAAGAAAATTTGCCCCAATGGGATGCGTAAGGTGGTGGTGCCACTAATCAATTTTTCTCCATTGATGGTGTATTCTATTACTTGAAGGATATAGTCATCGGGCATGGGTTTATTTCGGCTTTGGGTTCCCTTCAAACTCCTGGAAAGATTGTTCATGTACTTTAGGGAGCTAATCCAAGGGTAGGTGCATTCCATCAAAGAACAGCAACCACCTTCCGAGGCTTCCGGGGCAATTTTATATCCCACGCAATAATCTGCCTTTACCTCATCGTTTTCCGAAACTAAGATAAAAGTACCCCCCTGTGGCACCCCAGCTTTGTGTGTGATGGAGGGGTGTTTCTTCACAAAGGCAGTAAAGGCATCCTTTTCGGTGGTTAAATCAAAATGTAGGCAGTCAAAATCCAGCCCATTATTATTTTTTTCGGCATTGACAAAATCCCTACTTGTTAGGCCAGCTCTCCCAAAAAAACCTTCTATTCTGTAAAAATCATGGCAATCCAAACTCACCTTCAAGGGGGTCTTGGGCCAGCCCGAAGCCAATAGTGCCGTGTGATAACTTAGGTTGAAGGCTTGCTTAAAATTTTCGGTTTTTTGGAAACTCCAGGCTTTGAGCAATGCATTGTCTACATTATAGTAAACGGGAATGGCTTTTTCGCCCAATTCGCCACAGGATTTTGAAGGGGTGATTTTGGGCTCGTCTTCATTACTTAAAAAGAAATTATCCAGTAGTAATACGACTCTTTTTACGAGACTTTTGGCTTTTTTAAGGTAAGTCTCATATTCTGTGTTGGTAGGTGAGGGATACCATGCATGGCGCAGTTCGGGGTATTCGGTTTGGGATGGGAATAAAGCGCCCAGCAGTAGATGCTTCGGAAATGCTTCAATGGTGGGGCAGCATTCGGTTTTTAGTTTTAGCAATAGCGAAAGGATTTCATTGTAGCTATCGCTAAGGTCTTTTGTTAAATCATATCGGTATTGCACGCTCTCTGTGGAAGCAAAATCATCCAAGTTGTCAATTTGATTGAGTACGGTATTTTGTGTGCCAGCCGAAATGGAGAGGATATCAGAGAAACTCGAAAACAAATCCGAATAAGCATCATGGAGTGTGGTTTTGGAATTGGTAATCGCACTTTTAAAGGCAGTTGCCATTAAAGCGTAGGTTTTGCTATTATTGGAACTTCCCAAATCGGCATTCAATACTACTTTTTGAATGGCCGTTTCCGAAAGTTGAGTCATGGCTTCAAACACATTGTGCTTCGAAAAAACAGGGTCTTTGGCATTGATCACGTTTTCCACATCGTCCACCGAAGCGAGCAATACCTTGATGTTCTGCACATTTTCCTGCCCCTGGTTGTCGCAGTTGGAAGAAGTACAAATGCTGGGCTCTTTTTGATAGCTTTCCAAATACAAGATCACCACCTTGTTGCTCAAATCCAGTTCGGAAAGGAGGATAAGGTCTTCATCATCGGGATTTTCTGCCGATAGTTCCACTAGGTCAATCACTGTATTGCTTCCCGTCCTAAAATGGGCATATTTGGCCTTGGCATCGGTAAATTCTTTGTAATGAGAAAAAGAAAGCGACTCTAGGACAATGGTTTTAGAATCCAAAGTTGATTTGGTAGAAGCCTCTTCCACGTCTTCCTGTAGTTTCAGTAGATCACCATCGGTCGTGATGCCACATCCCTGGGTAATGGTGATGGTATCTTCGGAAATAGTTACCGTAAAGCCGCACACCAAACCTACCCCCGAAAGGCATACGCGCGTTAATCGATCTTGTTCATTGAAGTATTCGATAAATTCATTCAACTGATGGGAGGTGAGTACTTGGTCATCCACGAAGGAGTTGTACTGTGGCGTGATTTCGAATAATTTGCTTTCCATAATCGTATGCTTTAAATGATTCCCAGGTTGGTTCTTCCCAGAATAATATGTTGTTGTTCTTCATCGCTGTCGCAATTGTGAAGCCTTCCTTGGGTATAAATGGTATGGAGGGTACTCACAATTTTGTTCAAGCGCATCAATTTTGTTTTATTTTGTTTTTGGCCATTGTTGGTTTTGGAGAGCAACCAATCCTGGTAAGCCTCTTCCAGTTCTACCATTTCGTTTTCCTCGCCCGCTTCCATTTCATAGCTTTGGGGCCATCCAATCCAACAGATTTTTGCCATGATGTGGGAGGGTAATTCCTTCTGAATAAGGTCTTCCATAAACCGACGGAAATCCACATTGCTGTAGCGTTCGGTCCACCCAGGAAGCACAATGGAAACCCTAAAAGAGTAGGGGTCTACGCCTTCACAACTTTCGCAATTGTCTTCGCAAATGGGAAGGAAGTACTCTTTGGTCATAGTTTCCTTAGTCACATCGGGACGTAAAAGAATATGCTCGATTACATACATACCCTCGTTGGGTTGTAATTCGTTCATGAAAACCACTACGGCATCAATTGCTGCTTCGGCATTGGCTAGTGTAGTGAAATAGGAAATCCTTCGGGCAATCACGTGGCGTTCGTCACCGGGATCGGGGTAGTTAGGATTTGTTAGGTTAAAATAAAACTTCCCGGATGGGGTTGTTTTTATTTCGTAGTTCTCCACAAACCGACCGTAATTGCGTACGTCCAAAATTTCATTATACAGTGCGGCGAGCGAGTGGTAATGTTTACTGCCAGATCCCAGGATGGTGTTGGAAGCATCCCTGAACCTAAAGCGGTATTCAATAAAACCGTCGCTATCTACTTCTTCATAAATTTCCAGGGGGTCGTCGCTAAAATTTCTCCGGGAATAATCGGGATTGCCACTCAATAGGGCCATTCTTTTTTGAAAAGCCGAGACGTTGAGGGTGTCCCATAAATCTTCGGGGAGCTGTTTGTAATAATTAAAACTCAAACCCCGCTCACAGCCAATGATTCCATATTCTTTCAGAAACCGCTCTTTGGTTTTTATGACGGCCTGATCGGTATACGAACCGTATAATTGCTTCATCAAAAAAGCATATTCACTGAAATTTTCGGCAAAACGAGCCAATAAATGATCCAGAATCTGGTTTCTTCTTTTTACGGTATCATCCAAATCGGACAATAGTATATCGGTGATGTTTTCTGAAGTGGTATAATTTGCCGAAACCAATTCGGGCAAATCCTTTACATCTTCCACCAGTTGGGTAAAATAGCTTTGTGATAGCTCACCGTTGATGGCGAAGAGTTCTTTTACTTTTTGAAGGTGGGCAAAATACGTTGCCAAAATTTGGTCGAAAAACAGCAAATAGCCTTTAAGCTGTTTCACCTTGGATTTCTCCTCGGTAGGAGCCGAAGGTCGAACACCCGCTTGCCCCACGCCGTAGACTTCCGGAAAATCGTTTTGAACGGTGGTAAAACTCCCCAAGGTTTGTCCGCCTGCATCGGGAAGCTCCAGTTCTTTGGTGGCAGCAGCAATTGCTGCAGCTTCCACGGCTTCTTCCTCCCGTAATTTGTCCAGATAGGCCTCCACCTGTTCCATTTGAATATTCAAGGGAAGAAAGCCTTTGTAGTAGCTAAAGGCACTCTTTTCGCAACGCGCTGGTTTTTTTCCTTCCGGAACACAAATAATCCATGTGGTGGTTCCATCGCTAGAGCCATCACAATGGTCTATGGTAATATCGCGAATCACGTCTACCCCTTCTATTTTTTGGATGATGTCAATTAAATCACTTAGCCTAATCTCCTTTTTTAACTCGGTTACTTTTAGCTCTTCGGTGTCTATAAAGCCATGACTTAACAAGGGCCCATTAAAGATTTCATCGGTGCTATACCCTTTATCCAGCATTTCCTTGAGGGAGTAAAAACGAAGATTGGGCGATAAGTAATCGTCTATGGCTTTTAAAATCAAGGCATGTACTTTTTCTTCGTCGGCTTCGGACAATAACTCTATCTGGGCACAAACCTTAACATGATGTTCCTCTACTTCATCAATATGGATGAGATCTTCGCAAAGGTTCCGGTTGGCATGATAGGTGGCACGCACCATTTCTTTGATGGCTTTTACTTTTTGGGCAATCTTCGCTGGGGTGTTAAATTCTTCTTCGTCCAGTTCGTCTATTTCGATGAGCACATCATAGAGGCCATTCAGGATAAATGATTTTTGTTTGTTTTCGGGAACTGCAAAGGGTTCAAAGCCCATTTCAAAATCCTTGCAATTGGCATACACGGTTTTTTCATGTTTTTTTAGCCACGCATTTTTCACTCCTTCAATGTCAATGAATAATTTTCGGTAATCCAAAGGGGTAATCGGCTTAATGGGCAATGCCTTTTCGGCGGTTAAAAATTGTTCTTTTAAGTAGTTGGGATTGTTTTCTTCGGCCAATACAACTTCCACAGGAAGGTTGATACGGTTAGCTAGATCGGTAAGTGCGTAGCTAAGGACCTCTAAAATAGTAATGCCTGGATCATGTGAGTTGTAATCACTCCACAAGTCACTACCCAGCGCTTCGATGTATTCAATTCCTTTCTTTTTGAGGAAGTCGAAATCCAAATCGTCCTGTGTCGATACATTTTTTGGAATGGTTTTATGTTTGCTTAAGGCAGGCATACGGTTGAAGTTTTAAGGGTGGGACTACTACATTTTGAGGTGACGGCAGTTACATAGTGTTTTTTTGCCGAAACCAAAATGGCCTTTGGGCTGGTGGGGACAACATTCACCTTTTCTTCATAGGCCGAAAGACTATCTTTTCGGTGTTTCACGACAACGTCTTGTAGGAAATCCACATATTCCAGTTCTTCCATGTACTGAATGATTTTGCTTCGATGGAAGGTGATGCCAAAATTGATTCCGTTGGTTTCTTCAAAAGCCCAAGGCGAAAGGTATTTTTTAAGCGCTTCTTCCAGTTGGCCGGTATAGTAATTTTCGTCAAAACCCACTCGAAATTTCACTCCACAGCTTATTTCCACTTCTTCATAGTTGGGGTTTACCACTTCAGCCGTGACAAAAAAAGTGTTGAGTTGATTGATGTAGGCTTGGATTTCATTTCGCTTGGCGGTACTCAAGCGTGGTTGGTAAATATCAAAAGCATTGTTGTTCACAATATCGGGAATAACCACCAAGCTCACATTTCCGGGTGCATGGTAATTTTCGCCCTTGGTATGGTTGAGGCATTTTACTTTGTATACCTCTTTAAATTGTTGCAAAATAAGGTGCTCATAATCCCATTGGTTAATGGCCCTATCTTTATGACGAAGTCGCTCACTTACGCGTTTGTAATACCCTTCATTGCTTTCTTTAGGACTTCCGCCAAAGGAATTATACGGCTGGCTCACTTTTTTAATGAGCGCATTGCGTTCGGTAAGTTTGGAAATGGTTTGTGCGGGCAATCCATTGGCCAGGTGCAACAGGTCGTTTCCTTGGTTTAAGAAAGTAGCCGTACTCACCTGTGCATGCACATTGCGTACTTTGCAAAAAGCGTCGAACGATTTGTTGGTTTTGGCACGTAGCCAAACAAAACCCGAAGGAAGCAGGGTGTTATGGCTAGTGGCCTCCTTCGGGATGGTAACGGTCACAAGACCGGTTTTTAGGAAATTTTCGGTTGAGTTTCCTAATAAGTAATTACTGTCCAATTCCATCCAGGTATTTTCAGACAATACTGCCCAAGCTATTTTTTCGGGAAATACATAAGCTTCGGCCAAAGGGTTTTCGGTGCCTTCCAATAATTGGAAAAGGAGGTTTACCTGCTGAAGGGGTTCGGTATCCTCAAGACCAATGTACAATTCCCCTCCTTGGCAATACGTAGGAACCAAGGTTTCTTGGTTTTCTACCTGTCCAAAAGGATGCAGATGAAACAACTGGATAGGATCCAAGTCTGCTGTTTGTGTTGCCTCTTTGATGTTTAATTCTTGGGTAGCCGAATAACTTAACTCAATGGACTCGATAAGTGGCGTATACGGCTCGTTGGGCAATACCGTGTCCTCTTCGTTCATTAGGGCCAGGGCATACACTTTGGGATACAGGCTGTGCAAAAACGATTGGTTCAACGACAGCTTTACGGGACCGTTCTCTCCGGTTTTATACCCCGCATTGTTTATCGAAAGGTGACTTTCAAAAAGTTCTCCGTTCTTTTGGAACAGGGTAAAAGCAGCATTCACTACTTTGTAAACCTCCTCATCCTCTAGGCTTACTTTTGCCTTAAAATAATCATCACCTGTCACATAGATGTTACTCGAGCCCGATTTGATATCTTTTGACGTAATGCTCCCCGATGGCTTGGAATACAATTTTGTGGTAGGGTTGTAGTTATGATACAACGTTTGGTAATACAATTGGGGCGAAAGGTTAAAATTACTGTCATCCTTGGTGTAAGCAGTATAATGATCCTTAAAACTATTGGGGGTATTTAACCATACGGCGTCTACCGAGAACTGGGTCCATTTTTTCTGAAACAGCTCTTCGTAATTAAGATAAAAGGATGATCGCTCTAAAGGCTGGGTTCCAAAAGGATAGAAAGGTTTTTCGGGCACCAGATCTCCAATATCGTTTTTAAGGGAAAGGGAAGTCACGCCCTCTACTTTTACATCAATGGTTACTTTATCCAGTTTTTTCTCCAAAAAAGTTGTGTAGAATTGATATCCTGCCTCATACGTGGGTATATCGGTTTTCAATTGAAAGATCAATAAGGGTGCTGAAGTCGCGTAGGTTCCCATGTGAATTTTTTCACTGTAAGGCACAATGGCCTCTTCGGTTTTGGGAATCTCCAAGGATAGGGTCAATTTTTTTCCTGAAATACCACTAGTGAAACCACTCTCAATGCTTGCCGAAGCTTTAAAAGGACCTAGCCATGCCTTTTCCCCTGTGGCATAGAGGTCGATACAGTTTAGTAATTGGGCTATGTTGATTGAGGATAGGTCTTTTTTAAAGGTAAATTCGCATTTCACCAAACGGCGGCCTTCTTGTAGTGAGAGGGTAGGGGCCGCTAAGGCAAAGCCTAATGGCGCTGTGGGCAAAACGGCTTCAGGTGCGTAGTATGAAGGATATCCAAAGGGTAGCCAAGTGTCTCCTTCCTCCAGGGGTTCTTCTAGCCCGTCCTTGGTATTGATGGCAGGTGCTGCATAGATTCCGTGGGTTTCCAGCGGATTGAGGTTATTGGTTTTTCGATGGTGGTAAACGCTTTTAAGGGAAGCGATCTTTGCTGTATTGAACACCCGTTCTTCGTTGAGCGCATATTGCATTTTCTTGCCAGAGGCATCTTTTCCGGCCTCAAATAGCGTCTCTTTTTTAAGGTAGGCTTCCGAGGCATTTTTGGCCAATTCAAAAAGTAAATGGACCTGATCTTCTACGGCTGCCTTTTTTTCGATTTGAAGGACTTTTCCGTAATAAAAATCCAAATGACGGGCTGTGAGCTTATTGAAACGTTTTTGGGTAATTTCCAACAACTTCAAAAAGGTAACAAAAAGGGTGAGGTGAGGGGTGAGGTTGCTGTTTTTTTCTATTTCGGAAACAAAGCTTTCAATGCTGCTTTTTTCAATGAAAAAAGACTCCCAATCCCCAGAGGGAACCGTATCGTTTTGGACGCCAAAATAATTAACCTCTTGGGCAAATTTGAAGGCAAACTGCATCCATTGGGCCACCGAAAAATCATTAAGGTTGAAATTGGAAGGCAATAAAGCCTTTCTCAATCGTTGTGATTGTTCGGTTCCCGCGTGAAGGGTTAAAAAGCTATGATCACATTTTTTTGCCATGTCTTATAATTCGGTGCCTTCTTTTTTGTAAAATGGAAATACCATATTCCCCCTAGAATTGGTAATTCGTACGATATATTCTATTTCGATGTATATGATCCCTTCTAGCTCCATCGAATCGTCCAAGGTGATCTTTTGGGCGTCAATGCGGGGTTCGTGATACAAAATGGCCGTTTTAATCAAGTCTTTGATGTAGGTTTTCAGCGTCACGTCCAAGGGTTGAAAAAGGAGTTCTTCCAGATTGCAACCATAATTGGGTACCATAATGCGTTCGCCCAAACGAGTCGATAAAAGGATATGCAAACTTTTATTGATATCCTCAAGATCTGCCGTAGTGGTCACCGTTCCGGTTTTCTTATCGAAATGCGGAGGAAATCCCCATCCTTTTCCTAAAAAATCAAACTTTTCGTACATAACTATCCTATTAAAACCGTGAATTCTCCCAATACAATGGTGCCTCCATGGGCTGTACTGTCTCCCAACCTTGCGGCGGGCATGCCGCCTATCATCACTGTTCCAGATCCCATAATGATCGTATCGGGAGGTCCTGCACAAGTTGCCATATCGCCCACCCGTGCAGCAGGCATACCCCCTATGAGAACCGTAGGTTCCCCCGCTGGAAGAATAGGGCCTCCTACATGAGGACTTCCTCCTGGGTTTACCATGGGGCAAACGTGCATGTCATTTATTCGAGCTGCTGGCATTCCCATAGGGTTAATTTATTTGTACCAAAGACCCTTTTACCACGGCAATCGCACTAGTGGAGACTTCGGCTCCTGCGCTGCCTTCGGCCTTCAATTGGGCATTGGCTTTGATATTTACATTTGTTCCTTCCAGGTTTAAATCGCCTGTCGCTTTAATATTGAAATCCCCAGCCGTTTCCAATACCACACCGCTACTATCCAAGGTAAACACATTGGAATTTTCATCTTCAATGACAATGGTTCCAGCGTCTTCATCTAAGGTTATTTTTTTGCCTGCAGGAGTTTCTATGGTGATGGATTTTTTTTCATCGTTGAACAGGATTTTCATTTCGCTTCGTGTAAAAAAACCTTTTTCATGGTTATCGTCACTAGCTACAATGGGGGCTGGTTTTGCACTGCTGTGGAGCATCCCCAAAACCACGGCATGGTTGGGATCATCATTGATAAAGCCAACGATGACCTCGTCACCAATTTCCGGGCGAAAAAAGGCTCCGCGGTTTTCTCCAGCATCCAATGAGGCCACTCGTGCCCAGATGCCCTGCTCTTCATTGTTTACGATGGGTAACTTGACCAATATGCGCTCTTCGCCATTAGGATCTTCTTCCAATTGTGAAACCAAGCCTATTTGCAGTCCATTTACGGCAGGCAATAAACCTGCAGCGGGCTCTTGGTGGATATCATACGTTTCACTAAACCATTCTGGATTAAAACCAAATTGGGCATCAACCGTCCAGTTTCCATCGGAAATTTCGTGGCGAACGGCACTAATGAATACTTTTCCGTTAAAACGGTCTCCTACGCCTTCCAACTTCAGCATAACCCCAGGCTTTACAGGCGCAATTCCCTGAAATTTAATGCTCCCCCTTATTTTTGCCATTTGCTGAAAGAGGGATTTGGCATCGCTCCAGTCTTGAAGCAAGGTAGAATTGTTGTTTCCACCGTGTTTTAGTTCTAGGTTTTCCAATCCTATGATTTCGGCGAGACTAGTGGTGTCCAAATTTCCATTGAGGCTAATCCCGGGATCGGCTGCTTCGGTTTCCACCAGTTCTTGGTCGGCAGGGTTCCATCCATAGGCCGTGATGGTACTGAATTGGTTTCGGGCATCAATTTCGGCATCAAAGCCCAAGAGAGACGACCCAAATACCACTGTTTCTATTTCTTCCTGCGAAAAATCGGGTTTGGCAACGGTGATTTTCCCGTTGTCTACGGTAGTAATTTTTCCATTGGCTTGCGCCCGTGTCATGATAAAATCCCAATCGGAGGCATTAAACTGTACCAATTCTGCATGGGTATAGTTGGTACTTTCCACCTCCTGCTCCAATGAGTATTTCCCAGTGATTTCCTCTATGATTTCGGCATCACTGCTTTCATAGTAATAGGCGCTTTTTCGGCCAATGGTCATTTTTACTGCCTTGTCCCGGCATTCTACTACCAGTACTGAGGCATTTTCACGAATTTTGAGTGAATGTTTTATAATAATCCCTTTAAAGATGGTTTCATCATCATTGTGATAACCGGCTTTTATTTCAATTTCCTTTCCAGGGATTAACAAATCTTCATTACTCAACTTAAAGTCCTGTTCTGCCGCTTCCCCATCAAAAAATACCAATTGCGCAAAGGGAATACGGTTTACTTCTTTTTCAACGGTAATGTTTTTTACTTGATACACAGCCGAAAGCTCACTGCCATCAATCAATACTTTGAACGTGGCGAGGTCTGCACTTTGAGGGGTCTCTATGGTTCGGCTATTGTTCATGAAGACATTTTTTCAATGGGTGGAAACTTGATTTTTTGGCCCACCTCCAATTTTCTGAACTGACTAAGGTTATTGGCTTTGGCAACTTCCAAATAGTACTTGGGATCACCATAAATCTTAAAGGTCATTAAGGGAAGGGTATCTCCCTGGCTTACGGCCCTTACATGGGTAAGGTCTGGGGAGTTATTATTTTCCCTGGCCACCCGAAGGTCTTCTTCTACCGATCCTTTGAATTTAGTTTTGACTACCGCCCTAAGTGGGGTTCCGTCGGCGCCAAAGAGTTTAAATTCGATGGACATTTCCAGTAGGGTCCCCTTAAAAAGTAGGGTTCCCCATCCAATCATCACATAATTGGGTTTGTGCTCGTCACCACTGTAATCGAACACAATTTTTTTGAATTTCTCCAAATCATCAATAATCCCATCGCCAGAGGCATCATCCTGTCCTTTAATGACGCCAGTACGATCAAAGAAATTCCAGTTCGAAACCTCCGGGGTCTTCTCACAAATTTGGGCATGGTGGCACTGGTCCCTTGGCCTTGCGCCTCGGTATATTCTACTTTGTACTTGAAGGTATATTTTTCGGGATTTAAAAGGGTGGCACCACCATCGTCTACCTTTGGGTAAAGCGTTCATCCTTATATCCTGCAACTTTAGCTTTTTTAAGTTCTCCAGTACTCATTACTGTTCTTTTTGCGTCGTTCCATTTGGGCCATTTGTTCTAAGCACATTTCCAAAACATTACCCTCCTTGCCGCCCGATTTTTTATCTGGGGAAGCATTGGTTTGTGCGGCATCGTTTACATTGATCTTGATATATAATTCCTTGATTTCGATAGGCATCTTAAACGAGTGTAAAGTAATTGTATGCTAGTTCGATAGTCTCAATGGCAATTTGGTTTTCTTCGGCGTTGAGGTCGCTCACGTTCCATTTTACGGGGTAGGCGTGTACCACGTTCCAGGTAACGAGTGGCTCATGTTCTTCGTTAAGCAATTTCACGGTAAGGTCCACGGGTTCAAACTGAAAACTTTCAATGGCGTTTCTGCACCAATCAATAAGCTTTGAGTCTTTCACCATCCCTCGCTTGAGGACCAAGTTGGGAAATTTGGTCCTTACCGGAAATTTATGCTTAAACCTGTTTTCCCCACCTTCGGCGAACTCCTCGGTTTCAATATCTACGGAAAGTCCTGCCACCGATTGAAACTGAACGTCGGAATCTTGTGAGGAAATCCCGCTGAATTCAACCTTGAAATGAAAACTTACCGGTGGATATTGTGTACTCATTAATCGCCGTTTTGAATCGTTAGCCCTTCATGGGCTACTTCCATGGATTCGATTGCCGTTTCATTGGCATCTCCTTTCAAATCGGTAGATTGCACCTTGATTGGGAACGCATTTTTTACCTTCCAAACCACTACGGGCTCGTGCTCTTCATTGAGCATTTTAATGGTGATGTCCCTTCGCTCGATGGTGTTGAGCTTTACGGTATTCCACCATTTGTAGTACTCATTATCATTTTTAAAGGTGCCCCTTTTAAGGGTAATGTTGCTGAATTTTTGCATACCGGGCATCTTTACTTTACTGTACTCTGGGCTTGCGCCGTGACGGTACTCGATCAATTCGGTTTCTACGTCCAGTCCAGAAACTTCGGTAAAACCTATGTTTGTTCCTCCCCAGTCTACCGAGAAGTGAAACTTTACTAATGGATATGTTTCGGCCATTTTATTTGTTTTTTAGTGTTAATGGATTTCTTTAACTATGCTTCCTGCATTTTGTGTGAAAACTTGAGGATGATGAATTCTGCAGGACGCACTACAGCCATCCCTATTTCAATATTCATCCTACCTTCCAAAATATCGAGAGCAGTCATGGTTTCGCCTAGCCCTACTCGAACAAAATAAGCTTGCTCGGGTTTCGCTCCCGCTAAAGCCCCGGCACGCCATTGAAGCGTAAGGAAGTTTTCAATCATAGCGCGTACTTTTACCCAAGTGTTTTTGTCGTTGGGCTCAAAAACAAACTGCTCGGTGGCTTTCTTGATGGATTCCTCGGCCATGTTGAAGAAACGCCTTACCGAAATGTATCGCCACTCATTGTCGTTACCGGCCAGCGTCCTAGCGCCCCAAACCATAATGCCTTTACCTGTGAAAGGACGAATGGCGTTGACCGATTTTCCGGCAACCACATCCACGTTTAATCCTTCCTGTTCTTTCTTGTTGATAAGGGTAGTGACCCCAATGACATTGCTTAAGGTAGTATTGGCCGGGGCTTTCCAAACGCCGCGATCATTATCTACTCGGGCATACACTCCTGCCAAGCTAGAACTTGGGGGAAGTGTCAAATATTCAGAAGCAATGGCCGTAACAATATTTTTAAGGGCCGGAATGGCTTCAATAGCAGACGCTTCATAGCTGTCCACAAAGCTATTGGCGGTATCTGAAATATAATCGGCTGCCGATTTTAAAGCACCCCAAAAGGCTGCAATATCATTTACATGGGGAGCAATTTTTTCGGGATTGGTGGTTCCTGCCCCGCTAAAATAACCGCTTGCGTTAAGCGTTCCGGTGGTATAATCAAGTCCTGTGATACTGGTAATGGCAATGGTCCCACTTACAAGGTTGGCATCATCTGCCTGTATCTGGATCATTTCTTGAACCACATCGTTGATGGCACCTGCCGTTACAGAAGACGATAATTTTGCTTGAAGGGTTTCGCGCAAGTGTTCTGCACTTCCTGTGTGGGAGATGGTCAAGGGGCCTGCGGTACCTACTTCAATGGCATCCCGAATGTAATCGATGACTTCGGCATAGAAGCTTAATAAATCGACCAAGTTGGCACGGGAACTATCGGCCCTAAGAATACTTAAAAGGCCTTCGTATTGAGAATCCAATGAGGTGTAGGGAGCTGTGAGCATTCCGCTTACCGATGCATTGATGTCAATTTGGTCCTCTACCAACTGGTCCAACTCATTGGCCAAGGTAATAGCATCTGTTTGACTGGCAGGTAGTAAATCGGCTAGGTCAACTCCTGCTCCAGAGACTTGTATATTGCCTTTGATATTGGAGTATTTAACTTGGCGAGGTAAATTGGCGCTCAACCAAGGGGAGTATACGGCACCGTATTTTAGATAGTTCATCCCAATACCGTTTCGGAAATCATCCACGGCATCTTCATGGGTTTCGGTATTTTCCTTGGTGTCCAAAATGGCAAAACGATCCCCCAATTCATTACATTGGGCCAGCATTTGCTGGTACAAGCTATTCATGTTGGTTTGGCTCATCAAAGGCGCATCGGGCGCAATAAGCAATGTGGGTTCATCTACTTTTTTAATGGCTTCAAGCCCTTTTAGAAATCCGGGTGTAGTGACTCCGTCTCCATTTTGGACGGTTTCCCCATAGGCACCAACGGCTACCACATAGCAATCACCCCCCCCATTGGCATAGAACATCCTAATGCACTCATAGAGGTAATACTTTTCGTCTAAATTGATTTTGGTTACCTGGTTCAGTGCGTTGAGTTCGATAGAGGTAATATCGATGTCTGGAGCACCTCCAAAAATAGTTACGAAGTCCAGCACCGATGCAATTTTGGTGGGAACATTCAGCAGGTCATTCCCAGCGGCATCCGTTATTTTTTTGGTGTACCCAATAAAAGCAGGGATCGCTGTTTCAACCTGCGCGACTGAGGGAGGAAATATTGAGATTTCCTCTACATAAACGCCTGGCGTTTTATACGTTGTTGCCATAATTTTAAGTTTAGTTAATAAATATTTCTGAAATTGTTTTAATGATATTTCCACCCCCATCTTTCTCAAAAACCAGACGATAGGGTTCTGCCGAAGGCCGTTCCTTGCCCCCAAAAGAGTACCCAATGATGCCCCTTTTTACCAAGGGGAGTTCGGTAGGGTCTGTTGAGTGGATCAAGCTGTTGTCTTCGGGGTTGATGTAATTCCAAATGGTATTACGGTTTTCCATTTGTATTTTATAGATAGGCGCAGGGTCTTGAACGGTTCCGTTGGTATTCAACACCCTTCTTGCATTTCCATCGAATACAGTGGTATCGTCTCCCGCCATTTCTAATTGTAAAATGGCAAAAAGCCCTAATTTTTCCTTCGTGGATAATTGCGTTAAAAAGGGATCGTACGTAGTTTGTAGTATGGAGTAATCCTCTACCGGATGGGTAGTTGCTTCTAGGTCAATATAGGTAAAGCCACCTCCTTCGGTAACTGGTTTTTTGTTGGAAAAGAAATACGGGATAGCAGGTTGGGCTGCCACCGTGGAGTAGTTTTCAAAAAGGAGATCGGTAATATAGACCAAGAATGTAAGACTTTCGGTTTGGGATAGAGGCACTTTGGGAGTAAATACGTTGGGAGCAGTTTCTTCCACATTCACGTAAAGGGTCACTCCCGAGTTGGTATTCCGTACCCTTATTTTTTGGCCCCTTAATTTTTGCTGGGTTCCTTCCGAAGGGATAATTTTTAGAAAACTTTGATAATCGTAGGAGGAAAGCTGTTGGGTTTTCAAGGTGGTGCTGCTATCGAAGGCAACGGTGCCGTCATCCAAAAAATAATGGTGGTACACATTGAGGTGTAGGAGCGGGTGGTATAGGGTTTGAAAACTCATAGCTCTGTTGTTTCAAGGGTTCCTTCAATTTCGGTAATGGCACTTCCTTTTTTGGTAATGGCACTTCCTTCAACTTTTATAATGCTTACTTTGTACATTACATTGGGCACCGATTTCCCTCCCAAAGTACCCCAGATATAGTTGAGCTGTTCAAAGGTAGGGGTGTACAGTTCTGTAATGAATTTGAATTCCTTTACGTCGTCCAAAGCAGTAATGGTGGGATTCAAGGGGGTATTTGATTGGTTAAATACCTTCTTATTCTGAAAAAATTCTATGATGGCCGAAAGTGCTGTGATGGCTTTGGTATAGACACTTCGGTTGGACGAAAAAAGAACATAGAGGTTGAGGTTAATGGGCTTGTTCTTGTATTGGTAGCTCCCATTTTTAAATTGTACATTGGGTAGGTTTTTCATGGTAATTTCTTCCTCAATGTTAATAAGGGAAAGCACTACCTTATCGTTCATGGTAGAGATGTCTGGGTCTTCAATCTTCGCTACGTTTTCCAGCACAAGTAGGTTGTTTTCGGAAAGTTTATCTTCCAAAAAAAGGGACACTTGGTCTTTGATGATTTCTAGGGTTTCGTAAATCATGGAACGAAGGGATAGCTAGTTGTGTCTTCAAAACTAAAATTTAACAATCTGATTATCAATAGTTTTTAAACTGTTTATTTTCAGTTTTTTTGAAAAGATCCAAAGGAAATCAACCTTGCCCGTACAGGAAAAACCCTGTAGATTTGTACAGGGTTTTTCCTGTTTTTTAACATTTTATTTGCTGCACAATCCTTAATTGACTTACCTTGTACATATTATTTAAAAAATATTTTGTGTTATGGCTAAACCAGAAAAATGCATCTCTGTAACAGAGGCAAGACAACTTCATGACAATTGGGTAACCACCCGTGCGCGTGAAATCCAAAGGCTTCAAGGATTTAATGACACTAGGGACTTTACCTTTAGTCTAAGCGACCTAGAGGAGTATGTTCAATATGTAAAAGAAGAATCGGTAAAACAAGGGGTTGCCAATCCCGGTATCCGTATTTACTTTGCTGCCTATGATTCTGCCAAAAGCGATCGGGCAACGGTATTTTTGGCTCCAACACTGGGCGTGGAAGAAGGTGCCGATAATAATTATGAGATTGATCCTTTGAATAGAGGTAATGGCGGATGGCCTCCTAATTCATATTAATATTGGGATTAAAGGAATATTTCATTTTTGCATTTCCATGTTTCATCTTTGAGGCATTGGCACTCCTTGCTGGGATTTACTACCTAAATAAAAAGGGTCCTTCCAAGCCAATTCAATTTTTTGTTTGGTTTTTACTTTTTGTAGTCATTGTTGAGTTTTTGGGTTTTTTTTCGATAATTGGGTACTTTTCAGATTATCAATATTTTTCTTTTTTTAAGAATTCCTCATTTAGAACAAATACCTGGCTTACCAATGTTTATGATATTATAAATCCATTAGTGACCTGTATTTTTTTCCTGTATTACTTGAAAAACAAGTTTTTTATAAAAATTATGAAAGGCTTGCTTGTCGTCTTTTTCTTTTTAGCTTTTTATTTACAATATATAAACACTTCTTTTTTTAACAATTCACCCATGGTAGTTCTTTTGGGAACCTTTTTGATTTTATTGGTGTTGTTTCAGTTTTTTTATGAGCTTTTAAAATCAGATATTATTTTAAAACTTAAAGGATATCTCCCCATTTATATAGCTGTGGGTGTGTTCGTTTTCAATATTGCCACGACCCCTTTAACCATTTTTTCTAACTATTTCAGCCCTAGTGAGGGTAATGAAATGTATGTAAACTTGCAGTTGTATACGGTCTTGATTTCGAATATTTTTATGTATTCTTGCTTTATATTAGGCTTTTTGATATGCTCAAGGAAGAAGAAGTACTCTTAATTTTATACTCCACAGTAACGCTGCTTTCGTTGGTTTTTTTTGTGGTGATCTTTTTTATTTCCTTTCAAAAACGCAAAAACAAACTATTGATCGAAAAATTCGAGGCCGAAAAGAAGTTTGAAAAAGAATTGGCCAAGTCCCAAATCGAAATTCAGGAGCAAACCTTCAAGAACATTGCTTGGGAACTTCACGATAATATTGGCCAGCTGCTCTCGGTAGCGAATATGCAATTGGGGATGGTGATTCCCAAAACCGAAGTCCCCGTGAAAGAGGAACTGGAAGAAGCCAAGTTGGTAGTAGGCAATACGCTGCAGGAAGTACGCTCCCTTTCCAAGACCTTGAACAACGAAGTAGTTCTCAATAATGGGCTTCACGCTTCTATTGAAGTAGAATTGGAGCGTTTTAAACGGCTTAAATTTCTCGCCACCGAATTCACCGTACAAGGTACCGAAATGCCATTGAGCAATGAGGTAGAGATCATTGTCTTTAGAATATTGCAAGAATTTTTCTCAAATACGTTAAAGCATAGTAGGGCTAAAAAATTATTTGTAAATTTAGAGTATCAAAACACCTCCCTTACGGTGATGGCCCAAGATGACGGGATAGGATTTGACAGTTCCAAGGTATCAACCAACTCGGGCCTGCAGAATATGAAAGGAAGAGCCAGTATCATAGGGGCCAGTTTTGAGCTTATCTCGGAAGAAAACCGAGGAACCCAAATTCAGCTAACTTATCCATACCCAATCTATGGAAGTGACTAAATCCTATACCGTTGCTATTGTGGACGACCATTTGCTTTTTGCAAGCTCGTTGGAGAAGCTTATAGGTAGCTTTAAGGGGTTTCAGGTGCTTTTCAAGGCCGAAAATGGAGAAGATCTTAAAAACCAACTCAAGACTCAAGCTCAAATTCCCCAAATTATTCTTTTGGATATTAACATGCCCATCATGAATGGGTTTGAAACTTTGAAATGGCTAAAAATAAAGCACCCTCAAGTTATTGTTCTTGCGTTATCCATGGATGATAACGAGATGTACATTCTACGAATGCTTAAGGAAGGGGCTAAAGGCTATTTCCTAAAGGACATTCATCCTGGAGAGCTGGAAACAGGGTTGAATGAAGTCATTGAAAAGGGGTTTTATTATTCCGATAGGGTCACTTCTATTATGGTAGATGCCCTTCACGACAATAAAATGACTTCCGGGCCCTCGTTCAATGATAACGAACTTGAATTTATTCAAATGGCCTGTAGCGAAATGACCTACAAGGAAATTGCCGAAAAAATGAAGCTAAGTCCTAAAACCATCGATGGTTACCGACAGGATATCTTTAAAAAATTAGGGCTGCGAAACAGGGTAGGACTGGTCCTGTATGCGTTGAAAAATAAATTAATCGAATTTAGATAGCATCCCAAAGCACATCACTTGGAGGCGATGCTACAATTTCCAACCACTCTTTTTTAACGGGATGCTCAAAGCATAACTTTCGGGCATGCAAATGAATACTGCCATCTTCATTGCTTCTATCAAAACCATACTTCAAATCGCCTTTTATGGGGCAATTTATGGCAGCTAGTTGACAACGGATTTGGTGATGCCTCCCCGTTTCCAATGCAATCTCCAACACAAAATAATGGTTCAGTTCTTTTATTATTTTGTACTGCAAAATCGCTTTTTTACTATCGGGGATTTCCTTTGGATAGGCATACGATTTGTTTTGTTTTGGGTTTCTCTTCAGAAAATGGATCAATCGGTCCTCCTCTTTTGGAGGCCTGTTTTTTACCACGGCCCAATAGGTTTTTTGGGTTTCCCTTTCTGAAAACAACTTGTTCATGCGTGCCAAGGCTTTTGAGGTCCTGGCAAAAAGTACAATCCCACTGGTTGGCCTATCCAAGCGATGAACCACGCCCAAAAATACTTCGCCGGGCTTTTGGTATTTTTCGGCAATGTAGGCTTTCACTATGTCCGAAAGGGGGAGATCTCCCGTTTTATCACCCTGTACAATATCCCCCGGGCGTTTGTTGACAATAATGAGGTGATTGTCTTCGTAGAGAACATTCAGATTTTCTGAAGTACTTCGCATTTAATACTGCTCTTCAGAATTTGGGAAATCCTTGCTTTTTACATCATTGATGTACTGTGAAAAAGCAGAGGACATCTCGTTATATAAATCTAAATACCTCCTTAAAAACCGCGGACTAAACTCATGGGTCATGCCCAGCATGTCGTGGGTAACCAACACTTGGCCGTCAACGCCACCCCCTGCACCAATCCCTATAACTGGAATGCCGATGCTGTTGGCTACCTCTTCGGCAAGTTTGGCAGGAACTTTTTCCAACACCACGGCAAAGCAGCCTGCTTTTTCAAGCATTAGTGCATCTTCTTTAAGGGTTTCGGCTTCTTCCTCTTCCTTAGCCCGAACGGTGTAGGTTCCAAATTTATAGATAGACTGTGGTGTTAATCCCAAGTGCCCCATAACGGGGATACCAGCGTTTAAGATTCGTTTTATGGATTCCTTTATTTCTTTTCCCCCTTCCATTTTTACGGCATGGGCACCGCTTTCTTTCATAATACGAATGGCAGAACGCAACGCTTCCTTAGGATCGCTTTGGTAACTTCCGAAGGGCAAATCAACCACTACCAAGCTTCGCTCAATAGCCCTAATTACCGAAGAAGCATGATAGATCATTTGATCCAACGTGATGGGGAGGGTGGTTTCATGGCCCGCCATAACATTGGAGGCAGAATCCCCCACCAAAATAACATCTATGCCAGCACGGTCCACAATCTTGGCCATGGTATAATCATAGGCAGTGAGCATGGCAATTTTTTCACCATTTTTCTTCATATCCACCAAGGTTTTGGTGGTAATGCGCTTGTATTCTTTTTTTGCGGTAGACATAGTGTAACATATTGAGGGGTAAAAGTACTAATTTTGGGGTTGAATCCTTACTACTACACCATGAAGTTATTTATTACGTTATTATTTGCCCTCTTTTCTGCGAGTGGCTTTTCCCAAGACGCCTTTTCAAATGCCGAAGCAAAACAGTTGATCGATACCTTTTTTGAAGGGTTTCATAAAGGGGATACCTTGCTCATGAAAAGTGTCATGGTAGAAACCCTTCCCAATCAAACCGTCTACACCAACAAAGAAGGGGAGCCCAAAATCGTGGATGGGAATATCGCCGAATTTTTAAAAGCCATTGCATCGCGCCCTGAAGATCAAGTTTGGGAGGAACGTTTATTGGATTACCGCATACAGGTTGATGGGAATCTGGCTCACGTGTGGACACCCTACGAGTTTTGGCTCAACGGAACCTTTAGCCATTGTGGTGCCAATGCGTTTACCCTTGCTAAAACTGGAGCTGGTTGGAAAATTGTTCATCTAATCGATTCCAGAAGGAGAGAGGGGTGTGGGGATTAACAATCACTCACATTCACCTGCACCGCCAATCCACCTTCACTGGTTTCCTTATATTTGGACGCCATGTCCTGTGCGGTTTCCCACATGGTTTTAATCACTTTGTCCAAGGGCACCTTAGCCTTGGCAGGATCGGTATCGAGGGCCATTTCGCAGGCATTGATGGCCTTAATGGCGCCCATGGCATTCCGCTCTATACAAGGAATTTGCACCAGTCCCGCTATGGGATCACAGGTAAGGCCTAAATGATGTTCCATGGCAATTTCGGCAGCCATGAGTACTTGAGCCGGGGTGCCTCCCATCAATTCGGTTAGGGCGCCTGCCGCCATGGCAGAAGAGACCCCTATTTCGGCTTGGCACCCGCCCAATGCAGCACTTATGGTCGCTCCTTTTTTGAAAATACTGCCTATTTCGCCCGCTACCAACAAAAACCGTTGCACATCGTCAAAATTGGCATCGTGGTTTTCAATGACCATATAGTACATCAACACCGCCGGAATCACCCCCGCACTTCCGTTGGTGGGTGCTGTGACTACGCGTCCTAAGGAAGCATTCACTTCATTTACCGCCAATGCAAAACAAGAAACCCACTTTAGGATTTGGCGAAACTTCACTTCGGTATTGCGGATGGCCTCTATCCACTCCACGGCATTGGCATAGTCTTTATCGCCAATGAGGGTTTTATGGGTGTCGTAGGCGCGTCGCCGTACGTTCAACCCACCGGGAAGGGTACCTTCGGTATGGCAACCTACGTACATCGAGTCCAGCATAACGCCCCAGATGGCATGGAATTTTGCCTCGATACGTTGCGGATCCCGAATGGACAATTCGTTTTGGTATACAATCTCGCTAATTGATTTTTGTTCGGCGTCGCAATAGGCTTGTAGTTCGGCCGCGGTATGGATGGGAAAGGGGAAATGGCTAAATTTTTCTTCTTGCCGCTTGGCGCGTTTCCGCTCTTTTTGCACGATAAATCCGCCCCCAATGGAGTAGTAAGTTTCTGTTACTTTTTGTCCGTTGCGAAGGATCGCTTCAAAGGTGATACCGTTGGGATGGAACGGAAGGAACTTTCGGTTAAAGACAATGTCTTCCGAAAAGGAGAATGGAATGGGCTTTTCATGGTTCAGCAGTAATTCCTTTTTCGTTTTCAATGCATCAATTTCCTGCTGAATATGCTCAATGGGGAAGGTTTCGGGATCTGTTCCCAACAGGCCCATAACTACAGCAATATCGGTAGCGTGGCCTTTTCCGGTAAGGGAAAGGGAGCCGAACAATTGTACCTTAACCGTTGAGACACTGGTAAAAAGTTCCTGTTGCTGTAATTTTTCAATCCATGCTTTGGCGGCACGCCAAGGGCCCAAGGTGTGCGAGCTGGATGGCCCCACGCCAATCGACAGCATGTCGAAAACACTAATACTTTCCATGGCTTGACTCATACCGCAAATGTATCGTTCTTTTTGGATTTTATTCGGAAAAATATTTTGGAATAATTCCAAAAATAGTATTGGAATATTTCCTATTTTTGATTTATGCAAACACGGTCTTCAGGAAAAATACAGCGCGTGGCCCACCGCCATGAACCCGAGGTTTCCAAACAAACGGGGTACCCCAGCGCAGCGACCCACTATATGGAGGCTCCCATCGATTTAAACAAGGAATTGGTACACAACAAAGACGCAACCTTTTTTGTGCGGATGGAAGGAAACGAATGGTCCAAACTGGGTATTCACAGCGGGGATGTGTTGATTATCGACCGCTCTTTTTCCCCAAGGAAGCATCAGTTGGTACTGGCAGTGGAAGAGGGTGCTTTTACCCTACAGCGCATGCCCGAAGCATCCCCTCACGAACTATGTCTTTGGGGAGTCGTTACATATGTTATAAAGAAGGTGGTATGATAGCCATGGTTGATTGCAATAGCTTCTATGCTTCGTGCGAACAGGTATTCCGCCCCGATTTGTGGGGCAAGCCTGTGGTGGTGCTGAGCAATAATGATGGGTGTGTGATTGCAGCCAATAAGGAAGCAAAGGCCTTGACCGATATTCCCATGTTTGAGCCCGTGTTCAAAATAAAGGATGTGCTGGTTAAAAACAACGTGAAATTTTTTTCGTCCAACTATACGTTGTACGGTGAAATGTCGCAGCGGGTCATGAACCTTCTAGGAACTTTTTCACCCCAAGTTGAGGTGTACAGCATTGATGAGGCTTTTGTGAATTTGGAAGGGATGGACCATTTGGATTTGCACCACTACGGAATGCAAATGAAGGAAACCATTTTTCAATACCTGGGATTGCCCGTGGGCGTGGGGATTGCCTCTACCAAGGTATTGGCAAAGCTGGCCAACAAGATTGCAAAAAAGAAACCGGAACACAACCATGTCTATGTTATGGATACCGAGACAAAGCGCATAGCGGCACTTAAATGGGCCAAGATAGGTGACATTTGGGGCATTGGCGGGAAACATGCTAAACGCCTCAAAAGTATAGGGGTTTTTACCGGATATGATTTTACCCAATTGCCACTATCGTGGGTGCGCAAGGAGATGACCGTAGTAGGGGAGCGGCTTTGGCGCGAAATGCACGGTGAGTCGTGTTTGGATTTTAGGACGCTCCCCAAAAAGAAAAAAGCCATTGGCACGGCCAAATCGTTTGGGCAAAAGCTGGAAGATTTGGAGCGCATTGAAGAGGCTTGTGCCTACTACATTAGTGAGGTGGCCGAAGTGCTGCGTGCCCAAAAGTCCTGTGCCAGCTATGTGCAGGTGTTTGTGATTACCAATTACCATAGCAAGGTGGACCAGCAGTATTCTAAGAGCATGGTGGCTACTATGCCCATTCCTACCAACAATACTTTTGCCCTCATTACCGAAGCCCGTAGAGTATTGCGGCAGATTTACAAACCGGGCTACCGCTACAAAAAAGTGGGGGTGAACCTTTGCGGGATCATCCCGCAGGAATATGTGCAGGGCAACCTGTTTGAACAGCCACCCCATACCCAAAACCCCAACCTCATTAAAGTAGTTGACGCACTCAACATGAAATATGGAAAATCCACGGTAGCCTCGGCCATGATTGGTACCCGCATCAATGAATGGGAATTGATAAAAAAAGAACGTAGCCCCCGCTACACCACACAGTGGGGGGAGTTGTTGAAGGTGGGAGGTAGTGAGTTAACAATTAAGTCCCCAATTTTCTAAAAATCCAAACCCCGCAATAGGGATAGCAGCCAGCTACCACGTAGCGCGAATAGCCCGGTGCGCCAAGGCTTGGCGCAATTGCCCTAAACGAAACTGACACCCTGTCAGCATCTGCCCCATGGCACAATCATTGTCATAGGTATAGCACATTTAAAGCGAATTTTTAAAACATAACTATACTATTATGAGCAAAATAATTGGAATCGACTTAGGAACTACCAACTCTTGCGTTTCGGTGATGGAAGGTAGCGAGCCTACCGTAATCCCCAATGCGGAAGGGAAACGTACGACACCCTCGGTGATTGCATTTGTGGAAGGGGGCGAAATTAAAGTAGGGGATCCTGCCAAAAGACAGGCCGTGACCAACCCTACCAAGACCATCTCTTCCATTAAACGTTTTATGGGGAATAAGTTTTCGGAATCGGCTAGCGAAGCCAAACGTGCCGCCTATAAAGTGGTAAAAGGCGATAACGATACCCCTCGCGTAGATATTGACGGGCGTTTGTACACCCCACAGGAATTGAGCGCGATGATCCTTCAGAAAATGAAGAAAACCGCCGAGGATTACTTAGGACAGGACGTAACCCGCGCGGTAATTACCGTACCGGCATATTTTAACGACAGCCAGCGACAAGCTACCAAAGAGGCTGGGGAAATTGCTGGATTGAAAGTAGAACGTATCATCAATGAGCCTACGGCTGCTGCCTTGGCGTACGGATTGGATAAAAAACACAAAGACCAAAAAATCGTGGTATTTGACTTTGGGGGAGGAACGCACGATGTGTCCATCCTGGAGTTGGGCGACGGTGTTTTTGAAGTATTGGCTACCGACGGGGATACCCACTTGGGAGGGGATGATGTAGACCAAAAAATCATTAATTGGTTGGCCGATGAATTTGAAAAAGAAGAGCAAATGGACCTTCGTAAAGACCCTATGGCTTTGCAACGTCTCAAAGAAGCTGCCGAGAAAGCCAAAATTGAACTATCTTCTTCTACCCAAACCGAAATCAACTTACCCTATATCACCGCTACGGCCAGTGGACCCAAGCACTTGGTAAAAAGCTTGAGCCGTGCCAAGTTTGAGCAATTGATCGAGGATTTGGTGCAAAAAACCATTGCTCCTTGTGAAAAGGCGTTGAAAGCGGCCGGACTTTCCAAAAGTGATATCGACGAGGTGATTTTGGTGGGAGGTTCTACCCGTATCCCTGCCGTGCAGGAAGCTGTGGAGAAATTCTTCGGAAAAACACCACACAAAGGGGTAAACCCAGACGAGGTAGTGGCCATTGGTGCCGCCATCCAAGGAGGGGTATTGACCGGGGACGTAAAAGATGTACTGTTGCTTGACGTTACGCCACTTTCTTTGGGAATTGAAACCATGGGAAGCGTCATGACCAAGTTGATTGATGCAAATACTACCATCCCTACCAAGAAGAGCCAAGTGTTTAGTACCGCAGCAGACAACCAGCCCAGCGTGGAAATCCACGTGTTACAGGGAGAGCGTCCTATGGCGGCAGACAATAAAACCATTGGTCGTTTCCACCTAGACGGGATTCCACCCGCACCAAGGGGAACCCCTCAAATTGAGGTAACCTTTGATATTGATGCCAACGGAATTATTAAGGTAAGTGCCGAAGACAAGGCCACGGGTAAAAAACAGGACATCCGTATTGAAGCATCTTCTGGATTGACCGAAGAGGAAATCAAAAAGATGAAGGCCGATGCCGAAGCAAATGCCGAAGCCGATAAAAAAGCAAAGGAAACTGCCGATAAGATCAATGAAGCCGATGCGATGATTTTCCAAACGGAAAAATTATTGAAAGAGTCTGGCGATAAACTTTCTGCCGATAACAAGACCAAAATCGAAGGCGCGCTGGAGGATTTGAAAAAAGCCTACGAGTCTAAAGATGTTGCGACCATTCAACCTGCATTGGATGCGATCAATGAAATTTGGAAGACCGCTAGCGAAGAAATCTACAAAGCACAAGCGGCCGGTAATGCTGGAGAGCCCAATGCTCAAGGCGATGCCGGAAGCAGTGCAGCATCGGGAGGCAACAATGAAAGTGCCGATGTTGAGGATGTTGATTTTGAGGAAGTAAAATAAAATTGCGTCACATGAAGATAAAAACCCTACCTTTTGGTGGGGTTTTTTGTTGCCCACTGATTTTTTGCTAGATTCGTCGCTATGGAGTGGACTTCCTATTTAATCATCCTTCTTATCGTCATCGCACTGGTAAGTATTTTTCTGTATTTTTTTCAAGAGCGATTTTTATTCCATCCGGAAAAACTTCCCAAGGATTTTGTGTTCCAATACGAAAACCAGGTGGCCGAAGAGTATAACCTGGAACTGGAGGACGGCTCTATCATCAATGGGCTTCATTTTAAATCGGAAAAACCCAAGGGGGTGGTGTATTATTTAAAGGGCAATAGCAAAAGCATTAAAGGTTGGGGGAAGTTTGCTGTGGATTTTACCATCCATAATTTTGATGTAATCATGATCGATTACCGTGGCTTTGGGAAAAGCACGGGAAAGCTAAGCCAGGAAAGCATGAAGCGTGATGCGTTGTTTGTGTACGATAAAATCAAGGAAAAAGTTAGCGAAAGTAGGATTATCGTCTATGGTCGATCACTGGGTACTGGCTTGGCTACCAAGGTAGCTTCTGTAAATAATCCCAAAGCCCTGATTTTGGCGTGTCCTTATTTTAGCATTTCAAAGAATGTAAAAAGATACCTGCCCTTAATTCCGTTGGGCTTGGTAATGCGCTATCAAATGCCTACCTATAAATGGATCAAATATGTGAAATGCCCCATTAATATCATTCATGGGACCAGTGATCGGGTCATACAATTTAAATCCAGCCTGCAATTGTCCAAGATCAAACCCACCACCACCAAGCTATTCCCCATCATTGGCGGGGGGCATAAAAACCTTCATAATTTTGAAAGCTACCATCAAGCCATTCACGAAATACTCAATACTACCGGCCCATATACCATCGATAGGGAAAATACAAGCATTAACTTTACACGAGGAAAAAGATAGCCTACATGAAATTGTTTTTTAAAAGTTTACTGATTCTTGTCGCAGTGGGATGCCTCTTCTTTTATTTTTTTCAGGAGCTCTTGTTGTTCCGTCCCGGAAAGAAACTGTCCAAAGACGCGGTGTATTCATTCCCGGAAGATTTCGAGGAAGTAAACCTTATTACGGCAGACCATGAAACCATTAATGCCTTGCACTTTACACTAGAAAACCCCAAGGGCATTGTGCTGTTTTTCCATGGAAACCGAGGGAATCTTAACCGCTGGGGAACCTTTGCGCCCACTTTTTTGCAGCATGGTTATGAGGTCTTTATGATGGATTATCGCGGCTATGGAAAATCCACAGGAAGTTTTCATGAAGAAAAGATGTACAGCGATGCATTATTGGCCTATGAGCACGTGCGAAAAACCTACCAAGAACAGCAGATTATTGTTTATGGATACTCGTTGGGTAGTACGTTTGCGGCTCGCATTGGCGCCACGCAGCACCCAAAGCATGTTATTTTTGAGTCCCCTTTTTACACCATGAAAAAAGCGGTACGCCATAAATTTGCACTATCGCCCGTGTTTTTGATGCGGTATCACTTTCCTACTTATCAAGAGGTGCCCAAGATAAGTGCGCCCATGACTATTTTTCATGGAACCAAAGACCCTACTACTTCCTTTGAAGAGTCGCAAGCGTTATTTAATTTACTGGAAGTTGAAAAAAAGCAATTTGTGACCCTAGAGGGTGGGGATCATCATAACGTGCCCACCTTTAAGGAGTATCAAGAAGTGTTGAAAGGAATACTGGAGTGAGTTTTAGTTAAAAAGTAAAACAAAATTCTACTAAAAACTAGGAGTTTTATTTGCGGTCATGAGTTATGGCTTTATGATAAAATTAGTTGCTCTTGGGTATAAAATTCAAAAGGAATTATCGTTGTTCAATTTGTTGATTTAGTAAACCCAAAATGATTTCAATTTCAGCCAGTAATGGATTGTAATGGTTTTGCTCGGTAATCACCCCATTGAGGATATAGAGCAGCAATTCGTTTTCAAATTCCTCCGATTGCAACAGGCTCAGGTTACTTTTGTTGTTTACCCCTTTGGGCAACCCCAGGGCTTCCGTGACACCTGCCTCGTCCAAGCCAGTTCGAATGCTCCCTTCCTTACGCAGAATGTCAACCACCCGTTCACGTTGCTCACTCAGACTTTGCTCTTGGGTTTTGATGCTCTGCACAAAAGACTCCCATGCGGTGAGGTTTTTCCTCAACTCAGGCTGGGAAATCACTGTGAGCCCTCCGGTGTTCAATAGTTCATCGAGTAGGGAATTATTGGGGTTATATGAAATTTCATTCGACAGCGATTCATAAATCAGCAACGAAAGCTCCTGCTCCTGGGGAAGGATTTCGGCATTAAGGAAACCCGCAATCTTTTTGGAATTTTCAAAATTCAGGCGGTTCACTTCCATTAACTTTACCAACTTGTTCTTGCTTACTTCAAACTCGGTTTGCAACCCTTCCAGATAAAAAGCCTCTTTGAGCCGCTGCTGCTTCCTAATGTTCCAATTATTAATGGCCAAGGCAATTAAAATCCCAATGACAATGAGTACGATTTCGCCCAGCGCATAGAAAAAATAATGGGAGATTTTTTTCTCCTTCAGGAGTTTCTTTCGCAATTTTCTAAAAAAACGTAGCATGGCAACAAGGACTTAAAAAACTAAAATACGAATTAAAATAGTATTGCTGAAAGGATAACCTATTTAGCAGGTCAACGGAATGCCGTTATTCCTTTACCAACCGCAGGGTTTGCTCGCCTTTTACGGTCTTCAGCTTTAAAAAATACAATCCGTGGGGAAGGTGTTGGACGTTAAGCGTGGCATCGTTTTCCACGGGGCCTTTTTGTACTAATTGCCCTAGCGAGGTGTAGAGTTGGTAGCCCATGGGAGTTGTTTGGGGAGTGGAAACGGTTATGTGAACTTCGTCCTTCACCGGATTGGGATATAGGGTAAAAGTAGGTTGGGACAGGTCTTGGGTGGCCAAGCCGCATTCCAATTGGTTGAGGTAATCCCAAATGCCAATGTTCAACAAATAGGGCACGGGCACACTGGAAGGGTCTTCTCCCATACGAATCCACACCATGTTTTGCGAAGGGATCACGTTCACAAACTGGCCGTCTGCGCCCAGCCCGGAAATCATATCATCGGGAGCATTGGAGATGAGGCTTCCCGGGAACACCACTTGGGTAGAGGGTAGCATAAAACTTTCCTTTCCGTTGAGCCACCAAAGGTAGCCATAGGATAGGTTAAGGTTTTGGGAGGTGTTCACCATTTGGTCAAAATAGGCTGTATCGGTCAAAACTTGGGTGCCGTCCCAATTGCCTTCGTTTAAAATAAAGAGTCCGAAGCGCGCCATACTGCGGGGGGTACTCCAAAACACATTGTTATAGCCTGAAGGAAGATAAAGGCCGTCCATCCCGGTCACGCTTTTCAGTTTCTGTTGGGTGTAGAGGTTGAGGGTTTGGCCCGTGGCATTTTCTATTACACCGTCCAAAAGGGTATAGGGCCCGTTGTGGTAGGCCCATCGGGTGCCAGGGTCGGCCAGATATTGCAAACAGGCAGGATCGGTACAATAGGGATCGGCTACCCCATCATCAAGCCCCGAAGTCATGGTGAGTTGGTTCCATACGGTAATAGCCGCTTCTTGGGCAGGAGTGCAGCTTGTCCAGCCAGCCCCCAAATAATCGGAGGTAGGATTATGAATGTCCAAAAAGCCCTCTTGTTGGGCAATGCCCGTCATCACGGCAGTAAGCGTTTTTCCTGCTGAGGCCCAGTACCAATTGGATTCGGCGGTAAAACCGCCAAAGTATTGTTCCAAAACAATTTTACCATCTTTTAATAGGATAAAGGCCTTGGTATCGTTATCGGCTAAAAATTGGTAGAGCTCGTCTATTTTTTCAGGGCACCAATTTAACTGGGAAGGATCTGTTGTTTCCCATTCATTGGAATTGTTGGGCGGAAAATAGAGTTGGGCTACTGTAGAAAGCGGAAGCACAGACAGCAGGAGTAGGAGGAAAGGTGTTTTCATAAGCCACATTAATGAAAATTAGACTTCATGAGGGCCAAAAGGTTTAACTTTTGGGTATTCTTCCTCGATCCATGAAATGGGCCAATACCGCTAGAAGGGAAAAGGCAAACAAGGAGGATAGGGTAATCATGGCAATGTCATCTGGGGGTGGCGGCGCTATGTAAAAGTTGATGTAATTTACAAACAGTAAGAAGGCAATAAAAAGAATGGCAATGTATTTCCCCCAAGGTTTTTTAGCCTGTGTTTTTCGCATATAATACATCCATCCCAAGAGCAGTAGCATAGCTTCCGCCAAAAATGCCCAGTCTTTATAATTCCATAGCCCAAAACCCAATTTGGGTTCGCCATAGAGTAAGGGAAGGTCTGGCACGTGAACAATAAGATCGGTAAACCAATGGGAAAGAACGGCAAGGCCCATGACTAGCGCAATGCTTTTTCGTTTTTCGCTTTTTTTGGCAACAACAAAATAATACACACAATAAAAGACGAGGCCCCATACCACCGAGGCAACCAGCCCATGGGTAAAGGGAAAGTCCATTTTAAAATTGTTTACTTCGGTGAAATTGGGCACCAATTCCAGGCGTTCAATTCCCCATAAAGCAAAAGGGAAAAAGAGGATGTCGACAAACTGGGTGGCAATAAAAAGCATCCCCAGCGAGGCTTTGGGTTCTTTGGCTTTTAGGGCGAATGCCGCTGCGTAATGACCTACAAACATAATAGAGGGTTTCTTTCAAAGTTAGTATAAACTTTTATAAGTACCTTTGCGAACTAACTTTTTCATTATGGAACTACCCAAATTCCTTTTAGGCGATAATACCGATTTTCCCGATGCCATTTTTGTGATTCATACTGAATTCCCCCGTTTTGTAATCAACCTTGAAAATGATGAAGTAGAATGGCTGGAAGAATTTGACGACCATGACCAAAAGGAAATCGAGACCGAAGCCGAAAACTACATCCGGGAAGCCACAGAATTTTACGATAGGGAAATTAGCCGTTACGAAGAATAATGCTCGAACGAATCCAGCAATACGACACTCAGCTCTTTTTGTTTTTAAACCAATTGGGGAATGACCATTGGGATGGCTTTTGGCTTTTTGTGACCAATAAATACACGTGGATTCCTTTGTATGTTGTGTTACTCTATCTTATTTGGAAGCGTTACCATTGGAAAGCCACTGTGTTTGTCCTGCTGTGCGTGGCGTTGATGATCACCGCTTCCGATCAGTTGGCCAATTTGTTCAAGTATGTCTTGGTGCAGCGCCCAAGGCCGTGCAAGGTAGAAGCCCTGCAGGAACAGATGCGTTTGGTAGCCAAGGTTTGTGGGCGGTATGGGTACTTCTCGGCCCATGCGGCCAGTAGCATGGCCCCGGCCGTGTTTGTGGGGTTGGTGTTGCGAAAAAAGGTTCGTTTCCTCGTTTTTGTACTGTTATTTTGGGCGGCCATGGTTGCGTATAGCCGCATTTATGTGGGCGTTCATTATCCTTTAGACATTCTCACGGGGATGGTTGCCGGTGGATTGCTGGGGTGGTTGTTTTATGCCCTATTGAAGCGTCTTTCCCTTTTTGAAATGGACTAACCCTAATTTTTGGTCACTAAATACAAATCACGCCAAAGCCTGGGACGGTGAGTCTTATGGCCCGGTGCTTGCGGATTCATATCGTAGCGTGTCACTTTTTCTACCGAATACCCTTTGAAATGTTGTTTCAATTTGCCCAATTGATCTTCCGAAACCAATAAACCAAATTGCGTCTCTTCCGGAAGGGTGACCATATTTCCTTCGGAAAGGGTTTTGATGGGTTTCCCGTAATCCCAAATAAGTTCTGGGGTAAATCCGCCCAGCTCATAAACAGGCAAATGACTTTCGGCCTGCCAATTGTTTAGTTGGGAAAGACCTTTATACTCGGGGTTTACCGAAAGGGTTTTGGCCAACGGCATTCCGAAACAGATAATTGCCATGATAAACGCTATGGTCAAATAGAAGGCCTTTGAAACCTTCTTTCGGCGTAAATTTTGAAGCAATCCAACACCTGCTATGAATAATGAAAGGGCCAATAAAACAAACCACACCCAATCACTTCCATGCAAGTGTTCTTTCAGGAAAAGATATCCCCCAACGGGGAAAAGGAGGCCAATCACGGCAATCAAGCCGAAGTGAAAATACACTGGAAACGTTTCGCGCTTGTCCTTTAGTTCGGCAAATCTTCTGAACAAATAATCTATGTAAAACCCCGTATTCATGGCCAAAGGGATGATTACGGGTAACAAGTAGCGCACTTTTTTTTCGGGAATAAGCGATAATAGGATCACCGATGCCATGGTCCACCAAAACGTAAAACGATACGCCTTTTTATTGAAGACGCGATTCTTGAGGTAAGGGTATAACAGACCCATCAACGCAGGAATGGTCCACACCCCGCTTTGGGTGAAAAAGCTCCAGTAATAATAAAAGGGTTTGGCCTCATAGCCCGTCCAATTACTGGTTTCCCTTGTGGCAATTTTGGCCACCGTTTCGGGGTCAAAGGTATAGGTATACCAATACCACCAGCCAGATAGGAGCAAGGAAACCATCACGAATACAAGAAACGGAAGCAGATGGGTTTTAAGGTTTTTATAGCGATAGGTCACCCCAAAGGCAATCAAAAAAGGAAGCATCAGCGCATACAGCGATACCGGGCCCTTGCTCATAAAGGAAGCACCAAAAAATAAAGCGGCCCATAATACCTTTGGATATTTTTTTTCTTTTGAAGTAAAAAACCGATAGAGATAGTAAATGCACACCATCATAAAACCATGGGTAAAAATATCCCAGTTGGCATCCCGCCCAGCGGTAACAATGTAAAGCGAAAGTAACCATCACCAATCCCCTAGAAGGCATAACGGGTGTTTTGGGTGCTTTGCAAGAACTTAAACGACGTAAGAACCAAACACCGCTCAAGATCGCGGCGGCAACCGTAAAAAGAACAGTGTTTCATGCCAAATAAGAGCTGATAGGGCCGTGAGCCAAGTAGGCAGAGGCGGTTTGGCATAGCGGCTCGCCATTCATGGTAGCAGCAGCCACAATGACCATCGGTTATCATTTCCTGGCGGTAATAAAGTTGCGCGCTTCCATAATGTTTACGAAAATGGCTCCTAGGTTGACAAAGAAATGACAATGCAAAATCAGGCCGGGCTGGATGTAAAAAGGATGCTTAAGCAGTTGCTTCATTTTTTCCTATAAAGATATCTCCAAATATAAATAATCAACCCGGCTCCGTGGCCCATTAACAATACTGGGTCCCTTCGGTAGACGGCATACACGATAATAAGCGCGGCACCCAGAGCACTCAAACGCCAAAACCCCACGGGCAAGTGAGATACTTTTTTCCGTTCCGAATAGGCCCACTGGTACACAAATCGAAGGGTAAAAATCACTTGGGCAACAATACCCAACCATAACAACCAATTGGGGATGGCTTCGTTGTGCAGTAAATTATAAAGATCGAATTTGCCATTGTTGTATCCGTAGATTACAATGATAACCGGGAAAATAAGTAAAAAGGCCCGAAACCACCACGGACTTTTTTGCCATTCGCCTTGAAGGTGCAGGTTGCGTACATAAATAAAATAGGTAAGGGATTGCCCCCAACATAATGGCAAAAAACGTCCCGTAAGTATCCATAAACGAACAGCAGGAAGGCGCCAGAAGGCTCAATTTCCAAAAAAGGAAGGCGTAACAATGCGTTTGTTTTTTTCGGAAAGAAACCATTGAATGAAAAGCCGCCCCGAAAAAAGGATTTGTGCCAAAAACCCAATGGAATAAATAAGCCAGTTGCTCATCCTTGTCTTTCACTTCGTAATTAATATACTCTTTTTTCTTCATCCAAAGGTAGGCAAAGCAATCCATAAGTGGTCCTGCAAATGATCGGTTCCACAACCCAAATTTTGCGGTTCCGGCAATCCTGGGAAGTGTTGCACGGGCACTTGTAGGATCTTTCCGTTTTGAAGGAGGATCATGGCTGGAAGGAAACGCGATGCAGCCCATTGAACATGGGATGCGCTTGGCATATTCGGTCTTGATTACTTAAAGGGCAACCCGTGTCGTCCATCCATCATGGGTAAACGCATCGACGGATGCCACGTGGCAATTTTGGAGGACATGTTTTTGACGAACGAACTCTGCGGTTACCTGAAATCGGTCACCAAGTCGTATTCGCCAATGTGCTGTAACAGCAGGTTAAAATCTTCGGGAGCCGTTTGCAAATCACTATCAATGTAGCCCACCAGGTTACTTTCGGCATGGTCAAATCCCGCCGCTTTAATAGCGGCACTCAATCCTCGATTTTCTTTAAAACTAATAAAATGAAAAGCATCATTGCGTTGGCAAATGGTTTCAATAAGGGCTTGGTTGTCTTTGGAACCATCGTTCACAAACAAAATGGAGGTTTTTTGCGCGATTTGTGTGTAGGCCCTGGTTCTTTTTCAACCCGTTCCAGATTGTCTTCTTCATTATATACGGGAACAATGATGGTACCCGTGGTACATGGCAGCGTTGTTATTGCTACCTGCAAGTATTTCTTTTTCACGAATAAAACAGAAACCCAAAAAAGGTGTTATTTTGCAGGGTAAAAGTGTAGGCATGAAAGTACTGTTACCGGCGCAGCAGGTTTTATAGGTTCTATACGGCCGAAAGGTTAAACGATATGGGGGCGCGCATGAGGTGCTGGCCATTGATAATTTTTCGCCATATTACGATGTAAAGCTAAAAGAGCTAATGCCCAATCCCTTGCCCAAAAAGAGAACAATACGGTGCAAAGGGTGGATTTACGAAAGGATGATTTGTCCCAAATACTACCGGAGGGCATCGATTATGTTTTTTTCATTTTGCGGCACAGCCGTGCATTTCGGCAACCAGCAGTTTTGAGGATTATTTAATAATTTCTTCGGAACGCAACGCTTGTTGGATTTGTTTGAAACCTTTACCCAAAACCTTTTTTTGTGAACACGCCACTTCGTCAATTTATGGGCTCAACGCCAGAGGATCGAAGATGAAGCGCCCAAACCCGCCTTCATGGTATGGGGTCACCAAGTTGGCCGCAGAGCAACTGGTTTTGGCCTACAGCCGCAGGGAATTACTGAAGGGAACTTTTAGGCTCTATTCGGTATATGGCCCGCTAGAACGTCCAGACAAATTATACACCTACTTCATAGACTGCAGTTAAATAACAAACCTTTCCCGCCTCTATGAAGGAAGCGCAGTATATATTTGCGCAGTTTTACCTATATAAAAGGATATTGTGGATGGTATTGTGAGTGTGTTTGGCAATGAAGAAGTGTGCAATGGCGAGATTTTTAACTTGGGCACCGAAGAAGAGAATACCACGGCTACGGGCATTGCTACGGTAGAAGAAATTCTGGGAACTAAAATTACTATTGAAAATAAACCACCACGCCCAGGGGACCAATCGCGTACGCGTGCCAATATAAATAAAGCCAGAAAATTACTGGACTACAACCCTCAGACCTCTTTGAAGGAAGGCCTGGAGGCGCAGGTGGAGTGGTTTAAGGAGCATTTTATGTAGTAAGCTTCAAAAGCACCTCCGCTGCCTCAAAAGGAGTAGTTTTGTGCTCCTTTAATAATTGAAGTTGTTTCTGCAATGCTTGTTGAATGGTTGGCTGCTGATAAAAATTTTGTTTCAAAGCGCTTTCAATGGTTTGCAGTAACCAAAAGGTATTTTGCTGGTCTCTTTTTTCTTCAAAATACCCATTGGCTTTCACCTCCTGTTCGTAGGCTTGCATGAGTTCCCAGATGGCTTCAATGCCTTCATTTTTTATCGCAGAGCATGTCAGGGTTTTGGGTATCCAGCCACTTTCTTTTTCGGGGTATAAGTGAAGGGCCCTATTGAATTCGGTCTTGGCCAATTTTGCAGCCTTTACATTATCCCCATCGGCTTTGTTGATTACGATGGCATCGGCCATTTCCATAATGCCGCGTTTTATTCCCTGTAATTCATCACCGGCTCCGGCCAATTTCAGCAGTAGAAAGAAATCGGTCATGCTGTGCACGGCCGTTTCACTTTGTCCTACCCCCACGGTTTCAATCATGAGGATATCAAAACCTGCCGCTTCACATAAAATCATAGCCTCACGGGTTTTTCGCGCTACCCCTCCCAAAGATTCGCCACTGGCCGATGGCCGAATAAACGCATGCGGGTTTTTTACCAATTCCTCCATCCGGGTTTTGTCGCCCAAGATACTTCCCTTACTTACCGTGCTGCTAGGGTCTACGGCAAGAACCGCTACTTTTTTTCCCAGTTGGGTAAGCAAATTTCCGAACCGTTCAATAAAGGTACTTTTTCCCACACCCGGTACTCCCGTAATACCGATGCGAAATGACTTATTGGCATAGGGCAAGCAACCCTGTATTAATGTCTTTGCCTGTGTTTGATGTTTGGGCGCGGTGCTCTCTACCAAGGTAATGCCCCTACTTAAAGCCACGGGATCGCCCTTGACTATTTGCGTGAGCAATTCGGTGGCCGATGGGCTACTTTTCCTTCGTTCCTGTATATTTTTTGCCGCAATAGGATTTGAGGTAGGAGGAGGAGTAATCCCCTCCATTTCATGCAGTGCCGACGTATTTTTTTTGCCTTTTGCCACGACGGGAAGTTAAAACAATTTTATAAATTGATCCTTCTTTGCAACGGTCGATTTTTTTTATCGTCTTTAACCCGAACAGCAACCAAAAAAACCATCACCCGTGTCCGATTTATTATTGGTAGCACAATGCAAACAAAACAACCGTAAAGCACAAATGGCCCTTTACCGCCAATACTGCGACGGAATGTTTGTCGTTGCGAACCGGTATTTAAAGGACACAGCAGCCGCAGAAGATGCGTTACAAGAGGCGTTTGTAAAAGCGTTTCGGAAATTGGACCAGTTCAAAGGGGACGTCACCTTTGGGTCCTGGTTAAAACGAATCGTTATTAATACCTGCTTGGATGCCATAAAGGCAAACAAAATGGAAACAACCGAAATGAACGAAGAAACTCTTGGGATGGTGGTGGAAGAAGACTGGAGTGTGCCCGATGAAACCACAGTCCAGCAAGTCATTAGGGCCATTGAAAACCTTGAGAACCCCTACCGAAGCGTAGTGCAGCTATTTCTTTGGAAGGGTATGATCATCAGGAAATTTCGGAGGTCATGAAGATTACCGATGCTTCGAGAACGTACCCTTCACCGCGGCAAAAAAACAAGTAAAAGAACAATTAAAACACCTTCAGGATGGCACAGGATATTAAAGAGTTATTAAAAGACTACCAACCCGACACACCCAAGCTTTCCAAAGGGCATGAGGCTCGTTTTGAACAAAAACTGGAAACGCTATTTTCAGAAAAGAAAGAGAGAAAACCATTGCTTTTTTGGATGAAAATAGCAGCCATCATTGTGGTTTCCCTTGGTTTGGGATATGCGGGGGTTCAGTATTTTTCACAAAAACCCAACACGGGCAACGATCTTGTGGAAACCGGCAACGAGACCACGGAAGAACCCCTTATCACGTTGGGTGATTTATCCCCAGACCTAAAAAAAGTAGAGGATTTTTATGTTACGGGAATCAATGTGCAATTGGCTTCCCTTCAAAAAACGCCAGAAAATGAAGAACTGGTCAATGGATACCTGCAACGGCTTGAAGAATTGAATGCCGCTTACAAAAAATTAAATACCGAATTGAACGAAGTAGGGCCTACAGAGGCAACCATCACTGCTTTGATCGATAATTTGCAACTACGTTTGGAATTGCTGTTCAAACTGAAGAACAAATTAAAAGAACTTAAAAATTTAGCAAATGAAAACACGCAAAATATGCAAGCTTAGTCCCTTTTTGGCCCTTTTGTGGCTTACCCTAGGGGTTACGGCACAAAACCGATATAAGGAAAGTTTTCCCGCTTCGAATGATATGATTGTTGAAGTGCAGACTTCCTATGCCAATGTGGTTTTTGAAACCTGGGACAAGAACAAAGTAGAGGTAGAAGCCTTTGTGGAGGGAAAAGACCTTTCCGAAAAAGAGAAAAAAGAAATCTTCGATAACTGGAAGTTGGATGTATTGGGCAATAGCAAAAAAGTGGTCATTACTTCAATCCCTACCAATTTTGGGGAAGGAATAGGTGCATTAGGTGGCTTGGAGGCGCTAAAATCTCTCAAAGCACTGAAGGCGCTTGAAAACATTCCGGTGATGCCAGAAATGCCCAATCTGGACCTTAATTTTAATTTTGACATTCCTAAAGTACCCGAGTTCCGGAAATCTCCTTCTTGGCCCTTCACCAAGGATCGGCCCAGTATCAAAAACAAGGATGAATTCAGAAATTTCCATTTCAATGATGAAACCAATATCGTCTTTGACCAAGAAGCGTACGAGAAGAACAAACAGGGCTATGTTACCCAATTAAACAAAAAATACAATACACAGGTTTCGGTGAAGCAAGTGGACGCTTGGCTAAATGAAGTGGACCAATGGGCCGATGAATTTAGTGGTGTGATGGAACAATGGGGCGAAGAGTTCGGTAAAAGTTTCAGTGAAAAATTTAGCCCCGATTTTGAAAAGAAAATGGAGCAATGGGGAGAGGAATTTGGCGAAAAATTCGGAAAAGAGATGGAAGCTTGGGGCGAGGAGTTTGGTGAAAAATTTGGAAAAGATATGGAAGCCTGGGGAGAACAATTTGGAAAGGAAATGGAAGAATGGGCAAAGCAGTTTGAGGAGAATGGCGGTAATTATTCCCAGCAGGTCATTACCGATAAGAATGGAAACAAACAAATTCTTTTTGAAGGAAAAAAAGGAATGAATTTTTCCGGTAAAGCCAATAAAACCATTATCGTTCGAATGCCTAAGGGAACCAAAACCGTGGTCAACGTGAAGTACGGCGAATTGAAAATGGCCAGTGCCTATAACTTGAAAGCCACACTTAATTATGCAACGTTAACAGCCAATAGCATTGATGGGGGGAAAACCCTCATCAATGCTTCTTATGCTCCTGTCTATGTGAATACTTGGAACCAAGGGTCATTGAGTGTAAATTATGTGGAAGATTGTCGCTTGAATACCGTCTCGGAAATTAATTTGCAATCCAATTCCAGTGAGGTGAACATCAACGAACTATTGGGTAATGGGACACTTTCCGGTTCCTTTGGAAACCTGTCGGTCTTAAAAATTTCTCCCAACTTCACTTCGTTGGATATACAGTTGGAAAACACCGATGCTGCTGTAAGCTTACCCAACACGGCCTTCAATTTTTATTACAACGGAAAAAAATCACAGTTTTCACCCCCCAAATCCTTGCAACTCACCGAAACCAAAAACTTCGATCGAACATTGGTAAAAGGCTATTATAAAGCCAATACGTCGAATAAATCGATCACCATTAATGCCAATTATAGCAACCTGAGCTTACAATAAAAAAGCCATTCCAAAGGGTGATGAATCCTTCAAAATGGCTTTCGCTAAAGCTTAAAAATTGGTTTAATTGCTCTCGGTAAGTTTTTTGGTCATATAAAACCCGGTGAGCAAACCCAGTCCCGCCATAAACAAAATGGTTCCGGGCATTGCGATATCATCATCCATTCCCACGATATCGGTAAAGAATCCTCCTAAGAAAATCCCCACCCCAATGCCCATGAGCAAAAGGGCCAAATTAATGACAATCACTTTCCATGCAGGCACAATGGATTTGTCCTTACTGTAGAAAATGGAGGCATCGGCGCCTTTTTCAATCAAAGCGAGACGCTCTTTGTTCCTCGCTGAAATAAAAAGGTAAAAAATGCCGAAAATAACGCCGAAAACAATAGGTATAATTACAATTTCTGATCCCATAATAGTTGGTTTTAAAGGTGAATAACTGTTCGTTTTGCTCTTAAGACGGACAATCCAACCGTTGGGTTACAACTTTTCAAAAAAAATCAATCTTCCGCGGTTGTAACCTATGGTTACTTTTGTACGTCTTATGTACAATGACCACCCTAACCGACCATCAACTTATTGAGAAAACCCTGCAAGGACAAACGCAGGCCTTTTCCATATTGGTGGAGCGTTATCAAGATTTTGTCTATACCATCGCCGTTCGAATGTTGCGGAATAGGGAAGAGGCAGAGGAAGTAGCACAGGATAGTTTTATCAAGGCATTTGAAGCGTTGAAATCCTATCGAGGGGAGGCAAAGTTTTCAAGTTGGTTATATAGTATTGTATATCGAAAATCCTTGGATCGCCTTCGGAAAAACAATACCTCCAGGACCCTTGAGCTTGTAGAGGATGTCACCGAAGCCGAAACACAAACCATTGAAAATGCCCTACAGTTATTGCAAACCGAGGAGCGAAATGAATGGATACAGAAGGGGATTGGCCAATTGCCCCAACAGGAGGCAGCCATTGTTACCTTTTTTTACTTTGAGGATTTAAGCATCAAGGAAATTGCCGAAATTACAAGACTTAGCGAAGACAACATAAAAATAAAGTTACATCGAAGCCGAAAGAAATTATTTACCTTGTTAAAGTATTTTGTGCTTCCCGAATACACCCAAAGCAATGGAAGAGCTATCTAACAAACAGGATGAAATCCTAAAACGAATGGTAAAGGAGTTACCCCTTGAACAACCTTCCCCCGGTTTTTCAGCTAAAGTATTACAGCAACTTGAGGTGAAAAGCGCACTCAAACGATATCGTCCGTTAATCCCACGAAGGGTTTTGGTACTTTGTGGCATCCTATTTTCACTGGCTTTAGTATGGGTATATTGGAATCCAGAAAATCGTTTTTTTACAACAAACCCTACTACGGTACTGGAAAGACTTGATATAAAAAACCCTTTGGCATCCCTTCATGTGTCCAAGACAACCCTGTATGCCTTTGCTTTTATGGCATTATTCTTAGTGCAAATCCCTTTCTTAAAACGAATGTTGGAAAAACATCACCTATAAAAAAAATCCCGAAGCATTGCTTCGGGATTTTTTTTATTCATCCACCAGAACCCATTCTCCCTTATCAAGCAGTGGGATGGCCTGTTTGAATTTCATTTCTTTGTTTTCGCCACTCATCACGTGTTTAATGGTTACTTTGTCATTACGGCCTATTTTGGGCCTTTCCCTGGTAATGGTTTCGGTAACTTGAGGGCGTTGTTGGGTATTCCCCGCAGCACGCGCCTTTGCAGCACGTTCGTCCATGTTAGGGATTTCGTCCTTTTGTTCATTTAATTTTTCCTTCGGGCGTGTGAGTTTGGCCTCTTGGATTTGTTGCTGGTTTTCCTGTGGCAACTCCCCTTTAAAGAGGAACGAGATTACTTCCTTGTTTACCTTTTCGATCATCGATTTGAATAATTCGAATGCTTCAAACTTGTAAATCAATAAAGGGTCTTTCTGTTCGTGAACGGCTAACTGCACACTTTGTTTTAACTCGTCCATTTTGCGAAGATGTACTTTCCATGCATCATCAATAATGGCAAGGGTGATGTTCTTTTCAAAGTCATTCACTAGTTGTTTCCCACCGGTTTCATAGGCTTTTTGAAGGTCGGTAGCAACGTTCAAGGTTTTTACTCCATCGGTAAAAGGAACCAAGATACGCTTAAACTTATCTCCTTGGTTTTCGAATACATTTTTGATCACCGGAAAGGCCATATCGGCATTTCGGGCCATTTTTTCCTGATAGTGCGCATAAGCGGCTTTGTAGACTTTCCCGGCAATTTCCTTGGCAGTTAAATGCTCAAACTCCGATTTTGTAATGGGGGAGCTAATGGAGAAATAACGGATCAACTCAAATTCAAAATTCTTAAAGTCTTGTTGCTGCTTATTGCTTTCGGCAATGACTTCTGATGTATCATAAATCATGTTGGCAATATCTACCCGTAGACGTTCCCCAAACAGCGCATGGTAACGCCGCTTGTACACCACTTCTCGTTGAGCGTTCATTACGTCATCATATTCCAATAATCGTTTACGAATACCAAAGTTGTTTTCCTCCACTTTTTTCTGTGCCCGTTCAATGGATTTTGAAATCATGGAATGCTGGATCACTTCACCTTCTTTCAACCCTAAACGGTCCATCATCTTGGCAATTCGTTCGCTACCAAAAAGACGCATTAAGTTGTCTTCGAGTGATACATAAAACTGTGAACTTCCGGGATCTCCTTGACGCCCGCTACGCCCGCGTAACTGCCTATCTACGCGTCGTGAGTCGTGACGCTCGGTTCCAATAATTGCCAATCCGCCTGCTTTTTTCACAGGATCACTCAACTTGATATCGGTACCCCGTCCTGCCATGTTGGTGGCAATGGTCACAATACCACTTTTCCCAGCTTCTGCCACAATATCGGCCTCTTTTTTGTGCAACTTGGCGTTCAACACATTGTGGGGAATATTTCGAATGCTCAACATTCGGCTCAACAATTCCGAAATTTCCACCGAAGTGGTACCAATCAATACAGGTCTTCCGGCATTGGAAAGCGCTACGACTTCCTCAATAACGGCGTTGTATTTTTCACGTTTGGTTTTGTAAATCTTGTCGTCTTGGTCGTTACGGGCAATGGGACGGTTGGTAGGAATTTCCACTACATCCAATTTGTAGATTTCCCAAAGTTCACCTGCTTCAGTCACAGCCGTACCCGTCATCCCTGCCAACTTTCGGTACATCCTAAAATAGTTTTGCAGGGTGATGGTAGCAAAGGTTTGGGTTACTGCTTCAATCTTTACGTTCTCCTTCGCTTCAATGGCTTGGTGAAGCCCGTCACTGTATCGACGGCCATCCATGATACGCCCTGTTTGCTCGTCTACAATCAATACTTTGTTGTCTATTACCACATATTGATCGTCTTTTTCGAAGAGTGTATACGCTTTCAGCAATTGGTTAAGTGTATGGATACGCTCACTTTTGATGCTGAAGTCCCGAAAGAGCTCTTCCTTTAAATTGGCCTCTTCTTCGGGGGAAAGGTTTTGGGATTCAATTTTGGCAATTTCGGTTCCCATTTCGGGCATTACGAAGAAATTGGGGTCGTCTTTTCCGGAAAGGAAATCCACTCCTTTATCGGTCAATTCAATTTGATTGTTTTTTTCTTCGATGACAAAGTACAACTCGGCATCTACCTTCGGCATTTCCCGGTTGTTGTCCTGCATGTAGTAATTTTCGGTTTTTTGAAGGATTTGTTTTACACCTTCTTCCGAAAGAAACTTAATAAGCGCTTTATTCTTGGGCAAGCCGCGATAAACCCTCAATAGCTGAAATCCTCCTTCTTTGGTATCTCCTTCGGCAATGAGTTTTTTAGCTTCGGCCAAAACCCCGGTTAAGTACTTGCGTTGTACCTCAACGATGCTTTGGATTTTGGGTTTTAATTCGTTGAACTCATGACGATCTCCTTGCGGAACAGGCCCAGAAATAATCAACGGGGTACGGGCATCGTCAATCAATACGCTATCTACCTCATCCACAATGGCAAAATGATGGGGGCGTTGTACCAAATCGTTGGGTGCGTGCGCCATATTATCACGCAAGTAATCGAAACCAAACTCGTTATTGGTTCCATAGGTAATCGAGGCGTTATAGGCTTTTCTCCTCGCTTCGGAATTGGGCTGGTGCAGATCGATACAATCCACGCTCAATCCGTGGAACTCAAAAATAGGGCCCATCCAAGCGCTATCCCTCTTGGCCAGGTAGTCGTTAACGGTCACCAAGTGCACCCCGTTTCCAGCCAGTGCGTTCAAGTAAACGGGCAGTGTTGCTACCAAGGTTTTCCCTTCTCCGGTTTGCATCTCGGCTACTTTTCCTTGGTGAAGCGCAATACCTCCTATCAACTGCACATCATAATGAACCATGTCCCAGGTTACTTCTTTTCCGGCAGCGTCCCATGAATTGCTCCAGATGGCTTTGTCGCCCTCAAGGGTAACATAGTCTTTGGTAGCAGAGATTTCCCTATCAAAGGGACTGGCGGTTACGGTAAGGGTGGCGTTATCCTTAAAACGTTTTGCGGTTTCTTTTACTACGGCAAACGCTTCGGGAAGAATCTCGTTGAGCGACTTTTTTTCAATTTCGTAGCGCTCGTCCTTGAGACTGTCAATGCGGTTGTAGATATCTTCCTTTACGTCGATGTCTTCTTCTACTTCGGCATCTTTGAGTAATGCGTCAATCTGATCTTGGATTTCTTTTTGGTCGTCCTTTATTTTCTTTCGGAAGGCATCCGATTTTGCACGGAGCCCATCCAATGATAGGGCCGCAATTTCGGCTTCGTGTTTTTTTATTTGGTGAAGGATAGGTTGTATTTCGCCTATGTCTTTTTTGGATTTGTCACCTACAAATACTTTTAATACGCTGTCTAAAAGTCCCATGATGTGTATTTTATATTAGGCTCGAGGAGGGTGTGTGTACCTCTTTGTAACGAATAGCAAAAAAAGCGGAAAAAAACCAAAAATTCAAGGGGTTTAACGCTTTTTATGCTATGGCTTTTGAGCAAAAAAAAAGTCTCTTTCCCGAAAGGGAGGAGACTTTTTCTTATGGATTAATTATTTTTTTTAATATTCGTCTTCGTTCCACAGGTAATCATCGTCTGTGGGGTAGTCCTGCCATATTTCTTCAATGGAGTCATACGAGTCGCCTTCATCTTCAATGGCTTGTAAGTTCTCAACCACCTCAAGGGGGGCACCGGTCCGAATGGCGTAATCGATCAACTCATCTTTTGTGGCAGGCCAGGGGGCATCACTTAAATACGATGCCAATTCTAATGTCCAGTACATAACAGAATTAGGGTTTAATTTTTTGCAAAAATAATTTTTTAACAGAAAAAGTCAAGAAAAATTAAAGTTAATTCTCAATAAATTTAAAGAACGTTTTTAAAGTACTGAAAAACAGTATTTTATATAATATTATTAAGAAGGAATCAGTGTTTTTCGGGTATCCACTTCTGTTCTTCTACGTGGAGGTCAAAAGTCAATTTCCGTGCCAGCACAAAAAGGTAGTCAGAAAGGCGGTTGAGGTACATTAAAACCTGCCCATCTACTGGCTCATTTTCATGGAGAAGGCTGGTCATACGCTCGGCCCGGCGGCATACGGTACGGGCAATGTGACAATATGACACAGTGGAGTGTCCCCCGGGCAATACGAAATGTGTCATGGGGGGAAGGGTTTCGTTCATGGTATCCATTTCCTGTTCCAAATGGGCAATATCGCTTTCCGAGATTTTAGGGATATTCAACCGTTCCTTTCCACTTTTAAGGAGGGCTTTTTCAGGGTCGGTCGCAAGAATGGCCCCTACAGTGAACAATTTTTCCTGAATACCAATAAGGGTTTTTACGTGATGTGGGTCTATTTCTTGGTCGCGCAGCAACCCCAGATGCGAGTTGAGCTCGTCCACGGTACCGTAACTTTCAATACGAATGTGGTGCTTGGGCACGCGGGTACCCCCAAAGAGTGCCGTGGTTCCTTTATCGCCGGTTTTGGTGTATATCTTCATCCAATTCTCTTTTCTTTTTGTAGTAATAGGATTTTTTATAATGACGAAGGGAACCTCCGTTTCTAATCCTGCTATTTCGTCTCGCATTGAGCTGCAAAAGCGCGTAGGCCCCTCCCAAAATGGCTATCCAAAAAAGCATTTCCTTATTTGTTGTTTTTCCGTTCCTGGTATTTTTTTCTAAAACTTTGCTGGTTGCGTTTTCGCCGTTCTTTGTTCATGCGGTAGTTATTCCAAAGTACCACGATCAACAGCAAAAAGACAATCCCTATCCACGTGTACATACCGTTATTTTTTTTGTAACAAAAGGTTTAATTGCATGCAAGTTAGCAAATGTTTTCGGGATGTGGCAGAACGTTCCCAGTCTTTTTGGTGGGCCTTTTTTCCCCATGCTTGTTTCTTTTGTTTTGTCATGGGAAGTAGTTGGTACAGGAAATACCATTTGGCCTTGCCTAAGACACCCCGTGCTTCCTTGACGGTGAATGCCTGCTCCAATTTTCGCAGGGTTTTTCTTCCGAAGGGAAACTCCCAAGCCGCATCACTTTGAAAGGGACGGTAGGCACTGCGCAACAACCAAACGGGATAACTGGTTTTTAAGGGGTCATAACTTATAATGATGCCTTTTGGCGCTAGCTTTTCGTCCAATCGCTTGACCAAATTGTCCACATTTTTGAAGTGGTGCAATACGCCATAGGCATAAATTACATCAAATGGACCTTCGGTGAATTCCTTCGAAAAAAAGTCGATAGCCAGCCCTTTTGCCGTAGGAATATGGGCAATCTTTTTGTTCAATTTTTCAATGCCCTTGTCGCTTAAATCAATCCCCACATAGAATTTGCTATTTTGGGCCAAATAGACCGAAAGGGCGTTTCCGGCGAAACAACCCAAATCCAACACGCTTTTGTCGCTCAAGTCACCCAGCCACTGTTTGTGAAGGGCATAGGATTGCTCCAAAATGCCCAACTCCTTCCGAATGTCCTTTAATCCCTTTTCACGGATAAACGACCAAATACGGGTAGGCAGGTTTTTCTTTTTTTGGTTGTAAAAAGCCTTTTGCGCTTTGTTTTTTTGTAGGGTTTCTTCTACACTTTCCATGGTGGTAAAGGTAGGGAAATTTACGTTGAAGCGGCGGTAAATTTTGGCAGGAGACGCCTATTTGGTACGTACATCACTTTCTACCATGCCGTCCCGCAAGCGAATCACTCGATGGGCATGGGCGGCAATGTCTTCTTCGTGGGTCACGACAATGACGGTATTGCCTGCTTTGTGAATATCGTCAAACAATTGCATGATTTCTACCGAAGTTTTGGAGTCGAGGTTTCCGGTAGGCTCATCGGCAAGAATGATAGACGGTTTATTTACCAGGGCACGTCCTACGGCAACCCGCTGGCGTTGCCCTCCAGAAAGCTGGTTGGGTTTGTGGTCCATCCGGTCTGCCAGTCCCACGTCTTTAAGGACTTCGGTAGCCCTCGTGATACGCTCGGCCTTGCTGGCTCCGGCATAGACCATGGGAAGCGCCACATTGTCTAGGGCTGTGGTACGGGGCAATAGGTTAAAGGTTTGAAACACAAAACCAATTTCCTTGTTGCGTATTTCGGCCAGTTCGTCATCGGTCATGCTGCTTACATCCACTCCATTTAGTTCATAAAATCCACCGGTAGGGGTATCCAAACAGCCCAAGAGGTTCATCAAGGTAGATTTCCCCGAACCGGAAGGGCCCATCAAGGCCACATATTCCCCTCGTTCAATATCGAGGTCTATTCCTTTCAATACTTTTACTACTTCTTGCCCCAAGGGAAAATCACGGACAATACCTCTAATTTTGATAACTAAACTCATACTGTTTGGAAATGGAATTGCAAGATAGTGGTTTTTAGCATAAGACGCAGGGGGTAGGGTGATGTTACAAGCGAATACGGAAATGTTGTTTTTTTTGTTCCCTTCTAAAAAAGACCAAGCCCCAGTAAAAAAGATCGATGCTCACGGTGATCTTAGGATGTTGAACGATGAAGTCCCAAGCTTCGGTCATTCCTTTGCTCCAGTAGATATCATCAAAAATGATCAATGAATCGTTTTGGGTTTTTTCTAAAAGCACCTCAAAATACTGAAGTGTTTTTTCTTTATCGTGATTGCCGTCTACATAGATCAAATCATAGGCAGGGGTAGCCTCTGTTTTAAAAAAATCTTCAAAAGTGTTATTCTGGAGGTTAATGTTTTTAAGTTGAAACCCTTCAAATACTTGGGTTGCCCTTTGGGAAATATTGGGGCATCCCTCTACCGTGGTGATATTCCCCGAAGGATTTCCTAAGGAAAGGGCAGCCGTGCCCAAACCCAAAGACGTACCTAACTCCAGCAGGGCAGTGGGCTTGAAGTACTGTGCCATCCTAAAAAGCAATTTCTGCCTTTTATAGGTCACACCCGCATTTTTGGCAATGGCCGATACTTTTCTTTCGTTGGAGGAAAAAACACGGGACCCACTGCCAAAGTCGGTTACGTGGATGACCGCTTTGTCGTCTAAAACATTTCTGCGTATTTTTTTTAAGGTATGATAGGCAGGGTAGGTTTTTCTGTCGTACAAACATTTCGTTACAAACTCATACACAAAAGGGGAGTGCACCCCATGCTGATTGGTGGACGTTCGTAGAAATTTTAGGTATGATTTTGCTTGGTACAGCACCTACATTATTATTGTTCCATCTTCATGGAAAGTTCAAACCAACGTTCGGTTTTTTCTTCTATGCTTCGTATGATTTCCTGCAATTTGATGGATTGCTTGTTGATTTCGTCCCCATCCCAGTTTTCGGTGGCAAATTGATGTTGCAGGGTATCCCGTTCGGATTCCAAACGGGAAATCTCCTTTTCCAATTTGTTGAATTCCTTCTGTTCGTTATAACTAAGCTTCGCTTTGTTGTTATCTGTTTTCCAATGGTTTTTAGGCTTACTTTCTGTGACTTCACCTTTTTCCTTGGGGCTGCTGTCTTCGTAGATTCGATAATCGCTATAGTTCCCCGGAAAATCCTCGATAGTTCCTTCGCCTTTAAATACAAATAAATGATCTACTATTTTATCCATAAAATACCGATCATGTGAAACCACAATGAGGCACCCTGGGAAATCCAACAAGAAATTTTCCAGCACATTGAGGGTTACAATATCCAAGTCGTTGGTAGGCTCGTCAAGGATCAGGAAATTGGGGTTTTTGATCAAGACCGTACACAGGTACAATCGTTTTTTTTCACCACCGCTCAATTTTTCAACATAGTCGTATTGCTTTTTTCGGTCGAAAAGAAACCGCTCCAACAACTGTCCCGCCGAAATCTGCCGTCCCTTTTTTAGGGGAATATAATCGCCGTATTCCCTTACCACATCAATGACTTTTTGTCCCTCTTTTGCCGTGATCCCTTTTTGAGTATAATAGCCAAAATGCACAGTTTCACCAATCACCACCTTACCCGAGTCGGGGGGAAGGTTGCCGGTGAGGATGTTTAAGAAAGTAGATTTCCCGGTTCCGTTTTTGCCAATAATCCCTAATCGCTCTCCTTGCTGAAAATTATACGTAAACTTTTCAAACAAAGGCTTGTCCCCAAAGCATTTCGAAATATTGTGTAGTTCCACTACTTTGGTGCCCATGCGCTCCATGTTGAGTTCCAATTGTACTTCATGGTCTTTTCGGCGTTGACTGGCTCGGGATTTTATTTCGTGAAAATCATCGATCCTGCTTTTGCTTTTGGTGGTGCGGGCTTTGGGCTGTCGCCGCATCCATTCCAGTTCCTTTTTGAAAAGCTGTTTGGCTTTAGCGGTTTCGGTTTCAAAATTCTCAATACGGGCTTCCCTTTTTTCAAGGTAATAGCTGTAGTTGCCTTTGTAGCTGTAAAGGTTTCCTTCGTCTAGCTCTACAATTTCATTGCACACCCGTTCCAGGAAGTAACGGTCGTGCGTGACCATGAACAAGGTCATATTTTCTTTGGCAAAGAATTGCTCCAACCATTCAATCATTTCTAGGTCCAGGTGGTTGGTGGGCTCGTCCATGATTAAAAGGTCTGGTTGCGAAAGTAGGGCATTGGCAAGGGCCAATCGTTTTTTTTGTCCGCCGCTCAAGTGCTTCACTTTTTGGTGAAGGTCTTCCAGTTTCAGTTTGAAGAGAATTTGTTTGTAGAGGGTTTCAAAATCCCAAGCTTGGTGTGCATCCATGGCATCGAATGCTTTTTGATAGGCTTCGGTATCATGAGGGTTTTCAAGCGCTTTCTCGTAATTTTCGATGATTTTTAGGATGGGCTTTTCAGAAGAAAAAATGCTTTCCTCAATGCTAAGATTTGGGTCTAAGGTTGGGTCTTGGGAAATAAACGCTACCGAGAGGCCCTTTCGGAAAACAATAGTTCCTTCATCGGGTGTGTCTTCACCCGAAAGCATATTTAAAAGGGAGGTTTTCCCGGTTCCGTTTTTGGCAACAAACCCTATTTTTTGCCCTTCGTTAATGCCAAAGGAAATATTTTTGAAAAGAAGCCGCTCCCCGTAGGATTTTGCAATTTGTTCTACCGAAAGGTAATTCATAAAGTAGGTTTGGTGCAAAATAAATGGTTTTTGCCCACTTACGGCAAAATATATTTTATTATTAGCAAGCATACGTTATATTTGTCCATAACAACCCTGCTTACTATGAAATTTATGCGATTGTTGTATTTTGGGATGATTGCTATTTGTTTGGCTTCTTGTGTCCCCCAAAAGCGATTGACCTACCTTCAAGAAAATAACTCCCAACGGAACGATACCCTTATCCCTATCCTAAAAGTGCAGGAACCCTACCGTTTGCAGGTAAATGATCTTTTGAGTATTCGTGTGAAAGCATTGGACAACGAACTGGTGAATATATTCAATCCGGTGAGTGAAGCAAACCCTAATGCTACGGGTGAACAGCGGTTGTACTATGATGGTTTTAAGGTAGATGCCCATGGCAATATTCGAGTACCCATTTTGGGTGACATCCCAGTGTTGGGCTATACCGTGGAGGAAATCCGGAAGGATTTGGAGAAACGGCTCCTTGACGAGTATTTTAAGGCGGAAGCCAATATTTTTGTGACGGTAAAATTGGCGGGGATTCGCTATACAATCAATGGGGAAATTGGGAAATCGGGGTCCAATATTATTTACCGCGATCAAGCCACCATCATGGAAGCCATTGGGAATAGTGGGGATATCCCTATTACGGGAGATAAAACCGATGTGGTAATTATCCGGCAATACCCTTTGGGGCAGAAAGTGCATCATATTGACCTTACTTCTATCGATGCCATGAATTCCCCTTATTACTACATTCAGCCCAACGATTTGATTTTGGTCAATCCGTTACCGCAAAAATCCATTGGAACAGGAACCACGGGACTGCAATCATTTACCACCATTTTGAGTGTGGTGACAGCGTTGGCCACCACCATTTTATTATTTACCCGCTTATAGATGAATGAAGATATAGAAATACAGGAAGCGCACACCACCTTTGACCTGAAGGGGTTTCTTATTCGCCTACTTAGTTATTGGCCCTTGTTTCTCATATGCCTTTCCATTGCTTTTGGGATTGCCTATTTTATTAATGTACGCAAACTTCCCATCTATCAAATTGAAAATTTGGTATCCATTAAGGACGATCAAAACCCTTTCTTTACGTCCAATACCAGCTTAACCTTCAATTGGGGAGGTACCACCGATAAGGTGAATACAGCCGTGATTACCCTCAAATCCCGCTCACACAATGAAAAGGTGGTAGAGCGGCTTCAATATTATCTGGATTACCAGCGCCAAGGAAAATACCAGCTGGTAGATGCCTATAAGCAAACCCCTTTTTTTGTAAAGGTTGATACCACACAACCCCAATTGCTTTGGCAGCCCATTGAAGTTGTTTTCAAGGATTCCCTCTCCTTCGATTTGAAAATTGTTTTTGAGGAAAGTAAAGGGTACCCCCTTCAATACTACAATGCCTCCAAGGAACGTGTAGGGAAATACTTTGAAGCACGTGATTTTTCACAAACCTTTCAGTTGGGGGAAAAAATAAGCCTTCCTTTTTTCAGTGGGACCTTTTATGCAAACAAAGAAATTGCGATTGTCCCCGGGAAATCCTATTATTTCAATTTTTTGAATTTTGATGCCGCCGTAAAAAGATACCTTACCATAGGCGTACAGCCCGAGTCTACCGGTTCTTCCATTCTGAAGCTGAAATTATTGGGGAACAATAAGGCAAAGCTGGTAGACTACCTAAATGCCTCTGTTGCCGTTTTGAGCGAAAACATGCTGGAACGGAAAAACCTCTTTGCGACCAAAACCATCAAGTTCATCGATAGTAGCCTTGCACAGAAATCGGGGGAACTGCTGGATGTGGAAAATGAATTGAATGACTTCAAAAATAAGAATGCCATCATTGATATTGATCTTGAAGGGCGTGAGGTAAACGACAAGCTTAATAACCTAGATGTAAGAAAAGAAGCCATCAACAGGGAACTCAACTACTACAATACGCTGGAAAATTACCTAGTGAACCGTTCTGATTACAGGGATGTTCCTGCACCTTCGGTTGCTGGGATTTCCGAAAATAGCATTGTGAGTGGGGTAGCGCAAATTGTGGCCAAAGCCCAAGAGCGTAATAAACTGCAGTATTCCTACAAGGAAGAGGCACCTATTTTTAAGGACATCGACCGGCAAATCAATGCCATTAAAACAGTGTTGTTGGAAAATATCAATTCCACCAAAGGACTGAAAAACCAGGAATTGCGCTCGGTGAACAATGATATAGCCAAAAATGAAGCACTCATTAGAAAATTACCCAAAGACCAACAGGAGCTTTTAAAGATTGAACGACGGTACAAGCTTAGCCAAAGCACCTACAACTTGTTTTTAGCGAAAAGGAGTGAGGCCGGTCTGGTGAAAGCTGCCAACGTGAGTGATGTACTGGTTATTGATATGGCAAAAGACACGGGCGGTGGAAAAGTAGGCCCCAACACCAAGCTCAATTACATCATGGCGGCTTTGTTTGGGTTGCTTATTCCTTTCCTATTTGTGTTTTTGAAAACCTTTTTCGACAATCGTATTCAAACGGTAAAGGACATTGACCGTTTTTCCAAAATTCCCATCTTGGGCGTTATTGGGAAAAGTCAAATGGTAAGCAATTTGGCAGTGATCGAAAAGCCAAAGTCGGCCATTGCAGAGGCTTTCCGCGCCCTGCGTTCCAGCTTACAGTACATTTATAAAAAACAAGGAATTAAAGGA
>JAWKMP010000011.1:0-75895 GCA_041392175.1 Flavobacteriaceae bacterium | reverse complement strand
TGGTTTAAAAAAATTATTTTTTCTTTTTTGGGGTTTTTATGCTCTCTTGTTTATTTTTTTTTCGAAGTCTTAAATTTCCGTACGTACCTCTTATAATTTTACCTCTTCTTGATTTTTTGTCTCCTTTTCCCATAAAGTATCATTTTTGGTTAATATGCTTTTAAAGTTACTAAAAAAATAAAGAATGGGTTTTATCCATGTTTAATGGCATTAATAAACCCTTGAATGCTTTTTATTCCGTCTTTTTGCAGTTGTTTAATAAAAGCACTTCCTACGATAGCGCCCTGTGCATATTGTGTTGCCATTTTGAAGGTTTGATTACTGTTAATACCAAAACCAATAATGGTAGGGTTTTTTAAGTTCATGCTCCGAATTCTCTCAAAATAGGCCTTTTGTTCGCTGCCAAAACCCTCGTTGCCCCCCGTGGTACTTGCACTACTTACCATATAGATAAAGCTATTAGTTGCTGCATCAATCTTATGAATCCTTTCTATTGAGGTTTGAGGGGTGATTAAAAAAATATTGGAAAGTTGGTATTTATCAAAAATGGCTTTGTATTGAAGTATATATTCTTCCATTGGTAGGTCTGGAATTATCAGGCCATCGATACCCACTTCTTGGCAATTTTTACAAAAATCCTCCACGCCATATTGGAGAATGGGGTTGAAATATCCCATGATGATAAGTGGGATGTTGATGGTTTTTCGGATGTCTTTTAATTGTTCAAATAGTAACGCGGTATTCATCCCATTTTTTAATGCCAGCGTGGAGCTTTGTTGAATGACGGGGCCGTCTGCCAAGGGGTCACTGAAGGGAAGTCCAATTTCAACAAAATCGACCCCGCTATGCTGTAATTCCTGTACGATAGAAACCGTATCTGTATTATTTGGGTATCCTGCCGTAAAATAGATGGAGAGCAGTTTTTGGTTTTTGCCTAAAGTTTCTTGTAGTCGAGTCATTTTGTTGATTTTGCGTTAGGGATTGAGCTTGGCTACCGAGTAGCAGCGAAAGCCCGACCCCCAATTTTTCGGGGGAACGCCCCGTTAAATATTGAAATAGTTTATATAGGTGGTTAAATCTTTGTCGCCGCGACCACTAAGGTTGACAACAATGATGTCTTCATTTTGAAATTTCTGTTTGTTGAAAATAGCAAGGGCATGACTGCTTTCGATGGCAGGAATGATACCTTCCAGTTGGCACAATTCTAATCCTGCTTGCATGGCTTCTTCATCGGTAACAGCACTGAATTGGGCACGCCCCGAAGCAAAGAGGTGGGCATGCATAGGGCCTACACCGGGATAATCCAGTCCCGCAGAAATAGAATAGTGTTCTGTTATTTGTCCGTCTGGGGTTTGCATTAACAGGGTTTTGCTTCCGTGAATGATTCCCATTTTTCCCAAGACAGAAGTTGCAGCACTTTCGCCACTATCAATGCCTTTTCCTGCCGCTTCCACGGCAATGATATCTACTTGAGGGGTATTCAAATAATGATAAAAAAGACCAGCAGCATTACTGCCGCCTCCTACACAAGCAATTAAAAAATCTGGGTTTTCCCTGCCTTCTTTTTCTTGTAATTGTTTTTTAACTTCTTGAGAAATCACGCTTTGAAAACGGGCAACCATATCGGGATAGGGGTGTGGCCCTACAACGCTTCCAATGATGTAATGGGTATTAATGGGGTTATTGATCCAATCACGAATGGCCTCGTTGGTGGCATCCTTAAGGGTCTTGCTGCCGCTAGTGGCAGGAATGACCGTTGCGCCCAACATTTTCATTCTAGCAACGTTGGGGGCCTGCCTTTTAATGTCCACTTCGCCCATATAAACGATGCATTCCAATCCCATTAAGGCACATACGGTGGCAGTTGCTACCCCGTGCTGGCCGGCTCCGGTTTCTGCAATGATGCGGGTTTTTCCCAACTTCTTTGCTAGCAGGATTTGCCCTATGGTATTGTTTATTTTGTGGGCCCCAGTATGACATAAATCCTCTCGCTTAAGGTAAATTTTGGTTTGGTATTTTTCTGAAAGCCGCTTGGCAAAATAGAGTGGGGTAGGACGTCCCACATAATCGCTCAATAATTGCTGAAATTGTTGTTGGAAGCCCTCCTCGTTCGTAATTTTTATATACTGTTGCCGAAGTTCGTCCACATTGGGGTACAGCATCTCTGGGATGTAGGCACCCCCAAAATTACCGTAATACCCTTTTTGGTCTACATTATAGTTCATTGAAAAATTGTTTTAATGCATTGGTGTTTTTGAGCCCAGGGCTATTTTCGAATTTGCTGTTTAGGTCGATGGCATACAATGGTAGGTCTTGCTTTTTTAAAAACTCTTTGATGGCATCTACTTCATTTAGACCAATCCCACCACTTAGGATAAAGGGTTTTTGGGAAGGATATTTTTTCAGTAACTCCCAATTGAAAACTTTGCCATTCCCTCCTTTATTTTTTCCTTTGGTGTCAAATAGAAAGGCGTTGACTACCTTTTCGTAAGGGATTAAATCCTTGAAATTGAACGTTTCCCCAATGGAAAACACTTTCCAGATTTCTAGTGTATTGCTTTGCTTTGCTAAATCCTCACAGTAGTTGGGAGATTCTTCGCCATGTAATTGGATGACGTCCAATTGGTATTTTGAAGCCAGCTTCATGACCTTTTCCACCGTTTCATCAACAAAAACCCCAACTTTCTTAATGCTGGAGGGAAGCTCTGGAAGGACACCATTGAAATTTCTAGGGCTTTTTTCATAGAAAATAAAACCCAAATAATCAGGATGTAAAGCAGCTACTTCTGCTATGTTGTGTTTCATTCCGCAAACTTTTATTTTAGGCTTCATGATATTGTGGAAATGAAATTTTTTAAAGTTTCTCCGGGGTTTTTGGTTTTCATAAAGAGTTCTCCTATCAAAAAACCTTCGAAACCATATTTTTTTAATGTTTTGATATCCTCAGTGGAATGGATTCCACTCTCCGAAATTTTCAGAAACCCCGAGGGTATTTTCTGGGCTAACTGGATGCTATTTTGAAGGGAAACCTCAAATGTTTTTAAATTTCGGTTGTTGACTCCAATAATGTCTACGGAGGGAAGGAGTGCTATCTCCAGCTCTTTCTCATGGTGAATTTCCACCAAAACCTCCAATTGTAGTTGCTTGGCTAGTTCCGAAAATTGTTTTACCTCCGCTTTGGAAAGACAGGCGGCAATTAATAAAATGGCATCGGCACCATAGGCTTTTGCTTCAAATAGTTGATAGGGGTCTATGATGAATTCTTTCCGAAGGATAGGCAATGTAACCGTTTTTCGGGCTAGAGATAAATCGTCAAGGGATCCTCCAAAAAAAGCAGTATCGGTTAAAACCGAAATACCGCTGGCGCCTGCAAGCTCATAGCCCTTTACCGCTTCGGGAAGTGTTAGGGTATCATTGATAACCGATTTACTGGGCGATTTCCTTTTGTGTTCCGCAATGATTCCCGTAGTAGATTTCTTTAGGAAATGGGTTAATGATAGGGTTTCTTTTTCGAAATACAAAGACCGTTCAAGGACTGAAACCGGCCATATCTCCTTTTTGGAAGCTACTTCCCATTTTTTGTATTGGGTGATGGTCTCGAGAATCGTCATGCGCTAAGTTTTTGTAGGGTTTGAAGAGCCTCAAGGGCTTTTTTGGAGAAGAGCGAATCTTGGGCTTTTTCCATTGCTTTTTCAAGGGAACATTGCTCTGCCGTAGCGATGGCCAATGCTGCATTGGCACAAACCACATTTGTTTGGGCCTGAGTGCCTTTTCCATTGAGGATGTTCATGAAAATTTCGGCTGCTTCTTGTACTGTTTCCCCACCGTAAATGGCTGTTGCCGGAATTTCAGAAAATCCAAAATCCTGTGGGTTGATGATTTTTTCGGTCGTATTGGAAATAATTTTAGCGGGGCCCGTTAACGAAACTTCATCATACCCATCCATGGCATGCAAAATGGTAAAATTCTGATTTCCTTTTTGGTACAAATAGCCATACATGCGGGCGAGCTCCAAACTAAAAACCCCTACCAATTGATTTTTGGGCAAGGCTGGATTTACCATAGGCCCTAGCATATTAAAAAAGGTTTTTACGCCCAAATCCTTCCGAATAGGCCCCACATTTTTCATGGCTGGATGAAATAGGGGCGCATGAAGAATACAGATTCCCGCTTTGTCGAGGCATTTTTTTAGAAAATCAATATGGTTGCTAAATCCAATTCCTAAAGCTTCTATAACGTTGCTGCTTCCGCTAATGGATGACACCCCATAATTACCGTGCTTTGAGACCAAAACCCCAGCTCCCGCCGTGACAAATGCCGCTAAGGTTGAAATGTTGAACGTATTCTTTCCGTCGCCCCCCGTCCCACATAGATCAATTGTTTGGTAGTCATCCAACGGAACTTTTATGCACAGTTCCAACAGGGCGTCCCGAAAGCCTTCCAGTTCTTCCAACGAGATACTGCGCATCATGTAAACGGTGATAAAAGCCGCCATTTGGCTTGCGTTAAATTCGCCTTTTGATAGTTTGATCAATACCTCGCGGGCTTCCTCTTTGGAAAGCTGTTCGTAATTGATAAGTCTATTTAAAATTGTTTTCATTTTTAGTTGATCATTACTCCCCCGCCTTTGGCTCTCTTCCTTAATAGGAGGGGAGAAGTTAGCTTTCAATCCAGTTTTTGATGATTTGTTTGCCTTTTGGGGTTAGTACACTTTCTGGATGAAACTGTACCCCACATATATCAAATTCCCTATGGCGAAGAGCCATGATTTGTCCATTCTCGTCGGTAGCGGTTATTTCTAGCACCGATGGAAAATTTTCCAAGGAAACCACCCAGGAATGGTACCTGCCAATTTCAATTTCGTCCCCCAAATCCTTAAAAAGAGGTTCGTTTTTATTGAGGATGGCTGCTTGGGTTGCTACCCCGTGAAATACTTTTTCAAGATTGGTGAGTGTTCCGCCAAACACTTCGCCAATGGCTTGTTGCCCCAAGCATACACCAAAAATGGGTTTTTTGCCTGCATAGGTTTTAATAACGTCCTTCAACAGGCCTGCTTCATCTGGAATTCCAGGTCCGGGAGACAACAAAATTTTATCATATTGTTCCAGGCTTTCCAAGGCAAATTGGTCATTTCGAACCACAGTGACTTCGCAGTTGAATGCTTCTAAATAGTGTACGAGGTTGTACACAAAGCTGTCATAATTATCAATAACGACTATTTTCATGGTAATTCTTTCTTTATGGGTTTTCGGCTAAAAAACTACTGGAATTGTTCATGGTTTCTGCCAGATCCAGTGCTTTGGTTAAAGCCCCCAGTTTATTATATACTTCCTGTAATTCATTTTCTTCATCACTTTCCGAAACAATGCCAGCACCCGCCTGAAAATGTAGGCTGTGGTTTTTGCTTACAAAAGACCGAATGATAATGGCATGGTTAAAATTTCCTTCAAAATCCATAAATCCTATAGCGCCGCCATAAAAATCCCGATTGATATTTTCATATCGCTCCAGTAATTGCATTGCTTTGTGTTTTGGAGCGCCACTTAGGGTTCCTGCTGGAAAGGTGTCGGCTACAATTTGAAGGGTATTTGATTCTTTCTTGATGGAAGCTGTCACCTTGCTTACCAAGTGGATCACGTGCGAAAAAAACTGAACTTCCTTGTACGTTTCCACGGTAACTTGGGTTCCATGACGGCTTAGGTCATTGCGGGCCAAATCTACCAGCATGACGTGTTCGCTGTTTTCTTTGGGATCCTCAGAAAGCTGCTTGGCCAATAGGGCATCTTTTTCATCGTCTCCTGTTCTTCTGAAGGTCCCTGCTATGGGATGGATTTCGGCTTTGCCTTTTTTTACGACCAATTGTGCCTCGGGAGAGCTTCCGAAGATTTTAAAATTACCATAATCGAAATAGAACAAATAGGGTGAGGGGTTGATACTTCGTAAGGCTCTGTAGACATTAAATTCGTCTCCGGTAAACTCTTGCGAAAAGCGCTTGCTGGGTACAATCTGGAAAACATCGCCACGGGCACAGTGTTCCTTGCATTTTTTCACCAGGGTTTTGAAGGCAGCATCGTCAAGATTTGAGGTTACTTGGTTTTTTCTTCGGAAGGGATATTCGGCTACATTTTTGGAATTGAGCAATTGTTCGATTTCATCAATATTGTTTTCAGAATTGTAACAATGAGCAAAAATATAGGCTTCATTGTTGAAATGGTTGATGGCGATGATGTTTTGGTAGACTGCATAATAGGCGTCGGGAATTTGTAAGTCCCCATTTTTTTTTGTGATAGGGATGTTTTCAAAATACCGTACCATATCATAACTCAAATACCCAAAAAGCCCATTATGGATAAACTTGAATGGGGAGTGGTCTTCTGTTTTAAAAAAGGCTCGGAATTCGTTCAAAAGGGTGTTGACCCTTGGAGTGTTTTCCATGGGGGACTCCGAAATGGAAACAATGGGAATTTGGATGGTTTTTCCATCGGGGAATCGTTGCGTACAGGTAGTATTCTGGAGGGTAATGGATGCAATAGGGTTACAGCAAATATAGCTGAAGCTATTGTCGTTGGCGTGGTAATCGCTACTTTCCAATAACAGGCTGTTGGGAAATTTATCACGCAAGCGTAGATACACCGAAACCGGGGTCAAGGTATCTGCCAAGCGTTTTTTGAAATAGGTTTTTAATGGGTATGTTGCCATGTTTTACAAAATAAAAAAAGCCTGTCGTGATGACAGGCTTTTATATAAGGTACATACAAAGTGGTCTAGCTCACGACTGTTTTCGTAATTTTTTCCACCACCAAGTATGTTGAGTTTCACAATTCATTGTTCCAAATATAAAAATGAATTTTGAAATGTGCTTCAAATTTTGATTAAAATTTTAAAGTTACGTCCAATTCAAAATCGTCATAGATGGTTTTGTCTCCCAAATTGTCGAAGAAACTTCCAGAACCATAGCGTACGTTGAACTTGGATCTGTCGATGACTACCTTGGTAGTGGCTGTATTGCCATCTTTGTTCAAATCAAACGTAATGGGCTGGGTAATGCCTTTGATGGTAATATCTGCCATCACGGTATAGGTATTTGCATTTTTCTTTGCACTGTTGATTACCAACGTTGCCGTGGGATAGGATTCTACACCAAAAAAGTCATCCGATTTAAGGTGCCCTTCAAGCTTTCCTTTGTATTCGCCAGAAAGATCGGTATTTTCAATAGTGGTCATATCTATAACAAATAGGCCGCCCACAAGCTCTTCGCCTTCCATTTCCAGGTAGCCTTCTTTTAATTGGATGGTTCCCGAGTGTTTTCCAGTTACTTTTTTACCCAGCCATGTAATGGTACTTTCTGTTACTTCTTTTTTCTCCTTCACGGGATTTGTAAAAGCAGAAGCCGTGGTAGCAATTGCTAGGATTAATAGGGTTTTTGCTGTCTTTTTCATAATAATAGTTTTAAAAGTTAATTTCTAAGTTTATTTAATAAAGTATTTAATTTTTCTAATTCATCGTTGGAGAGGTTCTCCACAATATGTTGATTGGAATTTTCAATTAGGGGATCCATTTTTTTTAGGATGTCAAGCCCTATTTGGGTAATGAAAACTTCAATTTTTCGGCGGTTTTTTTTACAAATTTCCCTTTTCACCAATCCCTTTTGAATCAATTTATCGATAAGGCGGGTAGTATTACTGCTTTTATCAATCATGCGTTCCTGAATCGTGGAAAGATTGGCCGGTACTCCCTTTTGTCCACGTAAAATGCGCAGTACATTGTATTGTTGGGCGGTGAGATCGAATTCCTTAAAATGGGCAGCGGAAAGCTCTTCAATATATCGGGATGTATACATAACATTGATTACCGTTTTGGAAAACAAGCTCAATGGAGTTGTATTTTTTATGGCATCTTCGATCTTCATATTTGTAATAACAATATTTGTACATACAAATGTAATATATTTTTTCGAAATGAAACTATTTTAACAAAGTTTTAATAAGGGGGCTAGACTTTAACTATTAATCAAAAGTTAAACTTTTTTTGGCTATAATGCAGTTTGTTAGCTTTATAATATGAAGAAAATGGGACTTCTTTTTATTACCACACTACTATTTGTCTCTTGTAAGGAGGGAAATAAAACTGATGTGTCAAAAATGGAAGACCTTCATCCTAAGGAGTTTATATCAAAGGTTCCTGTAGTAAACTATAATGAACTTGAAACAAATTATTTTCATCCTGAACCTTCTGAAGTGTATGTGGTCAATTTTTGGGCCACGTGGTGTAAACCCTGTGTGAAGGAGCTTCCTGCTTTTGAAAAGTTGAATGAGCAATATAGGAAACAAGGAGTGAAAGTGCTTTTGGTTAGTTTGGATTTCCCCGATAAATTAGAGAAAGGAGTTCTGCCGTTCCTAGAAAAGAACCAAATTCAAAGCGATGTAGTTCTGCTGGATGATCCCGATGCCAATAATTGGATTCCCAAGATAAGCGAGCAATGGAGTGGGGCCATTCCAGCCACGCTTGTTTTGCATGATGGAAAACGTTTCTTTTTTGAACAATCTTTTACTTATGAAACACTTGAATCAGAAATAAAACCATTTTTATAAATATATTATGAAAAAAAGATTTTACTTATTTGTAACCACTATCATTGGTTTTGTCGTTTTCAGCAGCTTTTATGGCCTTTCAAATGGATATGCGATTGGGGATGAGGTTGCCGATTTTTCCCTGAAAAATGTGGATGGAAAGATGGTTTCCCTATCCGATTTCCAAAATGCAAAAGGCTTTATCTTGATTTTCACTTGTAATACTTGCCCCTATGCAGTGGCCAATGAAGACCGTATCATAGCCCTTGATGCCGAATTTAAAGAGAAAGGGTATCCCGTTATTGCGATTAACCCCAATAATCCAGGAGTACAACCGGAAGATACTTTTGAAAAAATGAAAATTAAAGCTAAAGAAAAGGGCTTTACCTTTCCTTATTTATATGACGAATCCCACAGTATTTATGCAAAATATGGAGCCAAAAAAACACCGCACGTTTTTTTACTTCAGAAAGAAAAAGGAAAAAATATTGTGAAGTATATAGGTGCCATTGATGACAATGTAAGAGATGCCAAAGCTGTTAAGCAGCGATTTTTGGCCAATGCCATAGAAGAGCTCCTAGGCGGAAAAGAAATTAGCATAAAAGAAACCAGAGCTATTGGCTGTGCTGTAAAAGTTTAAGTGAGTAACTTAATTTTTCGAGAAAACCCTAAAATACTTTCAAAGCATTTTGGGGTTTTTTATATTTGTTTCACTACAAAAAAAGGTTGTATGCAAGAATTATCACAATCCCAATGGAGGGATCAATCCGAGAAAGATCCGAATGCAGTAATCCTGGATGTTAGAACCGATCTAGAAGTAGCGCAAGGGATGATTCCCAATGCCCAGCAGATCAATATTCAGAATACGATGGGTTTCATGGAAAAAGTAAAGCAAATGGATGCCTCCAAAAACTACTACGTCTACTGTCGTTCTGGGGCAAGGAGTGCTCAGGCCTGTATGATCATGAACTCGTTGGGTATTCCCAATACGTTCAATCTCTTGGGGGGAATTCTGGATTGGCAAGGGGAAACTGTTTAATTAGGGCTTATGAAAAAACCTGTCCTCCTTATTTTCTTGTTCCTGTTTTTTGCTTCTTGCCATCAAGAAAAAGGAGAGATTATTATCGCAACCCCCGAACAGGTATATGAAGCTGTCTATGAAGAAGCTTCTCCTCAATTATTGGATGTTCGTACCGAGGGGGAATATTTGGTGAGCCACTTGAAAAATGCCCAGAATATTTGTGTGACCAGTGATGATTTTCAAGAAAAAGCTGCTTCACTGGACAAGGAAAAACCTGTATATGTCTACTGTAAGGGTGGTGGCCGAAGCTCCAAAGCGGCCCAAATTTTAAGGGATATGGGCTTTACAAAGGTCTATGACTTGCAGGGAGGCTTGAAGAATTGGCAGCTTCAAGGATATGAAACCGTACAATAAAAAACCCAATGGCCTTGCCACTGGGAAGGTGCTTAATTGTGGAGCTGGGGAGATTACCTTCGGTGTTCTTCAGTAACTCCCATCCTGTAAATAGAAATCCTTGGGTTTCTTTGCAACCCAATGTCTTTAAACACAAAATTCCTTTAAAGCAAGCTTCAAGGAATTTCTTTGTTTAAATCCATATCTGGATTTCTGCTTAATTGTGGAGCCGGGGAGATTCGAACTCCCGTCCAAACGTGCCGTTGCAAGGCTTTCTACATGCTTATTTTCCATTAGGTTTTTCGATCTTTTGCTGGCTGGAAACAACCTGCGCAAGACTTAGCTTCCATTAGGTTTCGTAAGTACATCAAAGCCCTGCACAAACTAGGTTTACTTTTACGAAGCCACTAGATCGATTGCCGCAAACCAAGGCCTTCGAGTGACTTCCTGCTTGCCCGCCTTGCGGGCCGAGGCATTATCCTACTATAATTCGGATTATGCAGCTAGGGCGTAGTTATTCTCGCCGTTTAAAAAAGATGAAATATGAGATTTACGAGCTGTATCCCAGCGCTCGACATGCTTACCGTACAATGAAACCCGCTGTCAAAACCAGTCGGCCCCAGTAATTTTTCAATGAACTTTTGGGTGGCAAAGATACATTAAAAAGCTATCTTTGCAGACCTAAAATTGAATTCAAAAAGTATTCCAAATGCCCATTACCTTCGCCATTATTAAAGAACGAAAGAATCCACCCGATCGACGCGTTGTTTTTTCACCCGAAAAGTGCCAAGAAGTCATACAAAAGTTTCCCGATGCCAAAATCATTGTGGAGGCTTCAGAGGTTCGTATTTTTCCGGATGAAGCATATCGAAAAGCTGGTTTTGAGGTAAAGGAAGATATTTCGGAAGCAGACGTGATGTTAGGAGTGAAGGAAGTGCCAGTGGATGCGTTAATTCCGAATAAAAAATACTTTTTCTTCAGCCATACCATCAAAAAACAACCCTATAACCGAAAATTACTGCAGGCCATTTTGGCAAAGAACATTGAGTTGTTTGACCATGAAACCATTGTGAACGAACACCATCATCGATTGATTGGTTTTGGGTATTATGCAGGTTTGGTAGGCGCCTATAATGGATTTAGGGGACTAGGCTTACGGGATGGGCTTTTCAATTTGCCGAAAGTTGAAACACTACCCGATTTGGATGCCGTAAAAGCCGAATTGGATAAAATTACAGTGCCGAAAATAAAAATCATTCTTTCGGGAACCGGAAAAGTAGCCAGGGGAGCAAAGGAAATCCTGGATCATTTGAAGATACGGGAAGTGCCCGATGCAGATTACCTTACGAAAGATTTTAACGAGCCCGTGTATTGCTTGATCGATGTGACCGAATACAATAAACGAAGCGATGGGGGTGCATTTGACAAAGACGCCTTTTACGTAAACCCAGAAGGCTACGAAAGTGATTTTATGAAGTATGCCAAAGTAAGTGACGTCTTTATTACGGGGCATTTTTACGGCAATGGTGCACCGTATCTTTTTACCCGTGAAGATGCCAAAAACCCCAATTTCAAAATTAATTTGGTGGCCGATATTTCTTGTGATGTGGATGGACCCATTGCCAGTACGTTACGATCTTCTACCATTGCAGATCCTTTTTATGGCTATGACCCCCAAACCGAAACCGAAGTGCCATTTGGAACCCCCAATAGCATTGGCGTAATGGCAGTGGACAATTTGCCCTGTGAATTGCCCAAGGACGCCAGTGAGGGTTTTGGGGATATGTTTTTGGAACATGTAATCCCAGCCTTTTTTAATGGTGACAAAGACGGAATTTTACAACGTTCTCAAATGACTTCAAACACAGGAAAACTTATCAAGCGGTTTTCCTATTTACAATCTTACGTGGAAGGTCAGTAAAGGAACATCCCCCGTTTTTTCCTAAAAAGCTATGAGGAATGTCATATTTTTTTAGGGTTCATTTGAGGAATTTTAGGGGAACATTAAATCCATTCCCATGAAACAGAGAATGCCCGTTTCCACCATCATGACCAAAGAGGTGATTACCCTCAACCTTACCGATAGTTTAGAAATCGCCGAACGTTTATTCAAAACCAAAAAAATTAGGCACATTCCCGTAGTGAGTGGAAAGAGCATCATTGGGATGTTGAGCTATACAGACATCCTTCGTATAAGTTTTGCCGATGCCATCACAAATGATGATGATTTTGTAGATACTTCGGTCTATAATCTTTTCACCATAGAGCAGGTCATGGCGAAGAATCTTATTAGTATTAATTCCAATACCACCATTAAGGAAACCGCCGAAATTCTTTCAAATCGAGAATTTCACGCTATTCCCGTGGTAGACGATGGGACCTTGGTAGGTATTGTAACCACGACCGATTTAATTAAATACCTTTTGGAACAATACTAATAAGCCTTTTATTGAAATTCCTGTTTGTATTCCATGGGTTTACAAGCAGGAATTTTTTTATCCTAAGGGCACACTTTGATGTTGAACAAAGGCATGATTTTCACTTTTTTAATGTTCCTTAATTATTATTTCATTTTTTTTTCCTACAACAAAAAATCGATAAAAAGATTAAATTAACGCATTTCATCGATAAAAAAATTACCACATATCTAATAGTATATTTGTTTGTAGGAATAAAATAGCTCTTTTCCTACATTTGTTGCACAAACCCCCGAATCCCCATGAAAAGAATTATCTTTTTACCGTTTTACTTGTGTTGCCTATTGCCTGTTTTTGGCCAAGTAGGTATCAATACAACCGACCCTCAAGCCGATTTAGACATTAATGGAACCATACGTGTTCGCCAATTTGCCAATTCATTGAACAATGAAATTGATGGTACGATGCTTTTGGGTACGGACGAGGAAGGAAACTTTATCCAGATAGAAGTAGGTGAAAACATTATCCTCGAGGACAATGTCCTTCGCGTGGTAGAGAATAAGTACCGAATAACTGAGGTAAACCTACTTTCTACCATTGTAAACAACCTGGCGCTTGTCATCCTTCCTGGAGAACCCAACGACGATAAGAAGGTGGTAAAACTACGTAACCTCCTTGGATTACCCGGGCCCCTAAGTGTTTCTGGGATTGAAGCGGCCGAGGATGGACAAATAGTATGGATTGTTGCTTATGATACGAATATAAAGCTATTGGCCAATGACCTGCTTTCACTCCCCCAGAACAGGATCATGATGAATGGTAACCTTATTTTGCAACAATACGATATGGTGCAACTCATCTACGATGGCACCGCACAGCGATGGATGGTGATGAGTAAGAGTTAGAACCCCCGCATAAGAGTATAGTGAAAAACCCAAGAGAAATCTTGGGTTTTTTTATGTCTTTTCCTTAAATCCAAATTGCTTTTTTTACCCAGTTTTAAGTGTCAACAACGTACGCAAACCCCAAAGCACATCAAGGTATCGTTTTATGTCTTTTAAACAGCTTTTAAAACAGGTCAGCTTGAGAATAAGTATATCCTTAAAGGTTTATGGGAGGAAGCAGTTTTGAGAGAGTCTTAGTTCCTTTTTAAGGAAACCGTGTTTTCAAACCAATAACCTGAATTCTTATCTAGCCTTTTTAAAGCTCAAAATAAAGAGGAAAGCGGGTAGGCAGAGAGCAAGCGGATAAGCGAATAAACAGGGCTGTTTGCCTCTATGGTTACGAAAAAATAAAAGCAACTTTAAAGAGCGGTTTAAAGCCTTTAAACTTCGATAGTGGTGTAGGATTTCAATAAAGAAATAAAGTCGGCTTCTTTATAGGGCTTAATGATAAAGTTGGTGAAGATCTCTTTCTTGCCTTTGGCGATCACCTTTTCTTCCTCAACGGCCGTAAGGGCAATGATAGGCGTTTCTTGGTCGAAGGTTCTAATGATTTCAGTCGTTTCAAAACCATTGAGTTCCGGCATGTTGATATCCATTAATATAATGTCCGGTTTTTGGTTTTGAGCCAGTTCAATACCGTCCCTTCCGTTGTAGGCGACCAATACGTTTACGCCCTGTTTTTCCAGCGTTTTTTTGGTGACCAGTACGTTGATTTTGTTGTCATCCACGACCAAAATTTTCTTGTCTTTCAAACTACTTTGCCAAGGTATCCTGGAAGGAAAATGGATGTACTCTGGGGCATTTTTATCTTTCTTGTAATAGATCACAAAAGAAATTTGGGTTCCTTTTCCCAGTTCGCTTTTAAGGGTGATGTTGGAATGGTGTAGGTCAAGAAGCTTTTTTACGATACAAAGGCCAAGACCGGTCCCTTGGTGCTCAAAATCTGAAATAGGGTCGGCAAACTCGGTAAAAATGGTTTTTTGGCGCTCTTCGGAAATTCCGATTCCTGTATCTTTTACACAAAAGCGAACCCCTATTTTTCCATTTTTCTCTTCTACGTTTCGTGCTTCAACTACTATGGTTCCGTCTTTTGTGAATTTGGATGAATTGCTCAATAAATTCATTAAAATTTGGGAAAGCTTCACGTCATCCCCCACCAAGACTTCCGGGATGAGGGGATCGATATGGACAAGGTATTTATTGGGGTGAAGCGTATTTAAATACTTGGAAGAATCAATGGCTTTTTCGATGATCTCCTTCATATTGAATTTCACTTTCCGAAGCTTCGTAGGGGAATCTTTGGGCTGCGTGTACTGCAGCACGTTGTTGATTAGTGAAAGCAGGTAATCTGCCGAAAATTTCAACGAATCGATATTTTCTTTTTGGTGCTGAAGGTTTTTGTCATCTTTCAACAAGGAGGATATTCCCACAATGGCATACATGGGGGTGCGTAGCTCATGGGTAATGTTTGAAAATAATTGGTTTTTGGCCTTAATCTGTTCTTCACTTACTTCTTTTGCCTTCAAGTATTGTTGGTTTTTTAATTGAAGGTTGACAAGGAGTTTTTTCCTTTTCAGATAGGATAAATAGGCAAAAAATGAAAATATAAGCAAGATAGCACTGGCAATTTTAATCCAGAAAAAGGTAGTTTCCCTTTTTAGTTGTTCTTGCTCAATTTCGTTTTGCAGTTCGGCAGCAATCAAATCCTGCTGGTATTGCCGCACTTTAAAGTTTGCCGTCACACTTTCTACGGCCCTTACTTTGTCTGCCTTGAACTTTTCATTCTTTAGTGAATCCAAATGGAGCAATAAACGGGATCCTTCCTCAAAGTCTTTAAGCTTGATATGTGTTTTGGCAGCTACTTCATAGGATTCAATAAGTGCGTCCTCATACCCAGATGCTTCGGCCAACTGGATGCTTTCATCCAAAACGGGCAGGGCATCTTCGTATTCGCCTTTCAGCACCAATAACCTTGCAGTGCCCAATTTGGCCACGGCTTTGTAGGCTTCGGCATTCAGGTTCTGTACATAGAGGTTTACCTTATTCACATAGGGTTCAGCCAAATCGGCACGTTCCATGTCCAGGGTGAGTTCAGCAATATTATAGTTCAACACAAAAAGGTGCGTAGTATCTTTTAATTTTTCGGCCAGGGGGATGGCTTCTTTATAGGTTTTAATGGCCAACCATTTATTTTCCTGAAGGGCATAAAGGTTTCCCAAGTCGATTCGTGCTGTAGTGAGACTTCGGGTGGTATCTTTTCTTTTTTCCGCTTCCGCAATGGTTTTATCGAAAATCCGCTTGGCTTGTAAGGTATCGTTTAGCTGAAGGAAGGCATTTCCCAAAAGACTGGAAATCCTAAGAATAGCAGCACTATTGTCCAACTCCTCGGCAAGCTTGAGGGTTTTTTCCCCTTCTTCGATGGTTTTACCAAAGTTGTTGCTGTAGAATTGCTTACGGACATACTTTACCAATGTGTCCAGCCGCTCCTCAGAGGATAAATTCAAAGTATCCCGTGAGTTTTCGGGCGTATTTTGAGCGTAGGTAGCAGGGGCACAAATAGTAAAAATCAATAAAAGACTAACCAGTACTTTCAATTGAAATTAAATTTGATGGACGAAATATAGTAAAATTGTAAGTAATTTCGACATTAAATTAAAAATTACTTCGTTGAAAATCAAATAATAGCCTTAAAGCGCACACAAAGTATCTTTATCTAAAAATGGAAAATCTTTTTTTATTGATGATTTTTTCCCCAACGGTCACAAATAGCATCCAAAGGAACACCCCAAAAAATAGGGTATATCCCCAAACCCTGTAATGTTGGAAAGGAGATGAGACAATTTCAAGAAGATCCCTAAATACATAATGTGGATTAAACAATAGATCCCACGAGTTCCAGCGTAGGGACCTGCCTAAATACACCCCAAACCCACACAAAAAGGGAATTAAAAAGACAATCCATTGGGCAACCTTTTGGGTAGTGAAATGGATAAGGATGTTTTTCATCTGTTTTAAGGACAACACATAGAGAAGTAACCCGGTTACTGCAAATGCTCCTATCATAAAGGCATCAAATAGTACAATATTGGGGTCACTTAGGCGAAGATGCTTATAATCTGTTACAATATAGGGGGCATTGGGAAGGAATAATAACCAGATAAAAAAATAAAACCAAAAGGACCCTTGGGAACTTTTCTTTTTTCCGGAAAGGTAAAGGGTAAGGACAAAGGGTACCCATGCCAAGCATAAATTCCACGCCAAAAAAAGGTAAAAAAAGGAATAGGTGGTTTTTAACCGGACGGTCAATAATGCCAATGAAATAAGCGAAGAAAATAAAACCGCAAAAAGCGCCACGAAATTCTGAAAAACAATTTTTTTAAGGGTTTTCATAGGACGAATGTTTTTCTATAATTAGTACGGGAATAATGCCCAATACATAGGCGAATAAATCCATGAGATCAAAATGACTCCCCAATAGGATTTCCCAAAGGGTATTTTCTAGGTTTAATACTTTAACTAAGGGTAGTAACTGAAGCATTTCAACCAAAAATGCAAACGTCACCGTTGCATAGAGCAGCTTTTTAGGGGGTATTTTCAAAAATATTTTCAGCAAGGAATAGAGTAATGGAATGACCAAAACATCCCCAATAAATCCTCTTACGAATTTGTTGAAATGAAAATAGGCAATGGCAATCTCGGTCACCAAAAGCAATAGAAAAATCCAAAAATACCGTTGTCCCTTCTTGTAAAGGAGAGCCTTCTTCCGCAGGGCAGAAGAAGACTCATTTTTTAAACTATTCATTACCCCAATCTATTTTTCGGGAAGCAAACATGATAATTGCCAAAATGGCAAACAAACCAATACTTCCTACCAAAAGGGCATAGTTTTCCAATTGGATGATCACATAGATAAATCCGTATAAAGAGGCAAGCGAGGCACAAACCAGTAATGGGAAGGTAAATCCTTTTAAAATGGCCCTTGAATATAAGGTGATAAGCCCCAAGACCGAAGCTGCTGCAATGATATATGCTTTGAAAAAAGAGCTGTGTTCCGAAATGGAGATAAGCAAGGTATAAAACATGACCAGCGCTAGTCCAATCATAATATATTGAAAAGGATGGATGTATATCTTGCTTACCAATTGTATGAGTAGAAACACCAAAAGGGTTAAGCCAATAACCATAAAGCCATACTTTGCGGTGCGCTCACTTTTTTGGTATTCGTCTATAGGAATAATCAATTTTGCCCCAAAGGCAAATTCCTGTAAATCGGGGAGGGTATTAAAAAACTCCTGCTGGAACTGCCGGTTGATTTGTAGTACTTTCCAAGTAGCTGTGAAGCCGTCTTTTGAAATGTTCCTTGAGCCATCATCGGGGAGGTATTTTCCATCAAAACTGGGCGAGTGCCAGTTGGAAGTCATGGTTGCCGTGGTTTCTTTCCCAATAGGAATAAATTGCAGGCTCTCACTTCCGTTTACTTTCATGTCAAAAGAAAAGGGGATAGGGTCTGTGTTTTCTTCCGAAAAACGAGGAATGTATTCGGTTTCAATGGTGTTGAGGTACTCCTGGGAGTAGGTGGGGCTCATGGCTAAGGTTTGCCCTGCTAAAGTTACTTCAAGGGTGTTTCGTATTCCTTTTAAGTTGGAGGTTTTTACAAGCACCGAAATTTTATCCCATAGAATATCCTTTGCTTGGATGTCTTTTTTGGAAAAGTCGATAGGAGGAAAATGCCCTTTCACGGCGATTTGCGAAGTAAACACCACCGACTCGTAAATGCTTCTTTTAAGGGGCTCCTCCTTTGTGGTTACGTTTGAATTGATGGTTAAATCATCTGGAAAAAGGTAGGCGTAGTTAACGATTTCCTCGGTTTTAAAATCATACGATTTGGTTTCTGGGATGTACACTTTTTCTTCTTTGTAAGTTTTATAGGGAATTTTAAGGATGGGTCCCGAAAAGAGCACTTCGTTTCCCCATTTACCATTGATTTCACGAATGACTTCTTGTTGCCGAAAGGCCCGTTCGGTAATAAGGTTTTTTACAAATTCCAAAGGAATGAGCAATACCACGAGTAAAAATCCTACCACAATCATCCGCGCGGTGATGGAGGTTTTTAGCCAACTTGTAAATTTTTGTTTTTTAGGTTCCATATAATTGTATTTAGGTTATAAATAATGAATGAGAATATAGAAATAGCCCATGGCAATGGGCAGATTTGCTAAAAGGATGAGCATGGAAAAAAAGGTCTCCAACTCGTTATGCTTTATCAATCGAATTAAAAGGATAAAAAAAAGGAGGGTGTTGTACACGACGGCAAAAACCACAAAAAGAAAGCCTAGCATGTACAAGGGTAATTGAGGTCCCGCAGCCCATTGTATTAAAAATAATACACTGCCAATGGCAAAGAAGATTAGGGCTGTACGAAATGCTTTTTTATTGCTCATTACTGGTGGAATTTGGTAAACGGGATTGTATCTCTCTTGAAAAAACCATATGCCTGAAATCGGCTAGAGGAATCTCAAGCAGTTTTTTATAATCATAATCATGAAAGTGATGGGACTTTTTCCCAAGGCCATAGGATTTTAGGTAATAGGGTAGATAGTCTGGCAGGATAAGGGTACCCAAGGAGAGCACCAACAAAGAATAAAGACTTCTTTTTCCATTGCCGTAACAAAGATATTGGAGGGCTATTTCATCTTGGGCTTGAGTGCCATAGCCGGTAAGTACATGATAGGCATCGTGGCGTTCCACCTTTTCAATAAGCTCAAAACCATTTGTTTCCAAAAACAAACCCAATTGATAACCTAGGCTTTGGGAGGGTAGTGCTAAAAGATCCTTTTTGGAAATCCCCCATGGTTTTTTCTTTTTCTTAAAATGGAGGGTGTAAAACCGTTGTGATTTTTCGAAGAGCCAGGCTAAAAGTTTTTTTCTATATTGAATCATAAAGTACTTTGTATTTCAAAGTTAAAAGACAAAAAAATTATTTTTGAATTAGTTTTTCAAGGGCTTCAATGTGTTTTTGAAATTCGGCCTTCCCCAGTTTTGTGGCACTATAACGGGTATTGGGTTTACGTCCAATAAATTGTTTTTCTATGCGGATGTAGGCGGCATTTTCGAGGGCCTTTAAATGGCTTGCCAAATTCCCGTCGGTTACCTCCAGTAATTCTTTTAGCCGGTTGAAATCGGCGTCATCATTCACCATCAAAATAGACATAATCCCCAATCGTATGCGGTGGTCAAAAAGTTTATTTATGTTTTCGATAATTCCCAAAACCCTATTTTTTTTCTTGAAGGTACATCAAACTTCCGTAAATAATGTGCATTCCCCCAAATCCTATAACCCATAACCAAAAGCCCCATCCTGGCATCAAAGCACCTATAAGGCCCAGAATAATTTCAACGATACCTAAATAACGAACGTGGCCTATGCTGTATTTGGAGGCGTTGATCAGAGCCAAGCCATAAAAAATGAGCATCAAGGCACCCGTTTGCCCATACTTTTGCTGATTAAGAATGATTAAAATATAGAGCCCTCCAGAAACAAGGGGGATAAGAAAATTAATAATCAAGCGCCGGGAAGTGGCATCCCACATCTTCACTCCTTCCTTACGGGCTTTTTTGGTGGTGATATAAATGGCAGTAATCACACTTAAAAATGCAATGAGGAACAAATCCAATACAATGTAACGGAATATTTTTCCATCCAGGATTAAATACTCCCTTCCCGAAATGGAGACCAACCAATAAGCAACGGCTGCACCTATTAATGCATACATGCCTGCGAAAATTCCCGATAGCCCACTTAAGGAAATAAAGCGGGAGGAACGGTGCATGAGGTTTTTGATCTCACTAATGTCTTTTAAATAATCTTGCTCGCTCATGATAAAGTACTTTGAATTACAAAGTAATGTATTTCAATTGAATTTGCAAAATGCCACAATGTTAATATTTTTTTAAAATGCAATGTTTAACTTTTAGCAAATTGAGTTTTTTCCTAAGGGAAAATCCTGTCAAAAAAGGGGATTTTCCCCTTTCATAAAAAGGGAAAAACCTGTTAAGATTCAGGAAAAAGCCTCTGTAATTTTCTCAATAAAACTTCAGATATTTACCAAAGTAAAGATCATAGAGTGATCACTAGCCATTACGTATAATAATCGTTAAGATTAACTGGGGAGTTAGGATTGCGATTATTTTATCAAAAAGGTTGTTCCATTGAGCAACCTTTTTTAGTTTTAGGTAATGAATCCTGCCGAACAATATATCTTACAACAACCCGAGCCTTACCATTCCATTTTACTACAAGTACAAATTATCGTGGAGCAAAATATTCCCAATTTAAACCTTAAATATAAGTGGCATTTGCCCTTTTATTATACTGAAAACTTCCCCATTTGCTACTTTAATGTTACCAAGGGATATGTTGATATTTGCTTTTGGCTTTCGGATGAATTTTCAAAAAAGCATGTGTCTTTGATTTCAGAGAATAGGAAAAGGGTAAAGTCCCTTCGTTATTATAAACTGCAAGACATTGATTCGACCCTACTCGTTGCTTGCTTAAAGGAAGCTTATCGTACTAAAGAAGAAGGGTTTAAAGCGCGTTGACCGTTTTTCGGATCGCTACCAAATCTTTCAATAATTTTTCCAGTAAGCTTAAATCCAGCATATTGGCACCGTCGCTCTTCGCATTTTTGGGATCAAAGTGGGTTTCAATAAAGATACCATCTACCCCAACGGCTATTCCGGCACGGGCAATGGTACTAATCATTTCGGGACGTCCTCCCGTGACCCCTGCACTTTGATTGGGTTGTTGCAAACTGTGGGTAACGTCTAGGACGGTAGGTGCATACTGTTTCATAGTAGGGATGCCCCTAAAATCCACGATCATGTCCTGATATCCAAACATGGTACCGCGATCGGTAATCATTACTTGTTCATTGTGGCAATCGGTTACTTTGGTGACGGCATGCTTCATGCTCTCGGGGCTCATGAATTGCCCTTTTTTAAGGTTCACTACTTTTCCGGTTTGGGCGGCGGCCACGACCAGGTCGGTTTGGCGAACCAAGAAAGCAGGTATTTGTAGTACGTCCACATATTCGGCTGCCATGGTAGCATCACTTATTTCGTGGATGTCGGTTACCGTAGGCACATCGAAGGTTTCTGAGACTTTCCGTAGGATTTTCAGTGCTTTTTCGTCCCCAATTCCGGTGAAGCTATCGATACGGCTCCGGTTGGCTTTTTTAAAACTCCCTTTGAACACATAAGGTATTTCCAAGGCATTGGTAATGCCAACGATCTTTTCGGCAATGCGCAGGGCCATGTCCTCACCCTCAATGGCACAAGGGCCGGCTAATAGGAAGAAGTTGTTGGATTGAATGTGTTTTAGCTTCGGAACCAGTTCGAGTTTCATCTTTAGGGGTTTTGAAAAGCAAAGATACGTATTTTCAATTGCGCTAAGGAGGAATTGCTTAGTGGAGGAAGTTTAAAAATAATAATACAATAAACATCCAATATTCAAGGAAATAGCAGTACTTTTGCACGTCCTAAAAAAGGGGAAGCCATGAATATTAGAAATATTGCCATCATTGCCCACGTAGACCACGGTAAAACCACCTTGGTCGATAAGATTTTGCACCACTGCAGCTTGTTCCGTGAAAACGAAAAAACAGGCGAATTGATTCTTGACAATAACGATTTGGAACGCGAAAGGGGAATTACCATTACCTCAAAAAACGTTTCGGTAATCTATAAAAACACCAAGATCAATATCATTGACACCCCCGGTCACGCCGATTTTGGAGGTGAGGTAGAGCGTGTCCTTAACATGGCCGATGGGGTATTGTTATTGGTTGATGCCTTTGAAGGGCCCATGCCGCAAACCCGTTTTGTGTTGCAGAAAGCTATTTCCCTCGGGAAAAAACCCTGTGTGGTCATCAACAAAGTAGATAAGGAAAACTGTACCCCAGATGAGGTGCACGAGGCTGTGTTTGATTTGATGTTCGAATTGGGTGCCGAAGAGTGGCAGCTTGATTTTCCTACCGTCTACGGTTCTGCCAAGCACAACTGGATGAGCGAAGACTGGAAAAAACAAACCAACAACATAGAGCCTCTGCTGGATATGGTATTGGAGCACATTCCGTCGCCCAAAACCCAAGAAGGAAGCCTACAGATGTTGATTACCTCCCTGGATTATTCCTCTTTTACCGGAAGAATTGCCATTGGGCGTCTGCAACGAGGTGTATTGAAAGAAAACATGAATATTTCCCTGGTGAAAAGGGATGGGAAAATTGTACGGTCCCGTATCAAAGAGCTACATGTTTTTGAAGGGTTGGGAAGAAAGAAAGTAAGTGAAGTACAGGCAGGTGATATTTGTGCCATTGTAGGATTGGAAGGATTTGATATTGGCGATACCATTGCCGATTTTGAAAATCCCGAAGCTTTGCAAACCATTGCCATTGATGAGCCTACCATGAGCATGTTATTTACCATCAACGATTCTCCCTTTTTTGGAAAAGATGGAAAGTTTGTGACTTCTAGGCATATTAAGGAACGTTTGGAAAAAGAACTGGAAAAAAACCTGGCATTGCGCATGATGCCTACCGATAGTGCCGATAAGTTCATGGTCTTTGGAAGAGGGGTACTGCACCTTTCGGTGTTGATTGAAACCATGCGTCGTGAAGGATATGAACTGCAAATAGGGCAACCACAGGTAATCATTAAAGAAGTTGATGGGGTACAATGTGAGCCAGTAGAAGAATTGACCATTGACCTTCCAGAAGAGGTAAGTGGGCGCGCTATCGATATGGTAACCATTAGGAAAGGGGAAATGACCAGTATGGAAGGAAAAGGAGACCGTATGATTTGCAAGTTTTTGATTCCTTCCCGTGGTATTATTGGGTTACGTAATCAGTTGCTTACTGCTACGGCTGGGGAAGCTATCATGACCCACCGTTTTCTTGAATACCAACCCTTAAAAGGAGGAATTCCTGAAAGACAAAACGGAAGCATGGTCTCCATGGAAAATGGAACTGCCATTCCTTATTCTATTGATAAACTGCAGGAAAGAGGGCGTTTCTTTATTGATCCAGGAGAGGATATTTATGAAGGGCAAGTGATTGGGGAGAACTCACGCCAAGACGATATGGTCGTGAATGTGACCAAAACCAAAAAACTAACCAATGTACGATCTTCAGGGGCCGATGATAAGGCTAGGATTGTTCCAGCCATTAAATTCTCGTTGGAAGAGGCTTTGGAATACATTCAAAAAGATGAATATGTGGAGGTAACCCCAAAACATTTGCGCCTGCGCAAGATTTTACTGAAGGAAGTGGATAGGAAGCGAGGCAAACTTTAAAAGAAATAAAAGGGCATTCTGCTCGTTTTTTACTTAATTTGTTGTGGTATTGTGTAATTTGGAATTACTATGAATGCATTTTCAATGATATTTTTATATTTTGACCCAGGATTAGGGGCAATGATTGTACAAGCCATTGTTGCCGCAGCAGCTGGGGTTTTATTGTTTTCGAAAAATGTGATGTATAAGATTAAGGCTTTCTTTGGTCTTGTCAAAAAGGAAGGGGAAACCTACGACTCCATTGATATCGAAAAGGATAAAACCCAAGAAAATGATACCTCCAAATAAGACACACGAAGCTTCTTTTCGCGATCCTTCGGGATATATGATCTATGACGGGGACACTCTTAGACGGGTCATCAACCCCATTTATTTTAAGCAATACCACCAATTAAAGACTACTGGTTTTTTTGAAACCCTCATTAATAAGGGCCTTCTCATCCCGCATACCGAAACCACCCTCTTGGAGGATGCCATTATCATCACCCCAGAAAGAATTCCTTTCATCACCAATCCTTACGAATGGAGTTTTGAGCAGTACAAACATGCAGCCCTATTAACACTGCAAATTCAAAAATACGCTTTAAGCAAAGGGTTTATTCTAAAAGATGCTTCGTCGTATAATGTCACCTTTCATAAAGGAAAGCCGGTTTTTATCGATACCCTTTCTTTCGATTTTTATGAAGAAAACACCCCTTGGCGTGCCTATAAGCAATTTATCGCCCATTTTTTTGGACCTTTTGGTTTTGGCAAAGTATCATGGAACGGATATCTTTAAGATGATGCAAACCCACATTGATGGGATTCCCGTTAAATTGATAGCTTCCTTGCTTCCTAAAAAGACAAAATTTAGCTCTACCCTTTATACCAATATTCATTTATTGGCCAAAATGGAAACTAAACACAGTGAAGATTATAAGGCAGAAACCAAAATAGCTACCTTGTCCAAGAAAGCACAAAGCAATATTTTGGAGGGCCTCTTTGAGTACATCAAAAACCTAAAAGTAAATCAAGCCACTGAGTGGGGGGATTATTACAACAAAACCAACTACAATGTTGAGGCCTTTGATGAAAAAAAGCAATTGGTAAGGGATTGGGTGCTGGATTTACAGCCTAGAAACCTCATTGATATGGGTGGAAATGACGGAACCTTTGCCCGAACGGTATTGGATAGGGTAGCGGAAGTTTTGGTGACCGATATTGATAGCAATGCCGTGGCTTTTAACTATTGGCAGGTGCAAAAAAACAAGGAAACCAATATGTTACCCTTTGTATGTGATGTATTGCAGCCTTCCCCTGGGATAGGTTTTAACAACACTGAAAGGGATTCTCTTTTGGAACGGTTAAAGCGCTATGCCCCCGATGTTACTTTGGCACTGGCTCTTATTCATCACATTACCTTAAGCGGCAATGTACCCTTTGAGAAATCGGCGGCTTTTTTTGCCCATTTTTCAAAGCATTTAATTATTGAGTTCCCAAAAAGGGAAGATACTTGGGTTACGTCGCTTTTGGTGCGAAAAAGGGAGTTTATCCATCATTTTGATTTTTACAACATCGAAGCATTTGAAAAAGGATATCTTACTTACTTCAAACTAGAGAAAAAAGAGCCCATCAAAGGAACCCAAAGGGTGCTCTTCCATTTTAAGAATAGGAATTGAATATGGTGAAAGGGATGAAAAAAATTTGGGATGTATTTACAATAGATGGGATATCCTCTCTTCGTCTTGGTCTTATTTGTGGAATCTACCCTTTCCTGTTTTATGTTTCCAATAACTTTTATGCAACCAATTCATGGAAGTATTGGCTGGTTTTCTTCTTGTTTTTTATAGGAATTCCTATGCTGCTTTTTTCAATTACGGTGCCTCTACTTAAAAATGTAAGAAAGCTAAGTCCATACCGGAACCACATTCTTTTTGTACTCATTGTCCTAGTGGTTATTTTTTTTACTTCCTATGCTTCATCTTTACTTATTAAAAAAAAGTTATTGGTCATTAGCTTGGTGATTTTAGTATTGCTTTCCTTTAAATTAAGTGACCGTTATAAAAAACTACTACCCTTAATTTTAATAGTAAGTATACTTCCCTTGGCAAAATTGGGCTATAAAATGTATGATCAATATCGGGACAAACCATGGTTACATTTGCCCGATGACATTGAAAGTGCAAACTTTGAACAAACCCCAAACATCTATATGATTCAACCCGATGGCTATGTAAGCCAAAGGTTAATGGAAAGTAATACCTATCAATATAAAGATTCACTATACGGCTGGCTTAAAGCAAATGACTTTACTTTGTATGAGGATTTTAGGAGCAATTATCCCGCGAGCTTAAATTCCAACGCATCCCTTTTTGCCATGCGGCATCATTATTTTGGGAGTGCATTGCTTCCAGCATTAGAGATGCCCTATGCAAGGGAAACCATTTCTGGGGATAACCCTGTGGTTAGAATATTTAAGAAAAATGGCTATTTCACCCTTTTCATTGCCGAGGATGAGTATTTTCAGCAGAACCGATGTCCGCAGTTCTATGATTATACCAATACAGATCTTTCGGAAATTCCTTATTTTGGGGGAGGTGGCGATTTAAAAAGGGATGTGCTGGCAGATGTAAAAGACGCGTTTAAACTCGAGGTTAAAAAGCCAAAGTTCTTTTTTATTGAAAAATGTTTGCCGCACCATGTACATTTTGAGATGAAGGGAGACAGGATAGAGGCAGAACGTCTCGACTACCTTTCCAAAATTGAAGAGGTCAATCTCTGGCTAAAGGAAACAATAGGGTTTATTACAGACCACGACCCAAATGCCGTCATTCTTGTACTGGCAGACCATGGAGGCTGGGTGGGAATGAGAAACTATAAAGAAATGTTTAGTACAAGGGATGCAGCAAAAATAGAATCCATTTACGGGACACTTTGCGCCGTTAAATGGAATGGCTTGGAGAATAAGGGATACGATGAAAAAATGCGCACCCATGTAAATATCTTTCGTGTTTTGTTTTCAGTTTTGAGCAAAAACGAAGGATATTTGGATTACCTTGAAACCGACGATAGTTACAATTTAAACAACGAAGGAACCTTTTTCCCATCGGTTCGAAAAGTTATTGATGTCAATGGAGAGGTCGTTTATGAACCCTTAAAGCAATAATTCTATTTATCAAGTAAAACGGTATACCGAAAAAAATGCAATAGCCTGGAATACGTTTGTTGACCAAGCCAAGAATGCAACTTTCCTATTTCATAGGAATTTTATGGACTACCACAAAGATCGATTTGATGATTTTTCCCTGCTGGTTTTCAAAAAAGAAAAGCTTGTCTCGGTAATGCCCGCTAACGTGAAAGACCGGGTTGTGTACTCACACACTGGCCTTACTTACGGTGGAATTTTATTACATAAAGAGGTAAAATTTAACGAAGCATGGGAAATTTATCGAGTTTTGTTTCAATATTTAAGTGAAAATAAAATTGAAGCATGTATCCTTAAGGAGATTCCCACGATTTACACAACCTACCCATCCGATGAGTTTTCCTATTTGATGTTTATTCTTAAGGGCAAATTAATAAGGACAGACGTATCCAGTAGTATTCCTCAACAGGAACGCTTAAAGATCCAGGCCAATAGGATAGAAGGGGTTAAAAAGGCCGCAAAGGCAAATTTGGTCATAAAGGAGGAGGCGATGTTTGAGGATTTTTGGAATAAGATTTTAATCCCCAACCTTGCCAAAAGACATGAAGCTCTACCGGTGCACTCCCTTTCAGAAATTTCGCTTTTACAAAAGGCATTTCCTGAAAATATCAAACAATTTAATGTATACCAAGAAAATACAATCGTAGGGGGCGCTACTATTTTTGAAACAAAAAAAGTTGCACATGTCCAGTATATTTCGGCAAACGAACAACGCCAAGAACTGGGGGCATTGGATTTTCTTTTCCATTACCTCATCATGGAAAAGTACCTCAATAAATCGTATTTTGATTTTGGAATTTCCAACGAAAATCAGGGTAACAACCTTAACCAAGGGCTTTTGTACTGGAAGGAATGTTTTGGGGCAAGAACTATTGTGCATCAACATTATGAAATTGAAACCGCTCATTATCGTCTCATGGATACCGTTTTTTTATGATTCCCTTTCTAGACCTCCATCAAATTAATGTTCGCTTCGAAAAAGAATTTCATAAGGTTTTTGAGAAATTCCTTGATTCGGGATATTACATCCTTGGAAATCAGGTTTCCATTTTTGAAGAGCGGTTTGCCTCCTATTGTGGTGTTAAATACTGTATTGGTGTGGGGAACGGATTAGATGCTCTCCGGTTGATTTTGGAAGGGTATAAGATTATAGGGAAATTGCATGAAGGCGATGAGGTTTTAGTAGCTTCAAACACTTTTATCGCTACCATTTTAGCCATAAAGCAGGCAGGGTTAAAACCTGTTTTGGTGGAAGCTTCCGCAGATAGTTATAACTTCAACATGGATTCGCTAAGGGAAAGTATTTCTACCAAAACCAAGGCGATCATGCCAGTCCATTTGTATGGGCAACTTTCACCCATGGAAGATTTACTTGCATTGGCTCTTGAACACCATTTGCTACTTATTGAGGATGCTGCCCAAGCACATGGCGCTGTATTTGGAAATAGGAAAAAAGCTGGAAACTTGGGGCATGCGGCAGGTTTTTCATTTTATCCAACCAAAAACTTAGGCGCGCTGGGCGATGCGGGAGCCATTACAACCAATGATGAGAAACTGGCAGCAATTGTAAGAAAACTGAGAAACTATGGCACCTCCTCAAAGTATGTAAACGAGGAATTGGGGTTTAATTCCAGATTAGATGAACTGCAAGCGGCTCTTTTGGAAGTAAAGTTAAATTCACTGGATCATGATAATGCCAAAAGGAGAGCCATTGCCAAAAGATATGGGGCCGAAATAAAAAATTCTAAAATTGTTCTTCCCCTTTACGATGGTTCAGAAAGCCATGTGTTTCATCTTTATGTGGTTAGGGTTGAAAATAGGGATGAGTTTACCGCATATCTTACCCAAAATAACATTGGATTTCTTATTCATTATCCTATTCCGCCTCATCGCCAACAGGCACTTAAGGAATTTAGTCACCTTACTTTTCCTGTTACTGAAAAAATCCATAAGGAAGTAGTAAGTTTGCCTATAAGTCCTGTGATGACTGAAGCACAGGTAAATACAGTGATTTCTGTTTTAAATAGCTACTAATTGAAAATACCCAAGTTTATAAGGCAAAATTTACTGTTAAAGATGACCTCTTTAAATGCGGTAACCATCGTAATACGATTGGTAGTCACTTTTTTTGTCAATCGTGAGATTACCGATGTAATTAGCAAAGGAGGGTATGCAAAAATAGGGAACCTTCGAAACCTTATCGCGCAGCTTACTTCGTTTACTTCCTTAGGGGTTTTTAATGGGGTGGTAAAATATGTTGCGGAACACAAGGAAAATAAAGAACAATTGCAGCGGTTGTTTTCAACCACCTTTGTTTTTACTACCATAGGAAGTGTCATTTCATTTGTGGTTTTGTTTTTTGGGGCCGGTTATTTTAGTGAATATTACTTTAGCACACCCGATTATGAATACATTATAAAGCTCACTGCGGTTGTTATTCCTTTTATTAGCATTCAAAGGGTATTTAGCGGGGTTATTAACGGTCTTTCCGATTATAAAGGGTTTGCCAAGATTGAATTGGTCGCCTATTTGATTAGTGCTGGACTCACCATTTTGTTCCTTTTTTACAACCAATTGGATGGTGTTTTGATTTCAGTGGCTATTACTCCCGTGGTTCAGGTATTGGTCATGATGTTTTTGGTTGTAAAGATTTTGAGGGAATACGTTCAATTTTCCCAATTACGGTGGAAAGCACCCCTCGCAAAAAGTTTGTTTGCCTTTACGGTCATGTCGTTTTTTTCTACTTTACTTTTAAATCAAGTAGAGATTGAAATAAGGAACATGATTGAAAACAAAATTAGCGAGGACGAGGCAGGAATCTGGACCGGCTTGATCTTTATTTCAAAGAACTACATGGTTTTTTCAAACGCATTATTGACCTTGTATGTGCTTCCCAAATTTGCAGGTATCTATACCAAGCAAGAGTTTATGAAGGAATTGGGCAGTATTTATAAAACCTTGTTGCCCCTCTTTGGGGTAGGGATGTTTTTGGTTTACCTTTTTAGGGACTTTGCCATTGATTTAATCTTTAAAGATGATTACAGCGCGATGTCGCCTTTATTCAAATGGCAGTTGTTGGGTGATTTTATTCGATTGGCAGCCATTCTTTTGGCATCACAGTTTTTAGCCAAGAAAATGGTGTACAATTTTATTTTTACGGAGGTGCTCTCCCTAGCACTATTCTATGGATTTTCCTATTATTTTGTAGATAGATATGTCTTAGAAGGAGTTACCATGGCTCATTTTTTAAGGTATATTATTTATTTTGCAGTGGTATTTGTGCTTATACTGAGGTCTTTTAAAAAGCAAAACAAAAGGGAACTAGTTAAATAGTTCTTTATCTTTGAAGAAATTGATATGCTTTGATGCAAGTTAAATTAATAGACATCCCAAAAATAAGTGACCCCGATGGAAGAGGCAACCTTTCAGTGATTGAAAAGGCAACACTCCCTTTTGAAATTAAACGGGTGTACTATCTCTATGATGTTCCTTCAGATTCGAGCCGTGGAGGGCATGCCCATATTGCATTGGAGCAATTTTTGATTGCCTTGAGCGGAAGTTTTGATGTGGTGCTGGATGATGGCAACAGTAAAAAAACCATCACCTTGAACAGGCCCAACAAAGGGCTTTATATCCCTTACGGTATATGGAGGGAACTAGACAATTTTTCTGCAGGTGCTGTATGCTTGTCACTAGTAAGTGATACCTATAAAGAGGAAGATTATATAAGGGAATATGATCAATTTCTTGCGTATATCAAAAGCTAGGGTAAGCTTTGATATAGCACTAGGTACTTCTTGGCAACTTCTTTATAGTGATGCTCCCTTTCAATAAACTGTCTGGCATTTTTTCCTATTTCAAAAATTTTGCTGGGGTTTTCAATCAAGTAGGAGAGTTTTTCTACCAAATAATCCACATTGGGCTCTGCGTTGATGCAAACCTCATCTTCATTTATATTGTAATGGTCCAGAAAAACTTTGCTGGCCCCAGTAAATACTACCTTTCCCAAGGCCATGTTTTCCAAGGCATTGTAACCCTGGTCATTACTGTATACTTGATCCATGATGATATCTGCATCGTTTAAGAGAGACAAATAGGTAGCGTAAGGAAGGTTTTCCGTTTTTGTAATGGTTACTTTTTTGGAATATTTTTTTTTAATTTTTTGTAGTGCTTCTTCAAAGAAAGAAATTCCTTTGGTGTAATAATTCCCTCTATTAATGCCCAAAAAAATCTTAATGTTTCCCTTTTTCTCTTCCTGCTCCCAAGAAGGTTCATTTAGTATTACAGGATTGGGAATAAGCCCTTTGAATTTCCAAAAATGCTGTAAGGGAGCCACATAATCAATATCTGATGCAATAATGGCGTCGCACTTTTCAAAAACCAAATGGTGGGTTTTTTCATGGGGTTCTTTTACATAGGCAAGAGCAAAGTCTACGTAGGGTTTTAAGTTGGGATTCTCAAAATAGGGGGTTAAAATGGAAACTTCCTCTTTGTGCTGTAGGGCATAAGAGATACTGGCGTAATCGGCACCACAACTTAAAAGAACGATCTTTTTATTTTGCTTAAAAACTCTCTTTAGTAAATAACGTTCCCATGAAGGATAGGTTTTAATGGGTCTTTCGTTTATAAGTTGTACCACATCAAACCCTCTTAAATTAGAAAGTTGGAAGTAAAAACGGGCTCCTCTTTCCAGTTGGGTTATATCCCATCCAGTGATTTTAAATAAGCCCAGTTTGAGGTATTTTAAAAGGGTATTGTTAAATACTTTGGGCTGAATAGAAATATCACAGGGGTAATTTTTAAATCCATCCCCATCCCCCAACAAGGTAACCCCACAGCCATTAGCCAAAAGCCCTTCCTTGAGGGAATTGTGCAATCGGCTATACTCACCTAGTAATAAAACCTTCATAAGGCATATATTTGTATCAAAGTTAACTTTTTAACGCAATGTCGCAATCAAAATATAAAATTGCATTGGTAGGTGAAATGCTTAGTAGGGGAGGTGCCGAAAAAGTACAATCCCTGCTTTCAAAATATTTTGTTGCCGCAGGAATTGAAGTGCATCATATTATTTTTATAGACGAGGTAACCTATGATTTTGCTGGAACCCTTTTTACCCTTGCCCAATATAAAACTACAAAGAACAAGCTCTTCAACAAATGGCTTATGCTTAAGGCCTTTAGGACCTATGTGAAAGCACAACATTTCGATTTCATTATTGATTTTAGAGCCAAGCACAATTACCTTCAAGAATTTGTTATAGCCAGATTTGTGTATACCACTCCATATACCATGAGTATTAGGAGCAGTAATCTTCGGTACCACTTTCCGAAGCGTACTTTTCTTGCAAAACAAATTTTTAAAAACTGTTATGGCTTTGTTACTGTCTCTAAGGCTGTTGAAGGGAACGTCAGCAAAATTTTTGCAAATTCCAAGGTTGAGACTATTTATAATCCTGTGGATATAAGTGAAATTGAACGACTGACAGCTGAAGAAATTTCTACACCAGACAGTTATATTTTTGGAATTGGCAGAATGAAAAATGACGTGAAACAATTCCACCATCTCATTAAAGCGTATGAAGGATCTGAAGCTCGAAAGCATCACATAAAGCTTTTATTAATGGGAGATGGAGAGGATAAAAAAAACTTGAAAGCCTTGGTTGCCCAAAAAAACCTCGAAGAAGATGTCCTCTTTCATCCCTTTGCACCCAACCCTTTTCCTTACTATAAAAAGGCTTTGTTTACTGCCTTAACCAGTAAATATGAGGGCTTTCCCAATGTGCTCATTGAAAGTTTGGCATCGGGGACTCCTGTGGTTTCATATGACTGTACCTCTGGTCCCAACGAAATCATTCAACATGGTACAAATGGCCTTTTGGTCAATAATCAAGATATTGACGCAATGAAAAAGGCCATAAACTCCTTTGTAATGGATGCTGCTTTGTATGAGGTTTGTAAGGCAAATGCCAAGGAAAGCGCAGAGCGATTTAACCCAGAAAATATTTTGAAGGATTGGTTGCGGTTCCTTAAAATAGAAATTTAGTAGGAGCTTACGTTAACGCCTTTTCTAAGCAAAATTCTTTTGGAAACAAAAATTGCCTTCAGAAAGAAGGGGGGGAGTAGCAAAAGTAGTTGTTGTTTCCAATTTAGGTTTTTAGGGTCAATGCGAGATTTAAGTTTTTTATATCCTTCCCAATCATTTTCCATTTTCAGTATTTTTGCCTTTACATACCGATGAAAATCCAAGTAACGCTTCAGGGATTTGTGGGTTGGGTTTTGATCTTCATAAAGATCATAGTTGGGTATTACTTTTCCGGTTAATTTACTTTGGGTAATTTGGTTTTCACTTATAAACTGTAAGGTTGCCAATGGTTCATTGATTAAGGCCACTTTGTATCTAATGTTCAAACGAATATTAAAATCCACATCTTCACTGTAATTGATAGTTTCATCAAAGTAACCAATGGCTTCAAAAAGGGATTTTTTGGCACAAATACTGGACATGCAATAATAATTGTACCCTAAGCTACTGGAAAAAAAATCCTCAATGATTCCTTCGTCATGAATCCCCAGTTTCGGAAACGGGAAGGTTACCGTTTTTCCATTGCCAAAAGTAATTTCATACGTACTAGCAAAGACAGAGGCATCCTTTCCATATCGCTCAATGAGCTGTTTTATTTTTTGAAGAAAGCTGGGTTTCCATACATCGTCTGCATCGATGAAGGCTAGGTAATCTGCACCAGCATTTTTGATTCCGGTATTCCTGGATGCAGACAATCCCTTGTTTTCAGGATGTTCAATAATCCTTATTCTAGGGTCTTTAAAACTTTTTGCTTTTTGAAGGCTCTCATCGGTAGAGCAATCGTTTACAATAATCACCTCAAAATTTGTAAAACTCTGCCCTAAGACACTTTCTAGTGTCTTGATGACATAGTTCTCTTTGTTGTACAAAGGAATGATAACCGAAAACAAGACGCTATTTTCCATCCTTTAATTTACTGTAATGGGACAATTTATAAAGATCGAGCAATGGGATGCTTGGGTGCCTTGATTGTAAATTTTTTATGATACAACGGTTAAAAATCCTGCCAGCAAGACGGGCCAAGTGGTGAATATGCACTTTTTTTAGTGCTGTATACCCTTTTTGAAGAGAGGTAAAATCGGTACTTATTGTTCCTTTTTTTTCTTGGTCTATCAATGTTTCGATGGCCAACAGTGATTTTTTCAAAAATGTTTCACTTTTTTCAAGCCCGTTATGGTACACAGGGTTTTCAATGTGCATAACAGATATATTTTTTTTCTGCAGACGATAGGAGAAAATATTGTCCATCCCATAACTATCATCGAGGTGGTTATTAATTTCCAGAAAAGTGTTTTTCTGTACCATGATATTTTGCGAAATAATATAATGCGGATTCTTTCTCCTTTCAAATGCAGTCTTAGACTCCCTTTTTTTTCCATAGACCCATCGCAGTAGCTGTTCTTTTTGTGGTTTTTCTTCATGATACATAATCCCTCCGAAAACAACAGGTGGCTCTTGGGTGATCACACGAAGGTAATTTTCTATAAAATCCCTTTCCACGGGCATTACATCGGCATCCAAAAACAACAACCAATTGTGTTTTGCTGCATCGGCCAATGCCTGCCGGGTTTTGGTTCGGCCTATATTCTTTTCGGAACGCAAATACTGTACGTGATTTAATAAAGAAATAGCCTTGTTTTCTTGCAGGAATTGGGTAGAAGCATCTTCCCTAACGACAATCTCAAAAGGAATCTGCTGCAATTCACATTGTTTGTGCACTGTTTCAACCAGTGGCTGGACGTGGTAATTATATGTTGGAATTAAAATGGAAATCATACCCAATGGCACAAAAATAGGATTTGCCTCCCAAAGGGAGACCTAATGTTGCATAAATTTAGTAATTTGTTTTCCATAATTTTCTGTGATGTTAAAGTCCCTTCCTTTTCTATTTTTTTTTATGATAAGCCATCATTGTATGATAGGGCAGCAGATGGAAGAGTGGTTTTACCTGGTCGCTAAAACAGAAACATTTTCACCCCAGTTTGAAACGAAGGAAGAGTGGGTAAATTATGTTGGGGATGATGAAAAGTTGAAACGGGTTTTGGAAAAGTATCATATTACCTCATTCAAAAAAACCCAGAAAAAAGCTTCCAAGAAGAACCTTAACAAGACTTTTTTTGTTATTGCAAATGATGCCCAACTGATAGAAGACCTTTTACGGGAAACTCCTCATTTGTTTGTCTCTGGGGAGTTGGTTCCCAGGGATGATAGAAAAATATTCGAGCCCAATGACTATGGACTTACCAGCACCATTGGTGAAAATTTGGGAGCACAGGTTAATTTGGATTATTTGGACTTTTTGGGAGTTCCAAAAGCGTGGTATTATACCACGGGTTCTAAAGAGGTGATTATTGGTATTTCAGATGGTTCTATCGATACCAATGATATTGAGTTTAAAGGCAAATCCAAAATTATTAGGAGTTCCAAACTGTTGAAAGGCCACGGATATTCGGTTTCGGAAACTGCGGGAGGGAAGGGAAACAATGCCTATGCAATAGCCGGTATATGCTACGATTGCACACTTTATGCAACTCCTTATGGGGAATTTAAGACATACGATCAATTAATGGAACTATCGAGTCTTGGGCCAAGGTCATCAATTGTAGTTGGGGTATGTTCTGTTATCCTACCGCGCAAGAAACCGCAAATTACCATGTTTAAATGGCGCTCTCATTGTTGCTGCTGGGCACAACGATTCTTTCAAAAACTGAAGGCGATAAGTTTTACTATCCAGCATCCTATGATCATGTTATTGCGGTGTCATCTGCAATGCATCGTTATGAAAAGCCAACTGATAATATCCAAATAAGCGAACGAGGTTTTTATTATGCCAATAACATTAAAGGGTACGTGGGTAGGAATGCAGGTTTTAAAGATAATGATACTTTAAGCACTCCTTATATCTATAAGGAAAGTATTAGAAACTTAAATGAATACATTGACATTTTAGGTCCCTCCGTGGGTATTTACCGCTATAGTGAAAAGGCTTTGCTTGAGATGGATGATGTAAGTATTGGTTCCCAAACTTCTGGGGTCACCCCTTTAATAACAGGAACCATAGGTTTGATGTTTTCCCTTTATCCCTGTTTGCCCGTAGATGAGGTAGAATCCATTTTAAAAATAACCTCTTGGAACATTGACGAAATTGAGGTGAATAAACCCTACAAAGGAATGTACGGAGCAGGAATGCTGCAAACAGGCGATGCGGTGGAAATGGTATACCAGCTCTATAATGAAAAAGAAACTGCTTACATTGATAACCAAGATTTTTCTCGATGGGATTTTAAAATTACCTCTCTTTCCAAAGAAATAATCATCCAAAATCAAAAATTCACCGATAGTGCCACATTGAACCTTGTGGCAAAAAATAAAATTGTGGTAAAGGAAAATACAGTTTTAAAACCTGGGCCGAAGGGTAAAGTATCGTTAAAGATTAATCCTGAACTTCAAAAGGAATGTGACTTGGTCTTGCGCGATCCCAGTATTTTGGATAAATAGGTTTTTTAAACCGTCTTTTGAACCACTTCAAAAATCTGGTTTTCGTCGCACTTTAGGGTTTTGGAAGGATATTTTAGTAGCAAGGCATAGTCATGGGTGGCCATTAAAATGGTGTTTCCGTTTTTATTGATTTCCTGCAGTACCTGCATAACTTCCACACTGGTTTGAGGATCCAGGTTCCCCGTGGGCTCATCGGCTAGGATAAGTTCGGGATCATTCAACAAAGCTCTGGCAATGCCCACACGCTGTTGCTCACCCCCCGAAAGCTGGTAAGGATATTTAAAGTTTTTGGTCTTCATTCCCACTTTGTCCAGCACTTCGTCAATTTTGGTGTCCATGGCCGCTTTGTCTTTCCAGCCAGTGGCATGGAGCACAAAGAGCAGGTTGTCTTTTACGGTGCGATCATTCAGTAATTTAAAATCCTGGAATACCACCCCTAGTTTTCTTCTTAAAAACGGAATATCTTTTCCTTAAGCGTTGTAAGATCGAAGCCTACAATATGTCCTTCCCCTTTCTGTAACGGTAAATCCCCATACAAGGTTTTTCATAAAACTACTTTTCCCACTTCCGGTTTTTCCAATGAGGTACACAAATTCCCCTTTTTCAATAGTAACCGAAACATCACTCAAGATTAAACTTTCCCGCTGGAAAATGGAGGCATCTTTTAACGCTAAAACGGGTTGCGACATAGTGTTTTGTTTATCTTCCAAAGGTAGTTTGAATTTCTACGAACTCCAATTTCCAAAAGTTATTTTTCTGGGGAATGTATTTTTCCTTTCAATGTGTCAATTTCTTTTTGCTGTTCAATCACAAACATAGTGAGCTCCTCTATTTTTTCAAGCAATACCAAATTCATTTCCTTCAATGACATTCCGTTTTTATCCAATTCCTGGGCAGAGGGAATTCCGGGCAAATGATGGTGTTGTTTTATGAAGGTTTCAATAGCCGTTAAGGAAAGCCGCTCGTATTGGGGTTTTGTTTCCGAAGTGCCTTCATAATAACGTTCAAATACATAATCGGGCGCCACGGCACCTTCCAAATCTACCAATACTTCTTGGGTATGTATCTTGCCTTTCACGGTTAAGAGTTCATCGGGCAGGGTGGTGCCAATGCCAATTTTTCCGTCTTTTTCAGAAAGGTTCTTAAATCCTCTTTTTTGGGCTATCCCGCAGGAGGTCAACACCATAAGGGCTATTAACAATAGGTTCTTCATAAGAATTTAATTTACTATGGATGTACCCTTTAAAAATACTGTAATTTTCGCTAGGAATTATTTAATCCTTCCAAAAGATACGGTTTCGGTTAATATTCCGTTACTTATGTTAAGTCAACAAACTTTAAACGCGCCCAAAATCTATAAAAATGCCCAAAAACCTCATTCTATCCTCTCTATTTACCTTCTTTTTCGTTTCCCTTTTTGCACAGCAAACCGCCGTTTTTACCAATGAACAAGTAAGCTATAACAAAGCACTGGAGCTCTATAACAATAATCAGTTTTTAGCCGCCCAAGCCTTGTTTTTGCAAATTCAGGAAAACACCCAGGAAGAAACCTTACAGGGGGATTGTGCCTATTACATTGCTAATTGTGCCGTGCGTTTGAACCAGCAGGATGCCGATTTCCTCATGGAGCAATTTGTGGAAAACTACCCAACCAGTATCCATCGCAATGATGCGTTTATCAATGTGGCCCATTACTATTTCGAAAACGGAAAATACGCTTATGCCCGTAAATGGTACGACAAAGTGGATGAAACCAGTTTGGGAAGGAGCGAACGCGAAAAATTTTATTTCAACAATGGCTATGCCTACTTTGCCAATAAACGCTATGCCGAAGCCCAAAAATACTTCAACCGGGTGAGTGATTCCCCAAAATATGGCTCGCAAGCCAAGTACTATCTGGGTTTTATTGCCTATGAAGGAGACGATTATGAGGAAGCCAACAAACAGTTTGAAACCCTAGGGAATGAAGAAAAATATGCCGAAGGCTTGAGCTATTATAAAGCCGATATGAATTTTAAACTGGGCAAATTTCAAGAGGCCATTGATTTAGGGCTTCAGCAATACGATAACGCCAATCCCAAAGACCGAAGCGAACTTTCCAAGATTATTGGGGAAAGCTATTTCAACCTTCAAAAATACCCAGAGGCCATTCCGTACCTAAAAGAATACAACGGTAAAAATGGCAAATGGAATAATACCGATTACTACCAATTGGGCTATGCATTCTACCAACAGGGCGATTATGAAAATGCCATAGGGGAGTTCAATAAAATTGTGGACGGGCGTAATGCCATAGCGCAAAATGCCTATTACCACCTCGCCGAAAGCTATTTGAAATTGGACCAAAAGCAACAAGCCTTGAATGCCTTCAAAAATGCCTCCGAAATGGATTTTTCTGCCCAAATACAGGAAGATGCTTGGTTCAATTATGCCAAATTAAGCTATGAAATTGGGAACAGCTATACCAGTGCACCCCAAGTGATCCTTTCTTTTTTGGAGGCCTATCCCAAAAACCCCAATAATGAAGCGCTCAAGGATTTGCTTATTGATTCCTACATTACATCCAAAAACTACCAAGCAGCGATTGAGTTACTGGAAAACAATAAATCCTTCGATAATAAAAAGGCCTATCAGAAGGTTGCTTTTTACCGTGGATTGGAATTGTACAATGAAGGTAATTATCAAGAAGCGGTTGCGCTTTTTCAGAAATCATTGAAAGAACCGTTGGATCCCCTTTTTACCGCTCGGGCCACGTTTTGGAAAGCGGAAAGCGATTACCAAGCCTCCCATTTTGAAGCCTCGCTGGTAGGATACAAACAGTTCCTGCAATTGCCCAATGCGGCCCAAACCCCCGAATTTGAAAACATCAATTATCATTTGGGATACAATGAGTTTAAGTTGAAAAATTATGGCCAAGCAATTACTCACTACCAACAATTTTTGAATTCCTCCACCAACGATGGGGCGAGAAAAAATGATGCTTACCTGCGATTGGGAGATAGTTATTTTGTAACCAGTGCCTATTGGCCCGCCATGGAAAATTACAATATCGCCATTGATGGAAATTCACCCGATAAAGATTATGCGGCATTTCAAAAGGCAATAAGCTATGGTTTTGTGGATAGAATAGACCGAAAATTGGAAGAGCTCAAAAGCTTTGCTTACAATTACCCTAAGTCTTTTTTCCGTGATGATGCCCTCTACGAATTGGGAAATACCTACGTGGCCAAAGAAAATAGCCGTGATGCCATGGCTATTTACGAGCAATTGATCAACGAATTTCCAGCGAGCAGTTATGTGTCCAAAGCCCTTTTGAAACAAGCATTGCTTTTGGACAATAACGGGAAAAGCAACGAAGCTTTGGCGAAATTTAAAAAAGTGGCTTCGCAATTTCCCTCCACCCCTGAGGCACTTCAAGCAGTGGCTTCAGCAAAGATTATTTATATTGATCAAGGACGTGTGAACGATTATGCTACCTGGGTCAATTCATTGGGGTTTGTGAAAGTGGAGAACGCCGAGCTGGATGATGCCAGTTACCAAGCCGCTGAGCAACCCTATTTGGAAAACAAGCCAACCCAGGCCATTTCCCGCTTGGAAAGTTACATAAAAGACTACCCCAATGGAGCCCATGCACTGAATGCTCATTTCTATTTGGGGCAATTGTATTTTGCCGAAAACAAAGGTGAAAAAGCCATACCGCATTATGAGTTTGTGGTAGGGAAGGAGCGAAGTGAATTCAGTGAGCAAGCCTTGGCACGGATTTCGGAGTTGTATTTGGCCCAAAAAGATTACCCCAAAGCACTTGGGTATTTGAAACGTTTGGAAGCCGAAGCCGATTTTCCCCAAAACCGCGTTTTTGCACAAACCAATAGCATGAAAGCCAGCTATGAACTCAAGCAATATGCCGAAGCAGTTCAATACGCCGAAAAAGTGTTGCAAAATGACAAAGTGGAAAATGCCATTAAAAGTGATGCACAACTTATCATAGCCCGCTCTGCCATGGAAACAGGCGATGAGGAAAAAGCAAAACGAGCCTATGTAGAAGTCTCCAAAATCGCCACAGGAAAATTGGCCGCAGAAGCACTCTACTATGATGCGTATTTCAAAAACAAAGACGAGAATTTTGAAGCTTCCAATGCTTCAGTGCAGCGATTGGCCAAGGATTTTTCGGGCTACAAATACTATGGGGCAAAAGGATTGGTACTCATGGCCAAGAATTTTTATGCCCTAAAAGATGCGTATCAAGCAACTTATATTTTGGAAAGCGTCATTAAAAACTTTACCGATTATCCCGCTGTGGTTGATGAAGCCAAAGCAGAATTGGCCGTGATCAAAGCCGCTGAATCCAAAACCAACTCCTCGGTGGAAACCAACGGAAACTAAAAATTCATCATTCAAAATCATTGCATTTCATGGATCAGTATAGAAAAGAATATCATTATCCCCCTTTTCAAATCACATTAAAAAGGGTATTCTCCTTAGTCATCATGCTACTTTCCCTTTCCCTTTATTCCCAGGAAAAAGAGGATTTGGGGACCGAGGTGGTAACGATAGTAAAACCTTATACCCCCACCATTTCAGATGCTTTTAAAGTAAAGGAAACCCCGCAAATGGATGATTCTACCACAGTTCAAAAAAAGCAAGTCCAGTACGAAATTTTTTCGGTACCCGTAGCTTCCACCTTTACCCCGGCCAAGGGAAAAGCCGCTACCGTGGAAAAAGCAAAGCCATTAACCCTATATGACAACTACGCTACATTGGGCTTTGGAAGCTATACGAGTGTACTAGCAGAGCTTTTCAGCAGTTTTGAAGTGAGCCGAACCGATCAAGCGGGGCTCTTCTTCAAGCATAATTCCTCTCATGGAAATATTGATGGGGTCACATTGGATAGTAAATATTATGATACCCAATTATCCGGAAATTACAGTAGTAGGCAAAAAGACGGGTCTTACAAACTGGAAGCAGGAGTGCAACATCAAGTTTACCATTGGTATGGTTTGAATGGCCTATTCGATGCTGCAACCCCCGAAACCTTGGGCGCTATCGATTCGCAACAAACCTATTTTGGGATAAATCTTGGCGGCTCCATTTCACAGGAAGAATCCATTTTTGAAGGTGCTTCGGCCCAAATCCATTACAAGGGTGATGCCTTTTCTTCTTCCGAAATCAATCTCATCCTACAGCCCAAATTTGCTTTTCCATTAACCGAATTTACCCTAAAAATTGACGGTGATGTTGATTATCTAAATGGGAAATTTGCAAGGGATTATGCCAATACCACCGAACTAAAATATAGCTACCTCAATGCCGGTATAGCCCCATCTTTGGTGTATGTAAATGAAGATTTAACACTCTCCCTTGGGGCGCAGGCTGTTGTAAGTTTGGATACCGAACAAAGTGAAACCAATTTCTTTTTGTATCCTAAAATCAACGCTTCCTATCGTTTGGTGGACGAAATATTAATCGTTTACGGGGGTGCCGAAGGGGGGCTTACGCAAAATACCTATCGAGGCCTTTCTGCCGAAAATCCCTTTGTTTCTCCCACGTTATTTATTGCACCTACCAGCCAATTATACAATGCTTTTGGAGGGTTGAAAGGTAAATTAAGCAATCAAGTGGGGTATACTATTCGGGGAAGTTATGGAAAAGAAGAAAACAAAGCCTTTTTTCAGCAGAACCCTTATAAAGGAATGAATGCTAGTTATGAAGGGTATGAATACGGAAACTCTTTTGGATTGGTCTACGATGATGTAAACACGCTTTCTGTTTTTGGGGAACTAAAAGTGGCTGTTTCCGAAGGATTTCACCTAGGAGCCAATGCGCAATTTTATAATTATTCTTTAGATACACAACCGGAAGCCTGGAATTTGCCCCAATTGGAAGCTTCTTTATTTTCTACTTTCAATATTACCGAAAAAGTTTTTGGTGGTGTGTCCCTCTTTTTTGTGGGGGAAAGAACCGATTTACTCTCGGCACCGGTATCGCAAATTGTTACCTTGGATTCCTTTTTCGATGCCAATGTGGATTTGGGCTATCGTGTAAACGATCGATTGTCCATATTTGCGAAAGGAAGCAACCTGTTGGGAAAAAACTATGAAAAATGGTTGAACTTTCCCGTGCAAGGAATACAGGGGCTTTTGGGAGCTACCTATAAATTTGATTGGTAAGTGAAGCAACCTTTTTGAAGTTGTACATCTTATAAACAGCATTGAAAAGGAAAAGTTAAGTTTAGGGTTTAATATAGGAAAGGCATCTGTAAACCATACAGATGCTTTTTTTATCTTTACACAAAAACCAACCGTCAATGAAAAAGCTTCTTTTCTTTTCACTATTTCCTCTTTTTATTTCTTGTACTACAGAAAAACCCACCGCCGATTTAATCGTTATTAATGCCCATATTTATACTGTAAATAAAGATTTTGATACTGCGGAAGCATTTGCGGTAAAGGATGGCAAAATTTTAGAAGTGGGCACTTCGGAAGATATCTACCAAAAATACCAAGCCACGACCACGCTCAATGCCGAAGGGAAGACACTCCTGCCAGGATTGATTGATGCCCATGCCCATTTGTATAATTTTGGGCTTGGCCTTCAACATGTTGATTTGGTAGGAACAACCAGTAAGGAAGAAGCGCTTCAAAAATTGGTAGATTTCGAGAAAGGTAAGAACACTCCTTTCATCTTTGGAAGGGGATGGGACCAAAACGATTGGCCCATTAAGGAATTTCCTTCCAAAAGCAAATTGGATTCCCTGTTTCCCAATACCCCGGTAGCCCTTAGCAGGGTTGATGGGCATGCTCTTTGGGTAAATTCAAAAGCTTTACAAATGGCAGGAATTACGGCTGAAACCCAAATCAAAGGGGGCGAAGTGGTTTTGGAAAATGGAGAACCTTCTGGGATTTTGATCGATACGCCCATGCAGTTGGTGTTTGATGTAATGCCCGCTCCTTCCCGCGAAACCTCAATCAATGCCATTAAAGATGCCGAAAAAGTTTGCTTCTCATTGGGGCTTACTACGGTAAATGATGCAGGATTGGATCGCGAAATCATCGAACTCATGGATAGTTTACAGCAGGCTGGCGCCATGAAATTAAGGGTATATGCTATGGTAAGCAACACCCAGGCCAATGTTGACTACTATTTGAGTAAAGGGGTTGTAAAAACTCCGCGATTAAATGTGCGTTCCATAAAAGTATATGGCGATGGTGCTTTAGGCTCTAGGGGGGCTGCACTAAGAGCTCCCTATAGCGATAAGCCTGGGCATTTTGGCGCCATGATTACCACTGCTTTTCAATTGGATTCTTTAGCGAAAAAAATTGCCAAGGCAGGCTATCAAATGAATACCCATGCCATTGGGGATTCGGCCAATGTTTCGGTACTTCGGGCCTATGCCAAAGCCCTAAAAGGAAAAGAAGATGCCCGGTGGAAAATTGAACACGCACAGGTGGTGGGTTTGGATGATTTTGAGGCCTTTTCCCATAACATTATCCCTTCGGTACAGCCTACCCACGCTACAAGTGATATGTACTGGGCCGAAGATAGACTGGGGCCTAAACGCATACAAGGCGCTTATGCCTATAAATCCCTTTTGGCCCATGCTGGATTGGTTGCCTTGGGAACCGATTTTCCCGTGGAAAAAGTGAACCCTATGTATACCTTTTATGCCGCTACCGCTAGAAAGGATTTAGAACATTATCCAGAAAACGGGTATCGCACGGAAGAAGCTCTTTCCCGAGAGGAAACCCTGAAGGGAATGACCCTTTGGGCAGCCTATTCCAATTTTGAAGAAAATGAAAAAGGGAGTATCGAAACGGGAAAACTTGCCGACTTTGTCATCATAGACACCAATATTATGACTTGTCCCGTGGATGAAATACCAAACAGTAAAGTGTTAAAGACCTTTGTGAATGGGGAAATGGTTTTTGATGGCAACTAATTTATTTACCTCCCTTGGCCTGTAAATCCTCAATGCATAGTGGGTCCAGTTGAGGTACCGATCCTCGCAACAACATCCTTCCCAATTGGCTTCGAAGCACATTAGTAGCATCAAAATACATCAAGCACTCCTCGACGATGCAATGCTTAGAGGAAAGGGGGTCTTCATGAACCGTATGGATATCATCATTTTGAATATTCACTAATCCTAAAATATGTCCAAATTCATGTTCAAGGGTCGTTTGTTCTAAAATGGGTAATAAACTGGGGTCAGATTGCGTGGCTGTGCGCAAGGTTTTTTCATAGATTACAATGGAAGTATTTCGGTAAGCGGTACCCAGCGTTACAGTGTTTTGTGTATCGTTGGAAGAACTTCCATTAGAGAAAAATACAAAAACGGCAATATCATTTCCCACAGTGTATTGGGTTCGGAATTCTTCTTCAAATCCTTTAATCTCATCAAGGGTAAAAGGAGCTCCAGCTTGGTCGGGAATCTCTGTTTCCACAAATTGAATCCCCCCGATTTTATGAACCCTTGCATCAATAAAATTTCTGAAGGCAACAAGGCTTTCCTCTGTAGGTTTAAAGGATGCGGTGTACACCAATTCTACCGTCAAACTTTCATAGATGTCGTCTGAAAGTAAGTCTTCGGCAGAGGCTCCCAACGCTTTTAAGTTTTCTGCTTTTGGGTCTGCCGTTATATCGGTGGAATCGTCTTTTTTACAACCGGTCACACTAATAATGATCCCTAGGATAAAAAAGAATTTTCTCAAGTGCTGTCGCATGGCGCAATTTTTGTAAGTTTGACAAACATAAACTTTAATACTACAAAACTAAAATGAAGTCTTCTTTTTTAACGATTTTTTTTCTTGTTTGTTTTTCCGGAATGGCTCAAGTAGACGATTTTCAGAAAGATATTATTGATTTTTTGAACATCAACGGAAGCAGGGCAGAGTATAGTGAAGCCTATTATGAGGTATTTCCTAAACTAGAGCGAAATTTCAAGGATAAAGAAATTCCGGCCGAGGCTTGGGAGACATTGAAAAATGATGAAAAACAACAAGTGGATAAAGTGCTTTCCAAGTTGGCATTTGCTTACAGAAAGTATTTTACCCAGGAAGACATCAAAGAAATGATCGAATTCTACAGTACTAGTGCCGCACAAAAAACCTTGGCCGATAAAACCTTGAGCGAAAAGGAAGAAAAGGAACTTAAGGCCTACTTAAAGACCGATGTTGCCAAAAAGTTTGATAAAAACCGAAAGGAAATCAAAAAGGATATTGATGTCATTGCCTATGATTGGAGCAAAGAGCTTTTTGCAGCCAAAATGAAGGAGTTGATCAAGGCTGGCTACCTTAAATAAGGGTTAGTTTGGCCAAATAGTCAAAGTTTTCCCCTTCGGCGACGAGTTCAAAATCAAAACCGTTTTCTTCTGCCAAAAACCTGAATAGATTGGGGTCTAGGTATAACCAATTGAATGGGTCACTTTCTTGGCCTTTGTATTTCATCACAAATTCCAACTCACCATAGTAGTGGTCTGCAGGTACCCAAATACCTCCTTCATCACTACTATCGTACATGTATTTTAAGTCGGAAGAATCAATGAGTATTTGTCCATTGGGGCCCAATAATGTAGCAAGATGTTGTAGGTAACCAGGAACGTGATCGTAGGTTTCGAAAATGCCCGTTCCGTTCATCAACAAAAGGACGGTGTCAAATTTTCCTTCAGAAAAATCCAGTAATGCAACTTGTTTTACATTTGAAACACCCCTTAATTTTGCTACTTCAACAGCACCCTGTGAGGTATCGATGGCTGTAACCGCCATTCCTTTATTTTGTAACCATAGGGCATGATTCCCTGCGCCAGAACCCACATCCAATACATTTCCTTTTGCCAACTGTAATGCCTTTTGCTCCAAGGGTGGCATTTCGTCATAATTGCGGAATAAATAGGGTAGGGGCAGCTCGTCCTCTTCCGAAATATTGGTTTCGGTGAGAAGGTCTTCGGTATAATTTCCGTGAAAATAATCCAGTAAAGCTTGTCCCAGTATATCTTTCATTTCTGTATTTTTGGAAGATGGAAGCCCTTTTGAAACAACTCCCACAGCGAGCCAAAGATACACATAACGAGAACAAAAAATTCTTTGCTAAGCTAAAGAAAAAACCACCAAAAAACTTGGATACCTTAATGGTGGAACTGCACGAGACAACGTTTCAAAAGACAGACTGCCTTCAATGTGCCAATTGCTGCAAAACTACGGGGCCTTTGTTTACCGACAAGGATATTGAGCGTATTGCGAAACATTTTCGAATCAAGCCGCAGCAATTTATAGAAACCTATTTGCGGGTGGATGAAGATAATGATTATGTGTTGCACCATGTCCCTTGTACTTTTTTGGGAACCAATAATGAATGCAGCATTTATGAAGTACGGCCTAAAGCCTGCCGTGAATTTCCGCACACCGACCGGAAAAAATTCCAACAAATCTCAAACCTTACCTTAAAAAATGTGGCCATTTGCCCAGCCGCTTTTACCATTGTAGAGGAAATGAAACGAAGGATTCCTTTTTAGAAGGTGAATAGCAAAAGTCTATTCATAAATCAAATACTTTCCCCTTACCTTTTTAAATTGTTCCAACTGCGGTTTCCAGCTTTCCCTAATCTCTTCTGCCGTCATTCCACCTTCTATCTGCTGCTGTAATTGGGAAGTCCCCGCATGGGCCGTAAAATTTTTGGTATTGAAAAACTCGTCTTTCCTTTCATAATCATGATAGGCTTCGATGATCCAGCTTAAATCCACTTTGTCCAACCGGGGCGTGTTTCGCAAATCGAGTCCGTGGCAAGCAATGCCATTAAACTTTGGATTACTGGAACCAAAATTGGGTTGCGGGGTATAGGAAAAAGGGTATTTTTCTTTTGGTAAATAAGGGGAGCCCAGCACTTGAAATTGCATCTCCGTACCCCTGCCAGCATTGAGGTTGGTGCCTTCCAGTAATCCCAAGCTTGGGTACAAATTAATGGCTTGGTCGTTGGGCAAGTTGGGTGAAGGTCTAACCGGTAAGGAATAGGGGCTTTGATGCGTGTAGTTTTTAATTGGGATGACCGTTAGGTCACATTTTTCTCCCTCAGGTAGCCATCCTTCCCCGTTGATCATTTGTGCATATTCCCCAATGGTCATCCCATAGACCAAAGGAACAGGGTGTAATCCTAAAAATCCTGTATTTTTTGACTCCATCATAGGTCCGTCTACATAGTGGGCATTGGGATTGGGGCGGTCCAAAACAATCAACGGGATATGGGCTTCGGCGCAAGCATCCATAACAAAATGTAGGGTAGACAAATACGTATAAAAGCGTACCCCCACATCTTGAATATCAAAGACCATTACCTCCAGTCCTTGCATTTGCTCTGGGGTGGGTTTTCGGTTTTTACCGTGAAGTGAAAAAATAGGCAAGCCCGTTTTGGTATCTTTACCGTCTTTTACTTCGGCACCGGCATCGGCAGTGCCCCGAAAGCCATGCTCTGGCGAGAATATTTTTTGGAGTTGGATGCCTTCCGAAAGTAATGTATCCACCAAATGAGTGGTACTCTCTTGGACTCCCTTGATGACAGAAGTTTGATTCCCTACAAAGCCCACTTTTTTTCCTTCCAAGTACTTTTTGTATTCCGAAAATTGTGCTGCACCTACAACTATTTCGGCCTCTTCCTTCTTTAATTCATTTGCCTCTACAGCTTCTGTCTTTTCTATTTTCTTTTCGGAATTCTGACTTCCGCACGAAAAACACACAAGCATCGTTAAAGGAAGAAGATTTAATAATGTATTTTTGAAAAAAGTAAACTGCATCGTTACCTGTGAATTTTGAATTTTTTACTGCCCGACGCATCATCGCTTCGAAGGATTATAAAAGTAGTGTTTCGGCGCCAATAATAAAAATAGCGATTGCCGCAATTGCGTTGGGAATGGTTATTATGCTGGTTTCCATTGCCACGGGAGTAGGCCTTCAGAAAAAAATTCGTGAAAAGGTTTCGGCTTTTAATGGGGACATCCTCATCTCCAATTTTGATAGCAATAACAGTAACGATTCACAAGCACCTATTTCAAAAAATCAGGACTTTTACCCCGAATTTAAATCGGTCAAAGGAATCAAGCATATTCAAGTTACCGCTTCCAAAGGAGGAATTATCCGCACGGCTACCGATTTTGAGGGGGTAGTTGTAAAAGGAGTGGGCGCCGACTATGATTGGCAGTATTTTGAGGAATACCTTGTGGCAGGTCGTTTGCCCGATTACAAAGGTCCTTTACATGATGAGGTTTTGATTTCATCCTATTTAGCCAACCGTTTAAGCTTACAATTGGGTGACAAAGCAGTGACTTTTTTTCTTCAGGAAGGCAATGAAAGCAAAGCCCGTAGTAGGGGTTTTACCATTGTGGGAATCTATGATAGTGGCTTTGAAGAATTTGACGAACAATTTATGCTGGCCGATATTCGGCACATTCAAAAGCTGAACAATTGGGAGGATGATCAAATAGGTACTTTCGAACTTTTTGTGGATGATTTTGACCAAATCCAAACTATTGGAAACCAAGTATACGATGCCACGCCCAGTACCCTCGATGTTATCACTGTACGGGATAAATACTACGCTATTTTTGAATGGGTGGACCTATTTGATTTTAACATCGTGCTCATCATTGGCATTATGATCCTCATTGCGGGGATAAATATGATTACGGCCTTACTTGTCCTTATTCTAGAGCGTACCCAAATGATTGGTATTTTGAAGGCTTTGGGCAGCACCGACTGGAGCGTGCGAAAGATATTTCTATATAATGCAGGATACATTATTTGCATAGGGCTGTTCTTTGGGAATGTTATTGGAATAGGCCTATTACTACTTCAGAAATACGGAAAATTAATCACCCTAGACCCAAAAACCTACTATGTCACCGAAGCTCCAGTGTATATGGGGGTAGGCTATATTTTTCTTTTGAATCTAGGTACGTTGCTCCTATGTTTGTTGATGCTGTTGATCCCTTCCTATTTGGTTTCCAAAATATCCCCGGTAAAGGCCATTCGGTTTCAATAAAACCTGCTTAATGTATTGAAAGTCTAATGGGTTTTGTACTTTTGCCCCGCTTTAAAAAATAACATGGAATACGCAGAAAATATCCTTGGAACCATTGGCAATACCCCTTTGGTGAAAATCAATAAGCTCACAGCTGAACTTCCTTGTCTGGTGTTGGCCAAATACGAAACTTTTAATCCCGGGAATTCGGTAAAAGACCGCATGGCCCTTAAAATGATTGAAGATGCCGAGGCCGATGGCCGTTTAAAACCAGGCGGAACCATTGTGGAAGGAACCAGTGGCAATACCGGAATGGGACTGGCCTTGGCCGCGATTGTAAAAGGGTATAAAATGATTTGTGTAACTACCGATAAACAAAGTAAAGAAAAGGTGGATATCCTAAAAGCAGTAGGAAGTGAAGTACATGTTTGCCCTACCGACGTAGCTCCCGAAGATCCCCGCTCATATTATTCCACGGCAAAGAGGTTGGGAGAGGAAATCCCAAACGCCTGGTATGTAAACCAATATGACAATCCCAGTAACGCTCAGGCTCATTACGAAAGTACCGGGCCCGAAATTTGGAAACAAACCCATGGCAAAGTCACCCATTTTGTGGTAGGGGTAGGTACCGGCGGAACCATAAGCGGAGTAGGAAAGTATTTGAAGGAACAAAACCCCAATGTGAAAGTGTGGGGTATTGATACCTATGGGAGTGTTTTCAAAAAGTACCACGAAACGGGGATTTTTGATGAAAAGGAAATTTACCCCTACGTTACCGAAGGGATAGGAGAGGATATACTGCCCAAAAATGTGGATTTTTCCATCATCGATGGCTTTACCAAAGTGACCGATAAAGACGCTGCTGTATTCACGCAACGTCTTTCCAAAGAAGAAGGTATGTTTTTAGGGAATTCGGCAGGAGCAGCCATGAAGGGAGTCCTTCAACTCAAAGAACATTTTACCAAAGATGATGTAGTGGTAGTGCTGTTCCATGACCACGGGAGTAGGTATGTTGGGAAAATGTATAATGATGATTGGATGCGAAAAATGGGCTATATCAATTAAAAAATAAACACAAAACCTTCCAAAATCGGAAGGTTTTTTTATCTTTAGGCATCGCATCATAGCTCCCCCCTATTTTTTATGGCATGAAGGAAGATTTTCTTCACTACCTGTGGAAATTTCAAAAATTTTCATTGGTACAACTATCGACCATTGAGGGGAAACCATTGCATGTGGTACAAGTAGGAACGCACAATCACGATGCGGGTCCAGACTTTCTGTATGCCAAGATTGAGATTGACGGGCAACTTTGGGCAGGCCATGTGGAGTTGCATCTCAAGGCTTCAGATTGGTATGCACACAACCATCAACATGATTTTAATTATGACAATGTGGTCTTGCACGTGGTTTGGGAACACGATGCCGATGTATTCCGAAAAGATGGTTCCACCATTGAAACACTGGAGCTAAAGGGTCTTGTTCCCAAGCAATTGTTGGACAATTATCGTTCTTTAAATGGGGAGGATAAAAAATTTATTGCGTGTGAAAATGATTTCGGTACCGTAGATGGATTTGTTTTCCAGAGCTGGTTGTGGCGGCTCTTCGTGGAGCGGCTTCAGAAAAAAAATGGGGTTATTTCGGAAGAACTTGAAAGAACCCATAACAACTGGGAGGCGGTACTTTTTGCAATGCTCTCCAAAAATTTCGGACTTAAACTCAATGGAGAATCCTTCCATAGTGTGGCAAGATCTGTGGACTACTCTCTTATTCAAAAATGCATTGGCAATCCCCTAAAACTGGAGGCCATCCTTTTTGGCCAGGCAGGTTTGCTAGAAAATGAACATACCGGAAATTATTTTGGACTACTCAAAGATAACTACCATTATGCCAAGAACATGAGCACCATTTCAAACCAAGGGGTTGTACTTGCTAAGTTCTTTAGGCTTCGCCCGCCCAATTTTCCCACCCTCCGCTTGTCCCAGTTGGCTGTATTGTGGGCCAGCAGGCCTCATTTGTTTTCTGAACTCATGGAAGCAAAAACCAAAGAAGAAATCTATCCTTTGTTTACCGTTTCTGCCAATGAATATTGGGACAACCATTACAATTTTGGGATTGCTTCTTCCAAGAGGAAAAAGAGTATCACCAAGGGATTTATGGATCTTTTGATTGTGAATACGGTTATTCCCTTAAAGTTTGCCTATGCCCAGCAGCAAGGGAATGATATCATAGAGGAATTAATTGATCTTGCCCTATCGTTACCTGCAGAAAATAATACGCTCATTGCCAAATTTCGCGATCTTCGAACCATGGAAGCCAGTGCTTGGCATAGCCAAGCCTTGTTACAACTTAAAAACGAGTATTGTGATAAACGCCGTTGCTTGGAATGTGAAATGGGGAATTTTATTTTAAAGAGGTAAACCAAGGTTTTTAAAAATTCAGTATTTTGCAGCAATGCTGAAAGTTATTCCCAATATCCGTCACTTTTTTGAAAAACACGGCTTTTATGTAAGCTCCCGGTTGGCCGAACGTTTGGGGATGCGGGCAAAAACAGTACGTTTATCGTTTATTTACGTCACTTTTGCCACTTTTGGTGCTGGCTTCGCCCTTTATTTGGTCTTGGCTTTTTGGCTAAAGATAAAAGACTTAATCTATACCAAACGCAGTTCTGTTTTCGATTTATGAGCAAGGTTTTTCAATCTAAGATATTGGGCGCCGTATTGTTGCTGGTCCTTGTTTTCGTTATGGGAATCTTGGGTTTTGCCCTTTTATACGATTATGCATGGATCGATGCTTTTTACATGACGGTCATAACGATTACTACGGTAGGATTTGGTGAATTGCATCCCATGGGCCCTTCCGAAAAGATTTTCACCTCCTTTCTCATACTTTCCAGTATCTTTATCGTAGGTTATGCCATTAAAGTCATTTCAGAATACATTTTAAGTAAAAGTAATATTGGTAACATAAGACACAAAAGAGTGCAACAAAAGATTGACAATTTACAGGACCATGTGATCATTTGTGGTTTTGGTAGGAACGGAAAACAGGCCGCCCAAAAATTGGAAGCCTATAAAAGAGACTATGTGGTTATTGAAATGAAGGAAACCATTGTAGAACGCTTTTACGATGAAAAACATCTTTTTGTCATGGGCAATGCCAATGAAGATGAGGTATTGGTCAAAGCAGGAATTGAAAGGGCATCTACCCTTATTTGTGCTCTGCCCAGTGATGCAGATAATTTGTTTATCGTGCTTTCGGCAAGGCAAATTAATCCAAAATTGAAAATCATTAGTCGTGCTGCCGAAGAAACCACCTATCAAAAATTAAAGCTTGCTGGGGCCGATAATGTAATTATGCCCGATAAAATTGGGGGCGAGCATATGGCCTCGTTGGTCGTAGTGCCCGATTTGGTGGAGTTTTTGGATAACCTATCGGTATCGGGTGAGCAGGACAGTATCTATGTGGAACAGGTTCCCTTCGAAAAAATATGTCCCAGTGGAGAGGAAAAGGCTATTAATGATTTGGATCTACGCAGGAAAACAGGTTGTTCCATTATTGGATATAAGGGTCCAGACGGCGAGTACATTGTAAATCCAGAACCTACTATGGTACTAAAAAAGGGTTCCAAATTGATATTGATTGGGCGTCCCAATCAAATTGAAAACCTCAAGGAATTGTTCCATGTTTAATTTTCAAGACAATAATTAGGCAACAAAAATTTGAAATAGCCAATTTTTTTAGCATCTTGCTTGACCTTTAAATGAATTTCTAACTAAAAAACCTATTATGAAGAAATATCTTCTCTACCTTCTCACGTTCTTTTTGCCAATCATCACAGTTGCTCAGGAAGCAGTTACAGAAGAAGTAGGCCTCGATCAAAAGATTGACCAAGCATTTGCACCTGTTTCCAACTTCTTTTCTAATGTTATTTTCTTTGAAATCTTTCCAGGGGCTCCTTTTGTGATTGTGCTTTTGGTATTGAGCGCCATATTTTTTACCCTTTATTTTGGATTTCCCAACATCCGGTATTTTTGGAGGGCAATCAATACGGTACGCGGCAAGTATGAAGATATTGAAACACATGGCGCCAAAATTTTATATGGTGAAGATGGTATTGCTCAAGGACAGGATTTTAATAAAGTAAAGGATGTTGATGATCATATTGATTCCCTTTCCGATGAGTTGGCGATTGATGGGGATATAAAAGATACCATTCGGGACGAAAGTTCAGAAGGGGAGGTTTCGCATTTCCAGGCACTGGCCACGGCTGTTTCGGGAACTGTGGGGAATGGTAACATTGCCGGGGTAGCTCTTGCCATTGCGCTGGGTGGGCCCGGAGCTACTTTTTGGATGATTATTTGTGGTCTGTTGGGGATGTCTACCAAATTTGTGGAATGTACCTTAGGGGTACAGTATAGGGATGTAGGCCCCGATGGAACGGTCTACGGCGGGCCTATGTATTACCTTACCAAAGGACTCAAGGAGAGAGGATTCGCTACATTGGGTAAAATAGCAGCGGTTTTCTTTGCTATTTTCTGCATTGGAGGTTCTTTTGGTGGCGGAAATGCTGCTCAATCTAACCAAGCAACCATCGTTTTGAAAGAGCTACTTGGTTTGGAAAGCACTGCGGCAGGATTTTTCATTGGAGTGGTGATTGCCATTTTTGTGGGAATCATCATTATTGGTGGAATTAAAAGGATTGCTTCGGTTACCGAAAAAATTGTTCCATTCATGGCCGTATTCTACATATTGGCCTGTTTGTATATCATTTTTAGCAATTTTGGGTTGTTGGATGATGCCATTTCACTCATTGTAAGAGAAGCCTTTAACCCCACCGCTTTTGGAGTGGGAACATTAATAGGAGTACTTTTGGTTGGTTTTAAAAGGGCAGCCTTTTCCAATGAAGCAGGGGCAGGATCGGCCTCCATTGCTCACTCCGCGGTTCGTACCAAGTATTCTGCCAGTGAAGGTTTAGTGGCGCTATTGGAACCCTTTATCGATACCGTGGTAATCTGTACCATGACGGCTTTGGTGATTGTAATTTTCAACTTTGGTGGCTACTTTGAGTATGGTGGTGACGGGACAGGATCGGTATTTGTGGATGGGGTTGCGTACCAAGGTGCCGGGATTACCTCTATAGCTTTTGCAGAATATATTCCTTACTCAAAAATATTCTTGACCGTGGCTGTAGTATTGTTTGCTATTTCTACCATGATTTCGTGGTCCTACTACGGCCTGCAATCTTGGAAGTTCCTTTTTGGAAGAGGAAAACGTGCCGACCTTATTTATAAATTGTTGTTCCTTTCTTTTGTTGTCATAGGTGCTGCTGCCAGTATGCAGTCCATTTGGGATTTCTCCGATGCCATGATCTTTGCCATGGTATTCCCCAATATGGTAGGCCTCTACTTCCTATTCCCAGTAGTTAAAAAACAATTGAGGAGGTACCTTGATGCCATCAAAATGAAAACCGATGCCATAAAGGATTAAATTTAAACTCAATGAAAAAGCTAAGATCCCATTTTGCCTTCAGCCGAAGTGAACAAAGTGGGATTTTGTTTTTTTTGGCCATCATCATCACCCTGCTGTATTTTAATTATTTTTTTCATTTTCCTAATAATTCCTCTTTCGACATACACAACCCCGAACTTTTGGCTTTGCAAAAGGAAGTGGACTCCCTGCGAGCTCTCGAAATAGAAGCTCGGAAACCAAAGTTGTATCCCTTCAACCCAAATTATATTACCGATTTTAAAGCCTATACATTGGGGATGTCTCCCAATGAATTTGATAAACTGAAAGCCTTTAGAGAGGGTGGAAAATGGGTCAACTCTGTTGCCGATTTTCAAAAAGTAACGGGAGTATCACAGGTTTGGCTGGATTCAATAAGTCCCTTTTTCAAGTTTCCAGATTGGGTTACAAACCCTAAACCCAAAAACAAGAGCCATTATTTGAGTGTAGAGAAATCCTTTGCCCAGAAGATAGATTTGAACAAAGCCACTCCTTTACAATTGCAGCAAGTCTATGGCATAGGGGAAACATACAGTAAGCGCATCGTGGACTATCGAGATAAATTAGGAGGTTTTACCAATGACGTGCAATTGTATTTTGTCTATGGTTTAGACCCTGCAACCGTACAAAAGCTCTTACAGGAGTTTACAGTAAAATCGCCAAAAGAAATTAAGAAAATGAACATCAATTCCGCTTCGGCCTCCGATATTGCTACCCTTCCCGGTATTTCTTTTGCCTTGGCAAAGGATATTTGGCAATTTGTAAAGGTAAGAAATGGGATTGATGACCTTCAGGATTTGTCGAAAATCGAAGGAATGACTCCTCAAAAATTACAGCTAATTACCCTATATTTGTCTGCTGAATAAATCCCCAAATCCGTCAAAAAAAAGCTGGATTTTAAAATTGTAAGCCTTTCATGAACGAGCAGTATTTTACCGAAGAACACCATTATTTTAGAAAAACCTTTCGTGACTTTCTTCAAAAAGAAGTAGCCCCACATATTGAAAAATGGGAAAAAACCGGGACGATAGAACGGTTTGTCTGGAAGAAGATGGGAGAGATGGGTTATTTCGGCATTTCCTACCCAGAGAAATATGGTGGCTTGGAGCTAGATATTTTTTATATGGTCATTTTTTTGGAAGAAATGCAACGCCTTAACAGTGGTGGGTTTGCCGCCGCCATGTGGGCCCATACCTATTTGGCAATGACCCATCTCAACAAAGAAGGAAACGAAGCCCAAAAAGAACACTACTTAGCACCTTCCATTACAGGTGAAAAAATAGGCTGTCTTTGTATTACCGAACCTTTCGGCGGAAGTGATGTTAGTGGCATGCGCTCCACCGCTGTTAGGGAAGGGGATCATTATATTTTAAATGGTTCGAAAACCTTTATTACCAATGGGGTGTATAGTGATTATTTGATAGTTGCCGCCAAAACAACTCCCAAATTGGGAAACAAAGGGATGAGCATTTTTGTGGTCGATAGGGATACCCCAGGAATTTCTGCCACTAAATTGGATAAATTGGGATGGCGTGCCAGTGATACTGGAGAAATTGCTTTTGATAACGTGAAAGTTCCCGTAGAAAATTTAATGGGCGAGGAAAACCAGGGTTTTGGCTATATTATGCAACACTTTGCTTTGGAACGTTTGGTCATGGCGATCAATGCTCATGCGCGCAGTGAATGGGCCTTGGAGTATACCATTCAGTATATGAAAGACCGAATGGCCTTTGGGAAATCCATCGCAACCTTTCAAGCGCTTCGACACACCATTGCCAATTTGAGTACTGAAGTAGAAGTTTGCAAAACGTTTAATTATCAAGTAGCCAAGAGTTTGGGAGAGGGAAATTATGTGGTAAAAGAAGCCACCATGTCCAAATTGATATCCACCAAAATAGCCGATGAGGTAGCATATGAATGTCTTCAATTGCTTGGTGGCTATGGTTACATGGAAGAATACCCCTTGGCAAGATTATTGCGTGATAGCAGGCTGGGTCCCATTGGTGGAGGGACTAGTGAAATTTTAAGGGAAATTATCGCCAAAATGGTCATAGATGGGAAAACATACAAGCCTGCAACATAAGTAGGTTTGAGAATTTTGGCGAAAATTAAAATGATATCGCCAAAATGGTCATAGATGGGAAAACATTCAAGCCTACAACATAAGTAGGTTTGAGAATTTTGGCGAAAATTAAAATGATATCGCCAAAATGGTCATCGATGGAAAAACATATAAACCCGCCACCTAATTAATAAAAGAAGTTAATTATGAATTGGTTCTACTTAAAATACCTTTTACTCCTTCTCACAGGTTTTTTCTTTATCCCTTCCTTTGGGCAAATTGAACTTAAAGGTAAAATTGCCGACTTCTTGACTTTCGAGCCCATTGAAAGCGCCAGTGTGTATGTGCAGAATTCTACCATTGGTACAGTAAGCAACACCGATGGAAAGTTTGTGCTTTTGGTTCCGCAGGAGCACAAAAATGACACCCTTGTCATTTCTTCCATTGGGTACAAAAGCTTTAAAACCCTGGTGAGTGAGTATAATAGCGCTGAAGATATTTTTTTGGAAGAAGACATTGCTTCCCTTGATGAAGTAGTCATTGTGGCCGATCCAAGACCTACCGATGGCAATGGAATTATGGTGCGGGTCATGGAACGATTGGAAAAGAATTTGCCAGACGGGCCTTATTTGCAAAAAGGATTTATACGCCATCGCGAGCGAAATAAAAAAGAATACAAATGGTTGATTGAAAGTGCCTTTACCTTATACGACTCAAGTTTTGCATCGGGGTCCAGAAAAAATTTGAAAATCAACATTGATGAAAACCGCAAAAGCTATGATTTGCGAGATGTGGATAGCTTGTTTGCGTATGCTTCCTTTCTTAGGTACAACGGAGGGGATAAAAAAATACGATCCAAGAACCTTCGGCGTGATACCATTAAAACGTCTACATTGGTGAAAGCCATAAAATGGAACGACAGCCGTATCAATGGGATTGAAAACCTTTTCAAAGGGCAATTGAATCTATTGCGAAATTCCAATATGCGCCAGGCCTTATTTGGTGAGGGCATGTTGGAAAAGCATCAGTTTCAACTGGATACTATTTTGGTGGATGACGGTAGAAAGTTGTATAAAATAAAAATCACAAAAGGAAAGGATTTCATTGGGCTCAATACAGAAAATATCTATAATGAAGGCTTTGAGGCCCAGGGTTGGATTTATATCTATTATGATAATTACGCTGTCAAGAAAATTGAGTATGAATTGATTGCTTCGTCAGATATTCAAAAACGGAGGAGCAAAAGCCTTTTCGATACCAATGTAAACCATAAACTGGTGATGAGCTATAGGGAATACGACGGAAAAATGTACCCAAGCTACATCTATTACGAAACCCCTAAATTGGTGAACATTGGCGATCGTTCTTCCGATAGGGAAAAGAATGAGGAAGAACAGGGTGTAGACAAGGACGAGCAATATTACTATACCATTCAGGAAATCCTTTTTTCGGAAGTCATACAGGATGAAGAAGCCATACAGGAGGCCTTGACCAAGAAATGGTCTTCCGATATTTTTGCGGTGCGCCCCTACAATGAGGCTTTCTGGAAAAATTATAACGTATTGCTGGAAAGTGAAGAAGAGGAAAAGTTGATACAGGATTTGAGCAAGCGGGCTTCACTGTTCAAGGAATAGTTTTAAAAAAACCTATTTCACGGTTCCCTTATCAAAAAATCTTTTCTATATTTGCCGTCCCAAAAGAGAGGAGGTGATACTATTATGTTAATTATACCAGTAAAAGACGGAGAAAACATTGACAGGGCGCTAAAGCGTTTCAAGCGTAAGTTTGACAAAACCGGGACCATGCGTCAATTAAGGGACAGGCAACAGTTTACGAAGCCTTCCGTAAAGCGTCGTGCGCAAATACAAAAAGCACAATACATTCAAGGATTGCGTGATGCCCAAGAAATCTAGGACATTATAAAATCCCCAACGATTATAGATCCGCTAATACAACATTAGCGGATTTTTTTTGTTTATACCCTAACACTTTTGTTGTAACTTTATACATGCCCAATCCCTCTGCTATGCCCTTTAAAGATTTCCTGGATTACCTAACACTGGAAAAAAACTATTCGGCACATACCGTAAAAGCCTATCAAATGGATTTGGAAGCTTTTCTTCAATTTGCCTCGGAACAATACGATTACAAGACAATAAAAAAGATTCATTACAGTGTTATTCGCAGTTGGATAGTAAGCTTGGTAGATACCGGAATTACCAATAGGACCATCAACCGAAAAATTTCCTCCTTGAAAACCTATTACAAGTTTTTGCTCAAAACACAGCAAATTCAAGAGAATCCTTTAGCCAAGCATAAGTCGCTAAAAACGGCTACAAAACTACAAGTCCCTTTTTCGGAAAAAGAAATTGAAACCGTCATTGGACTACTTTCCGAAGAAAACAATTTTGAAGGCCTTCGTAACCGCCTCATTGTGGAGCTTTTTTATGCAACGGGCATGCGCCGTACCGAACTGGTGCACTTAAAGTTGAACGATGTTTCCTTTTCGCAACGAACCCTTAAGGTTTTGGGCAAAAGAAATAAGGAACGCTTGATACCCCTTATCCCTTCGGTCATCAAAACCCTGGGAAACTATATGAAGGAGCGCGATAACTTAGAAATCATTAAGGACAAGGATTTTTTGTTGCTTTCCAAAAAAGGAGTTAAAATATATGAAACACTTGTCTACCGAATTATAAATTCTTACTTTAGTAAGGCATCAGAAAAGGTTAAGAAAAGCCCCCATATCTTACGACATTCTTTTGCCACCCACCTTCTCAACGAAGGTGCCGATTTAAATGCAGTGAAAGAACTGCTTGGGCATGCAAGTTTGGCCTCCACCCAAGTGTACACACACAATAACATCGTACAATTGAAGAAGGTTTATCAAAATGCACACCCCAGAAACTCGAAAGGACATTAACTTTTTTTTAAATTCTCTTGCGTATGAAAGTGAACATTGAAACCCCCAATTTTGTTGCAGACATTAAATTGATCAACTTTATCGAAAAGAAGCTTTCCAAGCTGGAACAATTCTATGATAGGATTATTTATGCAGATGTTTTTTTGAAAGTGCAAAAAACCAGTGAAAAGGAAAATAAAATTGTAGAAGTATTGTTAAGTATTCCGGGAGACGATCTCATGATTAAAAAAGAAGCCAAAACTTTTGAAGAAGGTACCGATGAATGTGTTCGCTCCTTAGAGCGGCAGCTCAAAAAAAGGAAGCAAAAAAGCAGGACCTATCTATAAAAGATTTTTTTTGAAAAAGATTTTTTAGAAACAAATATTTATATACATTTGCAGTCCGTTAGAAATAGCGGACTTTTTTATGCTAATTTTTTAGTATAAAAGACCCAAATTGCCGATGTAGCTCAGTTGGCTAGAGCACGTGATTTGTAATCTCGGGGTCGGGGGTTCGAATCCCTTCATCGGCTCAATTTCAAAGCAAGATTTCTTTGGAATTAGTTATTTGAAAATCTGAAATATACCAAATTGGGGAGATACTCAAGCGGCCAACGAGGACAGACTGTAACTCTGTTGTTTTACGACTTCGCAGGTTCGAATCCTGCTCTCCCCACAACAATTTTAAAAAGGAAGCGTCAAAAGCATGCTTTTGAAAGCAGACGAATTTAAAATTGTCGTGAAGGGTCCCCTTCGCGGATCACGCTCCTTTAGGGTGTAATCCTAACCCTTAATTATTCAAACTTGCTTTTGAAATCCAAAGGGTTGAAAAATAAAAGGGTAATGAAAATTCTTTTGGACTTTTTTGAAACCAAAAGAATTATGATTATCTTTGCACGCCTTTTTAGGGAGATATCCTTAAAAAATATTGAAATAATGTGTGCCAAATCCTGATAACTCAGGTAACAATGCGGGAGTAGCTCAGTTGGTAGAGCGTCAGCCTTCCAAGCTGAATGTCGCCGGTTCGAACCCGGTCTCCCGCTCTACATTCCTTCGCAAGTAGGAATCTGTTCTTCCTTAATAATAGGGAAGAAGTAGAAAAAATACTTTACGCCGGTGTAGCTCAGGGGTAGAGCGTTTCCTTGGTAAGGAAGAGGTCATGGGTTCAATTCCCATCATTGGCTCAAATTCAGTTAAAAATTGAACACTAATATATAACTAAGATTAAACTTAATACAAATGGCAAAAGGAAATTTCGACCGGTCTAAACCCCACTTAAACGTAGGTACTATCGGTCACGTTGACCACGGTAAAACAACTTTGACCGCTGCTATCACCAAAGTAATGGCAGATAAAGGTTACTCTGAAGTTAGATCATTCGATCAAATTGACAACGCTCCAGAGGAAAAAGAAAGAGGATTACTATCAACTCTTCACACGTTGAATATCAAACTGCAAACCGTCACTACGCTCACGTTGACTGTCCAGGTCACGCGGATTACGTAAAGAACATGGTTACTGGTGCTGCTCAAATGGACGGTGCTATCCTTGTGGTTGCTGCTACCGATGGGCCTATGCCACAAACCCGTGAGCACATCCTTCTAGGACGTCAGGTAGGTATTCCTCGTATTGTTGTTTTCATGAACAAAGTAGATATGGTGGATGATCCTGAGCTTTTGGAACTTGTTGAAATGGAAATCAGAGATCTTTTGAGCTTCTATGAATATGATGGTGATAATGGTCCTGTTATCCAAGGATCTGCTCTAGGTGCATTGAATGGTGAACCAAAATGGGTAGATACTGTAGTGGAATTGATGGAGGCTGTTGATACTTGGATTGAAGAGCCAGTGCGTGACATGGATAAGCCATTCCTAATGCCTATCGAAGATGTATTCTCTATCACTGGTCGTGGTACTGTTGCTACAGGTCGTATTGGCGAAACCGTGTTGCTAAAACAGGTGACCCAGTTGAGATTATTAGTATGGGAGCTGAAAAGCTTACTTCAACCATTACTGGTATTGAGATGTTCCGTCAAATTTTGGATAGAGGTGAAGTCTGGAGATAACGCTGGTATCCTTTTAAGAGGTATCGAGAAGACTGATATTAGAAGAGGAATGGTTATCGTTAAGCCAGGTTCAAGTTACTCCTCATGCTAAATTTAAAGCTGAGGTGTATATCCTAAAAAAGAAGAAGGTGGACGTCACACGCCATTCCACAACAACTACCGTCCTCAGTTTTACGTTCGTACAACCGACGTAACAGGAACTATCAACCTTCCTAGCGGTGTTGAAATGGTAATGCCTGGTGATAACCTTACCATTACTGTAGACCTTATCCAGCCTATCGCTATGAACGTAGGTTTGCGTTTTGCTATCCGTGAAGGAGGTAGAACTGTAGGAGCTGGTCAGGTAACTGAAATTTTAGACTAATTAAAATTTAGATAAAAGTCATAAGGTGTCTTGCTATGCAGGACGCCTTGACTTTTCTTACGGGTTTAGCTCAGTTGGTAGAGCACTGGTCTCCAAAACCAGGTGTCGGGAGTTCGAGTCTCTCAACCCGTGCACTTGGAAACAGAACCTCAAAGGCTGAGATTTAAAACAAAAGAATTATGATTAACTACATCAAAGAATCTTATAACGAACTTAAGAATCACGTCACTTGGACCTCTTGGTCTGAAGCGCAGCGTCTCACTGTTGTAGTGGCAGTTTTCTCTGTTGTTTTGGCTTTGGCTGTTTGGGGAATTGATACTGTTTTTAGTAAAGTTGTAGGAGAGTATTTCCGTTGGATCAAATCCTAAGTGTATAGAGCATGACCGAAACAAAGAGTACAAAGAAGTGGTATGTGGTTCGTTCGGTAAGCGGGCAAGAGAATAAGATTAAATCTTACATCGAGTCTGAGATTGCCCGTTTGGATCTTAAGGATTTTATTGAGCAAGTACTTGTTCCCACCGAAAAGGTAATCCAGATCCGCAACGGAAAAAAAATTAATAAAGAACGGGTTTACTTTCCCGGGTATATTATGATCCAAGCGAATTTATCTGGGGAAATCCCTCATATTATTCGTTCTATTAATGGGGTCATTGGATTCTTGGGCGAAACAAAAGGAGGAGATCCTGTGCCGTTACGCCAATCGGAAGTAAACAGGATGTTAGGGAAAGTGGATGAGCTTTCTGTACAGGATGATAATGTAAATATTCCTTTCGTCATAGGCGAAACCGTAAAAGTAATTGATGGCCCTTTCAATGGATTCAATGGAACGGTCGAAAAAATAAACGAAGAAAAGCGCAAGCTTGAGGTCATGGTAAAGATTTTCGGAAGAAAAACCCCATTGGAATTAAGCTATATGCAAGTTGAAAAAGTATAATTGTTACGCTATATATAAAGGTTTTTTCTTAGGCTTCCACATTTGAAAAACCAATTTTAAATTTTAGAAAATGGCAAAAGAAATTAGTAAAATTGTAAAGTTGCAAGTTCGCGGCGGAGCGGCAAATCCCTCTCCACCCGTAGGACCAGCTTTAGGTGCTGCCGGGGTGAACATCATGGAGTTCTGTAAGCAATTTAATGCTAGAACCCAGGACAAGCCCGGGAAAGTATTGCCAGTTGCGATTACCGTTTACAAAGACAAGTCTTTTGATTTCGTAATTAAAACGCCACCCGCTGCTGTGCAAATCCTTGAAGCCGCCAAAGCCAAAAAAGGCTCTGGAGAACCTCATATCAAAAAAATAGCTACCATTTCTTGGGATCAAATCAAAGTAATTGCTGAAGATAAGATGCCCGATTTAAATGCATTTACTATCGAGTCTGCCATGAAAATGGTAGCAGGTACTGCACGGTCAATGGGAGTTAAAATAAGAGGTAATGCACCTTTTTAATCTAGAAAAGAATTTATAACATGGCAAGATTAACCAAAAAGCAAAAAGAAGCAAATGCAAAACTAGAGGCTAACAAAGCTTACAGTTTAGCCGAAGCTTCTGCTTTAGTAAAAGAGATCACCAACGCAAATTTTGATGCGTCTGTAGACCTTGCTGTACGTCTTAACGTAGACCCACGTAAAGCAAACCAAATGGTTCGCGGTGTGGTTACCCTTCCTCATGGAACCGGTAAAGATGTAAAAGTATTGGCATTGGTAACCCCAGATAAGGAAGCCGAAGCCAAAGAAGCAGGAGCAGATTATGTTGGTTTGGACGAATACCTCGATAAAATTAAAGGAGGATGGACCGATGTTGACGTTATCGTAACGATGCCAAGCGTAATGGGTAAATTGGGTCCATTAGGACGTTTTAGGACCTCGTGGTCTTATGCCCAACCCCAAGACAGGTACCGTAACAATGGACGTTGCTAAAGCGTTTTCCGATGTGAAATCTGGGAAGATTGACTTTAAAGTCGATAAGACTGGGATTGTGCATGCTGCAATAGGAAAAGCATCTTTTGATGCCGAAAAAATTGCTGGAAACGCAAAAGAATTATTATCAACACTTGTAAAATTGAAGCCTCAGGCTGCAAAAGGAGTTTACATCAAGAGCATTCACATGTCAAGTACCATGAGCCCTAGTGTAGAAATTGACTCCAAGAGATTTGCTGAGTAGTAATATTGTAAGATTATGACTAGAGAAGAAAAATCATTAGTAATTGAACAGTTAACTGCACAGCTTGCTGAAAACGCTACCATTTATTTGGCAGATATTTCAGGTCTGGATGCAGCATCAACTTCAAACCTACGTCGTGCCTGTTTTAAAGCTGGCGTAAAACTGAATGTGGTTAAAAACACATTATTGGCAAAAGCAATGGAAAGCTCTGATAAGGACTTTGGCGAATTGACCACCGTTCTTAAAGGAAATACGTCACTAATGATCGCAGAGGTGAGTAATGCTCCTGCAAAAGTGATCAAGGAATTCAGAAAAAAATCTGATAAACCCCTTTTGAAAGGTGCTTTCATTGAAGAAGCAATTTACATTGGTGACAGCCAGTTGGATGCTCTTGTGGACATTAAGTCTAAAGAAGAGCTTATTGGGGACATCATCGCATTGCTTCAATCTCCTGCCAAGAATGTTATCTCTGCGCTTAAGAGCAGCGGGGGAACCATTGCAGGTATTGTTAAGACCCTTTCAGAAAGAGAAGGGTAACCTAAAAATTATTGCACTAATTAAATTACATAAATAAAAAACACTTAAAACGATAGAAAATGGCAGATTTAAAAGATTTCGCAGAAAAATTGGTTAACCTAACTGTAAAAGAAGTTAATGAGTTAGCTACTATATTAAAAGACGAGTATGGCATCGAGCCTGCTGCTGCTGCTGTTGCAGTTGCTGCTGGTCCTGCTGCTGGTGGTGGAGACGCCGCTGAAGAAAAATCAGAATTTGATGTAATCTTAAAAGCAGCTGGTGCTTCTAAATTGGCAGTTGTAAAACTGGTAAAAGAATTAACCGGTGCTGGTCTTAAAGAAGCTAAAGATCTTGTAGACAACGCTCCTTCTCCAATTAAAGAAGGTGTTGCTAAAGATGAAGCTGAAGCTCTTAAAGCTCAATTAGAAGAAGCTGGAGCTGAGGTTGTTTATGCAAGCTTACCTACTCCAAACCTTAAGGTTTAGGTCTTTGCCCAAAGAGGTTAAGACCTAAACCATTTTGCGTATATAAAGGTTTTATCATTTTCACGCTACGCAAACACTGTTTTTTTAATTAAAATTCCATCCATAGATGTCAGCAACGCAAACTGAAAGATTGAATTTTTCCTCTGTACAAAACAAGCCCGATTATCCGGACTTTTTGGATATCCAGATTAAATCCTTCCAGGATTTCTTCCAGTTGGAAACCAAATCAGAAGAAAGAGGTGAAGAAGGTCTCTACAAGACTTTCATGGAAAACTTCCCTATTACCGATACCCGTAACCAATTTGTTCTAGAATTCCTCGACTACTTTGTAGATCCACCCCGTTACTCCATTCAGGAGTGTATTGAACGTGGCCTTACCTACAGTGTTCCACTTAAGGCAAGGTTAAAGCTATACTGTACCGATGATGAACACGAAGATTTTGAAACCATCGTTCAAGATGTGTACCTAGGAACCATTCCATACATGACCCCAAGTGGAACCTTTGTGATCAACGGAGCCGAGCGAGTTGTTGTTTCGCAATTGCACCGTTCCCCAGGGGTATTCTTTGGACAATCATTCCATGCCAATGGAACCAAGTTATATTCGGCTAGGGTCATTCCATTCAAAGGGTCTTGGATTGAATTTGCCACCGATATCAACAGTGTGATGTATGCGTACATCGATCGTAAGAAAAAATTACCCGTAACTACGCTTTTCCGAGCCATTGGGTTTGAAAGGGATAAGGATATCCTTGAAATTTTCGACCTTGCCGAAGAAGTAAAAGCTAGTAAAACAGGACTTAAAAAATACTTGGGCCGTAAATTGGCTGCCCGTGTTTTGAAAACTTGGCACGAAGATTTCGTAGACGAAGATACGGGAGAAGTAGTTTCCATTGAACGTAATGAGATTATTCTGGATCGGGATACCGTTTTGGAAAAAGAACATCTAGATGAAATTTTGGATTCTGGCGCGAAGACCATATTGCTGCATAAGGAGGATAACCTTCAGGCAGATTATGCCATCATCCACAATACCTTGCAAAAGGATCCTACCAACTCCGAAAAAGAGGCGGTTGAGCATATCTACCGTCAATTGCGTAATGCCGAACCACCCGATGAAGAAACAGCCCGTGGCATCATCCACAAGTTGTTCTTTAGCGACCAGCGATACAACTTGGGAGAAGTTGGGCGTTACCGTATGAATAAAAAATTGGGTCTTAATATCGAAATGGAAAAGCAAGTGCTTACCAAAGAAGATATTATTACCATCGTAAAATACTTGATCGAGTTGATCAACTCCAAAGCAGAGATTGATGATATCGATCACCTTAGCAACCGTCGTGTTCGTACCGTTGGGGAACAATTGTCACAACAGTTTGGCGTTGGACTTGCCCGTATGGCAAGGACGATTCGTGAGCGAATGAACGTTCGTGACAATGAGGTGTTTACACCTATCGATTTGATCAATGCGAAGACCCTTTCTTCGGTTATCAACTCGTTCTTTGGAACCAACCAGCTTTCCCAGTTCATGGACCAAACCAACCCACTGGCAGAGATTACGCACAAGCGTCGTCTTTCTGCACTTGGGCCAGGAGGTCTTTCCAGAGAAAGAGCCGGTTTCGAGGTGCGTGACGTTCACTACACCCACTACGGAAGATTGTGCCCTATTGAAACTCCGGAAGGTCCAAACATTGGATTGATTTCTTCCCTTTCTGTATTTGCCAAAGTAAATAATCTTGGATTTATTGAAACGCCTTATAGAAAAGTAGAAAATGGTAAAATCGACTTTAAGAATGAACCGGTTTACCTTTCCGCAGAGGAAGAAGAAGAAAAATTAATTGCACAGGCCAATATTCCTTTAAAGGATGATGGTACCATCGATACCGATCGTGTTATTGCCCGTATGGAAGGGGATTTCCCTGTGGTAGATCCTACAACGGTTCACTTTACCGATGTGGCGCCCAACCAGATTTCCTCTATTTCTGCATCGTTGATTCCTTTCTTGGAACACGATGATGCGAACCGTGCCTTGATGGGAAGTAACATGATGCGTCAGGCCGTACCTTTATTACGTGCCGAATCACCCATTGTAGGAACAGGATTGGAGCGTCAAGTGGCTTCCGATTCCCGTGTATTGATCAATGCTGAAGGAAATGGAGTGGTGGAATATGTAGATGCCGAAAAAATTATCATTAAGTACGATCGTACTGAAGAGGAGCGTATGGTAAGCTTTGATGGGGATTCAAAAACCTACAACCTTATCAAGTTCAGAAAGACCAACCAAAGTACCTCCATTAACTTGAAGCCTATTGTTCGCAAGGGTGACAGAGTGGTGAAAGGACAAGTACTTTGCCAAGGATATGCCACCGAAAGTGGTGAATTGGCCCTTGGACGAAACATGAAAGTTGCCTTCATGCCCTGGAAAGGGTACAACTTTGAGGATGCGATCGTGATTTCCGAAAAAGTAGTTCGTGACGATATTTTTACCTCCATCCATATTGATGAATATTCCATGGATGTTCGGGATACCAAATTGGGGAACGAAGAATTGACCAACGATATTCCAAACGTTTCAGAAGAAGCTACCAAAGATTTGGACGAAAATGGAATGATCCGCATTGGTGCCGAGGTAAAACCTGGCGATATTCTTATTGGAAAAATCACCCCAAAAGGGGAAAGCGATCCTACCCCGGAAGAGAAACTATTGAGGGCTATCTTTGGGGATAAAGCAGGAGACGTTAAAGACGCTTCGCTTAAAGCTTCTCCTTCATTAAGTGGAGTGGTCATCGATAAAAAGTTGTTCGCAAGAGCGATAAAGGATAAACGTAAAAGAGCAAAAGATAAAGAAGACATCACCGAACTGGAAATGGCTTACGAAGCTAAGTTCCAAGAATTGAAGGATGTCCTTATCGATAAATTGTTTGCCATTGTAGGTGGAAAAACTGCTCAAGGAGTGACCAACGACCTGGGAGAAGTGGTTTTCCCAAAAGGGAAAAAATTCACCTTGAAAATGTTGAATGCTGTTGAGGACTATGCTCACTTGGTGGGCGGTACCTGGACAACCGATGATGATGCCAATGTATTGGTTCGTGATTTGATGCACAACTACAAGATCAAGGAAAACGATCTTCAAGGAAATTTACGCCGTGAGAAATTTACCATTTCAGTTGGGGACGAACTTCCTGCTGGAATCCTAAAATTGGCAAAAGTATACATTGCTAAGAAGCGTAAGCTAAAAGTAGGTGATAAAATGGCGGGACGTCACGGAAACAAAGGTATTGTGGCCCGAATTGTTCGTGAAGAGGATATGCCTTTCTTGGAAGACGGGACGCCTGTTGATATTGTATTGAACCCACTTGGGGTACCTTCCCGTATGAACATTGGACAGATTTACGAAACCGTTCTTGGATGGGCAGGTCAAAAATTAGGTCAAAAATATGCAACCCCTATTTTTGATGGAGCTACGCTTAGCCAAATCAATGAGCTTACCGACAAAGCGGGTATTCCAAGATTTGGCCATACCTATTTATATGACGGTGGAACTGGACAGCGTTTCGACCAACCTGCTACCGTTGGGGTGATCTACATGCTAAAATTAGGCCACATGGTTGACGACAAAATGCACGCTCGTTCCATTGGACCTTACTCTCTTATTACGCAACAGCCGCTGGGTGGTAAAGCACAGTTTGGAGGACAGCGTTTTGGAGAGATGGAGGTATGGGCCCTTGAAGCATATGGTGCCTCAAGTACCCTTAGGGAAATTTTGACAGTTAAATCTGATGACGTCGTAGGAAGGGCAAAAACATACGAATCCATCGTAAAAGGAGAATCGATGCCAGAGCCCGGCCTTCCAGAATCCTTCAACGTGTTAATGCACGAATTGAAAGGTCTTGGATTAGACATTAGATTAGAAGAATAGGAAAAACCCCACCTCGGTGGGGAACCCTCATTCGTGTAGGGGATGGTTACCATCCCGTTTCAAAACAACAAATGAATAGTTTACAGTATTATGTCAAGAAATAAAGAAAACACAGTACAGAAATTCAACAAGATTTCGATTGGTTTGGCTTCTCCCGAATCTATTTTGGCAGAATCCCGAGGTGAAGTTCTAAAACCAGAAACCATTAACTACCGTACGCACAAGCCAGAGCGTGACGGACTTTTCTGTGAGCGTATTTTTGGTCCCGTAAAAGACTATGAATGTGCCTGTGGTAAATATAAGCGTATTCGCTACAAAGGAATTGTGTGCGACCGTTGTGGGGTGGAAGTAACCGAGAAAAAAGTACGTCGTGACCGTGTGGGACACATCAATTTGGTGGTTCCCGTGGCACACATTTGGTATTTCCGTTCCTTGCCAAACAAAATTGGTTACCTGCTTGGGCTACCGTCCAAAAAGTTGGATATGATTATCTATTACGAACGCTATGTCGTTATCCAGCCCGGTATTGCCAAAAACGAAGAAGGGGAGCCCGTTCAAAAACTGGATTTCCTTACCGAAGAAGAATATTTAAATATTTTGGATTCCCTTCCTCAGGAAAACTTGTATTTGGACGATAGTGACCCTAACAAGTTCATTGCCAAAATGGGAGCAGAGTGTTTGGTAGAATTGCTTCAGCGTATCGATATGGATGCTTTATCCTTCGAATTACGCCACAAAGCCAACCACGAAACGTCAAAACAACGTAAAACCGAAGCCCTTAAAAGGCTACAAGTAGTAGAATCGTTCCGCGAATCTACCTTAAACCGAGAAAACAAGCCAGAGTGGATGATCATGAAGGTAATCCCTGTGATCCCACCCGAGCTTCGTCCTTTGGTGCCTCTTGATGGTGGGCGATTTGCAACTTCCGACTTGAATGACCTTTACCGAAGAGTGATTATCCGTAACAACCGTTTGAAGCGATTAATGGAGATTAAAGCTCCAGAAGTAATCCTTCGTAACGAGAAGCGTATGCTTCAGGAATCGGTAGATTCATTGTTCGATAACACCCGTAAGTCATCTGCGGTAAAAACCGATAGCAACCGTCCATTGAAATCCCTTTCCGATTCCTTAAAAGGAAAACAAGGGCGTTTCCGTCAAAACCTTCTTGGTAAAAGGGTGGATTACTCCGCTCGTTCTGTTATTGTGGTTGGGCCCGAATTGAAATTGTTTGAGTGTGGTCTTCCAAAAGACATGGCAGCAGAGCTTTACAAACCGTTCGTTATCCGTAAATTGATTGAAAGAGGGATTGTAAAGACCGTAAAATCGGCCAAGAAAATTATCGATAAAAAAGAACCTGTGGTATGGGATATTTTGGAAAATGTTCTGAAAGGACATCCCGTACTGCTTAACCGTGCCCCCACATTGCACCGTTTGGGTATTCAAGCATTTCAACCCAAATTGATCGAAGGAAAGGCAATCCAGTTGCACCCATTGGTATGTACGGCTTTCAACGCCGACTTTGATGGGGACCAAATGGCGGTACACCTTCCGTTAGGGCCAGAAGCAATTTTGGAAGCCCAATTGTTGATGTTGGCTTCCCATAATATTTTGAACCCTGCCAATGGTTCTCCAGTAGCGGTTCCTTCTCAGGACATGGTACTTGGGCTATACTATATGACCAAGCCCCGAAAATCTACAGAGGACTACAAGGTATTGGGAGAAGGATTAACCTTCTATTCGCCAGAGGAAGCGTTGATTGCTTACAACGAAAAGAAAGTAGATTTGAACGCCGAAGTGAAAGTAAGGACCAAAGACCTAGATGAAAATGGTACTTTGGTGACCAAAATCATTACCACCACCATAGGTAGAATCATCTTCAACGCTAGTGTGCCCGAAGAAGCAGGATACATCAATGAGGTATTGACCAAAAAGTCGTTGCGTGATATCATTGGGAACATTCTTTCGGTTACTTCGGTACCCAAAACAGCTGCTTTCCTTGATTCGATTAAAGACCTAGGATATAAATTTGCCTTTGAAGGAGGATTGTCCTTTAGCTTAGGGGATATCATTATTCCGCCAGAAAAGCAAGCCATGATTGATAACGCCAACTCCCAAGTAGATGGAATTATTGCCAACTATAACATGGGATTAATTACCAACAATGAGCGTTACAACCAGGTAATTGATATCTGGACGGCCACCAATGCCGAATTGACCGAACTTTCCATGAAACGTATCCGTGAGGATCAACAAGGTTTCAACTCGGTGTATATGATGCTTGACTCTGGAGCGAGGGGATCAAAAGAACAGATTCGCCAGTTGACCGGTATGCGAGGATTGATGGCAAAACCCAAAAAATCCAGCTCGGGAGGCGGTGAAATTATTGAAAACCCCATTCTGTCCAACTTTAAGGAAGGACTTTCCATTTTGGAATACTTTATCTCTACACACGGTGCCCGTAAAGGTCTTGCCGATACAGCTCTTAAAACAGCCGATGCGGGTTACTTGACCCGTCGTTTGGTGGACGTGTCTCAGGATGTGATTATTAATACTGAAGACTGTGGAACCTTACGAGGAATTGAGGTAACTGCCCTTAAAAAGAATGAAGAAGTGGTGGAAAGCCTTGCCGAAAGAATTAAAGGACGTACCTCGTTGAACGATGTGTATGATCCTTTAACCAAAGAGTTACTGGTTGCTTCGGGAGGCCATATTTCTGACGTGATAGCCGATAAGATTGAAGCTACTGCATTGGATTCCATTGAGGTTCGTTCTGCGCTTACGTGCGAGGCCAAAAAAGGAATTTGTGCACAATGCTATGGAAGAAACCTAGCGACCAATAAAATGGTACAGCGTGGAGAAGCCGTAGGGGTTGTTGCTGCACAGTCCATTGGAGAACCTGGAACGCAGTTAACACTTCGTACCTTCCACGTAGGGGGTATTGCCGGAAACATTTCCGAAGAAAACAAATTGACCGTGAAATTTGATGGTCGACTTGAAATTGAAGACCTAAAAACCGTTAAGGGTGAAGATAACGAAGGAAAAGAAATTGATATCGTTATTTCAAGAACCTCTGAAGCCAAATTGGTAGATGAACAAACCGGAATCACCCTAAGTACCAATAATATTCCTTATGGATCTTCCGTCTATGTGAAAGATGGGCAAAAAGTGAAACGAGGTGATGTAATTTGTGCTTGGGATCCTTATAACGGGGTGATTATTTCAGAATTTGCCGGAAAGATAAAATACGAGAACATTGAGCAAGGGATCACCTATCAAGTGGAAATTGACGAACAAACCGGGTTCCAGGAAAAAGTAATTTCCGAATCCAGGGATAAGCGAAAAATTCCTACCCTTCAAATTGTGGATAGCAAAGGAGAGACCATTCGAAGCTACAACCTTCCTGTGGGAGCGCATTTGATGGTGGATGATAACGACAAGATTAAGGTAGGAAAGATTTTGGTAAAAATCCCTCGTAAGTCTGCAAAGGCTGGGGATATTACTGGAGGTCTCCCAAGGGTAACCGAGTTGTTTGAAGCACGTAATCCTTCCAACCCTGCCGTGGTAAGTGAGATTGATGGAGTGGTTTCTTTCGGAAAAATAAAACGAGGGAATCGGGAAATTGTGGTTGAGTCCAAACTTGGAGAAGTTAAAAGGTACTTGGTAAAACTTTCCAATCAGATTTTGGTACAGGAAAACGATTACGTTCGCGCCGGAATGCCACTCTCTGATGGTTCGGTAACACCAGACGATATTTTGAACATCAAAGGACCTTCTGCCGTACAACAGTACTTAGTAAATGAGGTGCAGGAAGTTTACCGTTTACAAGGGGTGAAGATTAACGATAAGCACTTTGAAGTAGTGGTTCGCCAGATGATGCGTAAAGTACAAATTGTGGATACTGGGGATACCCTATTCTTGGAAGACCAGTTGGTTCACAAGGATGACTTTATCGAAGAAAATGATAAGATTTTCGGAATGAAAGTAGTTGAAAACGCTGGTGATTCTACAAACCTTAAAGAAGGACAAATTGTAACTTCTCGTCAATTGAGGGATGAAAATTCCATTCTTAAGAGAGAAGACAAAGCCTTGGTAGAGGCAAGGGATGCAGTCCCAGCTACAGCCACACCCATCCTACAAGGTATTACCAGAGCATCACTACAAACCAAGTCCTTTATTTCCGCGGCTTCCTTCCAGGAAACCACCAAAGTATTGAATGAGGCTGCCGTGAGCGGTAAAGTAGATGATCTTGAAGGACTTAAGGAAAATGTGATTGTAGGGCATAAGATTCCTGCTGGAACCGGTATGAGAAGATACGATACCATTATCGTAGGTTCCAAAGAGGAATTTGAAGAAATGACGAAAGTCAAACAAGAAGTAAATTTTAATTAATATAAAACTTGCGCTCCATTTTGGGGCGCAAGTTCTTTCAACAATAAATGTATGGCAGAAGATCAAAAAAACAAACAGGGTCAAATTAACATAGAAATTGACGAAGCTACCGCTCAAGGTATTTATAGCAATTTGGCCATCATCAATCACTCACAATCTGAGTTTGTGGTGGATTTTGTAAGTATCATGCCTGGTGTTCCCAAGAGCAAGGTAAAATCCCGGATTGTGTTAACGCCACAACATGCCAAACGCTTTCTGAAAGCTTTGCATGACAATGTTGCCCGGTTTGAAAAGGCACATGGAGAGATAAAAGATTACCAGCAGGCACCCTTGCCCATCAATTTTGGCCCAACGGGCGAAGCATAACAAAAAATCCTTCCAATTCGGAAGGATTTTTGTTTTTATTGCTTTGCTGTCGTGCTATACGATAGTAGGTTTAGCTATTTTCAAACTCACTCACAAAATGAAATTGTATGTCCGGATATTTTTGTTGGGTCATTTGTAGTGTAAATGCACTGTCTGCAAAAAACACCAATTGCCCTCTTTTGTCCTTTGCCAGAAATTTTGCCTTTACCCTTTTAAAATCTGCAAATTCCTCCCCTTTTGGGTCTTTTGGGGCAACCCAGCAAGCTTTGTGAACATTTAGGTTTTCATAGGCACAGGTAGCCCCATATTCATGTTCCAATCGGTACTGAATTACCTCAAACTGTAAGGCACCTACGGTGCCAATTACTTTTCTTCCGTTGAGTTCCAACGTGAATAATTGTGCAACCCCTTCATCCATTAATTGATCAATCCCTTTTTCAAGTTGCTTGCTCTTCATGGGATCGGCGTTGTTAATATACTTGAAATGCTCTGGAGAGAAGCTAGGAATTCCTTTGTACTGCATTTCTTCACCCTCGGTTAGGGTATCGCCGATTTTAAAATTTCCCGTATCGTGAAGCCCTACAATATCGCCAGGGTAGGAGGTATCCACGATTTCTTTTTTGTCGGCAAAAAAAGCATTGGGACTAGAAAATTTAAGTTTTTTTCCAAGCCTTACATGTAAGTACGCCGTATTTCTCTCAAAGGTTCCGGAGACTATTTTAACGAATGCCAAACGGTCCCGGTGTTTTGGGTCCATATTGGCGTGAATTTTAAAAACAAAACCAGAGAATTCTTTTTCTTCGGGTTTAACAAGGCGCTTATCACTCTCTTTTGGCCGTGGTTTTGGTGCTATCTCAACAAAACAGTCTAACAATTCACGAACCCCAAAATTGTTCAGTGCCGAACCAAAAAAGACCGGCTGTAACCTTCCGTTTAAATAATCATCGCGATCAAATGTGGGATAAACTTCATATACCAATTCTAGTTCACTTCTTAGGTTTTCAGCGGCTTTAGGGCCAATTAAGGTATCCAGTTCTTCTGAGGCGATATCCTTGATTTCAATAGTCTCTTCAATGTTTTTTCGGCTATCCCCGCTGAAGAGATTTACATTTTTTTCCCAAATATTATAAATTCCTTTAAAGTCGTAGCCCATTCCAATAGGAAAGGAGAGGGGGGTTACATTTAAATGGAGCTTTTGTTCAATTTCATCGAGAAGTTCAAACGCATCCTTCCCCTCGCGGTCCAACTTGTTTATAAAAACAATCATTGGGATGTTCCGCATACGGCAAACCTCGACTAATTTTTCGGTTTGTTCCTCAACCCCTTTCGCCACATCAACTACTACAATAACACTGTCCACTGCGGTTAGCGTTCGGAAAGTGTCTTCTGCAAAATCCTTGTGACCAGGTGTATCTAGGATATTTATTTTAGTCCCCTCATACTCAAAAGCCAAAACAGAGGTAGCCACCGAAATACCCCTCTGCCTTTCAATTTCCATAAAATCACTGGTAGCACCTTTTTTAATTTTATTGCTTTTTACGGCACCAGCTTCTTGAATAGCCCCACCAAAGAGCAATAATTTTTCAGTTAAAGTGGTTTTACCCGCATCTGGGTGAGAGATAATTCCAAAAGTTTTTCTTCTTTGAATTTCTTTTTGTAAAGACATATTGGTTTAAAAAAATAAATGCAAATATACAGTTTAT
>JAWKMP010000010.1:0-81031 GCA_041392175.1 Flavobacteriaceae bacterium | reverse complement strand
CAATGGCATAGTCCGTTCCAAGGATACCGGAGCCGGATACCACCGCTGGCGAGGGATCCATGGAACCGGAAGTTCCTGTAGCTGGGATGGGAAGCCCACCGGGCCCGCACTCGGTGATGTCGGCGGCATTGGGGTCCACGAACTCGATGGCGGTGATGCCGCAGTTGTCACTAGAGCTGGCAAGTACTTCGCCAGGGGTCAAGCTGTAATCCCCGTTGGCGTCAAGCTCCACAGTGATGTCTTGGCAAGCAATCACAGGGTCTTCGTTGTCCACAACGGTGATAATAAAGCTACATGTTTCTGTGTTTCCATCACTATCGGTGGCAGAAAACTGAATGGTGTTGTCCCCTACAGGGAAAAAGCTTCCGCTGGGATCCCCTACGGTTTGGGAAGTAGGGATGGGGCCATCTTCAGGGTCTATTGCGATCGCATTAGCAAAATTCACTACAGCGCCACACACTCCCATATCATTTGAAACGGTTATATTCATTGGGCAAGAGATAACAGGAGGGTTTCCAGTGCCTCCTCCAGTGAAAGTTTGTCCAACGTTAATGCTTCCTGGAGATTCTGCAACAGGGCCTGTCCAAGTAAAATCGGTGTATATAGTTCCAGTACCAATGAGTTGAAGTGATTCTCCTATGGGGGTAGTTCCTGTTTCAGCAACGCCTATATCGGTAGAATTGATACCATTTGCAGGGCCGTTGGTCGCAGCAAAGCTGCCTTCATAACTCAAAAATTGAATGACCGTACCTAAATCATCCACAAGGGCAATCCCATCTGGAGCGCCATTTTGAAGTCCAGCGATAGCAAAGAAGACAGCGCCATATCCAGCGCCTTCATCATCGATTAGACCAGATAATGGTGTAACCGAATATTGTTGACCATTGCTCCCGTTGTAGGGAACTAAACTCCATCCGGTTAAATCGGTGCCTGCAGGGCCTGCAACTTCAACACCTTCGTTTACGTCTGCACCATTATTGTCATAGTGCAATTCGTTAATAAAAATCGTTTGCGCTTGCGCGACCACAGCTGTTATTACGAATAAAAAAGTAAGCGTAATTTTTTTCATAATTGATTTTTAAATTTTTGATGCGCAAAGATAATTTATCGCCCAAGGATTTAAAATTTTTATGGCTTTAAATAATAGTTAACTTTTGAAGGAAAAGACAAAAAGACTAATTCAATTTTTCAGTCAATTTTTTGAAGACTTTTTTCGGATTTTTATGATCGTAGAGGATATCATAAACAGCAGTGATAATGGGTGTTTTGGCTTTCTTTTTCCCTTTGGCTTGATTCAGTTCATGGGCACTTTTGGTAGCATAATAGCCTTCGGCAACCATACTCATTTCCATCATGGCACTTTTTACGGTGTATCCTTTTCCTATCATGGTGCCAAATAATCGATTTCGGCTAAAGGTAGAATAACCAGTAACTAACAAATCTCCCAAATACGCAGAGCCATTAATATCGCGTTTCATTTTGTGGACTTTCTTCACATAGCGCTTCATTTCGCGAATGGCATTGCTCATCAACACACTTTGAAAATTATCTCCATATCCTAGCCCATGGGCAATACCGGCTGCCAAGGCGTAAATGTTTTTAAGCATGGCGGCATACTCGGTCCCAATGATATCATCGCTTGTGGTGCATTTTATGTACTCGCATGAAAGTACGTCTGCCACAGTTTTGGCCTTTTTCTCATCGGCGCAGGCGATGGTTAAATAGGAAAGCCGTTCAAGGGCGACTTCTTCGGCATGACAAGGACCTGTGATTACCCCAATGTTTTTAAAAGGGATGTGGTAATGTGTAAAAAAATGATCGCCTACAATCAAGCTGCTTTCCGGAACAATCCCCTTAATGGCCGAAAAGATAATTTTGTTCTTCAAGGATTCGGTGATGGTTTTTAATTCGGTTTCCACAAAAGCAGATGGGATGGCAAAAATGAGATAGTCTGCATAAACAACCAGTTCATTGATATCGTTGCTTAATTTAAGCTTATCGACATCAAATTCTACCGAACTTAAATAATTGGGATTATGGTGTTGGGTTTTGATGTGCTCAACCGATTGCGTGCTGCGCATATACCACCCCACTTCTTCCAGATTTTCGCAGAGCATTTTTACAATGGCCGTTGCCCAGCTTCCTCCCCCAAAAACAGCAAATTTTGGTTTTGCAGACATGTACGTGTTTTCAGATATTCAAAAATACGTAAATCGTACGGTTACTGCTAAAATAGCGCTTTTAAATCTTGAGATGTATTCCTAAATGATTTTTAAATTACTGAAAATAAACAGGTTACAAAAATGGCACGTTTTTAGATTTTCCGTTTTTAGAATCCTAAAACCCTCGATTATGAAAGCACTTACATTTTTCTTCGGATTTGCCATCGTTTCACAGTTGTTTACTTCTTGTTATACTGAAGTAATTGTAGAGGATCCCATCGACTCAGTTCCAACCATTACCTTGGCCGAATTATTAGCTTCCCATGAATTGTGGTATGTGGATATTAACCGCTCCAATGCCACAGGGCAAATTCCATTTATGCAAATGGCCTTTACGCTTTCTTTCAGAAATGGAACGCTTTACGCCAACAATAATCTAGTGGGTATTGGGGAACAAGGCTACGGCTTTGGGATAGACATTGGGTATTATGACACCTTTACCGATGAAGTGGATATTTCTCATGACATTGACGGATTTTATCGTTTTGAAGTCATTCAACGTAACAATCATGAAATAGAATTGTATTTCCGTCCCCAAAATCTTCACTATTTCCTTGTAGGGTATCAACGAAGCAATTTTGATTACGACCGATTGTTTTATGACAACATCCACTATTTCCTTCAAGAGTATGTGGCTTGGGAAAAAATTTATACCAGTCCTTATGGAGATCCCAATCCTTTTGATTATGAAAATTTTCTCGAATTCCTTCCTGGTGGTGGCGATGGTAATTTTTTGAGTTCTCAAGACCCCAACGGCACCAATATCAATAACGTATATTGGGATTATACAGGAATTTACAATGTGGATGATGTGCCCGGGGAGCCCCATCTTAAATATTTAACATTAGATTATGATTACCTGGGCAATGAATATTTTGAATTGAGCGTTATCAATGACAACACAATTGAATTGTACCATAGTCCATCGGGAACGGTATATCGATTTAGGGGAAAAGGGTACATTCAAATTAAGAATGCTGAAAGAGGAAAGTTGCGTCTTTCAAAGGCTGAAATTGAAAAGCAAATGAAAAAAATTAGCAACTTTTAAGATATAGATAATTTTTTGGTTGGTTATTTAGTTGAAACCGTCCGGCTCCTTCTTTGGGCTGGGCGGTTTTATTTTAGGAGGTATTGTGCTACCTGTAAAAGTTCATTTCATCGAGGTATTCCCAAACATTTTGAGGTAGCATGGGCCGGATGTTTTTCCCCTCTTTTATGGCCTTCCGAATAAAAGTAGAGGATAGCTCCATGATAGGGGCCGCTACGTGATGGATTTTTGGGTGGTCTTTGAACTGTGTTTCGAAGGTTCCCTCTGAAATCCTAGGGTACACATATAATTCATATCGATCCAAAATGACCTCATAATTTTTCCACTTATGAAAATTTTTTAGGTTATCCTCCCCCATAATCAAACAAAAACGAGTATCGGGATATTTTTCTTCCAGGTGAGTCAGTGTATTAACAGTATAATTTGGTTGCGGAAGGCTAAACTCAATATTGCTGGCTTTTAGTTTTGGGTACTCTTCCAAAGCAATACGCACCATTGCCAAGCGGTGGATATCATCAAGTAAGGTAGCTTTTTTTTTAAGTGGATTGTGGGGCGTCACTACCATCCATACTTCTTCCAGATCACTAAACTCTACCATAAAATTGGCAATGGTTAAATGCCCTATATGTATGGGGTTAAAAGTGCCAAAATAAAGTCCTATTTTTTTGGATGGAGCCATTTATTCTTCTTCTGAAGATTTTTTTGAAATATGATTTGCCACCAATTTTTCGGCTTCCTTGAGGGCCTTTTCAAGTTCGTCGTTTATAATAATGTAGTCAAATTGTGGGGCCGTTGCCATTTCGATGGAGGCTTTTGCAATACGCATATTTATTTTTTCCTCACTTTCGGTTTTTCGTTTTTTGAGCCGTATTTTCAGCTCATCCACACTGGGAGGCTTCACAAAAACGGATAAAGTTTCCTTGGGGAATTTCTTTTTAATGCGCAGTCCGCCCACCACATCAATATCAAAAATTACATTTTTGCCTTTTGCCCAAATACGCTCCACCTCACTTTTTAAGGTGCCGTAAAAATTGTCTCGGTATACCTCTTCCCACTCTAGAAAATCACCATTTTTGATGTGCTGCTTGAACTCTTTAATGTCCATAAAATAGTAATCCACGCCATCCTTTTCTTCACCTCGAGGGGCTCGGGAAGCGGCCGAAATGGAAAACTCCAGATTCAACTCTTTTTGTTTCAACAAATGTCGTACGATGGTGGTTTTACCACTACCCGAAGGTGCTGAAAAGACAATTAATTTCCCCCCTTTTTTCATTACAAAACGTTTAAGGCTTGTTCCTTTATTTTTTCCAGCTCATCTTTCATTTGCACCACCAATTGCTGCATAGGGGCATAATTGGCTTTGCTCCCAATAGTATTGATTTCGCGGCCAATTTCCTGTGTGATGAATCCTAATTTTTTTCCGTTGGAATCGTCTGAATTCAGCGTTTCGAGGAAGTAGTTGAGGTGGTTTTCCAGCCGAACTTTCTCTTCGGTAATGTCGTATTTTTCAAGGTAATAGATTAATTCTTGCTCAAAGCGATTGGCATCCACGGTTTCTTTTAATTCTGAAACGGCTTTTTGTAATTTTTCCCGAACGTTTTGCATGCGCTCTGGATCAATTTTCATGACTTCGTTAAGAAGGGCTGAAATTATTTCAATTCGGGTTTTAAAGTCGGCTTCCAAAACTTTTCCCTCATCACTTCGGTACTGGTTGATGGCCTCTAGGGCTTCATCCACTCCTTTCATGATGTTTTTGAATTCATCCTCGTCCATTTCGTCCCGTTCGGTTTTTAGGGCATCGGGCATGCGAATGGCCATTTTAAGTAATTCAGAGGTATCGGTAGCAGCAATGGTATTTAATTGACGCATGTATTCTTTTACCACGGGTTCATTGATGACGCTTGAGGTTGCTTCACCGGTCACCTCTATATAAAGGCTCACATCTATTTTTCCACGGGTAAGCGATTTGGCAATGTAGTCACGCAATACCAGTTCCTTTTCACGGTAGCTGGAGGGGATACGTGCATTAAGGTCAAGCCCCTTGCTGTTGAGTGATTTTATTTCTATGGTTATTTTTTTGGAAGGCAACTCCAGGATGCTTTTGCCATAGCCGGTCATGGACTGAATCATAGTTTGCTTTTAATACAGCAAAGGTAAGGATTTAAAAGACTCTAATTTTGATTACCAAAACGCTTCTTCAAATACTTCTCTGTAAAATAGATAATTAATAAAATAAGAAGTGTATTGGCTATTACGGAGAGGAAAAAATTATATTCTGGGTACAAAAAATAAAACAACGGTGGAAATACCAAACTCCATAATGCTAGTTGAATTGACTTTTTTGAAGAATACTCCTGTGCTTCTTGCCATGTTTCTTGATTCTTCATGGAGCGTTTGGTTCTATAGCCGTATAAATAATTAATTTTTTTAGGAGGGAATTTTTTAACAAATAAAAAGAGCACTAAGATGAAAATACAATATCCTAGTGCCCAAAGTAGTTGTGTTTCGTGAGGCATAAAAACTAATCCAGCTTCTTGATTTTGATATTTTTATACCATACTTTATTACCGTGGTCCTGAAGAGCAATGTGCCCTGTGGGGTATTTTCCAAAACCTTCCCAATCCTTAAATTTTGAATTGGCTACCATGGCATCCCAAGCTTCTCCATGCACTGGGAACGAAACAATTTCGGTGCCGTTGAGGCTTACTTTTCCTTGATTGGTGTTGTGGTTTATTTCAATCACGCAGGTATTCCATTCACCCGCAGGATGGACCGCTTCCAAATCACTGGGGGCAATCATATCATATAGTGAACCTGCTTTATGAGTGCCGTTACCCACAAAAGAATCGGGGTGCTTGGCATCGTCCAACACTTGAATTTCCGGACCGGTTTGATAGGCTTCCGGAAATTTTGGGTCTTCAAAAACGCCCCAGAAAATGCCACTGTTGCCGCCTTCCGAGATCTTCCAATCAATGGACAGTACAAAATTGGTAAATGTATCTTTTGAAATGATGTTTTTGCCGCCTTCTTCACCTGGGGTAAAGGCCATTGCACCCTCTTCAATAGACCATTCAGCGGGCATATCTTCCATTAGATAACCACGCCATTGGCCCATGGAGGTACCATCAAAAAGGGTAATCCATTCTTCTTGCGTTGCTTCTGGAGTAGTTTCTGTCATAGGTTCTGTTTCGGCTACCTCTTCTTTAGTTTTTTCTTTGCAAGAAAAGCTAAAAAGGACTATTGCTGTTAAAAAAATTGATTGCTTCATTGCTAAAAATTTTAAAGTTCCCTTACCCAAATATTTCGAAAGCTCACCCCGCTCATATCGCCATGGTCTTGTAACTTGATGGGTGCTTTACCATGGGCATTGTTTTTGGGCCAGCCAATATATTCGGTGGTGCCTTCCAATTCAAAATGATCTTGAACCAAGACTCCGTTCAACAAAACCGTAAGGGTTCCAGATCTTGTTTTGTTACCTTCCACATCAAACTCGGGCGCATGGAAAATGATGTCATATTTGTTCCATTCTCCCGTGGGGACGGCAGCCATGGCCAGCGGAATGGACTGCTTATAAATGGAGCCTACCATTCCGTTTACATAGGTAGGGTTATCATTATTATCAAGGACCTGCACTTCATACCTGTTTTGAAGAAATACCCCGCTATTGCTTCGGTTTTGGTTGGTTTGTTGGTTGTCTGGGTTGCTGCGCCATTCAATATGCAGTTGCACACTGCCAAAGTTTTGTTTGGTCTGGATATCTCCGGTTTTGTCCTTAACGGTCATACTCCCATCGGGATTGATGGTCCATTTCACAGCGGAAGAATCCACGGCCGAAATCCATTGATCAAAGTTTTTTCCATCAAAAAGTACAAGGGCATCGCTAGGAGCCCCGTTCTGCCCCGTGGGATTTACCTTGGCGGGAATGGGTTCCCAGATTTCGGTTTCTTCGGGCTTGGTGGGTTCTGGAGTAGTTTCTTCGGGGGTCATTTCGGTCTTGGTGACTTCCTCTGCCACGGGGGCTTCTTTTTCCTTACAGGAAGCATAGAGCAGTGTGAGACAAATAATAATGGCTAGTTTTTTCATCTTTAGTGGTTTATAATCCTAGTATTTTTTTGAGTTGTTCTTTGTCTATTTCGGCACCTGCAAAATCATCGAAGCGTTTTTGGGTCACTTCAATAATGCGGTCACTAATAAATTTAGCTCCTTCCCGGGCACCTTGCTCGGGGCTTTTGATGACACATTCCCATTCCATCACTGCCCAAACATCGCAGCCGTATTCGGTAAGTTTACTAAAAACGGTTTTGTAATCAATTTGGCCATCACCCAAGGACCTATATCGTCCTGCACGGTCTTTCCAATCACTGTATCCGCCAAATACACCCCGTTTTCCATCGGGATTGAATTCACTATCCTTCACGTGAAAAGCTTTTATAAACTCATGGTAGTGATCAATATACCTTAGGTAGTCAAGTTGTTGTAAAACAAAGTGACTTGGGTCATACAAAATATTGACGGCTTTATGATTCCCGGTAGCTTTCAAAAAGCGTTCAAAGGTAACGCCATCGTGTAAATCTTCACCGGGATGGATTTCATAACAAACGGCCACGCCATTTTCTTCAAATTCATTTAATAAAGGAAGCCAACGCTTGGCCAACTCTTCAAAGCCCATTTCCACGAGGCCATCGGGGCGCTGTGGCCAGGGATGCCAGGTATGCCAAAGCAAAGCACCGCTAAAAGTGGCGTGTGCCTTTAACCCCAGATGCTTGCTGGCCCTTGCAGCACTCAACAATTGGTTACGGGCCCATTCGGTGCGCTTTTTCGGATTGTTTTTACAATCGTCTGGGGCAAAATTATCGAACATTAAATCGTAGGCAGGATGCACGGCTACGAGTTGGCCTTGCAAATGGGTAGAAAGTTCGGTGATTTCAAGGCCGTAGCTGTTGATTTTCCCTTTCAGTTCATCACAATATACTTTACTTTCCCCAGCGAGCGTCAAATCGATCAATCTACTTTCCCAAGTGGGGATTTGAATGCCTTTATACCCTAGATCGGCTGCCCATTGGCAAATGCCTTCCAGTGTGTTGAAAGGAGCTTTGTCATCCATGAATTGGGCTAAAAAAACCGCAGGTCCTTTTATGGTTTTCATCTTGAATAGTGCATTTATAATTTTTTCCAAACGTTCCCTTCCTTGTGGGAGGCCACGCTGGTCTCAATAAAATTCATCCCTCGAACCCCATCGCGCATGGAGGGAAACTCTGCCTTGTCATAGGGTTGTTTCCTGATGGCTTTGGCCACTCCCTTGTAAATGTTCCCCATGGCATCGAAAATCCCTTCGGGATGTCCCGGAGGTAATTTGGTGCCGTCCAAAGAGAGTTTACTATTGTAGGCATTGCCGGGTTTTAGGGTTTTAATAGGGACTCCATCTTCCAAATGGTAGAGGTAATTGGGGTTTTCCTGTTCCCATTTCAAAGTCCCTTTTTTACCATACACAGCCACGGTAAAATTATTTTCCTCGGCGGTTGCAATTTGGCTGGCCCGCAACACACCTTTGGTATAGGTTCCCATGCGCAGCAGGACGGTTCCATCGATATCCATCTGGTTGTCATCATACAAATGGTTGAGGTCTGCCAAAATGGATTTTACCTCCATCCCTGTCACATACTCAAGCATTTGGTACGCATGTACTCCTATATCCCCCATACAGCAACTAATGCCCGATTTGGAGGGGTCCAATCGCCAGGTAGTGCTTCGTTTTTCCTTGTCATGAATAATGGGGTTGATCCATCCTTGGTAGTATTGCACATCTACTTTTTGAATATCGCCCAGGACCCCTTCGGCAATCATTTGCTTCATTTGACGCACCATGGGATAGCCGGTATAGGTGTGGGTAAGGGCAAAGATGTTGTTGTTTTTTTGCTGAATGGCTTCCAGTTCCAAAGCTTCGGCATAGGTCATGGTCATGGGCTTTTCGCAAATCACGTTGAAGCCATTTTCCAATAGTTTTTTCGCCATGGGGAAATGCAAAAAGTTGGGTGTTAACACCGAAAATACCTGAATGCGTTCCCTTTCGGGGAGCTTAAGCTCTTCGGAGACCATGGTGTCAAAATCCTTGTAAATACGATTGGTTGGAATACCAATTTCTTCCGCGAAAGCGATATTGGCCTCAAAATCGGGATTAAAAACGGCCCCTGTTAATTGATAGGCGTCAAACATACTCGCGGCCACGCGGTGCAGAACGCCAATAAGCGAATCGCCACCGCCGCCCAGGACGCCCCATTTTATTTTATTGCTCATAAAATTATTCTTTGTATTCTATTTTTTCGTTTTTAAACAATAAAGCAAAAACAACCAAAACCCCTGCGGCAAAAAGAGCAGGGAAGATCCAGATGGATTGCCAGGTGTGGCCGCCAACTTCCAGTAGATTTGCATCGGTTATTTTGCCGGCCACATAAAACCCTACCAACATTCCTACGCCGTAGGTGGCCAATGTGATAAGTCCTTGTGCAGCGCTTTTTACTTTTTCCCCTGCTTTGCTATCGGTATAGATTTGGCCTGAAACAAAGAAGAAGTCATAGCACATCCCGTGCAAGAGAATTCCAAGGATTAACATAAAGAATAGTTCCCCATCGTTTCCATAGGCAAAGAGTAAGTACCGAATGCCCCAGGCAAGCATTCCTGCCAAGATGGTTTTCTTGAATCCAAATTTTTTGAAAAAGAAGGGCAACAACAACATGAAAAGGACTTCGGAAATCTGTCCTCCCGAGGCCCATGCGGTGGAATTTTCCACACCTATTTCAGTTAAAAAGGGACTTAGGTTTTGATAGTAAAATGCCAAAGGAATACAAATAAGTACAGAGGAAAGGAAGAACACCAAAAAGTTTCGGTCCTTTAAAAGTTTTAAAGCATCAAGCCCCAAAATGGCTGCAATACTGGCCTTTTCGCCTTTGGCTTTTGGAGGGGTTTTAGGCAGCATGAAGCTAAAAATCCCCAAGATGGCAGAAGCAATAGCTGTCATCATGAACGTATTTGAAAGTAGCCCTTCCTTAATATTATCCAACGAGTCCCATTTAAAGGCAAAACTAATGAGTAACCCAGCCACAATCCAACCTATGGTTCCAAAAACCCTAATGAAGGGAAAGTCTTTAGATGGGTCTTTCATTTGGTTAAACGAAACCGAATTTACCAATGCCAGCGTAGGCATGTAAGCAATCATATAGCCTAGGACATAAGGATAAAAAGCACCAAAATCGGTTGCCTGTGACATTTGGTACATGAGCACCGCCCCTATTAAATGCAGTACCCCTAAAATCTTTTCAGCATTAAAAAACCGATCGGCAATTAGACCAATAATAAAAGGCGCAATAATGGCTCCCCATGATTGGGTGGAGTAGGCCATTCCGGTTTCGGCTCCCGATGCGGCAAGGTTGTTTCCCAAAAAGGTACCCATGGTGACAAACCATCCTCCCCAAATGAAGAATTCGAGGAACATCATGAACGATAATTGAAAACGAGTGGTTGATTTCATCTGTATAGAATATTTGATAAAGCGGAAGATTCAATGCCCTTATGATACATCTTCGGCGGGGTTTTAAAATTTGTTGATGGGCATTTCATTGTAAAATAGTTTGGTTAGTTAGTTTGCGTAACGGCTTTTTCAACAAGGGCTTTGGTGGCTTTAATTCCTTCGGTGGGATCCTCTTCGGGGCCTTCAAATTCAATGCCTACAAAACCATCAAAATCCGATTTTTTAACAATGTCGAATAGCTTGTAATAATCGATAGTCGTTTCATCCCCATTCGCGTCGAAAGCATATGATTTTGCAGAAACGCCTTTGGCAAAAGGGATTAATTTTTCCACTCCTTGATATCGATCATATTCTTCCACACAGGGAGCACCCCAACGGGCACCACCTTCTCTTTTAAGGCAAAAGTTCCCAAAATCGGGCAGCGTTCCACAGTTGGGCATATTCACTTCTTTCATCACCTGCGTTAAAAGGTCGGCATTGCTGGACATGCCACCGTGGTTTTCCACTATAATATTTACTCCTTTTGGAGCGGCATATTCACACAAAGCCTTAAGGGAGCGAACGGAGTTTTTTACCCATTCCTCTGGGTTTTCCTCGCCAAAAAGATTCACCCGAATAGAATGACAGCCCAAGAATTGTGCTGCATCTACCCATTTTTTATGATTTTCTACAGCTTGGCCGGTCAAAGCTTCATCGTTAAAAGAAAGATCGCCTTCACCGTCAATCATAATAAGAACGTTTCTCATGCCATAACGGTCACTGCGGGCCTTGAGCGAATCTAATATCGTTTGGAGCCCAGCATCTTTCATAGGGAATTTCACCGCCTCGTTGGTATAGAGTTGGCTTACATATTCCAGACCTTCAAAACCAAAATCCTTTGCCGTTTTGGCAAAATCCATGGGATCTGCGGTGCCTGCAAAAATAGGTTTGTTGAGTGACCATTGGGCGAGGGACAATTGATACTTTTTGGCGGGAATGGTATCGGTGACCATTTCGGTAGTTTCTGGCGCTTCTTCCTTGTTATTTTTACAGGAAATGAGCACTAAAAAGCAAAGTGAAAGGAAAAGTAATTTTTTCATTTTGGTGTAGAAGGTTATGGTTTCAAAAAAATTTCTTCTAAGATACTTCATTTTTTGAAAGGACACGATCTCTTTCATGGGCCGATTGCGAATTTCGTACCCGAAAACGTTTTCGGCTAACAATCTTCTTCTTTTATGAAAGTTATTTTGTGTAATCAAAAAAAATAGCGGAAATTAGTAGTTAACTTTATAATTCCCAAGGTAACTTCACCGCCAAGGGATTTTAGACCAAAATCATCAAAAAACCGAAAAATAATGGCAAACCCAAACGAAATGTACGATGCCATCGTAGTGGGTTCCGGAATTAGTGGAGGATGGGCCGCTAAGGAACTTTGCGAAAATGGAATGAAAACCCTTGTGCTCGAAAGAGGGCGTATGGTGAAACACATTGAAGATTACCCCACAGCAAATTTGGATCCTTGGGATTTTAAATTTAAGGGACAATTACCCCTCACTGAACAATTAAAACAGTTAAAGCAATCCAGATCCGGATATACTACCGATGAGGCTTCCCGTCACTGGTTTGTAAACGATCTAGAGCACCCATATAACGAAACCAAACGATTCGACTGGATGAGGGGGTATCACGTAGGAGGAAGATCCATTATGTGGGGTCGCCAAAGTTACCGTTTGAGTGATATCGATTTTGAGGCCAATAAAAAAGAGGGGGTTGCCGTGGATTGGCCCGTTCGTTACAAAGATATTGCTCCTTGGTATGATAAAGTAGAAGAATTTATAGGAGTAAGCGGTGAGGCGTTGGGCTTGCCCCAATTGCCCGATGGCGTTTTTTCCCCTCCTATGGAATTGAACTGTGCCGAAATTGATTTGAAAGAATCCATGGCCAAGAATTATGATGATGGAAGGGTATTGACCATTGGCCGTACCGCCCACATCACCGGTAATAATTATCATGAAGGAAGATCCAATTGCCAGTTTAGAAACCGATGCATTAGAGGGTGTCCTTTTGGAGGATATTTTAGCAGTGTATCATCAACGCTTCCTGCTGCCGAAAAAACAGGAAATCTTACGCTTCGGCCCAACTCCATTGTCTATGAAGTGATGTATGATGATGCCACAAAAAAAGCGACAGGGGTTAAAGTAAAGGATACCGAGTCTGGGGAAGACCTAGTATTTAATGCCAAGGTTATTTTCTTGTGTGCCTCTGCCATTGCAACTGCCAGTATTTTATTACAATCAAAAAGCGAACGTTTCCCCAATGGAATGGGCAATGACAGTGGTGAATTGGGATGTAACATTATGGACCACCACTTTAAAGCGGGAGCTTTTGCCAAGGTAAATGCGTTTGAAGATAAATATTATAAAGGAAGAAGGCCCAACGGGTTATACATTCCAAGATTTAGGAATGTAGGCGGAAAGACCGACATGCCCAACTTCAAAAGAGGCTATGGGTATCAAGGAGGCGCCGGAAGGTCTGATTATGGAGAAATGGTTGCCGAGTTGGGCTATGGAAAAGGCCTGAAAGATGCCATCCAAAAACCAGGAGAGTGGAGCATGTTGCTCATGGGCTTTGGCGAATGTCTGCCCTATCATGAAAATAAGATGACCCTGGATTATGAAAAATTAGACAAATGGGGACTCCCAACCATTACCTTCGATGTAGAGTGGAAAGAAAACGAATATGAAATGCGAAAGGACATGGTTCAACAAGCCATTGAAATGCTTGAAAAAGCAGGATATACCGATATTCGCCCTTGGGACGATCCTGGAGCACCCGGTTTGGGAATTCACGAAATGGGTACGGCCCGTATGGGTCACGATCCCAAAACTTCGGTTTGCAATGCCAATAATCAATTACATGCCGTTTCAAATGTGTACTGCACCGATGGGTCGTTTATGACCTCGGCTAGCTGTGTAAACCCATCATTAACGTACATGGCCTTTACGGCAAGAGCTGCAAACCACGCTGTTAACCAAATTAAAAAAGAAGCCTAATGGATAGAAGACAAGCCTTACGAAATTTAGGATGGGGAGCAGGAGCTTTAGTAGCTACTCCCACTATCATCAGTATTTTACAAAGCTGTAAAGAAGCAGGGCCTAGCTTTGTTCCTGCTTTTGTTTCACCTGCTCAAGGGCATGCCCTTATGAGCATGGTTGATCTCATAATTCCAAATGATGAAGCAATTCCAGGGGCTGTAGCCATGGGAGTACATCAATTTATTGACAGCTATTGGAATGAAGTGCTTACGCCAGACAATGCTCTTTTAGCAGACCGTTTTGGAAAAGGACTTCCGGTGAGTGAACAACAAATGATCAAAAACGCTTTTGACACTTTTGAGAGTGAATACAAAGCAACTTTCAATAAAGAAGATATGTCGAAAGGAACCCCAGAGGAATTCGATCAAATGCTTTCGAAATATCTAAAGACATCCAAAGAGGAGCAACGAGGGTATCAAATGAAGTACGGTGAGTATATGCAGGCCCTCAACAGTGACCCTGCAGCTACGCTGGACAAAGATGCGCAATTGTTCAATTTGTTAAGTTCTATTAGGGGGCTAACCATTTGGGGCTGGAAAACCAGTGAGCAAATAGGAGAGAACGTGCTATGGTACGATCCGGTACCTGGACAGGACAAAGGGTGTATTCCTTTAAGCGAAGCCGGAAACGGAAATGCCATGTCTTTGTAATTTATAGGATATGAACCGTAGAAAATTTATACAAAAGGGAGCCTTAACAGGTTCCCTTTTTACGTTAGGAGGAAGCATGATGGCTTCCGAAATGATCCTTCCCAAAAAGAATTTGATTACTGCAAAAGCGCAACCTTTTCACTTAAAATATGCCCCACATGATGGCATGTTTAAAGCAAACGCCGGAGTAAATATTCTTTCCCAATTGGATTTTATGGCCAGTCAAGGCTTCACGGCTTTTGAAGATAACGAAATGCGAAATCGTTCCATCGAAGAACAAAATGCCATAGCTTCCAAAATGGAAGAACTAGGGATGGAAATGGGGGTTTTTGTGGCACACAAGATTTATTGGAATGAACCCAATTTAACCAGTGGTAAAAAAGAATTACGGGATGAATTCTTACAGGGCATTAAAGATTCGGTTGAGGTTGCCAAAAGAGTAAATGCTAAGTGGATGACGGTGGTGCCAGGGTTTGTAGATTTACGTCTGGACCCTGATTTTCAAACGGCCCATGTTGAGGAAGCGCTAAAGAGGGCCTGTGATATTCTAGAGCCGCATGGCTTGGTAATGGTACTGGAACCTCTCAATTTTAGGGATCATCCCGGACTCTTTTTAACCGATGCGCCCCAAGCCTATCAAATTTGTAAGGCCGTGGACAGCCCTTCGTGTAAAATCCTTTTTGATGTGTACCATCAACAAATCCAAATGGGGAACCTAATCCCTAATATTGAATCTTGCTGGGACGAAATTGCCTATTTTCAGGTAGGGGATAATCCTGGCAGGAAAGAACCCACTACCGGGGAAATCAATTATCAAAACGTATTTAAATACCTTTATCAAAAAGGATTCCAAGGGATTGTTGGGATGGAGCATGGCAATTCATTACCTGGAAAAGAAGGGGAACTTGCCGTGATAGAAGCCTATAAAAAAGTGGACGATTTTAAGTAAAAACCGTCCACTTTTATCATTTAAGATTTGTGGTTATTCTACAATAAATTTTCCTTTCATCATGGCAGAATGCCCTGGGAAACTACAAATAAAATCGTAGGTTCCCGCAGCGGGTGCCGTAAAGGTAATGGAGGTAGATTCTCCCCCACCCAACATTTTGGTATGAACAAGGACCTCTTTACCCTCCTCTGGAATCCAGTCTAAAGCTTCCCCGGCTTCAGAGGCTTTCATGGAAAATTCTTGAATATCGGTCCCTGGCTGCAAGAGCACAAAGTTGTGGCCCATTACCTTTTTGTCCAGTTTCCCAATATGACGAAAGTTTAAGGTTACTTCCTGTCCAGCTTTCACTTTTAGTTCATTCTTGTCGAATTGCATCATGTCATTGCCGGAAAGCGCAAGGGTAGCCGAATTGGTGTCTTGTGCAGTTTCTGTTTTTTGACTGCCAATTTTCATGGTCTCTTTTTCTTCTTTTTTATTATCGCCACCGCCGCAGGCAACCAACATAAAAAGTGAAAACAAAACACTAAGGGACATTACTTTTTTCATTTCAAATGGTTTTTATTGTTAAAAACTGAAGGGCGCGCTCTTCACTGTAATAGATTTTTTGGGTTTTATGAAAGCCAACGTGACCCCCATATTTTGGAGTTTCAAGATAGGTATTTTTGGAATTTTCCGCAAGGGAATATGGATAACATTTTTGGGATAAAAAACTATCGTTTTGCGCGTTAAGGATGAAGACCGGAAGGGTAATATTTTGGAGGAATGGAAGGCTGCTGTTTTTTTCGTAGTAATCAAGTGCGTCCTTGAATCCATGAGCGGGGGCCGTGTAGAGATCGTCAAAAGCTTGGAGGCTGTTTATTTTTTTGAGATGGTTTTCTTTCATCAATTCAGGGAACAATTCCATTTTGGCTTTGTATTTCTTCCGAAGATCATACAAAAAGGAAGTTCGGTACAACCAATTATTCGCCATTGAAAGTTGTTCCAAGGAACCTTTTAAATGCAGTGGAGCCGAAATAGCGACCCCTTTGGTAATTTCCTTTGGAACAGTTTCCCGTTCACCCAAATACTTGAGCAAAAGATTCCCGCCTAAACTAAACCCAATAAGGGCTACTTCACCATACAGGTCTTTTTGTAGGACGGCATCAATAATTTCTTCAAGATCATCGGTTTTGCCGGCATGATAGGATTGATAGCTTTTGTTGGTCTCACCACTACAGCCTCGGTAGTTTACGGCACAAGCATCCCAACCGTTTTGATTCAATAGATAGGCCTGTCCTTTCATGTAAGTGCGCTGGGCATTACCCTCCAAACCATGTAAAATGATGGCAATTTTTTTTGAGGGATGTTGGGCATACGAAAAATCCAGATCCATAAAGTCACCGTCTTTCAGTAGCAAACGCTCCCTTTGCTGAAACAGTGCAGGCGCTCTTCTTAATTTAGCAGAATATACCGTAGCAAAATGGGCATTTTTGAATAACCCTTTTGGGTGGTACGTAGAGGGCACTATGGGCATTTATGGTTGTTTTATGAAAGTTTGCAGTAAAAGAGCCTTAAATTTACAGCAAAAAAAACCGTGTATACAAAACAATTTGAAATTCGATGGAGCGATGTAGACTCCAACCTGCACCTTCGCAACAGCGCTTATGTAGACTTTATGAGCCATACCCGAATGAGCTATTTTCAAGATAAGGGATTCAGCCAAAATAAATTATACCAGTTACAATTGGGCCCCGTGGCCTTATACGAGCACATGTATTATTTCAAGGAAGTGTTTCCTGGGCGACCTATAGAAGTTTCTTTACAGCTAAAAGGAGTTTCCAAAGAAGGAACGTTTTTCTGCTTTGTACATAATTTTTACAATGAAGAAGGAAAGAATCTAGCCCGTTGTGAAATGATGGGGGCTTGGATTGATTTGAAGACCCGAAAGCTAACCGCTCCACCCCACGAAGTATGGGACTTCCTGGAAGACATCAATAAGACCCACGATTATAAAACCCTTACAAAGGAAGACACCAGAAGATTTGGTCAAGTCCCTATCGACCTGTAGTTTCTACCCTGGCTCTAGGTTTGCGCGAGGAAAGAAAAACCCCAATAAAAATGAGCGCCGCTGCCACCATTCGTAACGGTGTTAAGGAATCGGCTCCCACCAACAAAGCAAACAAAGTAGCTACCACGGGTTGTAAATACATAAAAGCTCCTATGGTAGAAGGACTAAGTTGCTTAAGTGCATAAATGTTGAAAAGATAGGTTAGGAAGGTAGTACCAATCACCACATAGCCCATTTTTAATATTTCAGGGAGTTGCAACGCTTCCCAACGAACTTCGCTCAATTCTGAAATCCCAATAGGAATATTAATGAGAAAGGCAAAGAGAAATAAATACTTCATTAAGGTAATACTACTGTATTTGCCCACTAGGGGCTTGACCAATATTAAATACACAGAATAAGAGGCGGCGTTAATGATAAAAAACAAATTTCCCAGAGGGATATTGGGCGCATTGGGCTGCGATTTGGCACTGAAAAAAATAAGTAACAAAACACCCAATAATCCCAGTAAAATCCCCAAAGTTTTAAACCAAGTGATTTTTTCTTTTAAAAAAATGGCAGTCAGTACCAATAGAAGCACTGGTGCCACGGTGATGATTACCGAACTGTTTACCGGAGTAGACAATTGTAGCCCTTTGAAAAACATGTTCATATTAAGGACCATTCCAAAAAGGGCGCATAGCACAAAACGATAAAGGTCTTTTCGTGCTACTTTTTCGGAAGGGAAAAAAGTGCTAAATAGCCAAAATAAAAGTGCGGCCCCAGCCACGCGTAATAAGATAAACCCGAAAGGTTGAATTACATTGGGCATCAAGCCTTTGGCAACCGTATGGTTTACCCCATAAATTGTACTTGCAGCGGTAGCAGACAAAAGGGCTAGCGCACGGGCATTCATGAATGATGAATGGAATTTTTGGCCGCTTCTACCGTTTTTTTGCTATTGCCAATAAAGATTTCATCACCGTTGACCAGTACAGGCCTGCTCAGGAAAGTATAATGCTCTAAGATGAACCGTTTATAATCCCCTTCAGTGAGGGTTTCATCTTTCAAGTTGCGTTCTTTGTAGAGATTGGCCCTTCGGCTAAAGAGGGCTTCATAACTGCCTGCCTGTTTCATTAGCTCATCCAATTGCTTTACGGTAAGCGGTTCTTTTTTGATATCCTGTAATGCATAATTGGAGGGAAGGTCCCATTCTTTCAGGATTCGTAAACAGGTACTACACGTGCCAACGTAAAATGCTTTTTTCATTCGTTAAAATAGGGGGTGTTTAGATAAGGATTTGCTTCTTTAAGGGAAATACGAAGTTCTATGGGTCCTTCGGCATAACTGGCAATTTCATAGGGATTATACACGAAAATGAGGTTTTCCGAATCCACCCCCATCGTGTCTGGAAGGGAAAAAATAGCTTCCCCAAAATCAAATCCCGAAGCATTGATGCTCTCCTCTTTGGGAATATGATACGCTTCACGAAATTTTTCTTCCGCAAACTTCAAGAAAGTTCTATAATTTTTGAAGAGCTCCTCAAGGGGAAGTTCTTCGCCGCTATCCAAGTCAAAATTTTTGAAAGAAGTACTTCCATAGCCGTGTGCCCCACCCGTATAAAAGTAGCTGTTACATTGTAGGCTCATAAGTCTTCTGTTTTGAAAAAGTTCAGAAATAGCTACGGATGCCTCAGAGGGGACTTCAAATTCATTTAAATAATTACTGTCTTTTTCCGAAAGGACAAATTGTTGCGCTGCCTCTTCCATGGTTTTGGCGGAAGGGGATTTTCCACGGTCTAAAAATAATTTTTCAATGATAAAAGCCTCCATAGTGGCATTGATTTTTTTAGCCATGGGGCTCTCTCCCGAAGCCTTAACATAATCTATGGTAACCTTGGCACAAGGATCGTTTTCGCAAATGGCGAGTTCTTTTTCGGTGAAACCCTCCAGTGTAAAGGAAAGCATGGGTTTTTCTTTGCATCCCCAAAAAAGAAGAAGAAATACCGCAAAACGTGAGGGAAATTTCATGAAACAAAAATACAAAGTTTTTGTCATGAACAAGGAAAGCGTACTTTTGTTTCTTCTAAAATATGCTTATGAAATGCCCATGAACAAATTTCACAAACCCACCGAAGATGAACCAACAGGGCATTCCATCTTCTGCTTAATCAAATAATTTTTACAGATGAAATTCAACACCAAAACCATCCATGGGGGACAGGAGCACGATAAGGCCTATGGTGCCGTAATGCCTCCAATTTACCAAACCTCTACCTATGCCCAATCTACCCCGGGAGGACATAAAGGCTATGAATATTCCCGAACCCACAATCCTACAAGGCATGCCCTTGAAAATGCTTTCGCGAGTATTGAAAACGGTACCTATGGATTGGCCTTTGGGAGTGGCCTTGCGGCCATTGATGCAGTGATTAAATTGTTGAAACCAGGCGATGAGGTCATCTCAACCAATGATCTATATGGGGGAACCTATCGTTTGTTTACCAAGGTTTTTGAAAATTTTGGCGTTAAATTTAGCTTCATTGGGATGCAAAATGCTTCCCAAATTGAAGCATACATCACGGAGAAAACCAAACTCATCTGGGTAGAAACCCCTACCAATCCCATGATGAATATCATTGATATTAAGGCATGTGCCGCCTTGGCTAAAAAACATAATCTTTTACTGGCCGTGGATAATACATTTGCCACACCCTACTTGCAACAGCCCCTGGATCTGGGAGCAGATATTGTGATGCACAGTGCCACCAAATACTTGGGAGGGCACAGTGATGTGGTGATGGGAGCACTGGTGGTAAAGGACAAAGAACTAGCAGAACGGTTGTATTTTATTCAAAATGCCAGTGGAGCAATTTGTGGTCCTCAGGATAGTTTTTTGGTGCTGCGGGGCATCAAAACACTTCATGTACGCATGCAGCGCCATTGTGAAAACGGAAAAAAAATTGCGGAATATTTAGAGAAACACCCCAAAATTTCAACAGTTTATTGGCCTGGCTTGGAGAATCATCCCAACCACGAAATAGCAAAATCTCAAATGAAGGATTTTGGTGGAATGATTTCTTTTGTCACCAAAGGGAATAATTATGAAGAAGCCATTAAAATCGTGGAACGCCTCAAGATTTTTACCTTGGCTGAAAGCCTTGGGGGCGTAGAAAGCTTGGCAGGACATCCGGCAAGTATGACCCATGCGAGTATTCCAAAAGAGGAACGCGAAAAAACAGGGGTTGTGGATTCCTTAATCCGATTGAGTGTGGGAATTGAAGATGTAGACGATTTAATAGCCGATTTGGAACAAGCGCTAAACTAAAAAAAGCCACCTTTAAGGTGGCTTTCTGTTTATATGTTCTGAAGGGTTTTATTCCAAATAATAAATATACCCAATATTCAACCAGAAGATCCAATCATTGGCTTTGTTTTCAGGAACCGGAATCCCATTCCCTTGGCCTAGGACTTGTTCATTGAATTCTTCCTGGGGATTTAATCCATCTACCCAATTGGAAAAATAATATTGCCAACGAGCGTCTAGCATCAAGTCACTAAGGGGGCTCAATTTATATCGAACACCTGCACTCATGACAATACTCCAAGTAGAATCTCCTTCCTGTTGAAAACTATTGTAGTATTTGGGCGGCGTAGAAATAGGGGTATTCAATGCTCCCAATTCACTGTACACCTCTGGATCAAAACTTACCCAGTGCACCCCAAAACTACCAAAAGGGGCAATTTTGTAGGAGCCAGCGGCAAAATCACGAATACTTAATGGAAAATATTCAAGCTGTGCACCTATATCAAATACACTGGTGGAACCTTTCATGGCCCGCAACTGATTGGCAGTAATTCCAGTTTTACTAGCATCTACCCACTCACCCAAATGTTCAAAATTGGTTTTATGGTAATCTATTTCACTGCGTATTTTGAAGTGGTCGTTAAAATAGGTATCCTTGGTATAACAGTTACAGTCTGCACGGTATGAAAAGTTCATATAGTGAACAATACCTACGCCCCAACCCACATTTCCAATGTTGGTCTCAAAATCATATCGTTGACCATAATCTGAATAAAATGCAACAGGACCTGTAATGATTCCTATCTCATGGGAGAAGCCCAATTGGCTGTAAACTTCCTGCCTTAGCAAAGCAAAAAAGAGAAATACCAATAGCAATATTCTGGTATTCATTGTAATTTAGGTTTAGATTGAGACGTAACAAATATATAAAAACATATCAAACAGAGAAATATATTAGAACTAAATAGCTTATTTCAATAATTTATACATCGCTATTTTGACAGATGACTTATATTTGCCATTCGTTACGAAAACGTTTTCAAAACTGTTAAATTGTCATTTTGGATGCTTTTTCGGAACCAAAATTTAAAAGATTATCATTTTTTCAAACGTGTATTGTCAAATTTAAAATTTTTATTGTGAAGCAAAGCATTAAAGATTTCATTTCTAAAGTGGCAGAAATGAACCCCAACGAGCCAGAATTTCTTCAGGCTGTTACCGAAGTTGCAGAAACCGTAATTCCATTTATCGAAGAGAATGAAATGTACCAAGGTAAGATGCTACTTGAGCGAATGGTTGAACCCGAAAGAACCCTAATCTTTAGAGTGCCTTGGACCGACGATAAAGGGAAAATTCAAGTGAACAGAGGGTACCGGGTAGAATTCAATTCGGCCATTGGCCCTTACAAAGGAGGGCTTCGTTTTCACCCTTCGGTGAATCTTAGCATCCTAAAATTTTTGGGTTTTGAACAAACCTTTAAAAATAGCTTAACCACACTACCCATGGGAGGAGGAAAAGGAGGAAGCGATTTTGATCCCAAAGGGAAAAGCGATGCAGAGGTGATGCGTTTTTGCCAAAGCTTCATGACCGAGCTTTCTCGCCACATTGGCGCCAATACTGATGTACCCGCTGGTGATATTGGGGTAGGAGGCCGTGAGATTGGATTCATGTTTGGACAGTACAAACGCCTTCGAAATGAATTTACAGGTGTATTTACAGGTAAAGGAATGAGTTATGGCGGGTCCCTTATTCGTCCAGAAGCTACAGGATACGGAAATGTGTATTTTGCCAAAAACATGCTAGAAACCAAAGGAGAAAGTTTCAATGGGAAAACCGTGGTCATTTCTGGATCTGGGAACGTAGCCCAATATGCTGCCGAAAAGGCCATGCAACTAGGAGGGAAAGTGGTTACATTTTCAGACTCTGCCGGATATATTCATGATGCAGAAGGTTTCAACGATGAAAAGTTAGCTTTTGTCATGGACCTTAAAAATAATAAGAGGGGAAGGATAAGTGAATATGTAGACAAGTATCCTTCTGCAAAATATGTGGCCAACAAACGCCCTTGGGAGGTAACTTGTGACATTGCCCTACCTTGTGCTACCCAAAATGAACTAAATGAAGAGGAAGCCAAGACATTAATAAGCAATGGATGTATGTGTGTGGGTGAAGGAGCAAACATGCCTTGTACTCCAGAAGCCATTTTGGTATTTCAAAAAGCAAAAATTCTATTCTCTCCAGGAAAAGCATCCAATGCAGGCGGGGTAGCCACTTCTGGATTGGAGATGTCCCAAAACTCATTGCGACTCAATTGGACCCGGGAAGAGGTTGACGAACGATTACATTCTATTATGAATAATATCCACGCTGCTTGTGTAAAATATGGGAAAGATGGCGATGGATATGTAGATTATGTTAAGGGAGCCAATATTGCCGGTTTTGTAAAAGTAGCCGATGCCATGATGGCACAAGGAGTGGTGTAGTGCCAAACAACTTAAAACAAGAGGTTGCCGCTAGGCAACCTTTTTTGTTTTGGTATTGCAATAAATGGTATTTTAGACTGTTAATTATTCAGGTAATAAGGCAATAAATGGTATGAAGAAATATGTACTTTTTTGTTTTTTGATGTACATGGCTCACTTGGGAGCTCAAAACTTTGAGGACAAATGGAAGGGTTTTTTTTCCTATGTATCGGTAAAGTCCATTTCCCAAGGGAATGATAAGGTGTTTGTAGCCGCAGAGAACGCCATTTTTACCTATGACCTTTCTACTCAAGAAATTACAACCATATCCACTATCAATGGTCTTTCCGGAGAACTCATCTCAACGATCCACTACACGAGTGACTATGGGGCCCTTTTTATTGGTTATGAAAATGGCTTGATCGATGTTGTGATTGATGGAGAAGAAAATGTATTGAAAGTGGTCGACATTTTTGATAAGCCCTCAATACCTCCCAATAAGAAGCAGATCAATCAATTTTATGAATACGAAGGGAACCTTTACATCGCTACCCAATACGGTATTTCAGTCTATGATATTGCTCGTTTGGAATTTGGGGACACCTATTTTATTGGAACATTGGGAACCCAAATCAATGTAACCCAAACCACAGTCTTGGAACCTTACATCTATGCGTCAACTTTTGACGAAGGGTTAAAACGAGCTAGGATTGACAGCGAAAATTTAATTGATTACGAAGAATGGGCCACTATTTCTGGCGGCGCTATGGTGGGAGTACAAACCTTGGGGGAGGATGTATATTTTGCAAGGAACAACAATACAGTGAACCAAGTAAATGTGGGAACGGTTGCCACTTTTGGAAGCCCAATCCTTGATTTCACTTCCGATGGTCAAATATTAACTGTAACCACCAGAAATACCATGAAGGCCTATGAAAATGGGTTCAACCAAGTTGCTACCACAACGATTCCCTTAGAATTAGATGATTCTTTTCAGGCGGGAATATCATTCAACCAAAGTTTTTATGCCGGCACTGTTGAAAATGGCTTGTTAAGGATTCCTTTTGGCTCAAATCAATACACTCAGATACTACCCGATGGACCCATTTTAAACAGTCCTCTTTCTATTGATGCCAGCCCAGGACAATTATGGGTTGCTTTTGGTGATATCACGCAAACCAGCAATCCCTATCCTATAAGCAAAAGAGGAATAAGCAATTTAAGGGATTCTATCTGGACCAACATACCATATGAGGAATTGTTTGACGCTACCGATATTGTTGAAGTTACGATCAACCCAAATAACCCAAACGAGGTTTACATGAGCTCCTACATTGAAGGACTTTTAAAAATAGAAGACCAAACCCCTTTGGTTCTTTATGACGAAACAAATTCGGCTCTAGAAGACGTTATCCTCCCTAACAGTTCCAATGCGGGAATCCGTTTATATGGATCGGCATTTGATCGATTGGGGAATCTATGGGTTGTTCAATCCTTAACCGATGAAGGGATAGTAAAATTAACCCCTTCACAACAAATACAAAAAGTGGATATTTCCAATTTCATCGTTCCTCTTGGGGAACAAGCCCTTAAAGAAATTGACATTAGTAGGGAAGGGTATATTTTCATTGCAACTACCAACAATGGAGTAATTGCCTATAACCCAGACAATGGGTCATTTGGCAAAATAGATGAAGGGGTTGGCAATGGAAATTTACCAAGGCACGATGTTAAATCCCTAAAATTTGACGAATCAAATAGACTTTGGATTGGTACTACTAAAGGTTTACGGGTGCTCTTCAGCGTAGCGGCTGTTTTTGAACCTGGCACCAATAGTGACGCCCAACAAATTATTATTTTGGATAATGGGGTTCCGCAAGAATTACTTTTTGAACAAACCATTACCGATATTGAAATAGATGGTTCTAATAATAAATGGATTGCCACGGCTACTTCGGGGGTATTTTATTTGTCATCAAACGGACAAGAAACGTTACTTCGCTTTACCAAAGACAACTCTCCCCTTCCCTCAAATAATGTTCAAGATATTGCCATAGACGACTCAACGGGCCGAGTGTATTTTGCCACAGTAAACGGCCTGGTCGCTTATGAAGGAACCTCTACGGCTCCTAGGGAGGACCTTGAGAATGTGTATGCATTCCCTAATCCTGTTCGTCCAGGCTTTACAGGGAATGTTACCATTGATGGGTTAACCGCCGATGCCAACGTAAAAATTACCGATATTGAAGGGAACCTTGTTTTTGAAACGACTAGCCAAGGGGGAAGTGTCCTTTGGGACACAACGGCTTTTGGTAGATACAAAGTCGCTTCGGGAGTATATATGGTCCTAATAACCTCCAAAGACCAATTGCAAACCAAGGTTTCAAAAATAATGATCATTCGATAGCATGCAAGTTTCCACTAGGGCATTGGTGTTTTCCTCTGTTAAGTATGCCGAAGCCGATTTGATTGTCTCTTGCTTTACCGAAACCTATGGCCTTAAAAGCTACCTATTAAGGGGCATTTTAAAATCAAGAAAAGGGAAGCTTCGCATTTCCATGTTCCAGCCCCTTTCCCTATTGCAATTGGAAGCATTTCATAAAGATAATGGTACATTGGAGCGTATCCAGGAAGCCAAAGTGGGCATCCATTATACCACCCTTCACAGTGAGGTAGTAAAATCGGCCCTTGTTCTTTTTATTTCGGAAATATTAAAGCATTCGGTAAAAGAGGAAGAACCAAACCCTGCCCTTTTTCGGTTTATTGAAATGTCATTGCAATGGCTGGATACCCACGATGAGGTGGCCAATTTTCACTTATCCTTTCTGCTTAAATTAACAAATTATCTTGGGTTTTATCCCGACTTTTCAGAAAAGGAGCTTCCTTATTTCAATTTAATGGAAGGAAACTTTCAATCTCATTTGTTGGGAAATTATTGTGAAACCGGTGAAGCGGTTGAGTTCCTAAAAATTCTTGATGGCAAACAATATGACCAGCTTCCACAGGTGAAGATTTCAAAAAAGCAGCGACGACAAGCCCTTGAATTAATTTTAACCTATTACCAATTGCACCTACAGGGGTACCGCCCACCCAAGTCACTCCCCGTACTTACCCAGTTATTCCACTAAGCACTGTTACGGCTGGCATTGATATTTCCAAATAAGGAGCGGGTCACCATTTTTTCATAAATCTCAATCTGTTTGGGATCTGCTTGTTCTTTTTTAAGCCTTTGAATTTTACGTAAAGCAAATTGCTGAATGGTCAATAGCGGCAATACAATTTTCTCCCGAACGGCAATGGAAGCCCGCATGGCTTTACTATCCTCCATCAAATCCTTGTACCCCGTAAGCTGCAACAGTAGTTTTTTGGTCCTTTCGTATTCACCATGGATGAGCGTCCAGAAATGACCAAACTCGGGATCGTCTTTCATATAGGCGGTTAATGGAAAAAAGGACTTTGTAAGGCTCATCATGCTATTTTCCAACAAGGTCCTAAAAAAAGTAGAGTGCTGGTAAAGGGCCTCTATTTTATGAAATTCCCCTCTCTCCTGAAAGGCCATCATCGAAATGCCTACCCCATAAAAACCGGGCACATTTTGTTTCAATTGGCTCCAACTGCCCACAAATGGGATGGCCCGAAGATCACTAAAAACCAACTCATTGCTTTTACCCCGTTTGGACGGCCTACTGCCTATGTTGGTTTTGGCATAATAATGTAAGGTGCTCATCTTTTCCAGATAGGGCAAAAACTGCGGATGGTTTTTAAAATTTTTATAGGCTTCATAGCTCAGCTCGGCCAACTCATTCATGGTACGCCTGTCCTCTTCAGAAAGTGATTTTTTTTCGTCACTAAAGATTTCATTGGCAATCCCCGAACTTAATAATTGCTCAATATTATATTGGCAGGAATCTATGGTGCCAAAGTTGGAACTTATGGTTTGACCTTGAATGGTGAGTTGTACTTCTTCATGTTCAATGGTATCGCCCAAAGAAGCATAAAATTGGTGGGTTTTTCCTCCCCCACGTGCGGGTGGTCCCCCACGGCCGTCAAAGAATAGCGCGGTAATGCCATATTTTCTTGAAATGCTGGTTAAGCGTTCCTTTGCCGTGAAAATACCCCAGTTTGCCATTAAATACCCTCCGTCTTTGGTTCCATCGCTAAAACCCAACATGATGGATTGCTTGTTTCCTCGGTTTTTCAAGTGTTTTTTATAGGCAGGATAGGTATAAAGTGTTTCCATCACTTGGTCTGCTACTTGCAAATCTTCTACTGTTTCGAAGAGAGGGATGACATCTACCGTTGGATTTTCCCAATCGCACAGGCGAATCATCGCAAAGGCTTCCAGCACATTGACAACGCTGCCGTTATTACTTATAATGTAGCGATGGCATCCTTGCTCCCCATTGTATTGCTGTATTTGCTTCATGGCATAAATGGAAGACAAGGTATTTTTGGCCATCTCATCGGGGAGTTGCTCGGGATCTAATTTCCCGTGAAGCTTGCCCAAGACATCCATTTTTTCTGCTTGCGTTAATTCGGAATAGGGTTTTGAAAAAAGAGTAGGATTACTTTCTGAAATAACATTCATCACCCCAGTATGAACCCTGGAGTCTTGGCGTATGTCCAATGACGCAAAATAAAAACCAAATAATTTTACCTTATGAATGACCTCTACCACTAATTCTATAAAAAGAGAATGATGCCTTTCCATTAAAACCGCTTTTATTTCCTCTAGTAGGGTTAACATTCCTTCCGCGGTAAGCGTTGCTTTTTCTGGGGATTTGTTGAGGTTTTCGAAAAGGAGGGTTTCAAGGGCAATGACCAACTGTTCCACCCCATCAAAGGTGATCCTTCGGCGTAATTTTCGAATGTCCTTGTAGTAATTTTTTAAAATGGTTTGCCGGAGTCGCTCTGCTACTTGCAGGGTAATTTCTGTCGTAACAAAAGGATTGCCGTCGCGGTCACCACCGGGCCAAAATCCCAAGTTCACTACTTGATTTTCTAGGGGTTCTCCTTCAAAAATATTGTTCTGTATGTAATCATAAATATGAAAGGCCGATTGGTAAAAAACATGCTCCAAATACCAAATTAAGCTTACGGCTTCATCGAAGGGCGTGGGTTTTTTCTTTTTGAAAAAAGGGGTTTTGCCCAATTGCGCCAGTAGTAATTTGATCGTATCCAACTGGTTTTTTTCTATGGCTTTTGCCAGGTCGGTAATGATGCCCAGCACCGAACCCGGATAGAATTGGGTAGGGTGGGCCGTTAGCACGGTACGTACTTTAAAACGTTCCAAATACTGCTTCAACGCCTCCTTTTTGTTTTTATCCTCCGCCTCTTCCTTTACGTTGCGCAGCGTACCCCGACCATCCATATTGTTGATGATGGGAAAGGTTGCTTCTTCAATGGCGTCAAACAAAACGACCTGCCGTTCTATGTACTGAATGAACCGGAACAGTAAGTTCACCTTTTCTTCTTCTGAAGGATTATCGCGGTACTGCTTAAAAAATTTATCTACAATCTCGGTGGGGTTTTGATGCTCTTCATACCCTTTTTCGCACAGTTCCTGAAATAAAGGCAACAAGACTCCCGTGCGCGTGATGGCATCAAAGGGAAGGGTCATAAAAATGCTATTGTAAATCTGGTACTTGGAAAGTACAAACTGCTGAAATCGTTCTTCCTTGGTGTGGCGCATACCGTATAATTGAAACCTAAAGGTACTGAATATCCTATTTAAAAAAAACCCGTCAAAAATTTTGACGGGTCTTTAAATCTTGGATTAAAACTTGGCCGTGAGCGAGAGGATAAAATTTTTTCCTGCTCCCGAAATGCCCGAGCTATAGGGCCTGTAACGCTGGTCTGTGATATTCTCTAGCCCGCCATTTACAGAAATCTTATCGGTAAGTTGGTAATTGGCTTTAAAGTTCAACGTATACCATCCCGGGGAATAGGGATCTCCATTATTGTTAATGGCATAAATTTCGGTTTTCCCTTTTTCCTCTTCGGGCATATCATCAAAAGCCACTTCTCCACTGTAGTCCATGTACAGTTGCATGTTCAGCTTTTGGGCTTTAAACGTAAGGCGTGAAACGCCAAACCAAGGCGCAGCGTGTCTGGAGGAACTGGTTTCACCATTGTCCAATTCCTCTTCCCCTTTTTGAAAGTTGAAATCGGAAGAAAAGCCAAATCCTTGAGGGAGCTTAATTTCCAGCCCCGCCTGAATTCCGTAGACTTTGGCTTCGGCTGCATTTTGAATCGCCTGCACTTGGCTTAACTCCCCATCATAGACAATACTATCCTGCCCATTCAACTTAAAATCCCTTCGTACTAAGGCATTTTTCAGCAAGGTGTAATAGGCTGAAAGATCTACTTTTACTGATTTTCCAAACACTTTTGCAATGCCCACATCACCATTGTAGGCATATTCGGCCTCCAAATCTGGATTGGGAACCACTACCGAACCTGGCTCTGAATCGAATACTTTTCCCACATCATCAACATTGGGCGCCCTAAAGGCCGTGGCAGCATTGGCGGTGATCACCAAATCGGTGCTGGGGCGATACACCATTCCCAAATTTCCCGTCAAGGAGCCGTTGTTTAGTTTGGCTTTATCAAAAGGAAAAGGATAAAACGTGGTATCAAAAGTAGCATCCAAAACAAATTGATTGTAACGAAGGCCTCCTTGCAATAGCATTTGATCGTTTAAGGTGAATTGGTCTGAAAGATAGGCAGCATACGAAGCCCAAGTAGCTTGAGGATAACGGGCAGGACCAGCGGTACTTGTTCCAGTGTCAATATTAGTGTCGATACCGGTAGAAGTTACCTTGTTGCTTACGATTTCAATCCCGTAAAACAGGTTGTTTTTGCTTCCTATAGTTTTGGTGAAATCCAGGTTGGCCGAATAGGCATCCACTTTTTCGATGCGGGTTTCACGGGCTTCGTCATTAAAATTTCGGCTAATGCGGCTTTCTTCAAAATTTTGAAGCGCCAATCGCAAGGCCATTTCATCATAAAAGGAAGACCCATTGTTATGCATTACGGTAAGATTGTTCATCATCCATTTTTGAGGGCCGTATTTCCATTCACCATAGCGGGGCAAGCCGTTTCGGGTGCGTAATTGGCGGTCATAACGGCTGTAATCGGAAGTTTCCGAATAATGAAAACCATATTGTAGATCCCAATGTTGGGTAGGCTTGAAGCGTACCTTCTGCATCATATTGATTTGAGTAAATCCCGAAGGAACTTGCACGCGGGGGTCCTCATTGGTTACCACGATATCCAGGCTGTCTTGGCGTTGTACATAGAAAGGGCGCAAAAATTCATCGGGGCCTACACTTCCTTGTTTTAGGTCTCCATAATCGTTGGATGTGATGCTGGAAACAAAAGCCCATTTTTTCCAGCCTACATTCACATCAAAATGACCTGTTTTTTCATTATTGGCCGAAGCATAGCGAGTCACTGCTTTTCCAGTCACAAAGGTGGCATCGTCTACCGAAAACTCTGGAACTAGGGTTTGAAAACTCATAATTCCTCCAATGGCATCGCTTCCGTAGATAACGGCATCTGGGCCAAAGAGTACTTCGGTACGTTCGATTGCAAAAGGATCTAGGGAAATGACATTTTGAAGGTTTCCTCCCCTAAAAATAGCCGTGTTCATGCGTACCCCATCTACGGTGTACAAAAGGCGATTGGTGGCAAACCCCCGAATCATGGGGCTACCGCCACCCTGCTGGCTTTTTTGAATGAATACTTTCCCAGAGACCCCCAAAAGGTCTGCAGCGGTTTGTGGATTTTGCAAGGCTACCGTTTGTGGGGTAATGGAAATGATTTTTGACGGAATTTTGGAACTTGCCTGGTTCCATCTCGTTGCCGAAACCACAACTTGGTCTATGCTAATGCTGGAAGGTTCCAAAGCTAATTCGAAGTTAGCAGCTTCCAAATCGGCATAGCTTATCACAAGAGTGGTGTACCCTAAGGTGCGTATTTCTATTTTCTGGGCTTGGGTGAAATTGCTTATATCGGCCTGTCCCTTGGCATTGGTTGTTGTAAATGCCTTTGGGTTATCACTAAGTAGGGTCACCATATCCAATGGCTCTTTTGAAGCAGCATCGGTAATGGTAATGGTTTGGGAAAAAACACCTTGAATGAACAGGAGTAATCCCCAAAAAAATATTCTTTTCATGGGTATTGAATTTTGGTATAAGTTAACATTGGATGACTTTCAGAAAGTCTTGGCACTGGAAGAAGCTAGCTCCTTTGTGGAGGAGGAGAGACTGGAACAATGGCTATGGATTGCTCATTGAAGGAATAAGAATAAATAGTTTTTTTCGAGATAAAGGTTCTTTTTGAAATAGCCCAGGGCTCATTTTTAGAGAAAAAAAGCGATTCTAAAAACCAGTTCAAGTGTTTACTCTTTTCTTGCTGGTGCGGATCTTGTCCTAAAAAGGCCATGACCAATTCATCTATTTTTTTATGCAAAAGGGTTTCTTTATCATCTTTCAAACACCAAAAATAGTAGTGGTCTCCTTCTCTTTTCTTTTTTACCACATCATATAAAAACCCTTGGTAGGAAAACTCACTGTTGTGTTTCCAGTGAAGCTGTTTGGTAGCTTCCTTTTCCGAAAGGACAATAAGGGTCAAGTCACTTTCATCCACAAAAGAACGAAGCTTTGCTAACACCTCTTTTTTTATGGTTCTTTCCTGAAATTGAAACCATGCCAAGGCTCCTAATGTGGGTATTAGGAGCGTAGCTAAAAGAACGATGCTTAAAAATGGCTTCAAAAATTGGCTGTTTTGCGCAAATGTAACCAATTTTGAGCGCTTGGGGTGAAAAATTACAAGGCGTTTTGTATTATTTCTTCTACCACTTCGGGATTTAATAACGTACTGATATCTCCCAGGTTTGAAGTATCCTTATGGGCTATTTTCCGAAGGATCCTTCGCATGATTTTTCCGCTTCGTGTTTTGGGCAAACCACTGGTGAATTGAATTTTATCCAATTTGGCAATGGGGCCAATACGCTCGGTAATTAATTGGTTAATCTCTTTGCGAAGGTTATCTTGGTTACGAACTTCTCCAGTTTCCTTTAGAATCACAAAACCATAAAGGGCATTTCCCTTAATATCATGAGGGAAACCTACAATGGCACTTTCTGCAACGGCTGGATGCTCGTTGATGGCATCTTCAATAGGGGCTGTCCCTAGGTTATGCCCCGAAACAATAATCACGTCGTCCACACGTCCCGTGATTCGGTAATACCCGGTATTGTCCCGTAAAGCTCCATCGCCCGTGAAGTATTTGTTTTCGAAGGCAGAAAAATAGGTCTCTTTGTACCGCTGGTGATTGCCCCAAATGGACCTGGCAATAGAGGGCCAAGGGAATTTAATACAAAGTCTGCCATTAGCTGGACGGCCTTGTATTTCCTTTCCGTTTTCATCCATCAGGCAGGGTTGGATTCCAGGCAGTGGAAGTGTAGCAAAAGTAGGAATGGTAGGGGTTGCAAAGGGAATAGGGGAAATCATGATACCTCCCGTTTCAGTTTGCCACCAGGTATCTACAATGGGGGTATTCCCGTGGCCAATATTATCGTTGTACCAGTGCCATGCTTCCTCGTTAATAGGCTCTCCCACAGTACCTAGTACTTTTAGGGAGGAAAGATCATATTTTTCTACAAAACTCAAATTCTCTTTGGCAAGGGCACGAATGGCAGTGGGGGCGGTGTAAAACTGCGTTATTTTATGCTTTTCTACCACTTCCCAAAAACGTCCAAAATCTGGATAGGAAGGCACGCCTTCAAAAAGGACGGTAGTAGCACCATTGGCCAGGGGTCCATATACAATATAACTATGTCCCGTAATCCATCCTATGTCTGCCGTACACCAGTAAATGTCATGTTCCCTGTATTGAAACACATTTTTGAACGTGTATGCAGTGTACACCATATAGCCCCCTGTGGTGTGGAGCATTCCCTTAGGCATACCGGTAGAGCCGGAAGTATACAAAATAAACAAAGGATCTTCGGCATCCATGATTTCTAGGGCACATTCTTTAGAAGCTAGATCCAACAACACCTGGAGCCAAGAATCCCTTCCCTCTTTCATGGCGATATTCGATTGGGTCCTTTTCACTACCAAAACGGTTTTAACGCAAGCACAATTTTCCAGTGCATCATCAACAATTCCTTTGAGATCAATGGATTTATTTCCGCGGAAGGAACCATCACTCGTAATGACCATTTTACAATCACTATCGTTGATGCGTGTAGCCAAGGCCGAGGCCGAAAACCCTGCAAAGACTACACTATGAATGGCTCCAATCCTTGCGCAGGCCAACACAGAAATAGCCAATTCTGGAATCATGGGTAAGTAAATGCAAACCCTATCCCCTTTTTGAACACCTTTTTCCTTAAGTACATTAGCCATTTGGTTCACACGCTCATAGAGTTCGCGATAAGTGATATGCTGCGCTTTTTCTTCGGGATTATTGGGTTCAAAAATGATGGCAGTTTTGTTGCCACGGGTGGGTAAGTGCCGATCGATACAGTTTTCGGTAATGTTGAGCTGCGCCCCTTCAAACCACTTAATATCGGGTTTTGAAAAATCCCAATGCAATACGTTATCCCAGCGTTTACGCCATACAAAATGCTCTTCGGCGACTTCTTCCCAAAAAGTTTCGGGGTCCCGTACACTCTTACGATAGATTTGATAGTATTCTTCAAGGTTTTTTATATGATAATTGCTCATTTTTGAATCTTTTTAAAATTATAGAATATGGTGTTTTTTGTATTGGGTTTCTATTTCTGAAATGATGGAGACATCGTCGATAGTGGATGGAATGGTATAATTGACTCCATCGGCAATATCCCGTAGTAATTTACGAAGAATTTTTCCAGAACGGGTCTTTGGGAGGCGTTCTACCACCAATACTTCCTTGAACGATGCCACGGCTCCAATCTGTGACCGCACTTGACCCACAATTTCTTCCTGAAGGATTTCGGGTAAAAGGGTTTCTCCTGCTTTCAGTACAACCAAACCCAACGGTCTTTGTCCCTTTAATTCACAATGGATCCCAAAAACGGCGCATTCAGCCACGGCAGGATGTGAAGATACCACCTCTTCCATCTCGGCGGTGGAGAGGCGATGCCCAGCTACGTTGATGACATCGTCTACCCGCCCCGTTATGTACACATGGTTATCGGTATCGGTATACCCTCCATCCCCAGAAAAGTAATACCCCGGAAATTTTTCCAAATACCCTTTTTTAAATCGTTCCAAGTTGCCCCAAAGACCCAGTAAAGTACCTGGGGGTAGTGGCAATTTTACCGCAACATAACCTTCCTGGTTAGGGGCAACCTCTTCGCCCTGTTCATTTAAAATTTGAATGTTATAACCACAAACGGGTTTTCCAGCTGAACCCGGTTTTACTTGCTGCATCTCCAAACCTGCCATGCTAGCCAACATGGCCCACCCCGATTCGGTTTGCCACCAGTGATCTATCACTGGAACCCTTAAGTGTTCTTCCAACCAGTTAAGAGTTGCCATATCGCATCGCTCCCCAGCAAGAAATTGATAGCGTAAACAGGAAAGGTCAAAGTTTTCCATCAACTCGGCATTAGGATCTTCTTTCTTAATGGCCCTAATGGCGGTAGGAGCCGTAAACATGACCTTTACTTTGTAATCGCTAATAATCCTCCAAAAAGTTGAAGCATCGGGTGTTTTTACTGGTTTCCCTTCGAACAAAATGGTGGTATTTCTATTTAACAAAGGCCCATATACAATATAGCTATGGCCCACTACCCATCCTACATCACTGGCGGCCCAATACGTATCTCCTTCTTCCACCCCATATACATATTTCATGGAAAATTTTAATGCAGTGGCATATCCACCGGAATCCCGAACAACTCCTTTAGGGGTACCCGTGGTTCCAGAGGTGTACAAAATATACAATGGGTGGGTAGAGGAAACAGGCACAGGGGAAGCTGGGAGGGCATTTTCGACCAAGGATTGATAATCAATATCGTAAGGCATGACATCCATTTGTACCCCTAGTTTGCGATCAAACACCACTACTTTTTCAGGTTTATGTTGGGCTTCCGAAATACCCTGATCTACAAAAGGTTTATACGGAATGATTTTTGAAATTTCAATACCGTTTGAAGCTGTAAGGATGATCTTGGGTTTGCAGTCGTCAATCCTAAGGGCCAATTCATGGGGAGCAAACCCGCCAAACACAACCGAATGGATAACGCCTAAGCGTGCACAGGCGAGCATTGCATAGACCGCTTGTGGAATCATGGGCATATAAATAATAGCGGTATCTCCTTTTTTTAACCCCAAAGAGTGAAGTCCGCCAGCCAATTTGCTCACCTCCTCTTTCACCTGGTGAAAGGAAATTTTTTCAGCGATATTGGTTACCGGAGAATCATATACAATAGCTATTTGTTCGCCATGTCCCTCTTCAATATGTTTATCTATGCATAGGTAGCTTAAATTGAGTTCACCGTCGTTAAACCATTGAAAATAGCCTTCGCTATTTTTGGAAAGGATGTTTTTTGGAAAGGAATACCAAGAGAGGTTTTTGGCTTGTTTTCTCCAAAAGTCCTCGGGATGGTCAATACTCTCCTTATAGAATGAAGTGTATGCCATGGCCTAATTTTTTTTGGTTCCAAAGAGGCCAAACCAATTGGGGTTAAGTACTTTCAATTTTATAAATACCCAAATAATAACCACAAAGCAAACCCCTATTACAATGGAATTCATGCCGCTAATAGGGGTATTGTTTTCCAGTTTAAAACGGAAATATAATGTAGTAATGGCATACAGGCAGATAATGATATCTGAAGCCAAAGGAGGAATACGAAATTTCATGATACAAATCTTAAATTATACTTGTTGCTTGCACACAAACCAACTATTAACCCAAGAGTTCTTGTATTTCTGAAACTATTTTTTTTACTGAAAACGGCTTTGTAATGTATTTGTCTGCTCCAAGTTTTAAGCCTTTTTCAATATCTGAAGCTTTATTTTTTGCCGTTACAAAAACCACTTTCGTGGATTGCAACCGGTCATTCTCTTTAATAAATTTTAACGTCTCATAGCCATCTACTTTTGGCATCATGACATCCAGCAGCACAACGCTAGGGACTTCCTTTTCCAAAATGTGTATTGCCTCACTTCCGTCCCGAGCAATAAAGACCTCAAAATTATTTTTTTTGAAGGCGTACTCTAGGGTCATGACGATGTTTGGCTCGTCGTCGACAATTAAAATCTTTTGCATTGTTTTTCAAGAAGCAATTTACTTAAAAGGTAGCTTAAAAACAAGGGTTGCCCCCAATTTATTGTTCCTTTTGGCATAAATTTTTCCGTGGTGCTTATCGATGATATTTTTGCAAATGGCCAATCCTAGGCCACTGCCCATAGGTTTCTTGGTATTTTGGTTTTTCGATTGATAAAATTTGTCAAAAATGTAACCAATATCTTCCTCTGGGATTCCTTTTCCGTTGTCTTTTACGGTGACTTTGGCCCATCGTTTTTTTGCTTCACAGCGTAGTGTTATTTGGCCTTTTTTTTCAGGGGCAAACTTTAAAGCATTCCCAAGAAGGTTGGTAATTACTTGCATGATTCGATCTTCATCATAACTCAGCACCATATTTTCCAAAGGGTGGCAGACAAGGGTAATGCCCTTTTTTTGAGCCACATGTTCTATGCTATTAACTGCTTTGAGAATGGTAACTTTTAAATCGTTTTTGGTTTTGTGTATCTGCTCCCTTCCGGTGGTGAGCTTTTCAAAATCCAAAATGTTATTGATGAGTCGTCCCAAGCGGTCACTATCATTAAGGATATTGGTTAAGAACTGCGATTTCATTGCTAGGGGCATATCATCTTCCTCGAGCAAAAGTTCTGTAGCGGCCCGTATTCCTGTGAGAGGTGTTTTTAATTCATGGGCCACGGTGTCCAAAAACTCATCCTTCTGTTTGTCCTTTACCACCAATTCATCGTTGGCCGATTTCAGTTTTTGGGTTATAACAGTTAGTTCATCGGACTTTTCTTTGAGCAATTTATTCTGCGAAATATTGTCTTTGGATTCCTCTAGGATTTTCAACACCTCCACAAGACTTATTTCCTGTTCCTTCACCACCCCGGCGATCAATATTTTTGCAGAAGCACTTCCAATACTACCCGTGAGCAGTTTTTCGGAAAAATTAATGAGGCGCGCATCGGCCATTTGGGTATCCTTTGGGATTTTGTATTTGTTAAAAAAGAGGTTCAGGGCCCTTTGCGTTCGGGACTCCCCTAAAAACTTGATCAAGACATTTCGGATGTCGGCTACATAGGCTTCACCTTTCCAAACCAACGCGCTGTCCTGTAGATAGGAATAGTTATGGCTGTCCACGAACATTTCGGCATAATTGCGTTCGCGGTAATTTCCTTTTTGCAATAGCGAAATGGTTAAATAACAAAAGGTATTCAGCAATAAACTCCAGAAAAAGGCATGGGCGGGGGGCGATAGAAAATCTATCCCGAACAAAGCATAAGGTTTTAACAGGGCTATTTCAAACGGGCCGTTGTGCGTAAAACTGGCATAGCCTGTAAAGGCTTCCAAAGTGAAAGGGAGGATAAGGGTGTAGGCGGTAACCAAAAAGCCCACTAGAATCCCAATGATGGTTGCCTTGGAAGACGCCCTGTTCCAATAAAGCCCAATAAAAAAGGAAGGGGCCAACTGCGAAATTATCACAAACGCAATAAGCCCTATGGAAATCAAGGAAAGCTCTATGGAAAAATTGATATAAAAAAGATAAGCCGCAATAATGATGAGGAAAATGGAAATACGACGGATGTTTTTAATGTATTTTGAATTTTTTTCAGACTCCCCTTTGCTGAATTTACTTAAGAACCCATAGGGGATAATGAGGTTGTTACTCACCATCGTGGAAAGTGCTAGCGTAGAGACAACCACCATGGATATGACCGCTGAAAAACCCCCTAAGAATACCAAGGTTGCCAAGAAGTGGTTGCCCTGTTCCAGCGGGAGCAATAGGGCAAAGTAATCGGCATTAACACGATCGCCAAAGGTAATCTTTCCTCCCCAAGCAATAAATATAACAAAGACATTAAAGAGGATGAGGTATAGGGGAAACAACCAAATGGCTTTCTTAAGGTGTTTTTCACGCGTGTTTTCCACTACCGAGACCTGAAATTGCCGTGGTAACAAAAAAATGGCAAAAAAGGAAAGCCCCATGGTCAAAAACCAGTTAAAGCCCCCGTCCATCCCTTGGATATGGGTTAGACTTTCAAAATGCTGGGAAGAGAAGAACTTTTGGTAAATATCAGTGGTTCCATCAAAGAGAAAGAATGTAACATAGGCACCAATAAGCAAAAAGAACACGAGTTTCAAAACAGATTCAAACGCTACCGATGTGACAATGCCACGGTGTTTTTCGGAAGCATCGGTTTGTTGCGTTCCAAAGAATGCCGCAAAAACAGCCAAGAGCACAGCAATGTACAAGGTGGAATCGTCATAAATGCCTGAAGCTACATAACTGGTTTCATCACTAATGATTCGAAGGTTTCCGAAACTGCTTTCAACTGAAGGGAAATGTACGGGACCGTACCAATTACGCAAATAATGGTAATGAGGGCTCCCAAAAAACGGTTGTTTCCGTAGCGAAGGGAAATAAAATCGGCTACCGAAGAAATTTTATGTTGTTTGGAGATGCGCATGATTTTCCGAAGCAGGACAATCCACAACGGAAATGCCACTACAGGGCCCAGGTAAATGGGCAAGAAGTTAATCCCCGAGTTTGCTGCTACCCCAATACTACCATAATAGGTCCATGCCGAACAATATACCGCAAGGGAAAGGGTATAGATATAAGGATTGTTTACCCATTTGCTCTTGGCATTTTTCTCTGCCAAAAAAGCGATGTAAAATAACACGCCCAGGTAGCAAATGATGATGCTAAATAAGGCATAATTACTCATAGTGCCTTTTTAAAACGATATATGAAACAACAATGGAAAGTGCCCAAACCAGAAAGCAGTAAAAGTAAAAAACCGGGAATCCCCAAATGACCCCGTCCAAATTGAAAATCAATAGCAAAGGGACATTCAGCAAAACCAAAAGTGCCAAGGAAAGGATGACCAGTTTTTGTTCGTGGCGTTTTTTCATGTGTTAGGAAAGATACTAAAATTACAAAAACAGCGCCCTAAAAGACGCTGTTTTCTCAACTAACAACCAAGCTAAATTACCTAGTGCTGGTGGGCTTCACCGGCACCACTTGGAATTCGGATATGTTCCACAATTTCCTGAACATTTTGAGGCGGAGCAGGAGTAAGCCTGGAAACCACTACCGAAACAACAACGTTTACGATCATGGCAACGGTTCCAAAACCTTCGGGGGAGGTTCCAAACCACCATTCACTGGCAGGTCGAGCATCCATCACTCCTATGAGCCCAGTCTTGTAGCGAATCATGTAAAAGAGCATGAGGGTAATCCCTACAATCATCCCAGTAACAGCTCCTTGCTTATTCATCCTTTTGTCGAAAATACCCAAGATAATGGCAGGGAAAAAGGAAGCAGCGGCCAAACCAAAGGCAAGGGCAACCACAGCGGCAACGAAGCCTGGGGGGTAAATTCCGAAGATTCCTGCAATGATAATGGCAAAGAAAATACTAATCCTTGCTGCCCAAAGCTCCCCTTTTTCGGAGATATTGGGTTTCAACTGTTTTTTGATAAGATCGTGCGAGATAGAGGTGGAAATAACCAAAAGTAATCCCGCAGCGGTAGAAAGGGCGGCCGCCAATCCTCCTGCCGCAACCAAGGCAATGACCCAGTTGGGCAGTTTGGCAATTTCTGGGTTGGCCAACACCATAATGTCCCTATCCACATACAATTCGTTGGCTTCGCTATTTGCATTGGAAACCAATCGTTCTCCATGGACTCCACGCTCATTCGTAAAAGCAGGCTTTCCATCTACAGCATTTCCAGCCACATATTGGATTTTTCCATCCCCATTTTTATCGGCCCAAGCAATAAGACCTGTGTCTTCCCAATTCTTGAACCATTGAGGTACTTGGGTGTATTCGGTATTGCTTACCGTTTGGATTAAGTTGGTTCTGGCAAATACAGCCACTGCAGGAGCCGTGGTATAAAGGATAGCAATGAACAATAAGGCAAGCCCAGCAGATTTTCTTGCGTCTTTTACCTTTGGAACGGTAAAGAAGCGAACTATTACATGGGGCAATCCCGCTGTACCCACCATTAAGGCAAGGGTAATGGCAAAGACATCCCAAGTGCTTTTGGATCCGGAGGTATATTCTTTAAAGCCTAATTGGGTGTGTAGATGATCCAGTTTTTCTAAAAGATAGGTCCCGTCTTCCACTGTACTTCCCATCCCCAATTGCGGGATAGGGTTTCCTGTCATTTGAAAGGAAATAAAAATGGCAGGCACCATGAAGGCAAAAATCAACACACAATATTGTGCTACTTGGGTATAAGTAATTCCCTTCATGCCTCCTAAAAAGGCAAAAACCAAAACAACGGCCATTCCAATAATTACCCCGGTATTGATGGGTACTTGCAGAAATTGGGAGAATACAATCCCCACGCCGCGCATTTGGCCCGCTACATAAGTAAAGGAGACAATTAAAGCACAAATAACAGCTACGGTCCTAGCAGCATTGGAGTAATAACGGTCTCCAATAAAATCGGGAACCGTGAACTTTCCAAATTTCCTAAGGTACGGAGCTAGCAACAGTGCCAAAAGCACATAGCCTCCGGTCCATCCCATTAAGTATACCGATCCATCATAGCCAGCAAAGGAAATAATCCCCGCCATGGAGATAAAGGAGGCGGCACTCATCCAGTCGGCAGCCGTAGCCATCCCGTTTGCCAATGGGGAGACGCCCCCGCCAGCTACGTAAAATTCTTTTGTGGAACCCGCTCGGGCCCAAATTGCGATTCCAAAGTAAAGGGCAAATGTAACCCCTACTAAAATCCATGTCCAAACTTGAACGCTCATAGTTGTAAATTTTTAGTTAAGGGCTACTCGTCGTAACCGTATTTTTTATCTAGTTTATTCATTAATCGTACGTAAACGAATATGAGAATTACGAATACATAGATAGATCCTTGCTGGGCAAACCAAAAGCCAAGCTTAAAGCCCCCCAGTTTAATCGAGTTAAGTGCATCCCGGAATAAAATTCCGCAGCCATAGGAAACCAAAAACCATATAACAAGCAGTATGGTGAGATACTTCAGGTTTTGTTTCCAGTAAGCGATTGCTTTATTTTTATCTGTCATAATAGCTAAAATTATAGGTAAATCATTGCTTGAAGGGTCACCGTACTTTGTTTGCTTTCGCCAAACTTTTGGTTTTGGTATTCCAGTGTCAATTTTGAATTATGGCCACTAAAAAAGGCATTGGTGCCTATCCCAAAAATATTCCGATTGTCGTCTACGGCGTCATAACTGTTGGAAGCAAAAGAAACATAGGGTTGAAACCTTGTTTTTTTGTCTTTGCCAGGGATTACATAACCTGCATGGCCATATAGCATGCTTCCGGTGCCATAAGCACTGAAAAGGTAATTGTTCCCGTAGTCGTTGGATTGAAAAGTGGCATAGGCCGTAATGGCACTTCCATTTTCGCCAAGAGGGGCATCGTAGAAAGCATCTACGGCGAAAATAGCCACATCTTCCCCTTTCAATTCTCCATTTTCAAGGGAGACTGAACCACTGGGATGCAAGAAGAAACCAGCTCCTACATTGAATATTTTTTTGGTTCCTAAATAAGTTCCCACCTTAAAGGGAAGGAAATTTGATTCTTGATCCAAAATATTAAAATCAAAATATCCCGCATAGGCAAATCCAGCGTCTTTGGACCCTATCAACCTCTTTCCGCCATACACGGCTGGGCCGCCTTCTTCAGGGTCTCGTGCGTCAAGACCATTGGTGATAGCATCATTAATGGAAAGGCGGTATTGTAATTTACCAAACTTCCCCTTTCCGTAAACACCTATATGCCTTGCAAATTGATCGGACAAGCCAATGGTTGCCCAAGATTGGCGATTATTATCCAAGGTCATCATGTTAAGGGTGCTTTGGTTGTTCAAGCGGGAAATACCATTCCAGTAATGGAGGCCTCCTCCTATGGAGTGATCACTGCCAATGGAATATTGTGCCCATACATCGTGAAAAAAGAGTTGAGAGCCTTCTCCTTTTCCCGTAGGGCTTAAGGAACTGGAATTTAAACTGTTTAATCCGAAATGGGTAAGGATAAGGAAATCCTTGCTAATTTGCGAAAAGGCAAGAATCCTTGCCCTTCGTAGATTGAAACCAATGTGACTGGCATTGTCTGCTACCTCATCGGTGTAGGTTGCCTGGACCTGTGCCCAGGAAATGATACGAAGGTACTTGTTCCCCTCTTCGTCAAATTTAACTTTAAGTCCGCCCCCATAATCTGGAGAACCCTGTGAAAAGGCACTTTGGAAGACGAAAAAGCTAAATCCCAGTAAAATGAATGTTAGTTTTCTCATAATTTTTGGTCGATTAATTTTGAATTAATAATGGTCTTGTGTGCAGTACTAATCTCCAAAAAAGGGTGAGTTTAAGAAAAAGCTATATATATTTTTGCTAAAAAAATATAGCTAGTCTTTAAAACGCTCCCATTTTATAAGCATAAACTTATCTCCAAGCTCGGTAACAACGACTCCGGCACCCGTTAAATTTTCTGGTTTTTGAAAGTAGGAAGACAACTCTGAAGGGTTTAATATTTTGTAGGTAGGATGGTATTCGCCATGGTAAGGGCGTTTAATATTATATTTTTTTACCCAGTTGATGATACTTACATGGGAAATCCCTAAAATACGTTCAATTTCCCTATAGGTAAGGCCTTCCAAATAAAGCTGTAGTGCTTTATTCACATAGTAGTTGTCAATTTTTTTCCCAAGTTTATTGACGGTAAAATAATACTGGCATTTCTTGCATTTATATCGCTGCCGGTTGTTTACGATCCCACTTTTTACATAGTCTTCAGAACCACAATTGGGGCATAGGTCAATTGTCATATATAATAATTTTGCATAAATATAGTAATTTAGCAATATTTGTTAAAAGATTCCTAAGATTATTTAGTACCTTTCCTATAAGAAAAGCATAAGAACCCTAGAATAAAGCTTCTGCGGGAATTGTCCCTAACATTTTAAAAAAGAAACATTGAGCAATACCCTCGCTATACGGATCCGAGATTTTTTAAAGAATTTTCCTCCTTTCCATATTCTTAGCGAGCAGGAATTACTTTCAATTGCTGCTTCGGTTACGGTGATGTATGTTGAAGAAGGGGAAACTGTTTTCAATTTGGGAGAGCATCCCAAACCCCACTTTTTTGTTGTTAGGGAAGGCGCCGTGGGACTTTTTACGGAAGGGAGCGAAGGCAAGCTTCTCATTAATATTTGTGATGAAGGCGAGCTTTTTGGGCTTCGGCCCATTGTTGAACAAGATGCGTATCGGCTTTACGCCCTTGCGCAAGAGGAAACGATCCTTTATGCTATCCCCGTAGAAAGTATCTTGCCGTTTATGGCTTCGAATAAAGCGTTGGAGCGGTTTATTCATGTTAGTTTCCGTGTAAATATCCCCAATGGGGCTTTGGTTTTTTCAAAAGAAATCGCAACAGATGATACTCCCAACTACTTTGATCATCAAAAGGTCCGTTTTAGTGAAAATCCTATTTCCTGCCCAGCATCTTTTACCATTATGCAAGCAGCATGTTCTATGGCAGAGCATAGGGTAGGGTCTATTGTGATTGAGAGCGATAAAAAACCTTTGGGAATTGTTACCGATAAGGATCTTCGCCTTAAGGTCGCCACAGGTAAAGTTTCCATCCAGGCATTGGTTTCGGAAATTATGTCTTCTCCAGTCATAACTGCACCAGCAACAATTACCGTGGCCGAGGCTCAAGTAATGATGCTTCGTCATAACATTGCCCATTTGTGCATTACCAAAGATGGAACTCCAAATTCCAATATCATAGGGGTTCTTTCCGAGCACGATATTGTTGCCCTTCGTAGTAATAACCCCTATACATTGGTGAAGCAAATTAGAAGAAGCGAAGACATTAACGCTTTAAAAAGTTGCAGGGAGCAGCTTTCAGAATTGATTGAAACCTATATCCAACAGGAAGCTTCCATGGATTTTGTCACACAAGTATCTGGAGCTATCAATGAGGCACTCACACAACAAATTATCACCCTGTCTTTACGGGAAATGGGGGGTAAGCCCCTCGTAGGCTTTACTTGGCTGGCCCTGGGAAGCCAAGGAAGGAACGAGCAACTTTTGTTAACCGACCAAGATAATGCCTTGGTTTTTGAAGATGTCCCCGAAGAACAGATTTCAGCAACAAAAAGTTATTTCTTGTTATTGGCCCAAAAGGTTACCCAAGGGCTGGCCGATATTGGATATGAATTTTGCCCTGCCGAAATGATGGCAAGTAACCCCCAATGGTGTCTTTCACTCTCTGAATGGAAACAACAGTTTCAGCATTGGATTACCCAACCCAGTGAAGAATCCATTATGCTTTGCACCATTTTTTTCGATTTTAAGACCGTGTTTGGTGAACCTTCCCTTTCCCAAGCAATCACCCAGCATATTTTTTCCTCGATTGGTTCCTTTGAAGTTTTCTTGAATTATTTGGCACGAAATGCCATACAAAATCCAGCTCCCATAGGTTTTTTTAGGCAATTCATTGTTGAGAAAGATGCGCAACACAAAAACGAGTTTGATCTCAAGTCACGTGCATTGATGCCCCTTATAGATGCCGCTAGGGTTTTGGTGCTTTCCCGGGAAATAAGTGGTAAAAACAGCACCTTGCAGCGCTACCGTGCCTTAATGGAAATAGAACCACAGAATAAAGCGCTGTTTGAGGCATGTGAAGAAGCGTTCAAGGTTTTGTTGCGGTTTCGCACCGAGGAGGGAATAAAAAAAGGCACTTCTGGAAGGTATTTGGCCCTGGAAACCCTTAGCAAGATGGAGAAACTTCAATTACGAGCGTGTTTTAAACCCTTGAAGGAGATACAGGAATTACTGTCGGTTCGTTTTCATCTATCGCAAATTACCTAACGTGGCATTATTCAAAACCCATCATTACCCCGATTTCTGGAAAGCCTATGAAAAGACCTTTTCCGAAAAACGGCCTGCTTCCATCGAAGAAACCCGGTTTGTGGTTTTTGATACCGAAACGACCGGCTTGGATCCTTCCAAGGATAAACTGCTATCTATTGGGGCGGTGGTGCTTCATCACCAAAAAATTGTGGTGGCAGATAGTTTTGAGGTATTTTTGGAACAAGAAAAGTTTAACCGGGAAACCGTGGCTGTCCATGGCATTTTAAAAAAAGGAACCGTGCTAAAAATTCCAGAAACAGAAGCTATCGCCCTTTTTTTGAACTATTTGGGCAATGCAGTCTTGGTAGCCCATCATGCGGCTTTTGATGTTGAAATGATCAATAGGGCTTTAAGGTTAATGAAACTGCCGAAGCTTAAAAACCGCTGTATCGATACTTCCATGGTTTACCAAATGCTATTGGGTAAATCGCAAAAGCCCGTATCGCTAGATACCCTTTGTAAAGAATTTACTATTCCCATGCATGATCGTCATAATGCCCTAGGAGATGCGGTGCTTACCGCACGGCTCTTTTATAAGCTGCTATCCAAATTGCAAAATGAACGAAAAGTGCAACTGCAAGATTTATATATCTCCTCCCTCTCAAGAGGATGGTAGTCCTTTTTATTTTGGATTAGAAAAGTTTATAAGCCCCTTTATGCAGGTAACTATATATGAGTTTACATTGAATAGAAATTTTTATTATCTTTGGATACTCCACGTTAAAAACTCCCCAGTTTTAAAATATGAAGCTGTTAAAATGGCTTATTAAAGATGTTATTGGCTATCCTGCGTTTGTTTGGATAATTATGTTAGCGTTCGGCTATTTACTGTTATATCTCGACATAGTTTAGGAAATATAGATTGTTTAGGGTTATATAAGTACTTTTTGAGGTGGAAATTGAATTGTTTTTTTCTTTTTTTTAACTTAATTTTTTTATTTATATCTTTCTGACTCTTATGATTTAAGATTTAATTATTTATGTAATAATTAAAATTTTGTTATAAAGTTTAGTTATTACTAAATTTATGTCTAAGTTTGCAGTAGAAAGAATTAAAGAGGTAAGCATTAATTTTAATGTTTACAAACTTATTATCAATAAGAAAAGTCATTTTGACAATTTCTTTAATGAATTTAAGGATGATAAAAATTACAATATTGAACTTGGACAAATTCAAAGTATTTTATCATTTATTGGCTCTGGTGAAGAAGACAAAATTCCCTACAACAAATACAAACCATTAAAACGTAACAAAAAAGATCCATATATTGATTATGAGATTAAAACAAGTAATCTAAGGGTTTATCTTTTCAAAGATGCAGCGTTAGGAAAAATCATTGTTTTAGGTGGAAAAAAGAAATCTCAAACAAAAGACATCGAAAAATTTAGAAAGATAAAAGCTGATTATTTTAATTCAAAATAGTATGTTCTCAAACGAAGAAATAGCAAGAAATTCCGGTTACTGGCTCGACCAAATCCAAAATCAAATACATTATGAACTTAAATGTTATATGGAGATGAAAGGGTTTAATAGAACAGCTCTTGCGGATGATTTAGGGTTTACAAAAGGATATATATCCCAAGTTTTAAATGGGAATTTTAATTTTAGCTTACATAAATTAATTGATTTATCATTAGCTATAAATAAAGTGCCTAAAATTGAATTTGTAGAGGTAAGTGATGAAATCAAAAGAATGGAAAGAAACAACTGCAAGATTATAGACTTTAATTCTACTCAAAAAATATCATCAAATAATACAGGAATTTTAATGTCACAACAATTTAAATATGTCTAAACAAAAGGAAAAGCTGGAAGCATTAACTTTTGAACTTGGTTTAAAAAAAATAAAAACATTAGAGTTTTATTTAGATTTTCCTAAAGAAGAACATTCAGAAGAAATAAGACAAAAAATGAAAGGTGGTATTGAAACCACAATTAATATTCAATTAGAGAATAATATTGTCGATGTTTCAATGAAGGTAAGATATTTTATTGATGATAATAATAAGGAAAAAACATACATAATCTTAAATTTATTTATTGAATTTTTGGTCTCCCCATTGAAAGATATTACAATGGTTAATAAAGAGACTAACACATTGGTTTTTAAAAATGAGCAAATATATTATACTTTAGTAGGGATAACTTATTCCACTATTAGAGGTGTTTTATATGAAAAATTAGCAGGCTCAATGTTTAATGATTTCATCTTACCAATAAGAGACCCTAAAGATATATTCAATAAAATAATAAATTAGCACTTTTTTACACTAAATGTTTGTTTAAGTGTAATTAACTACTTATATTTGTTGAGTAATAATTCAGCAGATATGATTAACCAAGACTTCAAATCGATTTTAGAACTAATAAAAGCCTTCCCAACTGAACAGGCTTGTATTGACCATTTAGAGGCTATCCGTTGGAACGGTAACGTTGTTAGCCCTTTTGATGAAACTTCTAAAGTCTACGATTGCAAAGGCAACAAATACAAGTGCAAAAATACAGGGAAGTACTTCAACGTTAAGACAAACACTATCTTTGATAACACCAAATTGCCATTGCAAAAATGGTTTCTTGCTATTTGGTTGGTGACTGGACATAAAAAAGGGATTTCCTCTTTACAGTTAGGGCGTGATTTGGATATTACCCAAAAATCTGCTTGGTTTATGTTAGGGCGCATCCGTCAATGCTTCGGGATTGACAACAATGAAATGCTACAAAATGAAGTGGAAGCAGATGAAACATTCGTTGGGGGCAAAAACAAGAACAAACACGCCAACAAGAAATCCAACGAAAACCACTTCCAAAAAACCCCCGTTGTAGGTATGGTTGAAAGAGGCGGTAAATTGGTAGCAAAGAAAATAGAAGATACCACTACCGAAACCCTTTCAAAAGAGTTAATCAGCAACGTAAAAGAAGGTGCTATCCTTTATACAGATGAATACACTTCTTACAAGTCATTACAGCGCATTTATGACCACCAATTCGTAAAGCACAGCCATCACCAATACGTTAACGGTAAGATACATACAAATACAATCGAAGGCTTTTGGTCTATTCTAAAAAGAGGTATCTTTGGAGTATATCACTTTACTTCAAAAAAGCACTTGCAATTGTACGTTGATGAGTTTGTTTTCAGATACAACTCAAGAAGAAGCACCGAGGCAAACAGATTTAACCTGCTTTTGAATAATTTAGAGAATCGTATTACTTATAATCAATTAATAAATGGGGAAGCATAAAAACATTGTTAAATACGAGGGCGTACTGCCCTTGAATAACGTAGATATTGATTGTTACGTTTTGGAAGATGGTACAAGGGTATTATCGGGACGTGAAATGCAAAGGGCATTAAAAATGGTAGATGAAGTCGAAGATGGCAAGAGAACGCCTGGGACCAGATTAACCCGATATTTGAACCAAAAAAGCCTAGAACCCTTTATTTACAAGGGGAGAGAGGTGGACAACTTTGAGCCGTTAGAATGATATAAAGGGGAGCAAAAAATAAATGGATATGAAGCAACAGTATTAATAGATATTTGTGATGCTTTCCTTCAAGCTAGAAAAGAAATTGAACTATCTCCAAGGCAATCCATTATTGCGGACCAATGTGAAATATTAATCAGAAGTTTTGCAAAGGTTGGTCTTATTGCTTTAATAGATGAGGCAACAGGCTATCAATACGATAGGGAAGAAAAGGAGTTACAAACGATTTTAAAGGCTCTTATTTCAGATGAAATACTAGAATACCAACAGCAGTTTCAACTATCGTTTTACCGTGAAATTTTTAGGCTTTGGAACATACCATTTACACCCCAAAACATTAGAAGAAAACCACAGTTTATTGGGCATTTAACGAATAGGTTTATATACCAGAACCTGCCAAAAGGTATTTTTGTACTTGAAAAACTAAAATCTAAAACCCCTAAAACGGAAAAGGGTAATTACAAATACCGATTACACCAATCCTTGACAAAAGACAAGGGAAGAGAGGCTTTAAAAAAGGTTCTTTATAGTGTTGAGGCACTTGCATCAATATCAAAGGATAAAAGGGAGTTTGAAAGGCTTATGAATGAAAAATACGGGCAAAAGGAAATACCCTTTACCGATTTGGAAACATTGGATGAGCCTAAAAAAAAAGAAGTTAAATTAAGTGACTTTAACCAAAAACTAAAACAGGGTCTTGGATGGAATCCAAAAGACCATAAAAGCGATTAATATGGAAGATTTAAAAAATTTATCCGACAGGGAGATACAGGAAAAGATTTTAAGCAATCTAAGAAGCATTAACAAATCAAACAATTCCATAAAAGGATGGGTTACATTCATGGGGGTTTTGTTTATAGCTTCAATAGTGATGGCTGTATTGTATTCCTTGCAAATCGCATAAAGCATTGTACTGCGTTTTCGGGCGTGTGGTAAGGTCAAAACGTGACATGGCATTACCAAGTACAGGACGTTCTCTAAAATAAAGGCTAGAGCCGTGGATTAAACCCTTGACGGGAAACCGTTGCCAATAGGTCAAAAGTAAATCATCGCTTTGGGGGTCAATGTTCCAGTCCAAAAAAAATGCAGTCCAAAACTGCGAAATCAAACCGCGCCTTTCGGTGTAAACTTATATATAGTTACCTTTATGCAGTAGGTTCAGTCGTTTTCAAACGGTTACAAACGACAATAACCGATAGTAAATACGTAAATCTTTTTCTTCCTAAAATTCCACCCTATGTTTGTCCTGTCGAACTCAACGAAGAGTCGATAGTATTAACTGTTTAACATTAAAATTTACGTTATGAGTACACTAAGAAACAAAGTACAGTTGATTGGAAACCTTGGGAATGACCCTGAAATCGTTACCCTTGAATCTGGTAAAAAGTTGGCAAAATTTTCCATCGCCACCAATGAAAGTTACAAAAACAATAAAGGAGAACGTGTTACCGATACCCAATGGCACAATGTGGTGGCATGGGGCAAGACGGCAGAAATTATTGAAAGTTTTGTAGGTAAAGGAAAGGAAATTGCCATAGAAGGAAAACTTACCAGCCGCTCTTGGGAAGATAAGGAAGGCAATAAACGCTACACCACCGAGGTAGTTTGCAATGAGTTGTTGCTACTAGGCAAATAATCTATTTAGATAATAGTATGTTTTTATGGGGCGGCCTTTGGCCGCCCCATAGTATTTATGATTTATAGAACCGATTCCACATTTCCTCTTCCAAATGTTCCCTATGATCTGGATGTGCTATGGAAATAAGCTCCTTGGCCCTTTGTTTCAACCCTTTACCGAAAAGGTTTACCACCCCATATTCGGTAGCCACATAATGCACGTGCGCACGGGTAGTGGTTACCCCCGCACCGTATTTTAAGTGAGGTACAATCTTGGAAGTTCCTTTTTTGGTGATGGAGGGCATTGCAATAATAGGCTTTCCTCCGTGCGATAAGGATGCACCCCGAATAAAATCCATTTGTCCCCCTACTCCCGAGTATTGATAATCCCCAATAGTATCGGCACATACCTGTCCGGTGAAATCAATTTCAATGGCACTGTTAATAGCCGTTACCTTAGGATTCAATTTAATGATGGAAGTGTCGTTAGTATACCCCGCTTCCTTAAAATGGACCAAGGGGTTATCATCAATAAAATCATATAGTTTTCGGGAACCTACGGCAAAAGTGGTCACAATTTTTCCAGTTTTTATTTCTTTTTCCTCACCCGTAATGATTCCTTTTTCGATGAGGGGAAGGATTCCATCCGAAAACATTTCGGTGTGGATGCCCAACCGCTTGTGGTTCCCCAAATTATGCAATACGGCGTTGGGGATATTGCCAATACCCATTTGAAGTGTAGCCCCATCTTCAATCAAAGCGGCTACCTGCTTCCCTATTTGGTGCTCAATTTCAGACGGTTCGGTGCTTTCACTTTCGTGAATGGGGCCATCATAGCTTACTGCGCAATCAATATGACTTATATGGATAATCCCATCACCATGGGTTCTGGGAACTTGAGGGTTGATCAAGGCAATTACCTTTTTTGCTTTTTGAACAGCTGGCAAGGTAATGTCCACTGAAACCCCCAAAGAACAATAGCCATGTTTATCTGGCGGAGAAACCTGGATAAATGCCACGTCCAGCGGAAGGATTTCCCTGCGGAACAACCAGTGGATTTCACTTAAAAAAATTGGGATGTAGTCGCCATGGTCTCCATTGACGCTTTCCCGTACGTTGGCTCCCACAAAAAAACTATAGAGTCTAAAGGCCTTATTATAGGGTTCTTGCATGTATTTAGCACTTCCATCGGTATGGATTTGTACGATTTCAACCCGTTCCAATTCGTTATAGCGCTCGCACAAATGGTCAATAAGGTAATTGGGGGTCATGGCAGCCCCTTGAAAAAACACACGATTTCCAGACTTAACATTGGAAACAGCTTCTTCAACCGAAACCATTTTTAGATGAGTATTCATGATATGCTAATTTAGACGGCAAAGGTCTCGATCCTTTTTTTGAATCTATATGATTTTTATCAGAAGTAAATAAATTTTGATTTGTTGGTTAAATTTTCTCTCAAATTTCCACAAATTTCTTTATTTACCATTCATATCATTACCTTTGCACCCCAAGTTTAATGGATAAGTCTATGACAATCAGTGGAAAAATAGAACTCATGGCTCCTGCGGGAAATTTTGAATCCCTTCAGGCGGCTATTGACAATGGAGCAGATTCAGTCTACTTTGGTGTGGAACAGCTTAATATGCGCGCCCGCGCCAGTATTAATTTTACTTTGGACGACCTTCCCGAAATCGTTCAACGTTGCGAAAAAAAGCAGGTACGCACCTACCTTACCCTTAACACCATTATTTACGATCACGATCTTTCCATTATCAAAACCCTATTGGATGCTGCCAAAGCAGCCAATGTTACTGCAGTAATTGCCATGGACCAAGCGGTAATTTCGTATGCGCGCCAAATAGGGATGGAAATTCATATTTCTACTCAAATCAATATTACCAATATTGAAACGGTTAAGTTTTATGCCCTTTTTGCCGATACTATGGTCATGAGCCGTGAGTTGAGTTTGCGTCAAGTAAAGAAAATTGTTGAGCAAATTGAAAAGGAAGAGGTAAAAGGCCCATCGGGCAATTTGGTGGAAATTGAAATTTTTGGTCATGGAGCGCTCTGTATGGCGGTTTCCGGAAAGTGCTACTTGAGTTTGCACTCTCACAATTCTTCTGCTAACCGTGGTGCTTGTAAGCAAAACTGCCGAAAAAAATACACGGTGATCGACCAAGAAAGTGGTTTTGAAATTGAACTGGATAATGAGTACATGATGTCTCCCAAGGATCTTTGTACGTTGGAATTTTTGGACCAAGTAATCGATACGGGAGTGAAAGTACTAAAAATTGAAGGCCGGGGCCGTGCTCCGGAATATGTAGCCAAAACCATTAAAACCTACCGCGAAGCTATTGATGCCTACTATGAAGGAAACTTTACCGGAGAAAAGGTGAAGGTGTGGATGACCGAATTGGAAAAAGTCTACAACCGTGGTTTTTGGAGCGGCTATTACCTTGGTCAAAAATTAGGGGAATGGAGTGAGGCCAATGGTTCTAAAGCGACCCAAAAGAAAGTATATATTGGAAAAGGGGAGCATTATTTTCCTAAAACCAGTATTGGGGAATTTAAGATTGAAGCCTACGATTTGAAAATTGGCGATACGGTGCTTATTACAGGGCCCACCACTGGGGTAGAGGAGTTTGAATTAACCGAAATGATGGTGAACGACCAACCCTTACCCAAGGCTACGAAAGGGGACTCCATTACCATTCCCTTGGCTTTTAGGGTACGGCCTTCAGACAAGCTCTACAAAATTGTAAAAACCGAATATGCGGTTGCAAATCCCCAAGAGTAAACAATGGTGGTAGTCACCTTACAACGAAACAAATGCATTGGCTGCAACTATTGCGTAGAATTGGCACCTGGGCAATTCCAGATGTCCAAAAAGGATGGTAAAAGTGTGTTATTGCATTCCTCCGAAAAGAAAGGGTTTTTCACCTTAAAATCCCCAGACGATGCTATCTATGAGCCTTGTGTGGAAGCACAGAAAGCGTGTCCGGTAAAGATTATCGTGACAAAGCAGGTTTAACTTATCGTTGTACCATTCCCTACACTCGCCTCATCCGGGTTTACGAAAACCAATTTTCCCGCCTCGTTTTCAGTCATGAGAATCATGCCCTGGCTTTCTACTCCGCGAAGCGCACGAGGGGCTAAGTTCACCAAAACAGTAACCTTTCTCCCAATAATTTCCTCGGGAGAGAAACTTTCGGCAATGCCCGAAACGATGGTGCGAACATCAATCCCCGTATCTACTTTTAAAACCAATAATTTATTGGCTTTCGGCATTTTTTGGGCTTCCAAAATGGTTCCTACCCGTAGGTCTAGTTTGCTAAAATCATCAAAGGTAATCGTGTCTTTTTGTGGGGTCACTTCTTTGTTCATGGCTTCGTTTGCTTTTTTACTGGCTTCCAATTTTGCCAACTGTTGGGCAATTTGTTCGTCTTCAATTTTGCTAAACAATAATTCGCTTTGTTCAATGGTATGTCCCGGGCTGAGCAATTCGCTTTTTTCTGAAACTGCACTCCAAGTTAATGTCTGGCCGTGCATCGTTGAAAGCTTCAGCATATTTTTCAATTTAGCTGAAGTAAAAGGCAAGAAAGGTTCACTTAAAATTGCTAATGCCGCAGCAATTTGAAGCGCTACATACATCACTATTTTGGTCCTTTCTTCGTCCGTTTTGATGGTTTTCCAAGGCTCTTCATCGGCTAGGTATTTGTTTCCCAATCTCGCAACATTCATTAACTCTGCTTGGGCCTCCCTAAAACGGTATTTCTCTATCGCGCTGGAAATGACCTCGGGGTAGGTTTTTAAGGCAGCAAGGGTCTCTTCATCTACCTCATTAAATTCAGCAGGTTCTGGCACCACGCCTTCATAGTATTTATGGGTCAACACCGTAACGCGGTTAATGAAATTCCCAAAAATAGCGACCAACTCGTTATTGTTCCGCGCTTGAAAATCGGCCCAGGTAAAGTCATTGTCCTTGGTTTCGGGGGCATTGGCAGTCAAAACATACCGCAAAACATCCTGCTGGTTGGGAAATTCTTCCAAGTATTCATGCAACCACACAGCCCAGTTTTTACTGGTGGAAATTTTATTGCCTTCCAAGTTTAGGAATTCGTTGGCTGGGACGTTGTCTGGGAGGATGTAACTGCCTTCGGCTTTCAACATACTGGGGAAGATGATACAGTGGAACACAATGTTATCTTTTCCGATAAAATGGAGCAGTTTGGTATCTTCACTTTTCCAATAGGGTTCCCATTCCTTGCCTTCCCGTGCGGCCCATTCTTTAGTAGAAGAAATATAGCCAATGGGGGCATCGAACCACACATACAGTACTTTTCCTTCGGCGCCTTCTACGGGTACGGGAATACCCCAATCGAGGTCACGGGTCACGGCTCTGGGGCGCAAGCCATCGTCAATCCAGCTTTTGCACTGGCCATATACATTGGTTTTCCAGTCTTTTTGATGGCCTTTCAGTATCCAATCTTTCAACCAGCCTTCATATTGATCGAGGGGTAAAAACCAGTGTTTGGTTTCCTTCAAGATGGGTTTGCTTCCGGTAATGGCACTCCTCGGATTAATTAAATCGGTTGCATTGTGAGAGGTGCCGCAGCGTTCACACTGGTCGCCGTAGCTTTCTTCATTGCCGCATTTTGGGCAGGTTCCAATCACAAAACGATCTGCCAAAAACTGTTGTGCTTCCTCATCATACAATTGCTGGGTTACTTCTTCTATAAATTTTCCATCGTCATACAGCTTCCGAAAAAACCCAGAAGCCGTATCGTGGTGAATTTTGGCAGAAGTCCTAGAATAGTTATCAAAGGAAATCCCAAAATCCTCAAACGATTTTTTAATGATGGCGTGGTATTTATCTACTACCTCTTGGGGTGTAATGCCTTCTTTTTTGGCCTTGATGGTAATGGGGACACCGTGCTCATCGCTTCCACAGATAAAGGCAACATCTTTGTCTTGAAGGCGTTGATAACGTGCATAAATATCGGCCGGGACATACACGCCTGCCAAATGCCCTATGTGCACGGGGCCATTGGTGTAGGGAAGGGCAGCGGTAATGGTATATCGTTTGGGATGGGTCATGGTAAAAATAAAGTGCAAAAATACACATTTTAAAAACTAAAAAAGCATTCCCAAAAGAGAATGCCTTTGTTTTAAAAAAGGGACCGTTTATTTAATAAGGAATGATTTACTATAGTGCTGTCCTCCCATGCTAATTCGATAAATATATTGACCATAACTCAAGCGAATGCCAGCATTTTCCTTGATATCAATACTAGTTCGCCCCTCAAGGAATAGTTGGTTGGCTAGGACGGCAATTTCCTTTCCCACTAGATCGTACAATTTAATAACCCCATGTGCGGCATAAGGAACGTTTATTTCAATGTAAACGGTATTGTTTTTATAAACGGGCACATGGGTAAACTTTGTTGTATTGCTGAAATCTTGTGTTGAAAGGCTTTCACAATCAAAGCCCAAATCCAAATCCTCGTAGGTTTCGTTCAAAAGAATGCCATTGACTACCGAAGGGTCCAAACAAAACCAATTAGTTAAGACGGTAGAGTAAACATCCCGGAAATCGGTGGTGGGGATCAAGTTGTCGTGTATATCCCACTCATTAATGTCGGGATGTTCCCCTACAAAACCACTTCCATTGAGGCCCGTTCCAAAAAGCATCACGGGGGAAGCTGCTCCATGGTCGGTTCCTTGGGAGCCATTTTCGTAGGGTCTTCTGCCAAATTCCGAAATGGTCATACCCAGTACCTTATCATCCATGCCCGAAACAGCCAAATCCTCATAAAATGCTTTGATTGATGAAGAAAGATCTTGCAGCAATTCTTGCTGGCGTTCTACTTGATTGGCGTGGGTGTCAAAACTTCCCAAAGAAACCATGTATACTTTGGTGCCCAACCCTCCCTTGATGAGTCTTGCCACTGCTGCCAGTTGTGCCGCTAGGGCTCCATTGCCATAATTGGCATTGTTGTTTGCGGCCATGTAGGCCTCGTTGATGACCTGGGCATAGGTTACCGTGGTATTGGCCGTGGCTCGCATAAAGAGTAACTTGTCTCCATAGACACAATCGGGAAGATTGATGACGTCATGAAGGGTGCCATTTTCGGCTACATTTTGCAGCTGTTCAATATTGGCTACCGAAAAAGCATAATTGTTTGATGTTCCGTCAAATATAAGATTGCCCACATTTCCTACCTGCACAGCGGGCGGAATGGCGGGCGGGTTGATTAAATAATCGGGGTACAAGTCTTCAAAGTAACGACCCCACCAACCTGTATTTTCAATATAAGTGTCTGCTGTGGAGGCCCAAATATCGGTGGAGCGAAAGTGCGAAAGATTTTGTTGGGGGTATCCCACCCCATGGACGATTTTCATTTTCCCGTCTCCCCAAACCGATTCGAGGTCATTCATATAATTGGGAATGGCAAAATCGGGATTTAAGTTTAACAAATCGTTCTGTAGATGTTTTATGGTGGGCCGAAGGTTGGCATAAGAAGCATAGTCATAAATAGGAACTACCGTATTGAGTCCGTCGTTTCCACCTTCTAGGCGGATGATTACCAGAATCCGGTCATTTTCGGCATTGGCCAATGCCACCGAAAGGGGCGATGCTTTTGTCGCCGAAACAGTTTGGCTTCCCAATAGCAAGGTTCCTCCGCCTACAAGACCAAGGGCCTGAATAAAGGATCTACGGTTCCATAACAGATGTTCTTGGTCGTGAACAAAACGCTCGTCTTTTTCAGCGGGCTTTTTATCTTGAAACAAAGGGTGGTTATGATGGGTACACATGGCTTTTTATTTAAGTTGAAATTCGGGGAGGGTGGCAATGTGGACCAAAAGAAGGTACACTTGGTAGGGGGCCGATTCCCAGTCGAGGTTCCATAAACCGTCATCGTAATAATTCTGGGGGACTTCCCATTTGAAAATATCGGTGGCCACATCATAATCAGAAACCGTAAATAGGGGTTTCGGGTTAAGGTAATCAATAATCACTTGCGTAATGTAGTAAGGGTCAATACTATCGTTGCTTAGGTCTTTTGCGAGGTTTCGGAATGCTTCCTCTTGGCCATTTCCGAAGAGTGTTCCCAAATAGGCCTCGAACAATTGCCATCGCCCCGTAATGGTCGAGGTGCTTATCCAGTCTTCATCACGCTGCCATCCGGCTACATTGGGAGGATTGTAAATATTCTGCCCCAAGGTTCCGGCATAATAGATAAAGGCTTCCATTAAATCATTGTTGTACAGAAACTGGGTTTCGTTCACAAAATTGAAAATAAGGTCTAAAGGACTTTTAATAACAACTCCCAGGGCTCTTTCATCAAAAAAATGCTCACTTTTAAAGAGTTGTTTCAACACGGGAACCCATTCAAAATTGTTGTTGATTAAAGTTTGCGCCAAAGGAGCAATGATGTTTGCCTCAATCGTGGCATCCACATCGGGACTTACAAAATATTGATAGAGTTTTCTGCAAAGGTTGGGTGCAATTAGATCTCCCCGCTGTTGAAAAAGAATATCAATTACATCATCGTACCCCCAGTTGCCGGTTTGCCCAAAGATGGTTTTGTCGCCATCAAAAAAAGTACTGGCATCAAAATAGATTTCGCCTCCATAGACATCCCAGTGGTTATATCCAGTAAGTGCTTTTGCGGTTTCCACGATGTCAGTTTCGGTATATCCGTTGCCTTCCCCAAGGGTAAACAGTTCATAGAGCTCACGGGCATAGTTTTCGTTGGGAGTAAGATTGGTATTTTCAAAGCCATTTAAATACAAAAGCATGGCTGCGGTGAGACCCATTTCCCTTGTGAAATTCTTGAAATTCCCTAAGGAATGAATTTCGCAGGCGTGATAGTATTGAAAAAGATAGGGGGCATAAAAATAGGTTTCCAGTTCGGTCACAAAGTGATTCAGCCAAAATTCGGTAAGCCTTCCCCGTAACCCTTGAGCAATAAAATTATTTCCTGTAAGAATGCGCCAATCGGTTATATATTGAGGGTTTTCGGTTTCAAAATCGGTAAAATCATTAAACGTATAATAGCCCCAAAAAGGAGCGGGCGTAGCAGGAAGTGAGAAGGCACTGTCCACTAAAAGGTCTATCAATTCCCCAGGGGATAAGCTCAAGGCTTGATCCACCATTTCCTGTGAAGCGCCAAATCCCAATCGGCGATAGGTATGCTGGATTTTTGAGAAAGTCCACGGGTTTCCACTGCTGGGAACATAAGGCGCTAAGGTTGAGGTATTACAGGAGGTAAGGGTGGTTTCCATAGCAAGTAGATGAATTAGAGGCTTTTAAAAGTAGCAAAAAACTTTGTAACTCATCCTTAGGACGGAATTTTAACAAAATGGTTTACTTTTATGAAAAGATTTTTAGTTTATGCAACTTCCTCCTCCCTTACAAAAAGGTGATACCGTTGCCCTAGTTTCCACGGCACGAAAAATTTCCCAAGCCGAAATTCAACCTGCTTTGGAGCTATTATCTGTTTGGGGATTGAAGTTTGTACTAGGGAACACCATTGGGGCAGAAAGCCACCAGTTTGCAGGTGATGATAGCCTACGTGCGGAAGATTTTCAAACCATGCTGGATGCTCCCAATATAAAAGCCATTTGGTGCGCCCGGGGGGGCTATGGAACCGTGCGGATGATTGATCTGCTGGATTTTTCACATTTTCTGAAACAACCCAAGTGGATCATAGGCTACAGCGATGTCACCGTGTTGCATAACCATGTTCATCAACTGGGAGTAGCCTCACTTCATGCGCAGATGTGTTTGGAAATTGAAAATAAAACCGAAGAAACACGCGAAAGCTTGAGAAAAGTTCTTTTTGGAGAATCATATAGGATTGAATATACATCCAGTCACCCTTTGCAACGAAACGGAAATGCTTCTGGACGGCTAGTAGGCGGGAATCTCTCCATGTTGTATTCGCTCTGCGGAAGTCCTTCGTCATTGGAGACCAATAAAAAGATTTTGTTTTTGGAAGATTTGGACGAACATTTGTACCACGTAGATAGGATGATGCAAAACCTAAAACGCAACGGAATGCTAAAGGATTTGGCCGGGCTTATGGTGGGGGGGATGAACGACATGAAAGACCATACCAAAGCATTTGGTTTTGCTACCGATAGACCTTTTGGCAAAACCGCAGAGGAAATTATTTTTGATGCCGTAAAGGAATATGACTATCCTGTTTGTTTTGGATTTCCTGTGGGGCATACCAAAGACAATCGGGCCTTGATCATGGGGAGAGAAATAACCCTTCAGATTTCTTCAAATAGGGTTGAAGTGGTATATAACTAAGCGCTTTTTAGTATCTTCGAAGGATGGGGTTTCTCCCCTACACTAACATACTTTATTTATGAAAAAGCAACGTTTCTTTTTTCTTGTTTGGGTATTCTTTTTGGGCCTACCTTTAATAGCTCAAGAGACCATTTTGGCCAAGCCAACCTTAGTTTCTCCCGAAATCCATCAAGACCATTCGGTCACTTTTCGTTTATGGGCACCCCATGCCCAAATAGTGCAAATCACCGGGAATTTCCTTCCCACCAAAAAAGTAGAAAGCCCCTATGGAGAAGTAGACGTGCCGGTTGATGCCACGCTAACAAAAGATGCCAGTGGTGTGTGGAGCTTTACCTCGGCCGTTTTGGAACCCGAACTGTACGGGTATGCGTTTGTGGTAGATGGCGTAACGATTACAGACCCCAGCAACCCATACCAAATTCGGGATATTGCCACCGTAACCAATATGTTTATGATAGAGGGTGGCCAAGCCGATTTATATTCAGTTAACGATGTGCCTCACGGCACGGTAAGCCACCCTTGGTATGCCTCGCCCAGTTTGGGGATGGACCGTAGGCTTTCGGTCTATACTCCGCCGGGATACGAAGATTCCAATGAAAATTACCCGGTTTTATACCTATTGCATGGTGCTGGGGGTGATGAAATGGCCTGGTTGGAATTGGGACGGGCGGTTCAAATTCTGGACAATTTAATTGCCGAGGGCAAAGCTAGACCCATGATTGTGGTAATGCCCAATGGAAATGTCTCACAGGATGCTGCCCCAGGCGAAGGGAGCGATGGATATTATACACCTCAGTTTATGTTGCCTGTTTCCATGAATGGACAATATGAAGCCAGTTTTATGGACATTATCAATTTTGTGGAAAGTCATTACCGAGCAAAAGCCGATAAAGCCCATCGGGCCATTGCGGGCTTGTCTATGGGCGGGTTTCATTCTATGCACATCTCTCGCTATTATCCCAATACCTTTGATTATGTAGGCCTCTTCTCTGCGGCCATCATGCCTCGTGAAGATGCCACGGGAAAGGTGTACAGCGATATCGATGGGACGCTTAAAACGCAAAAAGACAACAGCTACAAACTGTATTGGATTAAAATTGGCAAAACCGACTTTTTGTACCAAGCCAATATTGATTTTAGAAATAAACTCGATGCTATGGGGATGCCCTACGAATATGAGGAGTCTGAAGGAGGGCATATCTGGAAAAACTGGAGGGTGTACCTTTCAGAGTTTGTGCCGAAGTTGTTTAAGTAATACTTTATGGCTTATCACAATGAACTTGGCAACATAGGGGAAGAACTTGCCGCACAATTTTTACTGCGGGAAGGGTATATGATCTTGGAACGCAATTTTGTATACGATAAAGCCGAGATCGATATCATCGCCCAAAAAGAGGAAGGCGTTATTGTGGTAGTTGAAGTAAAAACCCGCAACAGTGCCGCTTTTGGCAATCCCCAGGAATTTGTATCGAAAAGCAAAATTAAATTACTGGTGAAAGCAGCCAATGAGTACGTTATTTCCCAAAACCTTCCCGTTGAGGTTCGCTTTGATATCATTGCCGTGCTTAAAAACAAAAAAGAAGAACGCATCGAGCATATTGCAAATGCCTTTTATCATTTTTAGGTACGAGTGTACCCAAAAGCACCTTTTATTCTCCCATACACCTATCTTTGCAACGATACGCTTAAGAAATGAACATCACCCTACAATGGATAGACGTAGTCCTTTTCATTGGCATTTGCCAGGGCATCTTCCTTTCATTAACCCTACAGCGCATTTCGCATAATAATCGGTCGGCCAACCGTATCCTTTCCTATCTCATTGCATTGGCTACGGTCATGCTCATGGGGCGGTTTGTCTACTTTCGGTTTTTAACCCTTTGGGTATTTCAATGGAGCCTCCTGGTAGATGCTATTGTATTTCTTTTTGGGCCATTTACCTATATGTACATCAAGCGGTTGCTCTTTAAGGGGAACAGTAGCTTTTGGCTTCCCAAAATTCATTTTGTTCCTTTTTTTGGGATGGCTTTGATGGCATTGCTGTTTATCATAAAAGACACGCCCGAAACCTATTATCAATACTTTTTGCATGGGAACCTTTTGTTGTATTTCAAGGTTATTTCAGCACTTATGATCCTTTTTAATACGTATTATGTAGTGAAATCCTTTCAATTGGTATCAGCCTTTAAAAAAACCGAAAAGGAGGTTTTTTCCTTTCGTCAAACCCCGGTAACTTACCTTCGCTTTTTTCTTGTTTCAGTCTTTATCTGTTTGTTGGCTTGGACATGTAGCGAAGTTAATTCGGTGTTGTTTCAAAATTCCCTTCCATATGTGAGTTATGATAGCATTTGGGTAGCCATTCCTGTATTTATCTACGTGATTGGGTATTTCAGTTTAAAACAACCCGAACTTTTCAGCATTGTTGAAGAAAAACAAAAAGACCTTCAGAAAAAAGAACGCATCCCCGAAACCGAAGCTTTATTGTTACAAAAAAAATTGGATAGCTTGATGCACAATGAAAAGGTGTTCCTTCAAAACGATTTAACCCTAGCCGATGTGGCCGATAGGCTACAAACCTCCACAAACAACCTTTCGTGGCTACTCAACCAAGTATACAAAACCACATTTTATGATTTTATCAATGCCCATAGGGTGCAGGAATTTATCAAAAAGGTGGAAAACCAAGAACACCTCAAACATACCATTTTGGCCCTTTCCATGGATGTAGGGTTTAATTCAAAATCTACTTTTAACAAAGCCTTCAAGGAAACCATGAGGGATACCCCCAGTAATTACATAAAGAAACATCGGGCGGCATAAGTTTACGTCCTATTGTATGCAAACGGTCGATTGTCATTGCATCTGAGTGTAGGTTTGTCCAAAACTTTAAACAATCAGAATGATGAAACAACAACTTCTTTTCACAGCGGTCTTACTAATGGGCCATATCTTTTTAGGCGCTCAAACCGTGACCACGTTTACCGATGGCACCCCAGACGATGCCATTGCTATGGATGCCAATGGCAACATCTATTGCTCGAATTATATGGGTGATACGGTTTTCAAATTTACGCCAAGTTGGGAAGGAACCCCTTTTGTGACGGGGTTGATTACTCCCAACGGACTGGCCTTTAACTCCCTCCAAGAATTATATGTGTGCGATGGCCAAGGGAATACTATTTACAAATACGATCTTGCGGGAAACCAATTGGCCTCCTATGCCATTTCTGGGCATCCTTCGGGAATCACCAAATCTTTTGATGATGATTCCATGATTTTCACATTGTATACCGGAAATAAGATCATGCACTTGGCAACCGATGGAACCATCACCGAAATTTCTGCAGCACCCGAGCTGAGTGGCCCCGTGGGGATTGTGTATGATCATTTAGGCGCCTTGTATGTAGGTAATTATAACAATAGGGAAATTTACAAAGTATTGGCCAACGGCAACTTAGAATATATTGCCAAACTTCCAACCGATGGCGGCAACTTGCCCAATCTAGGATTTATTACGTACGGACAAGGCAAACTTTGGGGGACTATTATGGGGAATGATAAAATTTATAGTATCAACCCCAATGCGGTAGATGATTACACCCTTTTTGCAGGCAGCACCCAAGGAAGTAATGATGGGGATATTTCAGTGGCTACCTTTCATACCCCCAACGGCATCTATTTTGATGAGCCCAATGATAGGATTTATGTTACCGATTTTGGCACCAAGAACCTAAGGGTTATCTCAGGGGTTAGCTTGGGAAACGATGATTTTAACCTTGATAAAAAGGGCTTTGTTCTTTTTCCCAATCCTGCGGAATCCCATTTCAGCATTTCTTATGAAGAAGATTCCACCTCGACCATCTCTCTTAAAATGTATGACGCATCGGGGAAATTGATCTTTTCAAAAGAAAATCATTCCAGTGCTGAATCCATACCTGTGTCACCTTTGGAAAAAGGGATTTATACCCTTCAAATTGAAAAGGGGAACGAAGTTTTCTTTAAAAAATTAATCAAACAATAAAAAAAGGAAGCGCAGTTGGGACTTCCTCCGATTTCCACTGCGCTATTTTTCTTTTTTCGGAAACAAAAACCCAAAAGGCAACCAGATCAACAAAAACAGGAATTTTCCGGTGACCAATCCTACCAAGGTAATGATGGCGGCCACAATCATGAGGGTATAATGCCAATTAGCTTTCAAACGCTTGAAGGGCTTTTAATGCTTTATCAATCGAGGAAATAGGTTCAATGGTCAATAAAAGCCGTAAGCCGTTTCGGGTTTGCTTTTCCTTCATTTTTACAGTTTGTGGGTTTTGTTGCACAAACTCCAAAACCTTTCCAAAAGCTGGGCTTTGGTAAAAGCGGCTCTGCTGGTCATGAATGAAATACCCGGTCAACTTCTTGTTTTTCATCACCACCCGTTCCAAGCCCATTTTAATGGCCATCCACTTAATGCGCACACTGTTGAGCAGGTCCACGGCCGGAGTGGGCAATTCCCCAAAACGATCCATAAGCTGTGATTCAAATTGTTGCAGCTCGGCTTCGGTTTTTAAGTCGTTGAGCTGGGTGTACAGATTCAATCGTTCGGTAATATTATTGATGTAATCATCGGGGAAGAGCAGGGTGAAATCGGTGTCTATCACGGTTTCTTTAATGAATTCCTTTTTCTCGTGTTGAGTCCCTGCATAAAGGTCTTTAAATTCTTTTTCCTTTAGCTCGTCAATGGCTTCGGCAAGGATTTTTTGATAGGTTTCGAAACCAATTTCGTTAATAAATCCACTTTGTTCACCACCCAACAAATCACCGGCACCGCGTATTTCCAAATCCTTCATGGCAATTTGAAAACCGCTTCCCAGCTCGGTAAATTGTTCCAAGGCCGTGATGCGTTTTCGGGCCTCGTCTGTCATGGCACTATATTCAGGAGTAATAAAATAGCAAAAAGCTTTTTTGTTGCTTCGACCCACGCGACCTCGCATTTGGTGCAGGTCTGAAAGGCCAAAGTTGTTTGCATTGTTGATGAAAATTGTATTGGCATTGGATACATCTAGGCCACTTTCAATTATGGTTGTGGAAACCAGTACATCAAATTCGTTATTCATAAACCGAAGCATCACATCTTCCAGTTTCTTTCCGTCCATTTGGCCATGGCCAATCCCAATTTTGGCATCGGGCACCAAGCGCTGGATCATGCCTGCTACTTCCTGTATATTTTCTATACGGTTGTGTACAAAAAAAACTTGTCCACCACGGGAAATTTCGTACCGAATGGCATCGCGAATGATTTCTTCCGAAAAGCGAACGACTTGCGTCTCCACGGGATACCGGTTGGGTGGAGGGGTCGTTATCACCGAAAGATCCCTTGCGGCCATCAAACTAAACTGAAGGGTTCGAGGGATGGGCGTTGCCGTGAGCGTGAGGGTATCTACATTTTCCTTGATGGTTTTCAATTTGTCTTTTACCGCTACGCCAAATTTCTGTTCCTCATCAATAATCAACAATCCCAGATCTTTAAATTTCACCGATTTGTTTACTAGTTGATGGGTGCCAATCACAATGTCAAGGCTTCCACTGGCAAGCCCTTCCAGTACTTCTTTTCGTTGTTTGGCACTGCGGAAACGGTTGAGGTAATCTACTTTTACGGGCATATCGGCCAATCGTTCCGAAAAGGTTTTGAAATGCTGAAACGCCAAAATGGTGGTAGGGACCAACACGGCAACTTGTTTGCCATTATCTACGGCCTTAAAGGCTGCCCTTATGGCGACTTCGGTTTTTCCAAAACCTACGTCGCCACACACCAGCCGGTCCATGGGTTGCTCACTTTCCATATCGCGCTTAACGTCTGCGGTTGCCGTGACCTGATCCGGGGTGTCTTCATAGATAAAGGAAGATTCCAATTCATGCTGCAAATAAGAGTCGGGGGCAAAAGGAACCCCTTTTTGAAGCCTTCGTTTGGCATATAACTCAATAAGGTTGAACGCAATTTCCTTAACACGGGTTTTGGTTTTTTGCTTCAAGGCCTTCCAAGCGTTGCTGCCCAACTTGTAGATTTTGGGCACACTACCGTCCTTGCCGTTGAATTTGGAAATTTTGTGCAAAGAGTGAATGCTCAAATACAAAATATCACGATCGCCGTAAATCAACTTAATGGCTTCCTGTAGCTTACCTTCTACCTCAATTTTTTGTAGTCCACCAAATTTTCCTATCCCATGGTCGATGTGGGTTACATAATCGCCTACTTCTAGAGAAGTAAGCTCTTTAAGGGTAATGGCCTGCTTCTTGGCATAACCGTTCTTTAGCTGGAATTTATGGTACCGCTCAAAGAGTTGATGATCGGTATAGCAAATGAGCTTTTGGTCTTCATCGCGAAATCCTTGAAAAAGGGGGAAAACCACCGTTTCAAATTGTTCAACATGTTGGTGGGCATCTTCAAAAATATCATGAAAACGCTTGGCTTGGGCTTCGCTGCTACAGAAAATATAATTCTTGAACCCTTTTTGGGTGTTTTCGTTGAGATGATCAATCAACAAATGGAATTGTTTGTTGAAAGAAGGCTGCGGCTTCACATGGAAGTCAATAGCGGCAGGGTCCTGTGTGTTGGAAACGTCTTTAATGAACACCTTCGTAAAAAGCTCCAGTTGTGCTTTTACTAATTGGGAAGTGGTAAAAAGGGCAGCGGGTTCACTTAGTTTCACTTCGGTTTTAATGGCCGCAAAGGCTTCGGTGGCCTTAGCAAAGAGGCCATCGATACTACTTGCCAAAAGCTCTTCATTTTTAAGGAAAACAACCGTTTTGGAAGCGATGTATTCCAGAAAGGTTTCGCGTTTCTCTTCCAGCATTTTGTTTTCCACGTTGGGGATGATAGACACTTTTTTGCGTTGTTCCAACGAAAGTTGGGTTTCCACATCGAAGGTGCGGATGCTTTCTATTTCGTCCCCAAAAAACTCGATTCGGTAGGGTTCGTCATTGCTAAAGGAAAACACGTCCAAAATCCCACCCCGTACCGAAAACTCGCCCGGTTCGGTCACAAAATCGGTACGCTTAAAATGGTATTCAAACAGCACTTCGTTCACAAAATCGATGGACAATTCTTCCCCTACGTTTACTTTGAGGGTGTTGCGCTCCAGTTCTTTTCGGGTCACCACTTTCTCGAAAAGCGCTTCGGGGTAGGTCACGATGAGGGCAGGTTTTTTGCGGGAATTGATGCGGTTAAGCACTTCGCTTCGCAGCAAGACATTTGCGTTGTCGGTTTCCTCAATTTGATAAGGCCGTCGATAACTGCCTGGGTAAAACAAGACGGTGTCTTCGCCCAAAACGTTTTCCAGGTCATTTAAATGGTAGGCGGCTTCTTCCTTGTTGCTGAGAATGACCAAAAAAGGAAGTTCGGTTTTTTTGAAAACTTCGGCTATGACTAGGGAAAGTGAGCTACCTGCCAAACCATGGATGTGGGTGTTTTTTTGGTTTTGGGCAATAGCATTTTCCAGTTTTCGTGTGTTCGAAGACTGTACAAAAAGAGAGGAAACCAAGGTTTTGCTCATGGCTGGGGCAAAGATAGAAAAGAAGGATAACGGGAAAAAAAGTTGGGGTTATTTTTATAAAAATTTTCAGTTAAAAGCAGAACAAACTTTATATTTGCAGCATAATTTTGACCTATGTCCTTTACAGAACTTTTTGAGAGCGGAAAACACCGTAGAAACCTAAGCCATTTTGCAGCCATGGCGAGCATTGCCTCGGTACATGGTGGAATTGAGGAAAAAGAAGAAACCCTTTTGAAGCGATTGGCCCGAAAACTGGATGTAACCGAACACGAATACACCGAAATCCTAAAGAACCCATCAAAATATCCTATTCATCCGTTGCATTCGGCAGATGAGCGTTTGGAGACCATGTTGGATTTTTTCAAAATTATATTTTCAGACCATCAAATTGATGAGGAAGAACTTTCGCTTGTAGAAAAATATGCCATTGGGTTGGGCTACACCGAAGAACTTGCCGGGAAGCTTATTAAGCGATCCATTCAAATTTTCAGTGGCGGGTTGGACCTAGAGGACTACCGTTACCTACTTAACAAAAAATAAAATTTTTACTTATTCGGGCTTCTGGGCGTGCATAAACGCTTCGGCTTTTTCGACCATGTTTTTACTTCCGCAGAAAAAAGGCGTGCGTTGGTGTAGCTCGGTGGGCTGGATGTCCATGATCCTGTGAAAGCCGTTACTGGCACTACCTCCCGCTTGTTCTGCAATAAAAGCCATAGGATTGCATTCATACAGCAACCGTAATTTACCATTGGGATCCTTGGCCGTGTTGGGATAAATGTAAATACCGCCTTTAATCATATTGCGGTGAAAGTCGGAGACCAAAGAACCAATGTATCGGGACGTGTAGGGTCGATCCTCTTCTTCTTTTTGACAGTATTTAATATAATCTTTAACGCCTTGCGGAAAATGAACATAGTTCCCTTCATTAACCGAATAAATCTTACCATCTGCGGGGAACTGCATATTGGGATGCGAAAGGTAATAAGTGCCAATGGCGGGGTTTAGGGTAAAACCGTTTACCCCATGCCCCGTGGTATACACGATCATGGTAGAAGTTCCATAAATAATATAGCCTGCGGCTACTTGCTTGTTTCCAGGCTGCAGGAAATCTTCCAGCGTTACGGGGGTTCCTTCGGGGGTGACTCTTCGGTAGATGGAAAAGATGGTTCCTACGGAAACATTCACATCAATATTGGAAGAACCATCCAAAGGGTCAATCAAGACTACGTATTTGTTATCGTTTTTTTGGTTTCGGCCCTTAATGGTAATAAAATCGTCTTCTTCCTCACTGGCAATCCCGCAAACGATCTCGCGGTTGGTCAAGGTCTTGATAAAGGCGTTATTGGCAAACACATCTAGTTTTTGCTGGTCTTCCCCTTGAATATTGGTATCGCCAGCCGTTCCTAAAATATCCACCAGCCCCGCTTTGTTGACTTCGTGGTTGACCACTTTGGCGGCCAAACGAATGGAATTGATCAATCGGGAAAGTTCCCCTGAGGAATACTTAAACTCACTTTGGTTTTCGATAATGAATTCGCCTAGGGTGGTATTTTTTTGCGCTGTCATACGGAAGGGGTGTGAATTTGGGGCAAATATCGGTATTTTTGAGAAATAGAAACGATATTTGTGTGCCAAAACAAAAGGATCATGACTGTACGTGAAGCAACAAAAGAGGATATGCCCCAAGTGTTGGAACTTATCAAAGAACTGGCAATTTTTGAAAAAGAGCCCGATGCCGTTGAAGTTACTTTGCAGGAATTGGAGTTGGCAGGATTTGGTCCTAACCCAGAATTTACCTGTTTTGTTGCCCAGATGAATCATGAAATAGTTGGGATGGCATTGGTGTATTTTCGTTTCTCTACGTGGGTGGGAAAAACGGTTCATCTGGAAGACTTGATTGTGAAGGAGGCCTTGCGTGGAAAAGGAGTAGGAACGGCTTTGTACCGAAGGGTAATGGAATATGCCCAACAGCAAGGGGTTAAAAGAGTAAACTGGATGGTATTAGGCTGGAATAAAGAAGCGATTGCTTTTTATGAAAAAACCGGGGCAAAAGTATTGGATGAATGGTGGCAGGTGGAGATGAGTCAATCCCACTATGAAAAATTTTTAAAAAAATGAAGGTATTCAAATTTGGAGGGGCTTCGGTGAAGGACGCCGAAGGGGTTAAAAACGTTAAAAAAGTACTCGATTTCACAGGAGAGAAGAATTTGGTTGTGGTTATTTCGGCTATGGGAAAAATGACCAATGCCCTAGAGGAAGTGGTACAATTTTATGTGACCCATCAAGCTAAAGAGCTGGAAGCAAGCATCAGTGAAGTTTATGATTACCATTACCAGATCCTCAAAGACTTGTTTCCCAATCCCTCTCATGAAGTGTATGGAAAAGTGGGTAAATGGTTCACCCACATGAAATCATTTTTGGAAACCAATAAGTCCAAAAACCATGCGTTTGTGTATGATCAGATTGTGAGTTTCGGCGAGTTGATTTCCACTACCATTGTCTCTGAATACCTCAATGAAAATGGCTTAAATAATACTTGGCTGGATGTGCGTCAATGTATTAAAACCGACAATTACTATCGCGGTGCCCGAATTGATTGGGAGCAAACGCAACAATCCATTGTTGAGGGAACCCCCAAAAAAGGAATTACCATTACCCAAGGATTTTTGGGTGCCGAAAGCACCCATAATTTTACCACTACCTTAGGCCGGGAGGGAAGTGATTATACCGCAGCTATTTTTGGGTATTGCTTGAATGCACACAGTGTCACCATTTGGAAAGACGTCCCGGGAGTATTGAATGCCGACCCGCGTTATTTTTCCAGTACCCAGCTATTGCATCGCATTTCGTACCGTGAAGCTATTGAACTTGCATTTTATGGGGCATCGGTCATCCACCCCAAAACCTTGCAGCCCCTTCAGCGAAAGGAAATCCCGTTGTTTGTAAAATCGTTTGTACAGCCCGATGCCCCGGGCACATGCGTAGGGAAAGGTACTTTATTGGATCCTATGGTTTCGTGCTTTATTTTGAAAAAAAACCAAGTCCTTCTTTCCCTTTCCTCCCTTGATTTCAGTTTTATGATGGAAGACAACATTAGCGAAGTCTTCAATTTGTTGCACCATTATCAAATGAAAGTAGAGCTCATTCAAAACTCTGCCATTAGTTTTTCGGTGTGTATTGACAACAAGTACAACAATCTGGAACCTTTATTGACCAAGCTTCGTGAACGGTTTAAAGTTGTGTGTTATTATGGAGTGACGCTGTATACGGTTCGGCATAGTAAACCTGTTGAGATACAATCGCTTGTGGAAGATAAGGAAGTTTTGCTGAAACAGGAAAATAGTGAAACGGTGCAATTGGTTGTCAATGAATAGGGGTAAAGTTTCGTGGGTTTCGTTATATTTGTTTTGAACTACCAACAACCAAACCATAGATGGGATTAGTCAATGCCAAAGAAGTAGCCAGTGCCATAAAGGTCGATAAATTCGGCTTTTTTGGAACCTCATTGGGCTGGCTTTTGATGAAGGTATTGAAGATTTCTACTATGAACAAAATCTATGATCGCAACAAGCACCTAAGCGATCTGGAATTTATCAATGCCCTATTGAAGGAGTTTGAAATCAATTTTGAAATTCCCGATGAAGACCTAAAGCGTATCCCAAAAACTGGAGCCTTTATAACCATTTCCAACCATCCCCTGGGAGGAATTGACGGAATCCTACTTTTGAAGCTTTTATTGGAGCACCGTCCCGATTTTAAGATCATTGCCAATTTTTTGTTGCACCGCATTGAGCCCCTGAAACCGTATGTAATGCCGGTGAATCCCTTTGAAACCCACAAAGATGCCAAAAGTAGCATCACGGGGTTTAAGAGTTCTTTGCAACACTTGAAGGACGGTCACGCTTTGGGAATTTTCCCCGCCGGGGAAGTTTCTACCTACCGAGACGATAAATTATTGGTCGATCGCCCTTGGGAAGTGGCCGCGATGAAACTAATTAAAAAAGCCGAAGTGCCTGTAGTGCCCATTTACTTTCACGCCAAAAACAGCAAGCTTTTTTACCGTTTAGCCAAATTGAGCGATACCCTTCGCACCGCCAAATTGCCTTCCGAATTGTTGACCCAAAGGGAACGAATCATCAAAGTGCGCATTGGTAATCCCATTTCGATTGAGGACCAAAGGGAACATGCCGGATTGGAAGAGTTTACCGAATTCCTTCGGAAGAAAACCTATGTCTTGGCCAATCCTTTTGAAAAGAAAAAATTACTGGAAAACATCCCGAAGACCCTAAAAATCCCCAAACCCCCTAAAAAAATTGCTGGGCCCATTCCCGTGAGCGCCATGGCAAGTGAGGTGGAAAAATTAAGGGAATTGGATAAGCGGTTGTTGGTAAGCAAAAATTATGAAGTTTTTTTGGCACAGGCCCACCTTATTCCCAATATTCTTCAAGAACTGGGAAGGCTACGGGAAATTACCTTCCGGGAAGTAGGGGAAGGGACCAATAATGCGACTGATCTCGATAAATTTGATTCCTACTACCACCACATGTTTTTGTGGGACAACGATACGCAACTTATTGCAGGGGCCTATCGCATGGGGTTGGGATCTAAAATATTTCCACAGTATGGGATTGATGGGTTTTACCTGCAGGATCTCTTCCGCTTTGAACCCGAATTGTACGATATGATGAGCAAATCCATTGAAATGGGCCGTGCTTTTATCATTAAGGAATACCAGCAGCGCCCCATGCCCTTATTTTTACTTTGGAAAGGCATTGTCCATACTACCTTGCGATATCCCGAACATAAATTCTTAATTGGAGGGGTGAGCATTAGCAATAAGTTTTCTGAATTCAGTAAAAGCTTGATGATCGAGTTTATGAAATCCAATTACTATGATCCTTATGTGGCCCAATACATTAACCCTAAGAAAGAATACAAAGTAAAATTGAAGGATGCCGACAAGGATTTCATTTTTGATGAAACCGAAGCCGACTTGAACAAGTTTGATAAGTTGATTGATGAGGTAGAGCCAGGAAGCTTACGACTTCCCGTTTTAATCAAAAAATACATCAAGCAAAACGCTAAAGTAGTCGCCTTTAATGTGGATCCTTTGTTTAATAATGCAGTGGATGGATTGATGTACATTCGCATTGCCGATCTCCCCGAAAGTACCGTAAAACCAGTGATGGAAGAGTTTCAAGCCGAGCTGGAACGAAAATACCTTTCCAAAAACGAAGAGGAGTAACTATTTTTCCTCTTTCCTCTTACAGGTATTCCACCCAAAAATAGGGTATAAGGGGCAATAACCACTTACCCCTGTGAAGGTAGTTGCTACAGCAAAAACCAATAAAACAATGGCCCATATGCCGTTGAGGGTCCCCGTAAAATATAGGGTTACTATAATAATAGCAATGACAAATCGTAAACCTCGATCGATGGTTCCCATGTTCTTTTTCATCTGTAATTTATTTAGGTTCTATAATCAAGAAAACAGCGGTACTATCACCTAAGTTCAAGACTTCATGAACGGAAGGTTCGGGCTTGAAAAAAGTATAACCAGAGGGAACATTTACCTCACGTGTTCCGGTATCATCCATGATTTTGAAGGTACTTCCCTTAAGTGTATAACCAAAATGAGGCGCATGTTCATGGCGTTCATGTCCTACCCCCGGAGGAAAGGTGCATTTTAATACGCGTATTGTTTCATCTTCCTGAAGCACTTCACATACTCTTTGGCCATTCCATCCTGCTTCGAGGGTGTCTGGAGGTGTATTTGTAATGGAAGCCTTTGATAGAAAAGGGGATAAAAGAATGAGCACGATTGCAACAATAGCGGGTGCCGCCTGTACAAAAAAGATGCGTTTGGAAACCGTAAAAGCCCCTACAATACCGGCCACAATGACACAACTTAAAAAGAAAACCGAAATATGGGTTTTCCAGGTTTCGTCCTTAATGAAAAAAGTCCAAATAAGTCCTGCCGCCAAAAAACCATTATAAAGCCCTTGGTTGGCCATCATGGATTTGGTTTTTGCAAAGAGGTCTTTTGGAAAGCCACGAAAAATTTTGGGTCCTTTGGTGGTCCAGGCAAATGCTTCAAAATAAAAGAAATAAAGGTGTAAAAAGGCAACAAAGCCAATTAAAATCTTGATTAATAAAGCCACGTACTTACAGATTGGTTTCTATAAAGTTACGACAATATTCCTTGATTTCGTTTCGGGCCCTTTCAAAAGCAGTGTGTTTTTCTTCTTCGGTTCCAGAAACCTTGGAGGGGTCAAAAAAATTGTGGTGCAATCTCTTTGCATTGGGCGCAGGGATAAAGGGACAGTTTTCGTAGGCATGGTCGCAAACGGTGATGATGTAATCCCACTGGATCCCTTGGTATTCATCCACATGATTTGAGGTATGGTTGGAAATATCAATACCATCCTCTTTCATGATGGAAACAGCCCCAGGATTTAACCCGTGGGTTTCTATACCAGCACTAAAGACTTGTATTTTTCCTTTTCCGAATTCCTTCAGATACCCATGAGCCATTTGGCTACGGCAGCTGTTGCCGGTGCACAGTACCAAAACATTTTTCATATAGTGTATTTTTTTACTTCGGTATTCCAGTTCGATGTTATCATGCCAAATACCGTCCCTTTCCCCAATTTTTTCTTTCCGCCCTACCCATTTGAAACCGCACGAAAGGTGAAGGGCAATACTGGCTTGATTTTGAGCAAAAGTACGGGCTTGTAGGGTCCAAATTCCTTGTGCTTCTGCTTCTCCTATTAACTTTAATAATAATTTTTTTCCTACCCCAAGATGCCTAAATTTTTGTCCTACATAGATAGTGTTTTCTGCCACTCCTCTATACACCCACCGTTTGGAGATAGCTCCCAAGGCACACCAAGCGGCCACTTCCCCGTCCTCAAGGACAACAAAGCGCCCATGCTGGAGAAAACGCTCGTTCCAAACTTCCCAGGTAGGAACTTGGGTTTCAAAAGTGGCAACACCCGTGTTGAGGCCTTCTTGATAGATTTTTGCAACCTCGGGATAGTGTTCTTTTTGCAGAGGAACAATTTCCATGCTTAGCAACAACCACTACCAGGAGAACAACAAGCTTCAGCGGGTTCAAGTTTGGGCTCGGGAACGCCACAGGCTTCTTTTGCCTTGCAGTCTGTTTTTTGTACAGCCAATTGGATGTGGAGTTTCCTGTCCGTTATTTTCACTTGATTTACAAACAATTGTGCCGTATGGAAATGGTCGTTGCTATATTCAAACTTTATTTCGGCCTCCCTATCGTAGGGCTTCATTCTACCTACTTTTGATAGGATTCCTAAGGCTTTAAAGGTAGACATGAATTCTTTTTTGTCTTTTTCAGAAGGGCTTTCCCAGAGTTGGACAATGGTTTCGTTCCAAGCATCAGTTCGGCTACCACAATCTACCGAATCGATTTTGAGATGCTTTACTTCGGTAATATGGTAATTGGCACCTACCCATCGCTCTGGTGCATACTCAAAGAGCAATGATTTGTCTTTATGGGTTTCCAGTAGGGATAAAAATTCGTGTGTTTTCATAGTTTTAAAGGATTAACAACATTGGGCTGAAGTAGTTTTAAAAAATTGAGTAAGTAGTTCCTGGATTTCTTTAAAGCGATCGGCATCCAAGCAATAACAAAGGCGTTTGCCTTCAAAGTTGCCTTTGAGCAGTCCTGCATTTCGAATCACTTGGAGGTGTTGCGAAATGGTAGGCTGGGAGAGCCCTATTTCGTCTACAATGTCACCACAAATACAATCTTTTTGCTTGCTGATGTATTCTAAAATGGCAATCCTGGCAGGGTGGGAAAGTACTTTTGCTATTTCTGCAATTTCAAGGTGAAATTGGGTGTGTATTTCGGTTTTAGAGGCTCCCATAAAAAATTATAATATTGCAATATTACGATAATAATAGAAATAACAATACCTTAGAGAGTAATTATTTTTTAAAATGGAAGGAAATAATAGAACTGCCCTATTCGAATGCGGTATCAACGGGTTCCCAGAGCTCAATTTTGTTGCCGTCATTATCCATGATCCAGCCAAATTTGCCATATTCGTACTCTTGCATCTCTCCCACAATGGTCACGCCTTCTTCTTTTAATACCTTTAACAATTCAACCAAATTTTCTACGCGATAGTTAAACATACACTCTTTGGTGGAGGGTGCAAAATACGTGCTGTCTTTTGAAAAAGGGCTCCATTGGGTGGAGCAATTGTTGCCCTCACTGTCTTTCCACCAAAAGGTGCAGCCCCAATCATCCACGGGAAACCCTAGGTGTTTCTGGTACCACTCCTTGCTAGCTTTTGGGTCGGTTGTTTTAAAAAACATTCCACCAATTCCGGTTACTCTTTTTTTCATTTCTTTTTGTTTTTGAAAGCGTCTTCATAAATGGAAATCCATTCTTCAACGGTCATTTTGGTGGCTAACTCACCAATCAACTCATAGGGGATATCTTCTATTTTTTTGAATCGGATACAGCTTTTACCCATATCCAGTTTTGTTTTGCAGTGTTTGGGGTATTCGACAACAAACCAATCCAGGAGTTCCTTTTTGGAATACATTCCCATATGGTACAGTGCAATAAAGTTTTTTTGGGAAGCCAGGCTCATGAAAGGCAAGGGTGTCTCCGGGGTGCAATGGTACCCATCTGGATAGAGGGAAAAGGGGACCACATAGCCTATCATACCATATCCTATTCCTTCCTGAAAGCCTTGGGGCAGGTTTTTTAAAATGGTTTGCCGTATTTTTTCCATGGGAGCTTTTCGCTCTTCAGGGAGTTGAGCGATATATTCTTCGGGGGTAGCAGCTTTGTATTGCATAACTATTTATTTTCGTTGTAATATAAGGGAAGAAATAACCGAAACGATCAATCCCATAAAAAATACGGTAGCAAACATGAGAAAGGCCATAAAGCCGGAGCCTCCGTATTCTTTCATTTGTTGTTCCAAGAGGGCTTTTTGTGCTTCAAATTGTTCTGCAGGAAGTTGAGCCTGCATGGTTTCCAGGGATTTTGATAAATATTCCTGGGCGAAATCGGGGTTAATGACTGTTGTATAAAGATAATCCATGATCCCCACTCCAATCCCTGTTAAAATCGTAATCAATAAACCCACTAAGAATGCCTTCCCGAAAGTTACTTTGCCATCATTTTCCTTATCCCTAAAGTGTTTGATGCCGAAAAACACAAAACTCAATGAGACTAGCATACTGGCATATCCTAGTACCTCTTGGGCTGAGTAACTCATGCTTTGGAGCAATAAAAAGGCAATGGCAAATAAAACCAAGCCTGTAAGTAATCCATAAAGACCAAATTTTAATACGGTTGTTTTCATATTTGAAGTTTTACTATGGGCCAAAATTAGCAGTATTGCCCAAAAATGGGCTCATACGAAAGTACCAAAATTCCCCAACTTTAGTACTAAAAACGCCCTCAAGGCAGAATATTCAAATCTTTCGCCTTTTGCACCGCTTGTGTCCTTCTTTTGGCTTCCAGTTTCTGAAATAGATTGGAAACATGTGTTTTCACGGTATTTTCCGAAACAAATAATTGCTCGCCTATTTCCTTGTTTGAATATCCTTGCGATATCTTTTGAAGGATTTCATATTCCCGGGCACTCAATCCCAATTCGGTAATTTTTTCGGTTGGGATATTTGTTTCAACCGTATTATTTTGGGAGGGCTTTTTTTTGGAAATCCATATCCCAATCCCTAAAAACACCAATGCGATCATGGCAATAACTAGCTCTATTTTGGTCACTCCGGCCGTTACACTGTAGGTGCTTATTTGCAGGAGCCCCAATAGACTAAGGGCAATGATGGAAAAAGTGATAACGGTCTTTTTCAACGTTTTTTCTTTCTGTATTTTTCAATGATTTTTTCCACAATTACTTCCGCCAATCGTATTTTGCTTTCGTATGTCCATCCGGCAATGTGAGGCGTAAGGATTACATTGTCCATTTGTATAAGCTCCTTCAAGTCTGAGGGCATATCTGAAGTAAACAATGCCTCAAAAGAGGATTTTTCGTATTCCAAAACATCCAGTCCGGCGCCTAAAACTTTTCCAGTTTTTAGTGCGGCTACGAGATCTTGGGTGACTACGCTTTTCCCCCTAGCGGTATTCAAAAACCAAATGGGCTTTTTGAATTTTGAAATGAATTCGGCATTTACCATTTTATCGGTTTGTGGGGTCCAAGGGGTATGCAAGCTTAGCACATCGGCCATATCAAATAAGGTTTGGAGGCTTACTTGCGTGGCATTTTTGTTCCCAACGTCCTCTTTTATGTCATAGCAAAGCACCGTACAATTAAACCCTTTTAGTTTTTTGGCAAAGGCTTTGCCCATATTTCCGTACCCAATGATCCCAACAGTTTTTCCATCCAGTTCAACGCCCCTATTTCCTTCGCGGTTCCAAATACCTGCTTTCACCTCCTGGGTGGCTTTATTCAATTGATTAAAAAGGGAGAGAAGCATCGCTAGCGTGTGTTCTCCTACGGCATTTCGGTTGCCCTCGGGAGCGGCAATAAGCTTGACTTTTTTCTTTCGGGCATATTTCTCATCAATGCTATCCAGACCAGCCCCTACACGGGCAATGAATGTAAGGTTTTTGGCCGCATCCAGAAATGTTGCATCAATTTTGAAGCGGCTACGAATCACGACCCCATCATACCGATGGATTTTCTTTTCAACCTCCTCTTTGGAAGAAGTATAGTCTTCGTCGTTTTTAAAACCGGCTTTGGTCAATTGTTCCAGTAATAAAGGATGGTTGGTATCAAGGTGAAGGATTTTCATGCTTAGATTTTTGGGTAGGAAGTTTTTGTTTTTTCTGAAATGGTGGTTCCCGTATGCTTTGTGGTTAGTTTTTCAAATAAGAGTACATGTACTTCTTCTCCATTTTGGGTTTTAGGACAATGTTCCACTCCTTTTGGCACAACAATGATTTCCCCTTCTTTTACAAGTTCCATTCCATCCCTAAAGTGCATTTCAAGAGTTCCTTTTTGAACATAGAAAAGCTCATCTTCGTCATCGTGTTTATGCCATACAAATTCGCCTTTTATTTTTGCTAAAAGGACCTGCATATCATCCACAATAGCAATTTGATGAGGAGACCAATGGTCAGAAAATTTACTCAATTTTTGAGAGACATTTAGCGGCTTCATTCTTCTGATTTTAGAAACAAATTACGAATTTCATCGGTGATTTTGGTGGGCTTTTGGCTATGGGCATCGAGCAAGCACCAAAGAGTTTTGGCCTCCACCAGTAGTTTTTGGTCTTTGGGGCGAAAAATTTTATAGTGGCGTTCACTTCTGGCTCCTTCTGCGGTGGTTACCCAAGTCTCCACGTTCAATTCTTCGCCTTCAAAAGCCGGGGCCTTATAGATTATGGTATGTTCTAAAACGTACCAGACATAATTTTCCTTCAGTGCAAGGGAAGCATTGCTTTCCCAATGGGCTTCGGCAGCATCCAAACACCATTCAAGATAGGTGAGATTGTTAACGTGATTTCTTGCATCGATGGCCGATGGCGATACGGTAATAGCTTTTGTGAAGATTTGGGGTTTCAAAAACCTAAAATTAACTTTGCGATGAGGAAATAAATCAAAATCCCAAAAAGGTCATTGCTGGTAGTAATAAAGGGCCCCGTGGCCACGGCGGGATCAACCCCTTTTTTGTCCAAAAAAATAGGAATAAACGTACCAATCAACGCCGCCATCACAATCACCGTAATAAGAGCAATCCCCACGGTAATTGAAACAATGTAAGGCGTTCTGAATAAAAAATGGGTTACCAGAAGCCCTATTAATGCAATGGCAATTCCGTTTACCAGCCCTAGCACGAATTCTTTCAGGAGGCGATGTAAAATACTTCCATCCATGCTATCGTTTGCAAGTCCTTGCACAACAATGGCACTGGATTGCACCCCTACATTACCGGCCGTAGCTTGAATGAGCGGAACAAAGCTCAATAGGATAATGAAATCGCCCATGGCGCCATTGAATTGTTCAATGATGCTTGCCGCACCTAACCCGCCAAACATCCCAATGAGCAGCCAAGGCAATCTTGCCTTGGTAAGTTTGAAGATACTATCATCTGCTTCTACGTCACTGGAAATACCTGCGGCCAATTGGTAGTCCTTTTCGGCTTCGTCTTTTATGAAATCTACAATGTCATCAATCGTTACCCTGCCAACCAAAATACCCTCATCGTCCACAACAGGAATGGCTTCCAAATCATATTTCTGCATGATACGGGCCACTTCATCACCTTCGGTATGCACGTTCACAAAATCTACCTTTGGGATATATATGTCGCTTATGTGGGCTTTTTCGGGAGCCGTGAGTAGGTCTTTCAACGAAAGCCGTCCCTTTAATTTTCCCTCTTTGTCTACTACATAAATAGAGTGTACCCTAGTCACGTTCTTGGCCTGTCTGCGCATTTCCCTAACACATCCTGCCGTGGTCCATGTTTCCTTTACCTTGACCAATTCTTTGGCCATGAGCCCCCCTGCGGTATCGTCATCATATTTAAGGAGTTCCACAATGTCTGCGGCGTGTTCCTCATCGGCAATTTTGTCGATGACCTTTTGCTGGATGTCTTCATCCAGTTCCGAGATGACATCGGCGGCATCATCGGTATCCATTTCGGCAAGCTCTTTGGCAATTTCCTTGGGAGAGAGTCGCTCAAGGATTTTTTCCCGAACATCTTCGTCTACTTCCATCAAGGCTTCGGAAGTAATCTCACTTTCCAGCAGCTTGATGATATAGGTAGCATCATCGCTATCCAGTTCTTCCAAGATTTCTGCTACATCGGCAAAGTGGAAGTCGTGGAAAAGTTCTCGCAGGGCACGATTATCCTCTTGGGCAATGAGATGCTCAATTTGCTGAAGGAAATCAGTGGTGAGTTGAAATGCCATCGCTCTCCATTTTTTGGGTTAGCGTTACGAAATCTTCAACCGAAAGCTGTTCGGGTCGAAGGGCAAAGATAGCATCTTCTTTTAGTTTTTCGGAAAGTTGGAAGGTTTTTAAACTGTTACGAAGTGTTTTGCGCCGTTGCTGAAAGGCTGTTTTTACCACCTTGAAAAACAAAATTTCATTGCACGGCAATGTGAAATTCGATTTTCGTATGAGCCGCAGAACACCGCTGTCTACCTTAGGGGGCGGATTAAAAACCCCCGGTTTTACCGTAAAAAGGTATTCGGCTTCATAGAAGGCCTGTACCAAGACCGAAAGGATCCCGTAGGTTTTACTGCCCTTTTTCTCACAAATTCGCTGGGCCACTTCTTTTTGGAACATACCCGTGAATTCAGGAATTTGATGCCGCCACTCTAGGGTTTTGAACACAATTTGAGAAGAGATGTTGTACGGGAAGTTTCCAGTAATGGCAAAGGGGGCATCGCCAAAAAGGTTTTTTAGCTCGAATTTCAAAAAATCGGCTTCTACGATGGTTAGATTGCTATTGGGATACTTTTCGGTAAGATAAAGAATAGATTCACTATCTAGGTCCATGGCAACCAATGTGATGGGTTTTTTCACCAAATATTTGGTTAACACTCCCATTCCCGGGCCAATTTCCAAAACATTCGAATAATGTTGAAGGGTGAGGGTATTCGATATTTTTTCGGCAATGCGCTCGTCATGA
>JAWKMP010000009.1:0-81777 GCA_041392175.1 Flavobacteriaceae bacterium | reverse complement strand
ACCTTCTAATCTTTTAGTTGTGCCTTTATACAAGCGTTTTTTGTATTATTTTGGTGGATTTTCCATAGGAATACTCATTCTTTTTTTCTTTTTAAGTGGGAAAAAAACATCCTGTGACTAAGGGCCCAATGCCCGCACACTAAAGAACATAAGAAAAAAGGAGCGGGTATTTTCTGAAGAGGCTCTTTTACAGCTACGCATGAATCAGTTAGACACAAGTGCCATCTCGTTGCTGCTTAAAAAAGGTGATGTACTATTTTCTGAAAGTAACACTAAACTGGATTCTTGTAACCTATATGCGATTAAGGGATGGGTTGAAAATAAAAATTTGAAAATTTTAGTGGAAAATTGCGATAAAAAAGCGAAAATCACTTCCCTAAGCCTTCTTCGGGATTAATTTTTTGGATGTTTTCAATATAGTAAGAAGGATAAATCCCCGTTTGTTTGTAAAATACCCTTGAAAAAGTGGTTGCATTGTTATAACCGCACTCCTTTGCTATGGCTTCAATAGTGTACTTTCTAAAATCAGGATTATAACGTATGGCCAATAGTGCATAATTGATTCTTAGTTCATTAAGGTATTGTGAAAAATTTTTTCCTTTCGTCACATTTAAAATCCGGGAAAGATAATTGGAGTTGGTATCAAGTTTTTTTGCCAAACTTTGAAGGGTCAATTCTTTTTGTAAAAAATGCTGCTTGCTTTCAAAAGCTTCCAATTTATTTTGAATTTCCTGAATGATTGTTACTGAAATTCCGGCAAGATAATCTCCTTCTTCTTTTTCTGCTTTTACATTGCCTTCCTGGATAACAACCAATGCTCTAAAACGTTTTTTAAATAAAGCTTGCCTATGATAAAAATAAATTGCGAGCCCAGAAATGGCAATAGATACCATAAATACGATTATTAAAAATATATTGGATTGTTTATTGGTTTGCCTAAGTTTTGCAATGGCCTGCTCTTTTTCGGCCAATAATTTGGGCGTTTCGTATTTATTCATTATTTCAGACAAAAAGAATGTGTTTCTATTTAATGCCAGACTGTCCAAATAAATTAATTTATCAAGATACTTTATCTGTTTATTTAAATCTTTCTTTTTTTTATAAACTTCTAGTAAAGAATCAAATAATAAAAAATCGTAGCTCATAATAGATACATCATTCCTAACATCAAATATAGAATCGGAAACAAGCAAATATTTTTCAGCGGCATTAATATTGTTCGTTTTCAATGATGCCAAACCCTTAAATAAATTAACATTTTTAAAATAATGTAATTTTATTTTTTTATTTCCTAGACTTAATATTGAATCTCCTATTTTAAAAACTAAATTATAATTCCCGATTTTGTATTGAATTTCCATTTCAATGTCAAGTTTTCTTAAATTAATTTTTTCTTTTAGATATCCAGAATATGAATTTAGCTCAATATTAAGAAGGTCAAGGTAAAATAACGTTGAATCCACTTTATTATCAAACAAGTAACAAACTGCAAAATTTTCAAGAGAAACCATTTTCATTTCTTTATATATTTGATCAGAAAAATCTTTTTTCTCACCCCTAGTTGATTTTGTTAATGATTTAATATACGATGGACTTAGTATAAGGTCGTGTCTTTTTTTCTGGAGTTCTATTGCTTTTTTAGAGTTTCCGTTAAAAATGTATTCTCTGCTTAATGACCCCAAAACATATTCTCGAAAAACAAGATTGTTATGCTCTTTTGCCAATGAATCAGCAATTATATAATTTAGAATTGCATTTTTAAAATTACTCTGATGTGAATAGCTGGTAGCTTTTAAAATATATCCCAGTCCCGGATAAGTAATATGCTTCCAATCCTTTGAATATTCAATCAAACTATCCGCATATTTAATATTGGTTTTTGGAGAAAATGCACGTGCCAAACGATCATACCCTCGGGCAATTTTTATGGTGTCATTAGTTTTAATGGCTCTATTGAGATAGGTTCTTGCAATAACTTCTTGTGAAATAGAATCTCCATCATATTTATTAAAAAGATCAAGAAGCTCCTCATCTTGAAGTCCTTCAAGTGATTGACGTAAAACCGCTTGGCCAAACCCATCATGGCTGGTCCAAAGAAAAAACAATAGAAAAAAACATATAGGTCTCATAAAATCATCTCCCTTTAAGGCTGAAAATTAACCAATCTTTTAACGAATTTAAGCGATATAGATTTTTAAAAAATGAAATGCATTGTAAATCAGGAGTATAATTTTAAAACCCTACTTACAATTCAAGAATTATCAGCCCGCAATTGTTGAATTGTTACGATATCCTCTTGCTTCCAAATTTTGAAATCAAGAATTTTACCTCGGTTTAGTTAAATAATGTTTGGAAAATCGCAGTTAAAATCAATTGCAAAAAGGGAAGGTCTCTTCCCAAAAAAGAAAAAACCAGCTCCTATAAACTGTCTAAAGATTAACTGGGGAGTTATCAACAAGTTGGGGCTGGTTTAAATTTTTATGAGCGGAATAGAGAATGTGCTTTTAAAGGGCCATTCACAATCCCCTTCTGTTCCGCTCTCTTTTTAACAACTCCAATTCCCTATTTGTTTGTCCTGCCACCGAGGTGTTTTCCTCTGCCCTCCTAATTAAATAGGGCATCACATCCTTTACCGGCCCAAAAGGAATGTACTTGGCTACATTGTATCCTGCTTCTGCAAGATTGTAACTAATGTGATCACTCATTCCGTATAATTGACCAAACCAAACCCTAGGATCATTTTTTTCAATCCCTAATTGCTCCATTAACTCCATTGCCAAATAACTACTGTCCTCATTATGTGAACCCAAAAAGAGGGAAATACCTTCAATATTATGTAGGATATATTCCACTACTTGATTGAAATGAATATCGGTTGCCGGCTTATTTGCACATATGGGAGTAGGATAGCCCATTTCTTCTGCCCGGTCGTTTTCTTTTTCCATATAAGCTCCTCTAACAATTTTAAAACCGAGCTTGTATCCTTTTGTTTTGGCCCTTTGGTGAATTTCTTTTAAATAATCCAAACGATCCCAGCGATAGCATTGAAGGGTATTAAAAACCACCGCTTTTTCTTTATTGTACTTTTCCATCATTTGCTCACAAAGGTCATCGGCTGCACCTTGCATCCAAGTTTCTTCAGCATCGATAAGCAGTTGGATATTTTTATCATGAGCCTCACGACAAATCATTTCGTAGCGCTCCTTTATTCTGTTCCACTCCAACGATTCAGCTTCGTTCAAAGACTTGTTCTCACTTACTTTCTGCCAAATTTTAAATTTCCCAAGCCCTGTAGGTTTAAATACCGAGAAGGGCATGGCCGGTTTTTTTTCGGCAAAACGAGTTAATTCCAGCACCTTTTCCATGGTAGCATCAAATTGGGCTGCTTCCTCCTTCCCTTCCACCGAAAAATCCAACACAGAGTGAACATTTGCCTCCATCAAACTATCCACAACCGGCATGCAATCCTGTTCGTTTACACCCCCGCAAAAATGATCAAATACCGTAGAACGTATCAATCCTTCTACTGGCAAATGAACATTCAAAGCAAACTTGGTTACAGCGGTGCCTATCTTTACCAATGGTTCATTGGCAATCATTTTAAACAAAAAATAAGCTCTTTCCAGTTGTGCATCACTTTTAAGCTTAAAGGCAATTTCTGTATTGTCAAATAAACGTTTTGTTGTCATCATTGGGAATTTAACCACAAATATAATTAGATTTGAAATCACATAACCAAAGCTGTTTTATGTCTTCAAAAAAAATAATTCGCGAAGAGAGTACCATTATATGCAATGATGGTAGCTGGCGTTATTTTAATGACCAAATTGGGAAAGTAAATCCCTCAAAAATTTTTGTGCTCACCGATACGGAAACCCAAAAATATTGTCTTCCTTATTTTGAAGCGCAAACAAAGATTCTGAACAAAGAAGTTCTCACAATCCTTCACGGGGAGACTCATAAAAATATTGCCACGTGCGAAAAGGTTTGGGAAGATCTTTCGCGCCTTGGGGCCGACCGAAAAAGCCTACTCATCAATTTAGGGGGAGGCGTGGTAACCGATTTAGGTGGATTTGTTGCCTGTACTTATCAAAGGGGAATTTCGTTTATTAATATCCCCACTTCACTTTTGGCCATGGTAGACGCATCGGTTGGCGGAAAAAACGGGGTTGATTTGGGAAATCTCAAAAACCAGATTGGGATAATTAAAGAGCCCGAAATGGTTTTAATAGATACTCAATTTTTAAATACGTTGCCACAAGAACACTTGCGTTCCGGGATGGCCGAAATGATTAAGCATGGGCTCATTCATTCGGAAGAATATCTATGGGAATCCTTCGGGTTTTCTATTGAAAATGCAATGGAAGCCGAAAGGCTTATTTGGGAATCTATTCAAATCAAAAATCAAATAGTCACGGAGGACCCCTTTGAAAATGGACTCCGTAAGACCCTCAACTATGGTCACACACTAGGACATGCCATAGAATCCTATTTCCTTCAGAATCCTATAAGAAAAAGCCTACTACATGGTGAGGCCATTGCCGTAGGAATGATTCTTGCCACTTATCTATCGTCAGAAATGTTATCCTTTCCGAAGGAAAAACTAAAACGTATTTCCACGCAAATACTCCGTCTTTTTCCAAAAGTATCCTTTTCCGAATTGGAGATCCAGGAGATTATCAAATTGTTAATTTTCGATAAAAAGAATACCCACGGTATTGTGCAATTTGTCCTTTTAAACGAAATTGGCCACCCAAAAGTGAATTGTACGGTGAAAAACGACCTTATAATGGATGCCTTCAAATTTTATCAAAATTCTATGGCTGAATAAAAACTTGTTTTATATTTGAAATCATACCAACCACCCCAAAACTATGAGACGCATTATTGTCGATTACAAAAAATTAACTCCCGAAATTCTATCCCTACTGGTAGAAAAATACCCCGATGGGTATGATGACAATCACATTATTTCCTTTAAAAATGCCAAAAATGAATGGGTAGACTGTGTTGAAGTAAAAACCGAAGACACAGTGTATTTGGTAAAAGTGAGTGCACGATTGGAAGTTTCGATGGCCAATTTTGATGAAGACGACTACAACGAAGCAGAATTTAATGAACCCATTAGCGAGTTACCAGACAAGGAAGCACTCGATACCGATTTAGATTTAGATGATGAACAAGACGGCACTAAGGAATCAAGTAAAAAGAAAATGGATCTTGAAGAAGAGGAGGGTGATGAAGAAGATTTTGACGATGACGATGACGATGAAGAAGAGGATGAAGGGGATTTTGAAGGCGAAGACGACGAGGATGACGAAGATTAAAAATATCGTTCCTTGAGTATTTCCAAGTGATGTATTTCATGTCCTGAAATAATCTTTCCTAAGGCCCGTACAGAAACCATACTATTATTTGCCTTACCCCTTTTTATTAAATCCTCTTTCTGAAAAAGAAAACAAACAAATCGTCGCCTTTCGAACATGCTCGTACTCTTCGAGTAGTGATGGCAAGTTCCTATCATTACTGCACTATTTTCAACAAACTCATCTTGATCAAACCCTTTAATTTCAGAATGGGCAGAACGTAAAACAATGCCCTGTATGCAAACCTTCTTTCAGAATCAACTAGGTGTAATAGGATTCTTTGAAGTCCACCAGCTTCATACCGAAACTCTAATTTCTCATGGGAAACTCTTTAAAAAAGCACGTAATTTGATACTACCCTCTTCCAAACTTGGTATAAGCGCTACACCGGTGGATTTTGAAACATACCCTTCGTAAAGGAGGCGTATTCTTCTTTAGGAATAACGATGCTCATTTAAATTTCCTTGAATTGTACGCATCGTGCGCTTTTTATCGTTGATGCCTCCCAGAGAAATCATGGTTTCGGTTCGCGTAACCCTCAATATCATCAATACGGTAAATAATTTCTTTGGCATGACTCGTATCCTTTGCCCTAATTTTACAGAAAATATTGAATTTTCCCGTGGTAACGTGGCTACGTGTAACAAAAGGAATTTCGTTTATGCGCCCCATGACAAACTGGTTTGTGAAGTCTTTTGGTGAAACACACCCACATAAGCAATAAAAGCGTACCCTAATTTTTGATAATCCAGTGTAAGGGACGACCCCATGATGATCCCCGGAGTCTTCCATTTTCTTTACACGAACATGCACTTGCAATTGCAGAAATTTGAAGTTTTTTGCAATATCCGTAAAAGGGGTACGGGTATTCTCAATAAGCATATCAAGAATTTTGGTGATCGGTTTCGTCTAGTTTAAACTTTGCCATATCTAGGTTTGTTAAGCTATCGCAAATAACAATAAAAACCTCTAATTTTTACAAAATAATGCTTGAAGATTTAAGATAAATTGTTGAGATTTTCTCATTAACGAAAACGTTTTCGTGAGAATTTATTAAACTCCTTTTCCTTTACAATCGATTTGATGCCCATATTTAGCGCTTTTTTTTTCTATGATTTCAACCACCGAACAAAACCCACTTTCCTCCTTCCAAATGCTCTTCAAATTGAATGACAATGCTCGTAAGATCCTCTTCACCATTACATCCGGATAATGACATCCCTAAAGTCCTTCTGTTTTCTAGGGATTGCAAAATAATCCCCTACTATTTCAGGGCCACTCAATATCCAGAAATTCAAAAAGGGCTAAAAAAGCATAAAATACCATCTCACGCGTCTTTTCCTCTCATAATCCCCTTTTAAAATGCCCTACCTCAAATAAAAAATAGTGGGCACCATTTGTAAAACCGATCCCAACACAGTTTTCATTAAAGGAGTCGTCATAGCGGCCCACCTCGCCAGGAATGATTGTTTGTAAAAAAAGGGGAGTTTATCTTTGCAATATGTTGTATTGCAATTCTTTCGAGATCTGCAAGCAACCTTTCTCTGTTCGCCGCTGGCGCTAAAAAGAAATAGTAGCTGGCTTTTGTTCGGGCAGACTATACATAGTGCTGATCGTGTAAATTCAAACACAAGTCGGCTTGAAATTCTTAAAAGCTCCTCAGTACCCTACCTCCTTCTGGATTGGTCCTTTTGCGCCTGATTTAAATCTATGCTATTCGCATTTTCTCGTGTATAAAGCGCCGCTCCATCGGATTCAATATCGGAATTGCAAAAATTGTAAAGGTTGAAAAAAAGGTAGCAATCTCATCTTGAAACACCTCTTTTTGGGCCAAAAAAGCAAAAAGGTCAAAAAGTGCCTTGGTGGTGGTCGATTCATTGCCATGCATCTGGGACCAAGCCAACACTTTTTTAGGGCCATTTCCAATTTTAATCAGCGGGATTTTTTTTCCCTTTTCTGAGGAACCTGACACTTCAACCCAATCAATTTTTTCATAATCGAAAAGAATGGGATCGATATGTTTTAAGCAAATATACCTGCCTTTTAAACGTCGTTCAAAGTGATTTATATATAGTTGGGAAAGCGAGATGAAATCTATCATGTTGACAAAGTTAAACAAAGCTATGTTTACAATTGTAAACGAAGTAAATGATATTATTTGCTGACAATTGTAAACAATTTAGTGATCGTTGGCTTTTCAATAGTTTACAGACTTTAACGAATTTTATATTTTATATTTAAAATATTAAATATCAAATAATGAATATAATTATTTGATATTTATATTTAATAATACGACTTAAGAATAAGGTCAACTATTGCCGTATTTCAATACAATGGTTACATTTGTAAAGTATTTGCTTGTGAAAATAAATTTACAATGGTAAACAGCGTGGAATTTGGTAAAAAGACTTCAAAAAATCCTCGATTTTTACGGGTTGTCTGCCACCGCATTTTCCGATGCTATTGACTTTAACCGTTCCACGATTTCACATTTACTTTCTGGTAGGAATAAACCCAGTTTAGAATTTATCATGAAGGTATTGCAAAAATTTCCTGAAGTGGAATTGTATTGGTTACTCAACGGAAAAGGTACTTTCCCCTCTACCCTAAAACCCGATGAAAAAAGGATAGTTGCGCCAGAAGAACCTTCCGCCGAAATTCCAAAAATTGATTTACCTATTCATGAGATACATTCTATCGCAAAAGACACATCCAAAAATGAATCCATTGAGCGAATCATTATTTTCTTTAAGGATGGAAGTTTTAAATCATATGAATAATATGATTCCTTTTTTACCTTTGTGAAAATTCCAAAACATGCTCAGGTTTTTATCTGTGATAAGTCTTTTGCCATTTATCTCTTGTCAGCAGCCTCAAAAGGATTGTTCCCATTTTAAAACGGGCACCTTTCGTTTTGAAGCTATGGTGGGCACAAAAATGGAAACCACCACTTTTGTGAGAAATGATTCATTGGAAATTGACTACTTCCGAGGGAAGGCAGACACCTCCTCTATTCGCTGGATTAATGATTGCGAATACATTGTCAAAAAACTACATCCAAAAAATAGTGCCGAACAAAAGGCCGTACACATGAGGATTTTAAATACGGATGGAAATCAATACACCTTCGATTTTAATATCGTAGGACAATCCAAAAAGAAAACAGGGACTGCCACTAAGGTTGATTAGCTAGTTCTTTTTCTGAGAGAAAGGTATCATATGTGAGGGTTTTCCTTTTAAAAACTTTCTCTTCCTCGCAATAATACCCACAAGAATCAATAGGAGACATGTAAAAATGAAGTGTCATGGCTTTATCACTACTGTCATTTGCCAATGAGTGATACCCCATTCGATCATCCATATACGTCAATTTTCCGGGATGAAGTGGGTTACAGGAAGTCTCAATGATATGATTATCTTCTTTTTGATACCGTTTTTCGTTTATGCTACCCTTCACTTGATAAACCCAGCATTTTTGACCGTCGTGATCGTGAATGGGTGTTGCATCACCAGCATTCCAACACAAGAGCACCAATTCAAACCGGGGAGTTCGCTTGATGCAATTTCTAGAATACCCAATGGATTTCCAGCTTTGATAGTCCTTTAGTTCCGAAGCGTGCAACCGAAGTGATTTCATGACCTTGGGAAAATCACTCGTTTCGGTTTGATCTAAAACTTGCAGCAATTCATCAAGAGTGGTTATAAAATGCATAAGTTAGCTATCTTACTTTTTTCTTTTAACGGAATAAAGGTTAGTTTTACAAAAATTGAAAAAAAACTTTCATATTCATCATGTACGTGACTTTTTTATTTTTGGATGGTCACAATTGAATTTTTATGCAACATACCCTGTCCCTTTTCCAAGAAATTGCAACACTACTCCTTCAGGAGGAAAAAAACAACCCTGTTGCATCCTTCATTCCCTCAAAGGATTTGTTCGAGAAGTTGGACATTTCATTACAGGACCAACCCATTCTGGAAGAGGATTTTGTGAATTCCCTTAAAGAATTGGTCATTGCCACCCCAAAAACGGCCACCCAAGCATTTTTCAATCAATTGTTTGGAGGAAGAAACGAAAAAGCCATTCTTGGTGATCTTTTAGCGGTTTTGCTTAACAACAGCATGTACACCTATAAAGCAGCAGGACCCCAAGTAGGGGTTGAAAAAGTTATTATCGAAAAAGTGAATTCGCTTCTGGGGTGGGTCAAAAATAGTGGTGGGACTATTGCCGCTGGAGGGTCTATGACCAATTTCATGGCGATGTTAATGGCGCGTGATTTCAAAAACAAGGAAGCCAAGGAAAAAGGAATTTTACTGAAAATGACGGTGTACACCTCGACCGAATCGCATTACAGTATTCCAAAAAATGCCTCTTTTTCGGGAATTGGGAGGGAACAAGTACGCTATATCCCAGTAGATGAAAAAGGAAGGATGATTGTGCCCAAATTGACAGAAGCCATCGAACAGGATTTAAAAAATGGGTGCTTACCTACCATGGTGAATGCTACAGCCGGTACCACTGTCCTGGGAGCTTTCGACGATTTAGTTCCCATTGCAGAAATCTGTAAGAGACATGACATTTGGTTTCATGTGGATGGTGCCTATTGTGGTTCGGTGCTTTTTAGTCAACAATACCGTCATTTGATAAAAGGGGTTGAAGAGGTTGACTCTTTTAGCTTCAATGCACATAAAATGATTGGCACCCCCCTTACCTGTTCCTTGCTTCAAGTGAAGGACAAAAAGTACTTGTACCAATCGTTTTCCAATGAAGCCGATTACCTTTACCAAACCGATGAAGACGAATTCAACCCAGGAAAGACTTCACTACAATGCGGAAGACGCAATGATGCACTAAAGTTCTGGGCCCTTTGGAAAAGTGTAGGCACCCAAGGACTTGAGACCATTGTAAACAAGCAGTTTGAATTGGCCGAAGTGGCCCGAAAGTATATTGAAAATCACCCAGACTATTCGCTTTACAGTTTTGAAGATTCCATTTCGGTTTGTTTTAACTACAAAGGTATTGCCGCAAGGGAGCTTTGTACCCAATTGTATGAAAAATCCAAACTCTTGGTGGGATATGGCACTTTCAACAGTGAAGAATTTATCCGTTTGGTAACTATAAACGCGCAAAATGAAAAAGAAGATATTTTGAATTTTTTCAAGGTGATTGAGGCATTTGTGGCAGAGAATGAAATGCTTTTTGCCGCTTCCTCTAAAACAAACTAGTCTGTCCTTCCTCATCTATGGGTGGAGGGACAATGTCTTCTTCGGAAGGGCCTGCCTCTTCACTGTTTTCTGAAATTTCCTCGGTTTCATCATCGCTAATGTCCTCTTCGTCCACTACCTCCATTTCTTCGGCTTTTACGGGCTCTGGGGGTGTGTATGGCAACGATTCCATTGGGTTGATTTCCAGTACCTTTTCTTTGGTCAATTGGTTCCCCATAGCGGTAATGCCTTTGATGGCAATGAACTCCTCTAAGTTCACCTCTAGGTTTTCCTTTCGGTCCTTACCTCGATCTTTTACAAATACCACCTCGGCCATAGGGCGGTAATCGGTAAAGACTTTTTCCAAGTATGATTTGGGGTGTTCGGTAATGATGGTTTCTTCTTTATCGGGAGTTTCTACAACAAATCGTTTTACATAAAATAATTCTTTTTCGCCTTCCCAATAAATCACCGAAATGGGCTTTTTGGGTTCCCATTTTTCCAAAACGATCATATCATCATCAAAATGCATGGTGAGCTCTGGAATTGCCGTTTTGGCTATCCCATTCTGTTTAATGATGAGCAATCGATCTTCACTGGTAAATTCACCCAAAAGTTCACCCCTGCCGTCTACATTAAGCCGTTGCACCGTATCATCGAACCAAATTTTACGAGGCTTTAGGGTAGAAAGTCCTTTTTCTTTCAATTCAATACGCTTCACCGAATATTTGGTCACGATATTCCCTTTGGAATCCCTTCCCTTCACCAAGATATCGGCAAAATCAAGATCCCACTTGAGCTTTTTAATGCTTCCGGCTTGCCGAAGTAGCACAGTGACCACTTCTGCTTCCCCATTGGGGTTTGCGGTAAAATACAAAACTTTGGAACCAGCACTGCCAGCCGTAAGGTCGTACTCCCTATCGCGGGTAATACCGGTCACGGCAAATCGTTTAACATAGGTGGCGCCGCGGGTTCCATCTTTGTAAATCATATTGTAAATAGTGCGCTTATCCTTTTTCTTGAAGACTGCCACATGAATAATCCCTTTGCCCACAAAGGTTTTGTCGCTTACTTTGGTGACCATCATTTTGCCATCTTCAGTGAAAACGATAATATCATCAATATCACTACAATCGGTGACGTATTCATCACGGCGCATGCTGGTGCCAATAAAGCCTTCTTCCCTATTGACGTACAATTTTGTGTTTCGAATAACCACTTTTGTAGCCTCGATATCATCGAAAATCCTGATTTCGGTTTTGCGTTCCTTTCCAGCTCCGTAGTCTTTTTTCAATCGTTTGAAATAGTCAATCGCATAGACAATCAAGTGCTCTAAGTGATGCTTTACCTGTGCGATGCTATCTTCCAATGAGTCAATCTTTTGCTGAGCTTTATCAATGTCAAATTTTGAAATACGCTTAATACGGATTTCGGTAAGCCGAACAATGTCCTCCTCGGTAATGGCTCGTTTCAAATGCTTGATATGCGGCTGCAATCCTTTGTCGATGGCCGCAATAACCCCTTCCCAAGTTTCTTCTTCTTCAATATCACGGTAAATTCGGTTTTCAATAAAAATTCGCTCCAAGGAAGCAAAATGCCACTGCTCTTCCAGTTCGTCCAACTGGATTTCGAGCTCGCTTTTCAGCAATTGAACCGTCCTTTCGGTGGAACGCCGCAACATTTCCGAAACTCCAATAAAAAGTGGCCTATTGTCTTCAATAACGCAACCCAAGGGCGAAATGGAGGTTTCACAACTGGTGAAGGCATATAGGGCATCAATGGTTTTATCGGGTGAAATCCCAGGGGGCAAATGAATCAATATTTCCACCTCTGCCGCCGTATTGTCTTCAATCTTCTTGATTTTTATCTTTCCTTTATCATTCGCTTTTAAAATGGAATCGATAAGGGTGGTAGTATTGGTCCCAAACGGTATTTCGGTAATGACCAACGTGCTCTTGTCTAGCTGGCTAATGGAAGCCCTGCTTCGGATTTTTCCCCCTCGCAAGCCGTCATTATAATGAGTGGCATCCATAATGCCCCCCGTGGGAAAATCGGGGAACAATTTGAATTTTTTTCCTTCCAAATGCTTAATGGAAGCATCTATCAATTCCAGAAAATTATGCGGAAGGATTTTGGTGGAAAGCCCTACGGCAATCCCTTCGGCACCCTGTGCCAGTAGTAAAGGAAACATCACCGGCAGGTTAATGGGTTCCTTTTTCCTACCATCGTAAGAAGCCTGCCACTCGGTAATTTTTGGGTTATACACCACATCCAAGGCAAATTTAGACAGGCGTGCTTCAATATATCGGGGAGCCGCCGCGCTATCGCCCGTGTAAATGTTGCCCCAGTTTCCTTGGGTATCGATGAGCAAATCCTTTTGTCCCACCTGTACCATGGCATCCCCAATGCTGGCATCTCCATGGGGATGGTACTGCATGGTATGTCCTACAATATTGGCCACCTTGTTGTAACGGCCATCGTCCAACTCCTTCATGGAATGCATGATACGCCGCTGAACCGGCTTAAAACCATCTTCAATAGCCGGGACGGCACGTTCCAAAATAACATAACTGGCATAGTCCAAAAACCAGTCACGATACATGCCCGTTACTTTGGTAATGGTATCCCCTGAGGTATCTTCGTGTTCCCCCGCATAATCGGGGAGGTGTTTCTCATCTTCGTTTTGCAATGGTTCGTCGCTCATAAACCTACTCCTCTACTTTATCTAATTCTACTTTTAGATTATTGATAATAAATTCTTGCCGGTCTGGGGTATTTTTTCCCATGTAAAAACTAAGGAGTTCCTCAATGCTCATGGCCTTATCCAGCATGACGGGTTCCAACCGAATGTTGTCCCCAATAAAGTGCTTGAACTCGTCTGGAGAAATCTCACCAAGTCCTTTAAATCGCGTAATTTCAGGCTTGGGCTTCAGTTTTTCTATGGCATGGATACGTTCTTCTTCGGAATAGCAGTAAATGGTTTCCTTCTTGTTTCGTACACGAAAAAGAGGCGTTTGCAAGATATATAAATGTCCTTCCTTGATCAATTCGGGAAAAAACTGAAGGAAAAAAGTAATAAGTAGCAATCGAATGTGCATTCCGTCCACATCGGCATCGGTGGCAATCACAATATTATTGTACCGAAGGTCCTCCATCGACTCTTCGATATTCAAAGCAGCCTGCAGCAGGTTAAATTCTTCGTTTTCATACACGATTTTTTTGGTCAAACCATAACTGTTCAACGGTTTGCCCTTTAAGCTAAAAACCGCTTGGGTGTTCACATCGCGGCTTTTGGTAATGCTCCCACTGGCCGAATCCCCTTCGGTAATAAACAAAGTAGATTCCAAATTCCGTTCGTTTTTAAGATCCCCCAAATGCACCCTGCAATCACGTAGTTTTCGGTTGTGCAGATTGGCTTTTTTGGCACGGTCCTTCGCTAGCTTCCTGATGCCTGAAAGTTCCTTTCGTTCACGCTCTGCCTGCATAATCTTTCGTTGTAGCTGTTCGGCCGTATCGGGATTCTTATGCAGGAAATTATCCAGTTGGGTTTTGATAAAATCATTGACAAACGTTCGCACCGTGGGCAGATCCCCTCCCATATCGGTAGAACCCAGTTTTGTCTTGGTCTGACTTTCAAACACAGGCTCCATCACTTTTACGCTAATGGCAGAAACAATGGACTTGCGCACATCACTAGCTTCGTAATTTTTTCCGAAGAACTCACGAATGGTTTTTACTACCGCTTCCCTAAAAGCGTTTAAATGCGTCCCTCCTTGAGTGGTATTTTGTCCATTCACAAAGCTGTGGTACTCCTCACTATACTGTGTTTTGCTGTGGGTAAGTGCAATTTCAATATCGTCTCCCCGAAGGTGAATAATAGGATAGACCCTATCCTCTTGTGACATATTGTCCTCAAGCAGATCTTTTAAACCATGTTCAGAATAGTACTTTTCCCCATTAAAATCGATGGTCAATCCTGGGTTAAGGTAGACGTAGTTCTTAAGCATTTTTGCCACATATTCCGTCCGGAACTTATAATGCTTAAAAATTTCGTCATCGGGAACAAAAGTCACTTTAGTTCCTTTTCGCTTGGTGGTTTCTTCCACCGCTGCGTCAAGGGTAAGGTCTCCCTTTGCAAATTCGGCTGCTTTGAGCTGATTATCGCGAACCGATTCTACCTTGAAAAAAGAAGAGAGTGCATTAACAGCCTTGGTTCCTACCCCGTTTAATCCTACCGATTTTTTAAAGGCGCGGCTGTCATATTTCCCACCCGTGTTCATTTTGGAAACCACATCCACTACCTTTCCCAAGGGAATGCCACGACCGTAATCACGCACCTTCACTTCTTTGTCCTTGATACGGATTTCAATGGTTTTTCCAGCGCCCATCACAAACTCATCAATACAGTTGTCGATGACCTCCTTCAACAAAATATAAATCCCATCATCGGGCGAGGAACCATCTCCTAACTTCCCAATATACATCCCCGGACGCATACGAATATGCTCCTTCCAGTCGAGTGAGCGAATGTTATCCTCGGTGTATTGTGTTTCGGCCATAAGTAGATTCTGTGTTCGCTAATATAAAATTTCAGTATAAAAATAGAAACCGAAACCCACTAAAGTAATTAACAAAAAAAGCTTGATTTTGTTAAGAAATCTAGGGTTTTCGTTTTTTTATGTTTTCGGAAATATGTATCTTGAAAACGTTAAAACAGCTAACCTTTTTACAATGAAAAAAATCTACTATCCTACCCTTTTATTTTTGGTAACCCTATCGCTTACTGCCTGTCTTGGGAACGGTGAAAAAAGCAAAGACAGTAAAGAAATGGATCCTTCCGAATTTAAAACGGAAACTGTTGCAGGTCTATATGAAATGCAAATTCCAGAATACATGAAATCCACCAAGGATTTAAATACCGATGCTTCCTTACAATTTCAGAATATCTATAAAGAAACCTACATAGCGGTCATTGATGAGCCCAAGCAGGACTTTATTGATACCTTTACGGAAATGAATGAATATGATGAGAGCAAATCCCCTGCCGAAAACTACCAAATCACGCAGATGAATTATTTCACTGAAGGATTAACCATAAAAAGCCAGGGAAGGGCCCAAAAAATGACCATTAATGGTCTGGAAGCCTACCAACAGGAAATGGTCGGAAAGGTGCCCGGTATCGATTTTGATATCTTTTACCTCATGACCTTTATTGAAGGAAAGGAGACCCTTTACATGATGATGGAATGGACCTTGAGCAGTAATGAGGACAAATACAAAAGTACCTTCGAATACATGGCCAATAGTTTCAAGGAATTGTAAACAATTTTTCCACATAAAAAAAGCGGCTTGAATGCCGCTTTTTTATACATTGAATCGAAAGTGCATGACGTCGCCGTCTTGCACAATGTATTCCTTCCCTTCCACACCTAATTTTCCAGCTTCACGCACCTTGGCTTCACTCCGTATGATCACATAGTCTTGGTATTTAATGACTTCGGCACGGATAAACCCTTTTTCAAAATCGGTATGAATAACCCCCGCTGCTTGTGGTGCTGTAGCTCCCACGGGGATGGTCCATGCACGCACTTCCTTTACCCCAGCGGTAAAATAGGTTTGTAAATTTAAAAGTTTGTAGGCCCCACGGATGAGCTTTGCAGAGCCCGCTTCCTCGAGCCCTAAATCCTCCAAAAATAACTGTCGCTCTTCATAGGTTTCCAACTCGGTGATATCGGCTTCGGTTCCTACGGCCAATACCAATACTTCGGCATTTTCGGAAGCCACCGCTGCTTTCACTTTTCCAACATAGGCATTACCCGTTGCTGCCGAACCCTCATCAACATTACATACATACATCACAGGTTTATCGGTAATAAATTGTACCGGTTTTATGAACTCCTCCCTTTCGGCATCAGACAAGTCAATAGCCCGCACCGAAATTCCCGCTTCCAATCCTTTTTTCACTTTTTCAAGGGCTTGTTGTTCTTTCTGTGCTTCTTTATTTCCAGTTCTGGCAGCCCTGGACACCTTTTCCAATTTTTTATCAACCGTTTCAAGGTCTTTCAGTTGTAGCTCAATATCGATGGTTTCCTTGTCACGAATTGGGTCAATGCTTCCATCCACATGCACAATATTATCATTGTCAAAACAACGGAGCACATGAAGAATGGCATCGGTCTCGCGAATGTTTCCCAAAAATTGGTTTCCCAACCCTTCACCTTTACTGGCTCCTTTCACCAATCCAGCTATGTCTACAATTTCTACCGTGGCAGGCACTACCCGCTCTGGCTGCACCAATTCTTCCAACTTCAACAAGCGGGGATCGGGCACGTTCACCACCCCAATATTAGGTTCAATGGTACAAAACGGAAAGTTGGCACTTTGTGCCTTGGCGTTGGACAAACAATTGAAGAGGGTCGATTTTCCTACATTGGGCAAACCTACAATTCCTGCTTTCATGGTACTTAATGGGTTTATTTTTGAAGGCGCAAATATACATTTTTAAGGAAAGATGGCGCATTTTTACCTTTCCTTTTCTCAAAAGCTGAAGAATTAAACGTATTTTTATTTCTGCTAAATACCATTCAAATGAAAACAGTTAAAATCATCCTTATGTTCGCCTCGCTGCTGTTGTTTTTTTCAGTTCGAGCTCAGGAAAATAAAATCGTAAAAGAAGAAACCACAGTAAAAAAAATCATCACTAAAGAAGGAAGCCAGGTGATCGTAAAAGAAATCAAGGAAACCGAAAAAGAAAAAGGTACGGTGCAAGTGGCCGGGAATGAAGAAGAAAACCAAGAATTCAATGAAGCCGTGCAAACCGATGCAGAAAAAGAAGTAGTAACAGATGAAGTGACTATTGATGAAGAAAACGAGGCACTTATCGCTGCTGAAAAGCAAAGACAAGAAGAAGCATTAAAAGCCTCCATTGAAGCTGAAAAAGCCAAAGCAGAAGCTGAGAAAAAAATGCTGGAAGAACAGGAACAAGCAAGGTTGAAAGCAATGGAAGAAAATCGCAAGAAACTGGAAAAACGGGGAAAGGGCATGGCAAAACTGAAGAAAGACAATTAAAGTTCCTTGGTTGAAGAATGAATAAAATATTATTACTACATTTGAAACAATACTTGATAAGCTACACTATGAAAAAACTCATGATTACTTTTTGTGCCATTGCTTTTACCTCGTTGATGGCCCAAGCCCAGGAAGATGTTCAAAAAGTTGAAAAAGCTACTACTTCCAAAACCGCTACTACCGTTAAAACCACTGAGGACAATTCAAACAATGCTTCTGCGAATGATGAGCAGCAGCGAAAAACCCAAGAAATCCTTGCTCAAAAGAAGAAAGAATTTCTAGAAAGACAAAATAAAGCTGCCGAGGAAAAAGCGGAAACCATGAAAAAGAAATCGGTTAAAAAACCACAAAAGAAAACAACCGTTGCTCCTAAAAAACAACAAGAGCCCCTTTCGGAAGAAAGGTTGAAAAAACTGGAAGAGGAGAAACGCCAAAAAGATAATTAATCCTACCCTCATAGTACTCAAAAGCCCCAAATTGGGGCTTTTACTTTACTAAAAAAGATGAAGAAAAACGTTCTTTTTATATTTATCCTCCTATTGGCCATTGGCGCCAAGGCACAAAAAATGACCCTCGCTTTTGACCACCATGCTCTGGCTGTCCAAAATATAGAAACTAGTATGAATTTCTATAAAAACATACTGATGCTTGATGAAATAGCGACGCCCGTAAACAATCCAAAGATTAAATGGTTCTCCATGGGCGGTAACTATCAATTACATTTAATTGAAGTGGACCCATTGGATATTAAAACAGATAAAGCCAACCATTTTTCATTGCATATTGCAGACATTAATGAATTTGTAGCTTATTTGAATTTGAAGGGAATCCCGTTTTGGGATTGGGTGGGTAATGCTCAAAAAGTTGCGCTACGCCCCGATGGGGTTCAACAGGTTTATATTCAAGATCCCGATGGGTATTGGATCGAGATTAATGATGCCAAGTATTAATTTTATTCATTGTGCATAAAGCGCTGTTTGCCTAGCAATTCCTCTTCAGTCTCTACATGGGCATCATCGGGAATACAGCAATCAACAGGGCACACGGCAGCACATTGTGGCTCATCATGGAATCCTTTGCACTCGGTGCATTTATCGGGAACGATGTAGTAGATTTCGTCACTTATGGGCTCTTGGGTATCATTGGCATTTACCTGCTTTCCGTTGGGTAATACCACCGCACCTTCCAAACTGGTCCCGTCGGCATAACGCCAGTCATCTGCTCCTTCATAAATAGCCGTATTGGGGCATTCGGGTTCACAAGCACCACAATTAATACATTCATCGGTGATTATAATGGCCATAGCATTTGTTTTTCTAAATTTGCGTCAAATTTAATGCCTATTTAGGGCAACTCCAAACAAAGCATGCAATTACAACAAAGAATTAACGCATTTAAAAATTTAGGGCACTACCTTGGGGAATTGGCTTCAGAAAATCATCCTGATTTTGAGCAGCTTACCCTGGCAAAAGCCCATAATAGATGGTTTACCATTCCCTATATTCAGTTTGCTTTGCTTCAATGGGAAGCAGCCCTTTCGGAAGAAAATTTAACCAAGTGGTGCCATTCCTACTCCTTTCCGGAAAAAGAACCCAAAGCAGTTGCCGTGGTGATGGCGGGCAATATCCCTTTAGTGGGCTTCCATGATTTTATTTCGGTCCTGATCTCGGGAAATTCGGTATTGGCCAAGGGATCTTCAAACGATAAAATACTTTTACCGTTTATTGCAAAAAAACTGGTGGAGATAGAACCGTCATTCCTGGACCGTATTACTTTTTCAGAAGGCAAATTGGAATCTTTTGATGCGGTCATTGCCACCGGAAGCAACAATACTTCCCTTCACTTTGAATACTATTTTGGAAAATACCCGCACATTATCCGTAAAAACCGAAACAGTGTTGCCGTCCTTACGGGTAATGAAACCCCACAGCAACTGGAATTGCTTGCAGAAGACATCTTTTCCTATTTTGGATTAGGTTGTAGAAATGTCTCCAAATTATACCTCCCGGAGGGATACCATTTCGATGCATTTTTTAATGCGATGTTTAGTCAAAAAGAGGTTATTAATCATGACAAGTACATGAATAACTATGATTACAACAAGGCTGTGTATTTAATGAGTAATATTCCCCTACTGGATAACGAGTTCTTATTGCTCAAAGAAGATGCGGGCTTCTCCTCACCTATTGCGGTGGTGTTTTATGAGTATTACCAAAGTCTGGAGCGTGTTAAAAAGCACCTTGGGGAAAATGCAGAACACCTTCAGTGCATTGTTTCTGCCCTAGGGATGAAAAACGAGGTAGCATTTGGGCAAACCCAATCCCCTGCTCTTTGGGAGTATGCCGATGGGGTAGACACGATGGAATTTCTACTAAATTTAGCTTAGTTTTATTTCACTGTTTTCCGAAAAGGTTTTCGGCGAAAAATGAGGATTTTGTTGAAATTCTCTTAATAATTTATCCATAAATTAACCTTTATTGGCGGCAGATTTTCCATCTTTGCAGTGTAAATAAATTCCCGTGAAAAAACATAATTTTAGCGCCGGTCCTTCTATTTTACCAAAGGAGGTTTTACAACAATCGGCCGAAGCCATTCTCAATTTCAATAACCTAGATCTTTCTTTAGTAGAAATTTCACACCGAAGCAAAGATTTCATTGCCGTAATGGATCGTGCTTGCGATTTAGCTCTGGAACATCTTAACCTAAAGGATAAAGGCTACAAAGCTATCTTTTTACAGGGAGGTGCCAGCCTGCAATTTTTAATGGTTGCCTACAACCTGCTAGGGAAAAAAGCGGCCTATTTAAACACAGGAACTTGGTCTTCCAAGGCCCTTAAGGAAGCTAAGTTGTTCGGTGAAATTGTAGAAGTAGCCTCTTCAAAGGATAAAAATTTCAACTACATTCCCAAGAATTATCATATCCCGAGTGATGTGGATTACTTCCATTGTACCAGCAACAATACCATCTTCGGGACACAACTTAAAGAATTTCCAACCTTGGATGCCCCAATGGTCTGTGATATGAGCAGTGATATTTTTTCACGGCAATTGGATTTTTCAAAATTTGGATTGATCTACGCCGGAGCTCAAAAGAACATGGGACCTGCGGGTACTACCCTAGTGGTTGTGAAAGAAGATATTTTAGGAAAAATAGAACGTGCCATACCTTCTATGTTAGACTATAAAGTACACATTGCCAGTGAGAGCATGTTTAATACCCCTTCGGTATTTGCCGTATACGTTTCGATGCTTACCCTAGAATGGTTGAAAAATCTGGGCGGAATTCCTGCCATGGAAAAAATAAACAATCAAAAAGCAGCGACCCTTTACCGCGAGGTAGATAGAAACCCTTTATTTATTGGCTTTGCCGAAAAAGAAGACCGTTCCCACATGAATGTCACCTTCAATCTAGCCGAAAATGCCAATAAAGAGCTTTTTGACCAACTATGCAAAGAAGGCGGGATTAGTGGGCTTAATGGGCACCGAAGTGTAGGGGGCTATCGTGCCTCCATCTACAATGCCATGCCTTTGGAAAGTGTGGAGGTTTTGGTTGAAATAATGAACGAATTTGAAAGAAAATCATAACATGATTAAAGTATTAGCAAACGACGGAATTTCCCAAAGTGGTATTGATGCCATGCAAAAAGCAGGGATTGAAGTAATTACCACAAAAGTAGCCCAAGAACAATTGGTTAATTATATTAACGAACATCAAATTGACGTAATTTTAGTACGAAGTGCTACCCAGGTACGAAAGGACATTATCGATGCTTGCCAAAGTATTAAGGTGATTGGCCGTGGCGGCGTGGGCATGGACAATATTGATGTGGCCTACGCCCGTGAAAAAGGATTGAAAGTAATCAATACTCCTGCGGCCTCTTCCGCATCGGTGGCCGAATTGGTCTTTGCCCATCTTTTTGGAGGAGTTCGTTTCTTGTATGATGCCAATAGAAACATGCCTTTGGATGGTGACACAAAATTCAATGAATTGAAGAAAAATTATGCCAAGGGAATTGAGCTTCGGGGGAAAACCATGGGAATTATTGGTTTTGGGCGTATAGGCCGTGAAGTAGCCAAAATTGCCATTGGATGTGGGATGAAGGTTATTTACAGTGACAGTTTTGTGGAATCGGCCCAAATTGAATTGGACTTTTTCGATGGGCAAAAACTTCAATTTCAATTCAAAACGCAATCGAAAGAAAGCCTTTTAAAAGAAAGTGATTTTATTTCATTGCACGTGCCAGCACAAAAGGAATATGTCATTGGGAAAGAAGAGATACAAATAATGAAAGATGGGGCAGCCATTATCAATACCGCTCGTGGAGGGGTGATTGATGAAGTGGCATTACTAGAGGCATTGGAAAGTAAAAAACTATCCTTTGCCGCTTTGGATGTTTTCGAAAATGAACCCACCCCAGCAATCAAAGTGCTAATGAACGATAAAGTATCCTTAAGCCCACACATAGGGGCTGCAACATTAGAAGCTCAAGATCGAATTGGTACGGAGCTCGCCGCCCAAATAATTGAATTGCTCACGTAGTTTATTTACATTTTTTGTACATTTAATACACTAAAGATTAAAATCATGGCAGGAATTCTAGATTTATTGAACAGTGATATGGGCCGCCAAATTATTAGCGGCGTAAGTAATGAAACCAACCAACCGGCAGATAAAACCGCCTCGGTATTGCAAATGGCATTGCCCATGCTCATGGGAGCAATGAAACGTAATGCCTCCACTCCCGAAGGAGCCGAAGGATTATTAGGGGCATTAAATAGTAAGCACGATGGTAGTATCCTTGACAACTTAGGAGGTCTTTTTGGAGGGGGTGTCGATGAGGAAGTAAAGCAGGATGGTGCGGGGATTTTAGGACACGTTTTGGGAGGTTCCCAAGGAAATGTTGCCCAAGCCCTTTCGCAAAAATCGGGCATGGACTCTCAATCGGTAATGAAGATTCTTCAAGTAGCCGCTCCTCTCATTTTGGGTTATTTGGGAAAACAAAAACGTCAGCAAAATGTTGAATCTCCCGATGCGCTTGGTGGACTCCTAGGGGGCTTATTGGGTGGCGGAAAAACACAACAAAAACAACAGAGCCTTATCGAGTCTATTTTGGATGGGAACAACGACGGTAGTATTGTTGATGACCTGGCCGGAATGGTACTGGGAGGTGGCAGTAAGAAAAAAAGCGGTCTTGGTGGATTATTAGGCGGGCTGTTTGGAAAAAGATAATGACTAGAACTTTTAAATGTTGAGCCCTTCCTCGTGAAGGGTTTTTTGTTAAACACCGTTAAAAAAAGCCCTTGAGCCTTGATCTTTTGTAAATTTGTTAAAATACACGCGGCATGAAATACATCTTAATTATATTCGGCTCGATTCTTTTTTTTGCTAGCTGCAAAAGTAGTTTTACAAAGACAAACGACATTTCAGGTATTTCAACTTCAGATACACTTACCATCAAGAATGACTCGCTGGAATATGAAATCATCATCATAGAGCCTGGATTTAACTCGTGGTTAGTAACACAACCCCCAAGAGGATACTATGGACAACAATTTTTGGAAAACCAAAACATTTTTTTGGTAGCAGAGTATAACAGAAGGGTTACCAATCCTACACGCTTTAACCCGAATCTTTATCTGCAAACAATTAATTATGACCCAAAGATAGATTATGGATATGAAGTAAATTACCTCCTTTATAATTACTTTGTCTATTTTCAGAAGGAATATAACCAGAAATTGTAGCTTCAACGGTAAGGCATATGTTTGAAAAACTAAAAAAACGGTGGGCCGTAGAAAGCAATCTTCAGTTTTGGACCCTATTCTTGGTCTTTGCCATCACTGGAAGCACTGCTGCAAAAATAACGGGGCCTATACTAAAGTATTTTTTGAATCCCGAGAGCCTAGGATTTTGGACTTATCAATTGATTTATTTAGTTGCTACCTTAGTTCTCTATCAATTCCTTTTGGTAGGTTTTGGATGGCTCTTTGGGGAATATCATTTTTTCAGGAACTTTATAAAAAAAATAGTAAAGCGTATGGGGCTTTCTTTTTTATTTGGTAATTGATGCACTTTAAAAATAAAATAGCTTCCTTTTTTATAGGTTCATTATTGAGCCTAACGCTGTTATTTCCTTCAATAATACAGCTCGAGCACCTCTTTGGATCACACCAACACGAAAGCTGCAAGGAACTGAAAGTTCATATTCACGAGAAAAAAGCCGATTGCTCCATTTTCAAGTTTCACTTTTCAACGTTTCAATATACCCTATATCCTTATTTTGAAACCATTGAAGTTGCTTCTCTTTCGCTAAGTACTCCCGTATATCAAACTGTTTACCATTCATTAAAACCATTTGACTACTCATTAAGGGGCCCTCCCACCTGTTCTTGATTTTTTCTATTATTTATTCACCTAAAAATTAAGAACTTATGAAGTTTTATTATTGTTTATACCTACTATTATTATATCCCATTATTACCCATTCACAATCAGTATTAAAAGGAACTGTGAAAGATCAAAGCCATCAACCCGTTTTGGCCAATATCTACTTTCACCAAATTGAAAAAGGAGCCGCAACCGATTTGGAAGGCAATTTTACCATTTCCAACATCCCCCCTGGCTCTTACAACGTAATTATTTCGGCTTTGGGCTATGAAACGATTGCTTTAAAATTATCATTTAGCGAAAATAGTACCCTTGAAAAAGATTTTACCCTAAACGAAAGCGCCGTGGAAATGGAAGAAGTCATCATCTCAACTCCCTTTCATAAACTACAAAGTGAAAATGTAATGAAAGTGGAGCGGGTCACCACCGATGCGTTGACGCAAAATGGCGCTATAAATCTATCTCAAGGGATTGCAAATATCCCCGGTGTCTCTACCATTGGTACAGGAAACAGTATAGCAAAGCCGGTAATACGCGGTCTTAATGCAAACCGGGTGTTAACCTATTCACAGGGAGTTCGACTGGAAAACCAGCAATTTGGGGATGAGCATGGATTGGGAATTAATGGTGAAGGGGTTGAAAGTGTAGAAGTGATAAAGGGACCGGCATCCTTACTCTACGGAAGCGATGCCATTGGAGGTGTTCTCTATTTAAACCCCGAAGGCTTTGCCAAACCAAATACCAACCAGCTCAAAGTGAATAGCGGTTACTTTTCAAACACGGCTGGAATAACCACCAGTGCCGTATTTAAATCCTCTAAAGAAAAGCTGAAATTTTTAATACGGGGCACCCGTAATTCCTTTGCCGATTATGAAACTGGGGCTACCTATCGTGTTACCAACTCGCGTTCAAATGAATATGATGTAAAAACAGGAATCCGCTTTCAGGATACAAAATTTAAATCGACACTAAGGTATAACTTCAACAGAGCCAATATAGGCCTCCCCGAGGAAATTGGGATGCAAAGTACCTCAAGGGATCTATTGCTTCCCTTTCAGGAGGTGGATAATCATATAGTAAGCCTTGAAAATAATGTCTTTCTTAAAAATTCAACTTTGGACATCACGGCGGGTTATGTATTTAATGACCGAAGGGAATTTGAAGAATCCGCAGACGAGGCCGCATTGCGGTTACAATTAAAAACTTTCAATTATGATGTAAAATACCATCTTCCGGAATGGGGCAAATTCACCACCATTGTTGGCGCTCAAGGTTTATTCCAGAAAAATGAAAATTTAGGAGAGGAAATCCTTATACCCGATGCTTCGGTTACCGATTTTGGAATTTTTGCAACCACGCATTACCATTTGGAGGATTGGGACCTTCAAGGAGGATTACGTTTCGATACGCGAGCTATCGATACCAAAGCCGCCCGAAACCCAACAGATATAGATTACATTTCGGCATTGAATAAAAACTTTACCAGTTTTAATGCTGCCCTAGGTGCAAAGTATGATTTTTCGAAGGAATTTACGGGCCGCCTCAATTTTTCCAGCGGATTCAGAGCGCCCAATTTGGCCGAACTAACTTCAAATGGGATTCACGAAGGTACTTTTCGTTACGAAATAGGAAATCCCAACCTTAAAAACGAACAAAGCTTCCAAACCGATTTAGCTCTTGAATATCGCAATGAGCATTGGGAACTCTTTGCCAATGGGTTTTTAAATGCCATTGACCATTATATTTTCTTAAGCCCCAATGGGGAAGAAATTGACGAGACCCCTGTGTATCATTATCTACAATTTGGTGCCCAATTATGGGGCGGTGAATTTGGTATTCACTTACACCCACACCCCTTCGATTGGTTGCACTGGGAAAGTAGCTTTGAAATGGTGAAGGGCGAATTAAAGGATGGAGGAAATTTACCGCTTATTCCAGCCAATGAACTAAAAAACACGCTGAGAGTAGAATTAGCCGATGGAAAACTACTTAAAAAGCCATTTGGTTTCATCACCCTTCAAAACACCTTTTCTCAAAACAATGTGAGCGCTTTTGAATCCCCAACAGAAGGATACACTCTATTGAGTGCCGGATTTGGAGCTGAGATTGCTTGGAAAAAAGCAGTCGTAAAATGGGGCGTCAATACTACAAACCTGACCAATGAAAAATACATCAATCATCTATCCAGGTTGAAAGCCGATGGCATATTAAATCCGGGAAGAAGCATCAATATGAACCTTGCTTTGGAATTATAAAAATAGCCCCGATATGGGGCTATTTTTATTCGTTTATCTTTACCTCTATGGGTTGTGGAATGGGATCCTTTTCAGGAGCAATCACAAAAGTATAGAGCCACATAAGGGTAAAGGTGGGCACAAAGTCAAACGGAAGGATTTCCTCGACAAAAACAATTAAGGCGGCAATTTTACCGGGCGTACCCTCATACATGTCGCTCATTTTTTTGGCAGCAAAAGGAGCCCAAAAAAGGTCGAAAACTCCTCCCAAAACAGGAAAAAACATAGAGCCAAAACCAATGGCATCATACAATAGGCCTTGACGTAATAGCTTAAATTTGTTCTTTTTCATTTACAGGTTTTTTTGTTTAATTCTTTTTAAAGAAAGCAATAAACATACCAAAATCAGGACAAGTCTGCTCATATAAGTTTTAAAAACTCGTTGCGTGTTTCAATCTTTTCAAATTGCCCCCTAAATCCAGAAGTTGTCGTTACACTATTCTGTTTTTGAACACCTCGCATCATCATGCACATGTGGGAGGCTTCAATGACAACGGCAACTCCTTTCGGTTTTAGTGTATTGTTGATGCACTCCAAAATATCATGGGTAAGACGTTCCTGAACCTGCAATCGTCTTGCAAAAACATCCACCACTCTGGGTATTTTGCTTAATCCTACAATGTATCCGTTGGGGATATAGGCAATATGGGCTTTCCCAAAAAAGGGCAATATATGATGTTCACATAAAGAGTACAATTCAATATCCTTCACAATCACCATATCATGATAGCTTTCGGCGAACATAGCGCTCTGTAAAATTTCGGCAGGATCTTGACAATGGCCCGAAGTTAAAAATTGGATGGCTTTTGCGGCCCTTTCGGGGGTTTTTGCAATACCTTCCCTTTGTAGGTCTTCTCCAACCTCTTTTAAGATATTGCTGAAATTATTCTTGAGTTCTTCTGTGGTATTTTCGTGGTATTCTTCAAAGTATCGATAGGATCCCATAGCGTAACAATTATTTTCAAGTTGAAGATGCAATTAAATTCTATTAAATTGAGTCGAATTTCCATATTTAACTTTTCATTAATAGCCATTAACCCTTAGGTACTTTAGTTTTGTTTAACAACCCATAAAACCAATCGCTCCACTATTATATTGGAAACGGTTAGTTTAAATAGACATTTGCGAAATAGACCCTTTTGTAACATTCTGTTGAAAAAGGTGTCTTTGTTAAACAAAAAACCATTCATGAAACTAACCTCCTTATTCATCGCCTTCTTTGTTTCGATTATCGCAATGTCACAGGAAAGAAAAACACTAACCATCCAAAGAACGTCAAATGCGCCAAAAATTGATGGAAAATTGGATGATGAAGCTTGGAAAAATGCAGAAGAAGCAAAAGATTTTACCCAATTTAGGCCGGAAATGGGGGTTGTAGAAAAAGAGTATCAAAAAACCACAGTAAAAATGGTGTATGATGACAACGCCATTTATGTTGGTGCCTACCTGCATGATCATCCAGAGGAAATCATGAAGCAGTTTACGAGCAGGGATAATTTTGGGCAGTCAGATTTTTTTGGAGTGATATTAAACCCCAACAATGATGCTCAAAACGATACCGAATTTTTTGTATTCAGCTCTGGGACACAGGCCGATGCCGTTGCAACCCCCAGTAATGGTGAGGATTTTGGATGGAACGGGGTTTGGGACAGCAGTGTGCAAATTGTAGCGGATGGATGGATCATTGAAATGAAAATCCCCTATTCCAATTTGCGGTTTTCCAACCAGGAAGTCCAAACCTGGGGGATTCAATTTCACCGAAGGTTCCGAAAAGACAACTCACAATATTCCTGGAATCCTATTGATCGAACCAAAGGAAACATTGGTCTCTACCACGGCACCCTTACCGGTATTGAAAACATCTCCCCTCCCACTCGTTTAAGTTTTTATCCTTTTGCTTCTGCCCTTGCACGTTCTTTCGATGGTAAAACAACCGATGATTACAGTGTGGGGCTCGATGTGAAATATGGTATCACCGAAAATTTTACCCTTGATGCAACCCTGGTACCCGATTTTAGCCAGGCGGGGTTCGATAATGTTCGATTGAACCTAGGCCCTTTTGAGCAAACCTTTTCGGAGCAACGTCAATTCTTTACCGAAGGGGTCGACCTTTTCAACAAAGGAAACCTTTTCTATTCCCGTAGGGTTGGAAGCAGTCCTTCCACTTTCCCTGAAATTGATGGAGATACCGAAGAAGTTATAGACTATCCTTCGAAGGTGAAAGTATTGAACGCTGTAAAAATTTCGGGACGTTCCAAAAAAGGGTTGGGAATTGGCTTTTTTAATGCCGTAACCGAAAAAACCTTTGCGAAAATCAAAAATACGAATACCGGTGAGATACGAAAGGAAGTAGTAGAACCCCTAGCAAACTACAACATCTTTGTAGTGGATCAGCAATTCAATAAAAATTCCTCCATAAGTCTTGTAAACACCAATGTAACCCGTGATGGGAGCTTTCGGGATGCTAATGTAACGGCAGCCTTGTTTGATATAACCAACAAAGCCAACAAGTGGAACGTAAATGGTTCGATCACTTTAAGTAGCTTGAATGAACCCTCCAATACCCAAACCGGGTTTAGATCCCTAGTGGAAATACAAAAAGTAAGCGGCAAATACCGTTTCGGGATTTCCAACGTGCAAGCCGATAAAAACTACAACATCAATGATCTTGGAGTTTCCTTCCAAAACAACTTCAATAACTTCAATTCCTACTTTAATTATCGCATTTTTGAACCTACCAAAACCTGGAACAATTTCAGTTTTTACTCTTGGCTTGAATACCAAATGCTTTTTGACCCCAATACCTATACAGGAAATAGTGTAGGTTTCGATATTTATGCACAGGATAAAAAGCTTTGGGAATACAGCTTCAATACCAATTTTAGTATAGGAGAACAACACGACTATTTTGAGCCTCGAAAGCAGGGCTATTTCTTCACTTATAAAAATGAATATAGGGCCAATGGCTATATGAACACCAATTACGCAAAGAGATTTGCTACTAGTCTTTATGGTGGATTTGTAACTCTTTTCGATCCCGAAAGGGATTTGTTTTACTATTGGTATGGTTTCGATCCAAGGATGCGTTTTTCGGATAAATTCAACTTAACCTATTCGTTCTATGCCGAAATAGGAAGCGGGAGCCGTGGATTCGTGACCAATGTGGACGATGACATTATTTTTGGGCAACGCGACCAAAATACCATTACCAATAGCATTTCAGGCAATTACAATTTTAATCCGTTCCATGCCTTGTCCCTCACCTTCCGGAATTATTGGGCTACCGTGACCTATGACCATGACCTGTTTGTCCTTCAGGAAGATGGTACCCTTTTCAAGGGCCAATACAATGTGACAGATATTTCTAATCCTAATATCAATTTCAACACATGGAACCTCGATTTCCGGTATACTTGGCAATTTGCCCCCGGGAGCCAATTAACCGCGCTCTACCGAAATTCATTGTTTAATTCCAATTCAGCGTCGGAAGCCACCTATTTTGAAAGTATTGATAAACTGTTCCAACAGCCTATAGAGCATGTTTTTTCACTTCGATTGGTTTATTATATTGATTACAACAACCTGAAAAACGTGTTTAAGAAAAACTCCTAAGGTACCGCCTTGCGCATTCAGGCTGAATATGCTATTTTCACGGGATAATTAATTACCATGGTTTTAGCCAAAAATATTCATAAATATTTTGATTCGCTTCATGTATTGAAAGGAGTGGATTTATCCATACAAAAAGGAGAGATTGTCTCTATCGTAGGAGCCTCGGGGGCTGGTAAAACTACCTTATTGCAAATTTTAGGTACCTTGGATACTTTCACGGAAGGAGAACTGCAAATTGACGGGACTGTCATTGCCTCGCTCAATCGGAAAAGTTTGGCGCAATTTCGAAACCAAAAATTAGGCTTCATTTTTCAGTTTCATCAATTACTACCAGAATTCACTGCATTGGAAAACGTTTGTATCCCAGCATACATCCAAAATACCCCAAAAGATCAAGCCGAGAAAAGGGCAAAAGAATTATTGCATTTTTTAGGGTTGTCACATCGTGAAAGCCACAAGCCCAACGAACTCTCGGGAGGAGAACAACAACGTGTTGCCGTTGCCCGAGCCCTTATGAATAACCCTGCTATCATCCTCGCCGATGAACCCAGTGGAAACCTAGATACCGAAAGTGCCGAAAACCTCCACCAATTATTTTTTAAATTAAGGGATGAATTTGGCCAAACGTTCATTATTGTAACCCACAATGAAGAACTTGCCGAAATGGCAGACCGCAAGCTGGTGATGCAGGACGGAAGAATAGTTTCATAACCAATGAAACAAAGCGAATTAAAAGAATTTCTGGACGAAAAAGCCGAATTTTACAATCAACGATCATTTATTGAAAGTGATCCCATTCAAATTCCACATCATTTTTCCAAAAAGGAAGATATTGAAATTGCCGGTTTTTTAACGGCCACTATTGCTTGGGGTAACCGAAAAAGCATTATTAAGAATGCCGAAAGAATGATGCAGCTAATGGATCATTGCCCCTTTGATTTTGTACAAAACCATTCAGCAGATGATCTCAAAAAACTGGAATCTTTTGTCCATAGAACGTTTAATGGCCAGGATTTTAGCTACTTTATATCTGCATTGAAAAATATATATCAAAATCATCAAGGTTTAGAGCAGCTATTTGCACTAAATGCCTCAAAAAATTCATTGCAGCCAGCCATCCACGAATTCAAAAAAATATTTTTTAGCTTACCTCACCTTCCAAGAACGGAAAAACACGTGAGCGATCCTTTGAAAAATTCGGCAGCAAAAAGAATCAACATGTACCTTCGATGGATGGTAAGAAAAGATGCCAAAGGAGTAGATTTTGGAATTTGGCCATCGATTTCCCCTAGCCAACTGTCATGCCCCCTTGATGTACACAGTGGGAAGGTTGCACGAAAATTAGGGCTGCTAAAACGAAACCAAAATGATGCAAAAGCATTAACCGACTTGGATGCTTCCTTACGAAAATTAGACCCAAAAGACCCCGTGAAATATGACTTTGCCTTATTTGGTCTGGGTGCTTTTGAAAAATTTTAATTTTAACATTTAAGCTTGCTTTAAACTATATTATCGATAAAGTGCAATTTTTTTCGATGAATTGTAATCTTTTTCTTACATTTGATTTCATTAACTCCAAAATCATTTATGTATGAAATCAAAAATTACCCTACTTTTCTTGGCGATCATGGTTATGATAAGCTGTTCAAAAAACAATGTGGATGAATCCATCGAAGAATCTTATAACATTATCGGCGTTCCAGGCCAGATTGATGATGGCATCCTGGGCGAAGATCAAAACCTCTACGAGGATGATTTGCTTGCCGGACAAACCATTGATGCCGGTACCCTTACAGTAGATTTGGTGGATGGCGAAGTGGTGGTTACTTACACTACAGATTCAGATTGGGTGATTGTAGTGACCCATCTGTATGTAGGAGACCTTGCCGATTTGCCAACCAATGGAGCTGGGAATCCACAAATTGGACATTTCCCCTATGGCGAAACCCTTCCAGCCGGAACAACCGAAGCTACGTACACTACCATTACCTTGGAAGAAGGCGAATGTGTATATGTTGCTGCACATGCTGAAGTAGTGAATACCGTTACCGGGCAAACCGAGACCGCTTGGGCAGCAGGTGTTCCCATTGGTGGGAATAGCTGGGCCATGATGTTTGAAATTTGCAATTAGTAAAGTTCCATAAATACCTAGTAAAGGCCTTCATTCGTGAAGGCTTTTTTTATGGGTTTTAAACAGGAAACTAGTTCTTATTGAAAATCTATGGTTATATTTGGCAAATAAAATTAGGAATGCAATTTAAATACCCCGAAATCCTTTATGCCCTATTCCTGCTGCTCATTCCTATTTTTGTCCATCTTTTCCAGTTAAGACGCTTTCAAAAAGTAGATTTCACCAATGTAGCCTTTCTAAAAAAAGCGACTATACAAACACGCAAAAGTTCGCAATTAAAAAAATGGCTTACGCTTCTTGCCCGTCTTTTGGCTTTGGCGGCCATCATTTTTGCTTTTGCACAACCCTTTTCAGCCTCCAAAAAAGCATTGAATACCGAAAAGGAAACCGTTATATACATTGATAATTCTTTTAGTATGGAGGCCAAAGGACCTAACGGACCTATGCTTAAAAGAGCCTTACAAGAACTTTATGAAATATTGGACGGAGAGGAAAAAATAAGCTGGTTTACCAATGACGAAGCCAAAAGAAATATCTCCCAAAGCGATTTCAAAAGCGAAGTGCTTTCCATAGGGTACTCGCAAAACCAATGGGATTTACCCGATGTTTTGCTAAAAGCCAAACAATTATTTTCCAATAGCCCAACAGCTTTAAAAAGATTAGTGATCATTTCCGATTTTCAACGAAAAGGAGCCTTTCCTGCCGTTGACAGCTCTTTTGTGGTGGAAACCATACAAACCAAGCCGGTGATTCAATCCAATATAAGCATTGACACCGCATATCTTGTTTCAAAAAATACCGAAAAGCTACAACTGGCAGTTATCGTTTCTGGAATGGGAGAAGTTCCTGAAAATAGTACTATCTCCCTCCTTAAGGATGGAAGGCTAATGGCCAAAACCGGAGTGGATTTTTCTGAAAGACAAAAAAACACGCTTACTTTTGATATTGAATATACCACAGGTTTTCAAGGAGAAATTTCTATTAATGACCCTTCTCTTGGATATGATAATTCTTTGTTTTTCAGCATCAATGCTGAAGAAAAAATCAAAGTGCTCGCCATAAACCAATCCAATGCGGATTTCCTGCGAAAGCTTTTTGACAGTGAATCTTACGAATATTTGGAAGAAGAATTTAACCAACTCAATTACAGCGATATCCCCCGTCAAAACCTCATTGTCCTCAATGAGCTTAAAACCCTTCCTGTTTCATTGGTTAATTCATTAAAAACATTTCATGACAATGGGGGAACTCTTTCTATTATCCCTGCTAAAGAATTGGACATTTCAAGCTATAATCTGCTCCTAAATGCCTTGGGAATTGCCACCTTTCAACCTGATGTGCATAATCAGGAAAAAAAGATGACCAAGATTAATTTTTCGCACCCGCTCTTTCAAGGAGTCTTTGAAAAGGAAGTTTCCAATTTTCAATACCCTACCGTTCAATCTTATCTTGAAATGAATACATTGGCTTCAAATGTGCTAGCGTTTGAAGACAACAAACCTTTTTTGGTTCAAAGCGGAAAAACCTATTTGGCCACCGCCGCCTTCGATTCGGGTAACTCAAATTTCAAGACCTCTCCGCTTATCGTGCCCACTTTCATCAACATGGCGCAACAAAGTTTGCCCACTCCAAAGTTGTATATTGAAAACGGGGAAAAAAACACGTATGCCGTTCCAATACAACTTATCCAAGATGAAATTTTGACCCTAAAGGATAGTATTTCGTCTTTTATTCCGCTACAACAAACAAAGGCCAATAGTGTTGAAATTACTACGATTGAAGACCCCAATAAAGCAGGAAACTATAGTATTTATAAAGGTGATCAATTGTTGCAACGCATAAGTTATAATTATCCTAGGACCGAAAGCCAACTGGTGTATGCTTCTGTTGATGACTGGAAGGGAGTTCAAAACTTTACATCGGTCCAAGAATTGTTTCAATCCATTGCCGAAGAAAATAATAGGACGACTTTTTGGAAATGGTTTGTTATTTTTGCAGTGTTGTTCCTTATCGCTGAAATGTCTATCTTAAAATTCTTTAAATGAAGATTTTACTGAAATCCGCCACCATCATTGACCCCAGCAGCAAACACCATTTAAAAAAGAGAGACCTGCTTATTGATAAAGGAATCATTCAAAAAATAGCCCCTTCCCTTTCTGAACCATCCGCAAAGATAATCTCGCTCAAAAACCTTCATGTGTCACAGGGGTGGTTTGACAGTAGTGTATCGTTTGGCGAGCCAGGCTATGAAGAACGGGAAACCCTAGAAAACGGTTTGCGTACAGCAGCATATAGTGGTTTTACCGATGTGGCGGTAAATGCTAATACCAAACCCGTCACCGATTCAAAATCGGATGTTAAATTTCTCGCTTCCAAAATTCACCAAAGTCCCGTAAATCTGCACCCTGTAGGTGCCTTGACTGTGGCCAGTGAAGGCGTTGATTTGGCAGAACTTTTTGATATGCACAACGAAGGGGCCATTAGCTTTTATGATTACCAAAAGCCTATTTCCAATGCTAATTTGCTTAAGATTGCCCTTCAATACGTACAAGGGTTTGGCGGTTTGGTGCAATCGTTTCCTATGGAAGTATCGGTAGCAAAGAATGGAGTGGCCCATGAGGAAATGAATGCAACAAAATTAGGGTTGAAGGGAATTCCGTCCCTCTCAGAAGAACTTCAAATTGCACGCGACTTGTACCTTTTGGAGTATACAGGTGGAAGATTACACATTCCAACCATCTCAACAGCAGCTTCGGTTCAACTTATTAAAGAAGCCAAAAAGAAAGGGCTACAGGTAACCTGCAGTGTTTCTATCAACCATCTGGTTATAACCGATGATGCTCTGGAAACCTTCGATACAAACTATAAGCTCTTACCCCCTTTACGAACCGAAAAAGACCGAAAAGCGTTACTAAAAGGCCTCAAGGAAGGAGTAATCGACGGAGTGACCAGTGATCACAACCCCATAGACATAGAACACAAACGCACCGAATTTGACCACGCCCTTTTTGGAAGCATTGGTTTGGAAAGTTGTTTTGGAGCCTTACTTAAAGTTACCGATCTGGAAACAGCCGTTAAAGCGCTAACCCAATTGAAAACCACTTTCGGATTACCCGAGACCCCCATAGCCGAGGGTAGCCAAGCCACAGTAACCCTCTTCAATCCTTCCACGGATTGGACTTTTGAAAAAAATCACATTTACAGTGCCTCTCACAATGCCGCACTACTTTCCCAAAAAATGAAAGGGAGTGTGTATGGTATTTTCAACAACAACCAACTGATTATTCATGAATAATCCCCCTGGAAAAAGCAAAGCCATTGTTGCTTATTTAACTTTTGTGGGGTTTTTCATATCGCTTTCCATGAATCAAGATCCCAAAGATTCATTTACTACCTGGCATTTGAGGAATATGTTTGGGTTGCTTATCTTGCTTTTTGTTGCAGTGAGCCTGCAAAATGCAGCAGGATACTATTTATACTGGCTTTCAGCAGCTTGCTGGCTTTTCTGCCTCTTTATGGCCATTGCAGGAAAACAAATAGGCATTCCCTTTTTGAGTGAAAAATTTCAAGTGTGGTTTCGATTTTTGGGATAGATAGTGTATCTTTAATCGAAAATCACTAACTAACTTTTTTTATTATGACAGAAACAACTTCAGATAACGGAAAAACCGTTGGCATTGTATCTTATCTATGGATTGTTGGGTGGGTAATCGCCCTTATAATGCACAATGGTAACAAGACAGAATATGGAGCATTCCATTTGCGGCAAAGTCTTGGTTTAATGATTCTTTGGCTAATTGTGTGGCTTGTTAATGTTGCTTTGGCATTATCGGGATTATCCATCATTAGCTATATCCTTGGGTTAGGGATTTTTATTTTATGGATTTTAGGATTCATTGGTGCCATCCAAGGTGAAAAAAAGTTAATCCCCGGATTGGGACAACAGTTCCAAGATTGGTTTAAAGGAATTGGTTAAAAAACATTTTTTTTAATGAAGTAAGATGCCGTAGTTTTATGGCATCTTTTTTTTATTCCATGACGAAAAAAAACCTTTCCCTGGAACATTTGTATAGGCCCAGCACCCTATCCGACAATGCACCTCTCATTATCATGCTGCACGGATATGGTAGTGATGAGCATGATTTGTTTTCCTTTGCACAGGAAATACCCAGTGAATATGCCATAATTTCCCTCAAAGCACCCTACCCATTACAGCCGTATGGAAATGCCTGGTACCACATCTATTTTGATGCGCCCCAGGGCAAATGGAGTGATGAGCCCCAAGCCATTGCCTCAAGGGAATTGGTCATTATGGTAATTGATGAAATTATTTCCGAATATCCTGTAAATGAGGCAAATGTTACGCTACTGGGCTTTAGCCAGGGAACCATTTTAAGCTTTGCCGTAGCATTGAGTTCTCCCAAAAAAATAAAAAACGTGATTGGGCTAAGTGGTTATATCAACGAAGCTATTTTAAAAGAAGGATATCAAAATCAAGATTTTAGTCACTTAAACGTGTACTCCTCACATGGTTCAGTAGATCAGGTCATTCCTGTGGATTGGGCCCGAGAAACCCCTTCATTCCTTAAGCAGTTAGGGATTGAGTGCCACTATTCGGAATTTCCTGTGGGGCACGGGGTCTCCCCACAAAACTTTTATGAGTTCAAGCATTGGCTTTTAGAAAAAGGGAACCAATAATAAAAGCTCTAATTAGGGTATAATATCGAAGAAATGGGCGTTAGCTCCAATTCCATTTTATCGTTATAGAAATATTCAATAATCATTTCCCCCCAGTATTTCCCATCACTGAAATCGGCCAAGATCCAACGGTGATTTAAAAACTTCACCTTGTTAATGCGCATTTCGCCATACATGCCTTCCAAAGGAATCAATGGATTTCCTCCTTTTTGGAGGTTTTTTTCATAGATCGCTTCGGTCACCTGCTTTTCTATGGTATCAGAGTCCATTTCTAAATTATCAAAATAGGTCATGGCATTGTCATTCCCCTGAAGGGTGAAGTAATTTAGTTCGGCCACTTTATCGTTCAACGTTGAAACCGAATCGGTTAGCTTTTCCTGTTTGCTTTTCAATGCTTCAATATGTTCCTCCTGCGATTCAAAAATGGACTTTTGGTTCATGTATTGAAATAACACGAGTAATAACGTGAACAAAAACAGGTACATAAATATTTTCGACTTCATAATTAAAAGGTGATTTTAAGGGTATCATATGCCAAGTGCACATTGGGAGGAAGTTCTTTTTCTACTTCCGCATGAAAACCCATCAAATGGCTAATATGGGTAAAATAAGTAGTTTCTGGCTGCAAGGTTGCTACTAGTTGTAGCGCTTCTTCAAGGTTCAAATGCGATTCATGTGGGGTCTTCCGAAGGGCATTAATAACCAATACTTTAAGCCCTTTCAGCTTTTCCATTTCGGAATGGGCCATTGTTTTTACATCGGTCATATAGGCAAAGTCATCTATCCGAAACCCCAGTACGGGTAAATTGGCATGCATGGCTTCTACAGGGATTACCTCTTTTCCACCCAAAAGGAAACTTTGCTCCTTGGAAATCAAAACTTCTTCGATGGTGGGCGCTCCCGGGTATTTGTTCACTGTTTCGAAAGCATAATAAAAACGTTCCTTTAAGGCCAAAAACACACGCTCGTGGGCATAAAAGGGAATACTTCCCTGCCGAAAACAAAAGGGACGAATATCATCCAAGCCAGCAATATGGTCGTTATGCTCGTGTGTCAACAGAATACCATTGAGATAAGCAACGTCCTCCTGAAGCATTTGTTGCCTAAAATCGGGGCCACAATCAATCACGTATTGATATTCACCCCACTGCAATAGCACCGAAACTCGAAGGCGTTTATCCTTAGGGTCAGTACTCAAACACACGGGATGTTGGCTCCCAATGACGGGAATTCCCTGTGAGGTTCCAGTGCCTAAAAAAGTGACGGTGATAGGTAATTGCATGTGCACAAAAATAACAGTATTTTTTTTGTTACCCTACGGTATTTACTACCTTTGTAAAAGGTTACCTTAATAAAAATTGCTATGCCAGAAATCATTCCAGGCGATAAGAATTTCGAAACGATTCCTTCTATTAAAGACAAAGCGCTTCGAATTAATTTGAACGAAAATATTTACGGAACTTTTGCTGAAATTGGTGCCGGGCAAGAAACCGTTCGGAACTTTTTTAGGGCAGGAGGTGCCTCAGGGACCATTGCCAAAACCATGTCTGCTTACGACAAGGATTTTAGCGATGCCATTTATGGCGTAGAGCCCGATGGTCGCTACGTAACCGAATTCCGTTTAAAACGAATGCTCTCACACGAAATAAAGCTCATTGAGGAGCGCATTGTTCGTGACAAGCACCCAAACAAAATGTTCTTTGCCTACGCCAATACGGTGGCAACTATTGATTTTGCCAAGCAATACTTGGGTCATGGTTGGGTAGGTATTCGTTTCCAAACAGATCCCAAAGAAGATTATAGTGAGATTATTCTCCACATTCGTTTTAAAGAAAAAGAAGCCATTTTGCAACAGCAAACCTTGGGTATTTTGGGTGTAAACCTTATTTACGGTGCATTTTATAAGCACGACCAGCCCAAAAAATTGCTTCGTTACTTATACGACCACATCGATAAGGACAAAATCGAAATTGATACCATCAACTTTTCGGGCCCAAAATTTGAAAAGGTAGACAACCGCTTAATGAGCTTGCAGCTTATCAAAAACGAAATGACCGAAGCCGTAATCTTTGGCCCAGACGGAACCAACATCCTCCCTGCCCGTATCCTTTACAAAAAGAATGTACTAGCGTTAAGAGGAAGCTTCCGCCCCGTAACCAAAGTAAACATGGATATGTTTGAACGGTCTTTGGAAATGTTCCTCAAAGAAAAAAGGGTGGAAAAGAAAAATACCTTGGTTATTTTTGAAATTACCCTATCCAACCTTCGCGCCGAAGGAGAGATTGATGAGCAGGATTTTATGGACCGTGCCCGTTTGCTGTGCTCTTTGGGGCAGATGGTAATGATTTCCAACTTTCAGGAGTATTATAAACTGGTGGAGTATTTTTCCAACTATACCAAATGCCGCATGGGGCTTACCATGGGTGTCAATAATCTTGTGGATATTTTTGATGAAAAGTATTACCGTCACTTGAGTGGAGGGATATTGGAAGCTTTTGGAAAATTGTTCTTCAAAGATTTAAAGGTATACCTCTACCCTATGCTGGATCCAGAAACCGGTGAGCTTATTAATAGTGACAATTTAAAAGTGCACCCACGTATGAAGGAATTGTACAAGTTCTTTAAATACAACGGAAAGCTGGTTGACATTAAAGATTACAATCCAGACATATTGAGTGTTTTCTCCCGGGAAGTGCTTCAAAAAATTGAAAACAATGAAGAGGGTTGGGAAGAAATGCTCCCTGAAGGAATTGCTAATCTAATCAAGGAAAAGGAACTGTTCAATTACCGCAAATCCTCTCAAAAGGAGGTCATTAATTAGCAAGTATCTGAGCAGCGTGCTCCTTGCTTTTTACATCATCGATCACCCTGTCGATGACTCCTTTTTCATTGATTAAAAAAGTGATTCTGTGAATACCATCAAATTCACGTCCCATAAACTTTTTTGGTCCCCAAACACCAAAAGCATTGATGACTTCTTTATCCACATCGGCCAATAAAGGGTAAGGAAAATCGAATTTCTTCTTGAAATTTCCTTGTTTTTTCTCGGTATCGGCGCTCACGCCCAATACTTCATAGCCAGCCTTTTGAAGTTCGGTATAATGATCACTTAAATTACAGGCTTCGGTGGTACAGGTGGGTGTATTGGCTGCCGGATAAAAGAACAGCACTAGTTTTTTTCCTTTGTACTCGTTGAGGGTAATGGTATTGCCGTCTTGATCTTTTGCTGAAAATTGAGGAGCCTTGTCGCCTGCTTTTAATGTATTCATTTGTGTATTTTTGTAGAATATTGGAATTAATGATTGTTTAATGTTCCAGTTGTAAAATTATACAAAATGACAAAAAAAGAAAAGGTTCAGTTTGTTATATCTACGTTAAAAGTACTCTACCCGCAAATTCCTATTCCATTAGACCATAAAGATCCTTATACCTTGCTCATCGCTGTATTACTTTCGGCACAAAGCACCGATGTACGGGTCAACCAAATTACCCCCCTACTTTTTGCCGTGGCCGATAATCCCTATGATATGGTGAAACTGAGTGTCGAAGAAATCCGGGAAATCATCAAGCCCGTAGGTCTCTCACCCATGAAAAGCAAAGGTATTCATGGGCTTTCTAAGATATTGATTGAAAAACATGGAGGGAAAGTTCCCGCCGATTTTGAGGCATTGGAAGCTCTTCCTGCAGTGGGCCATAAAACGGCCAGCGTAGTAATGTCCCAGGCGTTTGGGGTACCAGCCTTTCCGGTGGATACCCACATCCATCGCTTACTATACCGTTGGGGATTGAGCAATGGAAAAAATGTGGTACAGACCGAGAAGGATGCCAAACGATTATTCCCTAAAGATTTATGGAATGAATTGCATTTGCAAATTATCTGGTACGGTCGCCAATACTCCCCTTCCCGTGGCTGGGATTTGGAGAAAGACATTATTACAAAGACGATTGGGAGGAAGAGTGTACTTGAGGAAAAATTATTCAAAAAATGAAACACCCTTAACAAGAGTATATAAAAAAACCCCGGAAACAATCGGGTTCCGAGGTCTTTCCAAAGTTTAGTTTAGAAGTGCTTCAAACTTCAATTTATTATAATCTATAACACTTAAAGCCTTCGAGTAATCCAGCAAAAACCGTATGGTCTCCGCTTTTGGAACTAAGTTTTCATTCACGCGTTCCGCACGTGAAGTTTCGGAGTACAAGTTTGCCATAGAGCGTTGTTTTGAGGTTAATGTTACAAAATAACGCAGGGTTTTGTACTTTATTGTCTAGTTGGTCAAGATAATGTTATGTTTTTCAATTATTTTGCGCATATTAATGAGTGCATAACGCATCCTGCCCAACGCAGTGTTAATGCTCACGCCCGTTTGCTCACTAATTTCCTTAAAACTCATTTCCTTGTACATACGCATCATCAATACTTCTTTTTGGTCTTCGGGAAGCTCTTCGATTAATCTTCTAACATCCTCCTCTACCTGTCCTTTAATAATAGAGCGCTCTGCATTGAGGCTGCCATCACTTAGTACTGAAAAGATGTTGAAATCATCATTGTTCTCAAATTTGGGCATACGGTTATTTTTCCTGAAATGATCAATCACCAAATTATGGGCAATACGCATTACCCAAGGCAGAAATTTCCCTTCTTCGTTATAAGCTCCCCGCTTTAGGGTTTTGATGACCTTGATAAAAGTATCTTGAAAAATATCTTCGGCGACGTCTTTATCATACACCTTGGAGTAGATAAAACGATATACTTTGTCTTTGTGGCGGGTAATAAGTTCACACAGTGCAGCTTCGTTACCATTAACGTAATCGCTTACAAGAAGCGCATCACAGGTTGTGCTTTGTTTCATATCCATACTTTTTAATAAATAAACAACTAATTGGTTCTTGGTTGTTTAGCGATCTTGTTTATTTAAAAGTAATGGTATGCTATAGGCAACGATTTTGTGTTATGAGGCGTAAATATAATAACAAAGATTTCATAAATGCAAAAAAATGTGGCTTTTTTCTGAAAAAATAGTTGGCATTCCTATATAAACCCTCACTTTTTATTGATAAAAGGGTTATTCTTTTAGTAAAAACGAAACGAATAAATCATCTTTAAAAGGATGGAAAGTTCTAAAATCTTATTTTCATTGATAGTAAAATCTTCTTCCTAAATAGTATCTTTGCAAAAACCCACAAAATAGTCATCAAAATTGCCTGAAACTGCCACAGACCTTAAAAAAAGCATCCTTATTCAAGGGGCCAAGCTTCACAACCTAAAAAACATTACCGTGGCCATTCCAAGGAATAAATTGGTGGTCATTACAGGTCTATCGGGCAGCGGAAAATCTAGCTTGGCGTTTGATACGCTCTATGCCGAAGGACAGCGCCGTTACGTGGAGAGTCTTTCCTCTTATGCACGGCAATTTTTAGGACGACTGGATAAACCAAAAGTAGATGCCATTAAAGGAATTGCCCCTGCCATTGCCATTGAGCAAAAAGTAAATGCTACCAATCCGCGTTCTACAGTGGGCACCTCAACAGAGATTTACGATTACTTAAAACTACTCTACACACGTATAGGGAAGACCTATTCGCCTGTTTCGGGGAATTTGGTAAAAAAGGATACCGTAACCGATGTGATTGATTTTGTAAAAACCCTGCCCGAAAATGAAAAGCTGTTGTTACTTGCTCCTATTCACCTAGAGGAAGGTAGGACCATGGAGAACAAGCTGCAAACACTGGCGCAGCAAGGTTACGCCAGGATAAAAATGGAAGGAACCGTAGTGCGCCTGGATGAATTAAAGGGGAAAAGCTTTCCGAAGAAAATTCAATTGGTGGTGGACCGTATTGTTGTAAAACACGAAGAAGACTTTTACAACCGGTTAGGTGATGCAGTGGAAATGGCCTTTTTTGAAGGAAAAGGAACATTGCTTATCGAAAACCTAGAAAACGGAAATGTAACGGAATTCAACAATCGGTTCGAGGCAGACGGCATCACCTTTTTGGAACCCAATGTACATTTGTTTAGCTTTAATAATCCCTATGGCGCTTGCCCCACATGCGAAGGCTATGGCGATGTCATTGGGATCGATGAGGATTTGGTAATCCCCAATACCGGTCTTTCTATTTACGAAAATGCGGTTTTCCCCTGGCGGGGAGAGAGCATGGGATGGTATCGGGATGTCTTGGTTAACAATGCCTATAAATTTGATTTCCCCATTCATAAACCATGGTTCCAGCTATCGGAAGCCCAAAAACAACTGGTATGGAACGGAAATGAATATTTTCAGGGATTGAATGATTTCTTTGCCGAACTGGAAGCAAAAAGTTATAAAATCCAAAACCGGGTCATGCTGTCCCGTTACCGTGGGAAAACCAAATGCAGCACCTGCCATGGCAAACGATTACGCCCTGAAGCAGGGTATGTAAAAATTCAAGGGACCTCCATTCAGGAATTGGTGGAGCTACCCTTGGAGAAAGTGGCTCATTTTTTTAAACAGCTTACCCTTTCGGAATACGAGGAGAAAGTGGCCAAGCGCCTATTACTCGAGATCAACAATCGACTGCGTTTTTTAATGGACGTTGGCCTAAGTTACCTTACCCTAAACCGAAAGAGCAATACTCTTTCCGGCGGAGAATCGCAACGAATTAACTTAGCCACCTCCCTAGGAAGCAGTTTAGTGGGCTCTATGTATATTTTGGACGAACCCAGTATAGGGTTACACCCAAAGGATACCGAACGTCTTATTGGCGTCTTGAAATCGCTCCGGGATTTGGGAAATACGGTGATTGTTGTGGAACACGATGAAGAAATCATGAAAGCAGCCGATGCTATAATTGATATAGGACCGGAGGCGGGTACTTTTGGTGGGGAAATTGTGGCCGAGGGAACTTTTGAAGATATTCTTAAAGGGGAATCCCTTACGGCAAAATACCTTAATGGGGACCTTCAAATAGAAGTCCCAAAAAAAAGGCGTACTTCCAAAACAAGTATTGAAATCATTGGCGCAAGACAAAACAACTTAAAAAACATCAATGTTTCGTTTCCCTTGGGGGTCTTCACAGCAGTTACAGGTGTTTCAGGTAGTGGAAAAAGTACCTTGGTTAAAAAAATCCTCTATCCAGCACTATTAAGGGAAATTGGCGGTTACGGTGAAAAACCCGGGCAGTTTTCAGAATTAAAAGGTAATTTCAGTAGTTTAAAAAGCATCGAATTTATTGATCAAAACCCCATAGGTCGCTCCAGTAGGTCCAACCCTGTAACCTACATCAAAGCCTATGATGATATCCGAAATTTATTTGCATCCCAAAAATTAAGTGATATACGGGGATATCAACCGAAGCATTTCAGTTTTAATGTAGATGGAGGACGTTGCGAAACCTGCAAAGGAGAAGGTGAAGTTACTATCGAAATGCAATTTATGGCCGATGTACATTTGGAATGCGATACCTGTGGGGGAAAGCGATTTAAGAAAGAAGTTCTGGAAGTTACTTTTCATGAAAAAAACATCCACGATATATTAACGATGACTGTGGATGATGCCATTGCATTCTTTTCAATGCATAATGAAACCAAAATTACCAGTAAATTACAGCCCTTACAAGATGTTGGTTTGGGGTATGTACAACTGGGGCAAAGCTCTTCTACCCTCTCTGGTGGTGAAGCCCAGCGCATTAAGCTAGCTTCCTTTTTAATAAAAGGGGAAACGAAGGATAAAGCCCTGTTCATTTTTGATGAACCCACAACAGGGTTGCACTTTCATGATATCCAAAAACTATTGGCTTCATTCTATGCGCTTTTGGACAAAGGTCACACCGTTATTGTAGTAGAACATAATCTTGATTTAATTAAATGTGCAGACCACATTATTGATTTGGGCCCAGAAGGGGGTGAAAAAGGAGGTGATGTTATTGTGCAAGGTACTCCCGAGGAAGTTGTGAAAGACACAAAATCGTTTACGGCCAGCTACTTAAAGGAAAAGATTTAGCTAGTTCCCTGCTTTTTAAGAAAACTTTAATACGAACCAAACTTTTTGGCACGCCAATTGTAATATTCTTTGCAGTTGTAGTTTTAGTTAACGTTCACTACAACAACTTAAAGTTATACATAGTTATTTGGTTGGTTAGTTTTTTTGAATTACCCGTCGTTTCTGTAAAAAGTTCGGCGGGTTTTTCTTTTATAATTGTTTGCAAATTCCATCAACAAACCAAAACCTCAGTAAAATAGGGCTTTTTAAATTTTGGCACGGTCGTTGGTTACTTCCAATCGTTCTCTTTCAATAAAGGAACGTTTGTGAAACTACCTGCTTGCAGGATTAAATTTTAAGATCATGAAAAAAGTAACAGCACTCGTACTCACGCTCTTCGCAGTAGTCCTTTCAGTGAATGCTGCCAGCGAACAAACCAACAAATTTTACGGAAATTACAATGGCCAGTCCTACATTTTTGTGGAAGGCGGTGTAGAATTTTCGGTTTTTCCCGACGGTCAATTCGACTTTGTGTATGTAGGCCCTACGCAAGGAAGTAATGTAAACGTGAGCATCAATACTCCCGGTGTAAGTATTTCCTATAATTCGGGTTATAATTATGATGCCTATGTACAGTATGATGATTATGGTGCTGTGATTCAAGTAGAAGATGTTCCTATTTACTATGATGAATTTGGACGCATCATTCAAGCCGGTAGTGTAGAAATACAATACAATAGTAGTAGACGTATTGTAAGGGTAGGTGGATTGCATGTGTATTATAACCACTATGGTTACTTTTCTTATTGCACAGGCTACATTAGCCCTTGGTACACCACTTACATCTATCGCCCATGGCATGTATACTATGCAAGACCTTACTATGCTCACTGTGTTGTTTATGATTATCCTTACCGCAGATACTATACCCCTATTCGATATACCTATGCCTACCACAGAAATCATTATAGAGGGTATAAAAACTACACCAATGGTAGAAGGGAGTTTGCCCATGTAGGAAGTAGAACATACACCAAAGATGGCAGATATACCGTAAACAAGGATTTCAATCCAAATAGAAGGAATACTGCGGTTGCTTACAATGACAGAAAAAGTACCATTCGTGGAACCAACACTGCCATTAACCGAAATGACAGAAAAGTTGAAAAATCGGTAGGGGCTAGATCTTCCAACAGTAGAGATGCCTATAAAGGAAAACCCGTAACCACCAATACGCGCCCTATGGTAGCGAACAATACCTCCAAAGGAAAACCTTCAACGACTGTGAAAAGAACTTCGGTGGAGCGTAATTCCAGCAAGGGTAATTCCAGCAAGGGTAATTCAAGCGTAAATCGTGGAAATACGGTTAATACAAAACCAAAGGCAACACAAACAAGACCTTCGGTTTCAAAAAGCACGAATTCAAAAACACGACCTACTACTACCTCAAGTAGAAAAACCAGCTCATCCTCTCGAGGAAGTGTTCAAAAAAGAGGTCGCGGATAAACAATTTTTGGTTGGTTAGTGAGAAACCCTCGCCAAGGCATATGCCAAAGCGGGGGTTTCGTTATGATAGGCCCTTAATAAGCTTTGCCATCCTACCGGTAAGGTTTCTTCGGCTATAGTCTTCAATATTTGATGTGGTGGCTGTAAGAGAACCTTTTTTATATTGTTGGTATAAACCGCTAATCTGTTTTTTAAGCGCAGACTGGTCAGAGTAACTAAAAAATTGACCTGCATGGGTTTCCTTAAGTATAGCTTCAATATCACTTCCAATAGGTCCAATTGAAATAATAGGGCGTTTTGAACGAAGATATTCAAATAATTTTCCGGGAAGGATTGCACTGGTTTCGGGTTTGTTCATCTCAATAAGGAGCAGCACCTGTGCACTGTTTTGGTATCGTATGGCCTCTTCATGGGAAACATATCCTAACAGGCTCACATGCTTAAGTAAACCAAATTTTTCCAAACTCTGCTTTACCTCTTGGGAAACTAAACCCACCAATGTAATCTTTAAATCCTCTTTAAACCCTTCTATTTCCAAACAAAGTTCTGAAAGGGAACTCCAAAGCAATTCGGGATTTCGATTACTCAATAACGAGCCAATATGTGCCAAACTAAAATGCGTATCCAGTATAGCAGTATTTTCAACAACTTCTTCGTACCCATTGGTAATCAACATAACAGGGCGGGAAGTTAATTTTTCAAAATCACGCTGGGTGGAAGGGCTTGTTACCACCACCGCATCGGCCCATTGCAGCACCTCTTTTTCCAGTTGTTGATGTTTTTGTTTTGATTTTTTGGTCAACCGAAGGGATTTGTGGTAATGAATCGTCGTCCACGGATCCCGGAAATCGGCAATCCACTTTATACCAAACACATGTTTTAATTCCATCCCAATAAGATGTAGGCTATGGGGTGGTCCTGTGGTAATAATGGTGTCGATATCTTTATTATTGGAAAGGTATTGCCGTAAAAAATCTACTGAAGGTTTTACCCAGCCAATGCGTGCATCGGGAATAAAGAAGTTTCCTCGTGCAAATAACATCCACTTTTCAAGGGTAGAGGGCTTTTTTTCTTCAATAATACCACTGCTTATTTTTTTGGTTTTCTTTTTAGAGAATAACTGAGCATATTTATAGGGTTCTTTAATTTTTTTCTGAAGGATTTCAATACCCTCAGGAACTTCAGTTAAAAGCGTTTGATCTTGTATTGGGTAATGTGCGTTTTTGGGGATATACACCACGGGCTCGATACCAGAATCCCGAAAGTAGGTAACAAATTTTAGCCAACGCTGTACGCCAGGACCACCCGCTGGGGGCCAATAATAGCAAATGACGAGCACCCTTTTCATAGTTTAAGAGCTTACCGTGGATTTCCCTTTTTTCCATTCCCAAAATAAGCCTACTAGAAAAACCACTATCAATAGCAAAAAACTGATTAAGCTGTAGGTACTTCCTTTTTTAATGACTTCGGGTTCAAACTTAAATTCGATGGTATGGATTCCAGCGGGAATTACCATCGCTCGTAAGGCATAATCTGCTCGGAAATAATCGGCTGGGCTTCCATCGATATATGCATTCCACCCTTTTGGATAATACACTTCGGAAAATACGGCAAGTTGTTCGGTTTGCGTGGCGGTTTCATAAACTAGATTATTGGGTTGATGTACCGTAATATCAATGGTTGCCGTGGTATCACGGGAGATATTTTTGGTAGGAATCTTATCCAAAAATGCTGTACCAATAACAGCTGTCTTTTTGGTATTCAAACTATCCAACAGTAGAATCTCCTCATTGGCATTGTTTGCAGGAAGCACGCTCTCCACAAACCAAGCCGGTCCATTGGCATAAGGGTTTTGCTGAGCATCCATCCCACCTTGTTTGTTGGGAACAAGAATGTATTTTACATTCATCATATTCAACACCTCAAAATTGCCTTTATCAATATAAAACTCATTCAAATCTTCCATCCTTCTAGGTTTTGCTGCATGATACCCGCCCAAAGCATTATAAAAATAGCTTGCCCTTCCGCTGTTAAAAGCATCTGTCGCAGCATCATACACCCTAAAATAACCCAGGTCTTTTTGTATGGTAATATCCCCGTCTGTCTTTTGAAAAGGCTGTTCCATGATTCTTTCCGAAACAAAATCGTCTTTGTTTACGTAGCGTAGATCTACTCCCACCAAATCAATGGTGACCAAAACAAGCAAAAAAGCAATAGTAGCGTTCCTTTTTATTTTCTCGTTGAAAAACAGCCAGAGAGATATGGCTGCCAAGCATATGAAAATGAGGGAACGAATGGCATCATCGGTAAACAGCGACCTTCGATCTGCTCGAATGGCGTCCACAAATTCCATCCCTAATTCATCAATAAAGTAGGAATCATAAGGGCTTGCAAAGCTCAACAAAAAAGAATTCCCAACTAAAAATAACAAGGTAATTCCCCCCACTATTCCAGTGGCATATAGAAAAGCCTTTTTCTTTTTTTCTTTGGAATGTGCTTCACTAAAAAACTGGTGCAATCCTACTACGGCAAGGATAGGGACCACTAATTCAATGATTACCTGTATAGAGGAAACAGCCCGGAATTTATTGTATAAGGGTACATAATCAATAAAAAACTGAGTAAGAAATTTCAGGTTATCACCCCAAGACAGGAATAAACTCAACAACAAACCCGAAACTGCCCACCATTTTAATCGGCCACGAATAAGCAACAATGCCAAAACAGCCAGAAAAATAAGCACAGCCCCTATATACGCTGGAGCTGCAACAATGGGTTGCTTTCCCCAATACATGGGAATTTGATTCAATAGCTGATTTGCTTCTTCGGTTGTGGCACCCATTTTTAAAAGTTCATTTACGGTTTTGGACTTTTCCGGAAAGGGTTCAGAAGTTCCACCCCCCATAAATCGGGGAATCAGTAAATTAAAACTTTCGGCAATGCCATAGCTATACTGAGTAATATAGTCGTAATCCAGTCCATTTTTGGATGCTTTTTCAGTGCCATCGGGAGTGATGGAAAGTTCACTTTTCCCGCGGGTAGAGGCATCGGCATATTCCTTTGTTGCCATCAAATTTGTGGCATTGAGACCCAAAGACAACACCACGGCCAAGACCATAACCCCGATCGCTTTAAAGTAATGTGGAAGCATTTTTTTTTGGTTGGCATCAATAAAATATGCTATTCCCAAACAAACCACCAATAGAAATAAATAATAGGTCATTTGAAAGTGATTGGCTACCAGTTCCAACCCCATGGCCAAACAGGTGAGTAAAAATCCTTGCAGGTATTTCCCTTTGAACGTAAGGATGATACCGCTCAAGACCAGAGGCATATAGGCAATGGCATGCGCTTTTGCGTTATGCCCTACCCCAATGATAATAATTAAATAGGTAGAAAAACCAAAGGCCAAGGCTCCCAGAAACGCCAGTTTATAGTCAATTTTAAGGACTGTAAAAAGAATGTAGATGCTTATGAAGTAAAGAAAAAGATAATCGGCTGGGCGGGGTAAAAACCGAAGGGTTAAGTCAATTTTTTTGATAAAATTGTAGGGGTACTTGGCCCCTAATTGATACGTAGGCATTCCTCCAAAAGCACTATTGGTCCAGTAGGTTTCTTCCCCTGTGGCCTTCCGGAAGTCGTTTTGCTGTTTTGCCATTCCCGTATACTGCACAATATCACTTTGAAACAGGGCTTTACCCTTTAATACGGGATTAAAATAGGCCAAAGAAGCAATCACAAAAAGTAGTATGACCACCAAATGTGGGACTATTCGCTTATAATTAAATGCCATACATGAAGTATTTAGTATTCGGGGAAATTATAAAAAATTTAGGGATAGGAATACAAAAGAAGAAAGAAATCATCCTTATTCCAGTTCTTCAAAATCGATGTACTCCCCTACTACTTTTTTGGAAGGATTTTTTTTTCGAGGATCTTTATCTATGGTAACCTTTCCTTCATTGGGGGTTTCATAGGCTTGGAAAGGGTTTTGTCCAAATGCATTTCCAAATCGCTCATTTACCTTTTTGGCCAAAAACCGAAGGAAATAGGGTTTTAACGCACTAAAAAGCAGTTTAAGCCCGTAGTATACCAAAAGAAGGATTAAAATCGTTTTCAGAAAGGAAATCATGATTTTACTGAATATCAATAACTTTTTCAAAAGTACACATTGATGGGTAAAAAGAACAATTTCAACTATTAAATAAATGATAAAATCTTATATCTTTGACTCAAACCGAAACCCCATGCGCCTATTTGCTTTGCTGCTTTTTATGTTTCCCGTGGCTGCCTTTTCGCAGTATACCGATATGATCAATACTAACCAGCCGGGAGGTTCCCAAGGCGCTTTTGCGGTGGGGAAAAAAGTACTTCAATTTGAAAGTGGGCTTACCATTGGAAAGGAAAAGCACAACTTATTGAATACCGAAACCAACCTCTGGAACTGGGATTATAGCATTCGGTACGGGGTTTGGAAAGAAGAGTTGGAAGTGAGTTTGATGGGTTCCTTTCAAAGCAATAAAGTACATTATACCCAAGGGAGCATTCCCGATGATCCTTACTCCAATTTTAAAAGCAACACCCTTGGGGCAAAATATTTAATTTACGATCCCTACCGAAAACGAGACCTAGAGGGGCCCAATTTATATAGCTGGAAAGCCAACAACCGTTTTCAATGGGAAGATCTCATCCCGGCGGTTTCACTTTACGCAGGAGCCAATTTCGATTTCGCAGACAACCCCTTTGTCCCCTATATCGATAAAACCACCATTAGTCCCAAAGTAGTGCTTTCTACCCAAAATAACTGGGTGGGAAGTTTGGTTTTTGTGACCAACATTTTTGCAGACAGGATCACAACCGATAACCCCACTTATGGGTACACCGTTACCCTCACTCATGCTACCAATCGATATTTTTCTATATTTATTGAAAACCAGGGTTTGAAGAGTGATTATTATGCCGATCAAATCTTTAGGGCAGGTGCTGCAGCATTGATCAATCAGGATTTGCACGTAGATCTCTCGATGAGTAAAAATTTTAAGGACACCCCTTCCCTGTTCTATGCCCGTGTAGGAGTGGCTTATCGTATCGATATGCACGATAAAGATGAATTTTTGGAGGAAAAAGGAAAAGCAGGAAGGGATTTAAAACGTGCCGAAAAAGATAAAAACAAAGCTTTGAAAAAAGCGCTAAAAGAAAAAAAGAAGGAAAAGAAAAGAGCTCAAAAAGGAAACAATGATGTGGAAATTATCGATGAAGAAGATAATGGTGGACAATAGTGAGATAGCCTATGATTGAAATTATACCTGTTACCAGCCCAAGCCTACTGAAACAATTTGTCACCTTCCCGTTTCAGTTATACAAAAACCATCCCTATTGGGTTCCTCCCTTGATTAAGGACGAAATGGAAACCCTAGACTCAACCAAAAACCCTGTGTTCAAAAATGCGGAAGCCCAGTATTTTTTGGCCAAAAAAAATGGGCAATGGGCAGGCAGGATTGCTGTAATTATTAATCATTTGGAGGTTAATGAACTAGGGAAAAAGAAAGTGCGCTTTGGATGGTTTGATGTTGTAGACGACGTACACGTAAGCAAAGCGCTGCTTGAAAAAGTTTTTGAAATGGGTCAAGCACACCACCTTGAATATGCCGAAGGCCCCGTGGGCTTTTCCAACATGGAAAAAGCTGGGATTTTAACCAAAGGCTTCGAAGAAATGAATACCATGATTACCTGGTATCATTACCCGTATTATGCGGAGCATTTTGAACAGTTAGGTTTTGAAAAGCAAGCCACTTGGGTAGAATATAAAATGAATATCCCAACTTCCATAAAGGAAAAAGTGGCCAAGTTCTCGAAGATCGTAAGGGAACGGTATCAACTTTCCGTGATTCGATTTAAAAACAAAAAAGAGATTTTACCCTACGTGGACCAAATGTTTGGGCTTTTGAACAAGACCTATGACAAACTACAGACTTTTGTTCCCATTCAGCAGTACCAAATTGATTATTACAAGGAAAAGTACTTTGGTTTTATCCATTCAGACTATATTACTTGCATTAAGGATAAGGAAGGCAAACTTATTGCCTTTTCCATTGTCATGCCTTCCTTTAGCAAAGCCCTAAAAAAAGCCAATGGAAAATTGTTCCCTTCGGGCTGGTGGCATATTCTGCAAGCACAGAAAAAAAATGATACCGCCGCTTTTTACCTTATAGGAATCGACCCCGAGTATCAAGGAAAAGGTGTCACTGCCATTATATTTGAAGAAATGCAACACCTGTTCAATAGCAAGGGAATCCATACCGTAGAAACCAATCCAGAATTGGAAGAAAACAAAGCCGTTCAACAACTCTGGAAAGACTACGACCCTGTCCAACATAAAGAGCGGAGTACTTTTAGGAAGTATTTGTAAACAAAAAACCACCTTTATAAGGTGGTTTTTTATCTATCGCTTTAGTTCTATTACTCTCCCATCGCAGCAGCCACGGCAGCCGAAAGGCGTTTATATGTTCCGTTTTCGAGACGCTCCCTAATGGCAGAAAAGGCATCCAGCGTTTCTTGGATATCCTCCTGTGTATGGGTTGCAGTGGGGATTAAACGCAATAAGATTAATCCTTTAGGAATGACCGGATAGACCACAATGGAGCAGAAAATCCCATGGTTCTCACGCAAATCTTTTACCAGCGCCATTGCTTCAGGAATACTTCCCTTTAAATACACAGGGGTCACACAGCTTTGCGTAGTTCCAAGATCGAATCCGCGTTCACGTAACCCTCCTTGTAGGGCATTTACATTTTCCCATAGCTTATTTTTCAATTCGGGCATGGTACGGATCATATCCAGCCGTTTTAAAGCCCCTTCCACTAATTGCATTTGCAATGATTTTGCAAACATTTGTGAACGCAGGTTGTATTTTAGGAAGTTGATAATTTCTTCATCGGCAGCAATGAAAGCACCCGTGCTAGCCATGGATTTGGCGAACGTAGCAAAGTACACATCAATATCGTCTTGTACGCCTTGCTCCTCACCTGCTCCAGCACCTGTTTTCCCTAAGGTTCCAAATCCGTGGGCATCATCTACAAACAAACGGAATTTGAATTTTTTCTTTAAGGCTACGATTTCCTTTAGTTTACCTTGCTCACCGCGCATCCCGAAAACCCCTTCTGAAATCAAAAGGATTCCTCCGCCGGTTTTTTCGGCCACTTTCTCGGCACGCATCAAGTTTTTCTCAATGCTTTCCATATCATTGTGCTTGTAGGTAAAGCGTTGTCCCAAGTGCAAGCGCACCCCATCAATAATACAGGCGTGGGCATCAACGTCATATACAATCACATCGTCCTTGGAAACCAAAGCATCGATGGTCGAAACCATTCCTTGATAACCAAAATTCAACAAATAGGCTGCTTCTTTATGAACAAAAGCGGCCAATTCCCGTTGTAATTGCTCATGAAGATCGGTATGGCCACTCATCATTCGGGCACCCATGGGATAGGCTGATCCATATTTTACCCCTGCTTCGGCGTCTGCTTTACGCACTTCGGGATGGTTAGCCAATCCTAAATAGTCATTGATACTCCAAGTGATGACTTCTTTTCCTTGGAACTTCATCCGGTTGGAAATTTCACCTTGTAATTTAGGGAATACAAAATAGCCTTCGGCTTGCTCGGCCCATTTCCCTAGAGGGCCTTTATCTTTATAAATTTTGTCGAATAAATCTCTCATCAACAGTAAGGAGTTAGAATATTTTGCAAAAATAGTTATTTTCAGGATGATACCAAGTTTCTAGACCACAAAGTATGGGTACAAAAAAACCGTTACTTTCCGTAACGGTTTCTATATAAAAAATTGATTGTCATTACTTTACGTAAGTAATTGCTTTATCTGCTTCTTTGGAAGCGTCCATAAAGCCTTGTTGTTCCATCCACTGGTCGTTATAAACCTTGCTCATGTAGCGGGAACCGTGGTCGGGAAATATAACCACTACCACACTATTGTCATCAAATACACCTTCTTCTTCAAACTGCTTAATCCCCTGCATGGCAGCACCACTGGTATACCCAAGGAATAATCCTTCTTTTTGGGCCAATTCCCTTGCAGTGTGAGCACTATCCTCATCGGTTACCTTAATAAAACGATCAATACAGTCGAAATCGGTTGCGGTGGGGATTAAATTTTTTCCAAGGCCTTCAATACGGTAGGGATAAATTTCATCTTTATCCAAGGTACGGGTTTCGTGGTATTTCTGGATCACAGAACCATAGGCATCAATACCTAAAATCTGGATATTAGGGTTTTGTTCTTTAAGGAATTTAGCCGTTCCTGAAATGGTTCCTCCGGTACCACTACAAGCAATCAAATGGGTAATTTGACCTGCGGTCTGCTCCCAAATTTCAGGACCTGTTGAATGGTAATGGGCATCCACATTCAATTGGTTAAAATACTGGTTAATGTAAATAGAGCCAGGCGTTTCCTCATGAAGGCGTTTTGCCACTTCATAGTAAGAACGTGGATCTTCGGCAGGAACATGTGCAGGACAAACATGTACCTGGGCTCCCATGGCTTTCAACATATCGATCTTATCGGCAGACGATTTTGATGAAACGGCCAAAATGCATTGGTAGCCTTTCAAAACACTCACCATGGCGATGCTGAAACCGGTATTTCCACTGGTGGTTTCAATAATGGTATCGCCGGGTTTTAATATGCCTTGCTTTTCAGCTTCATTAATGATGTATAATGCAATTCGGTCTTTTGCAGAATGCCCAGGGTTGAACGCTTCTACTTTGGCGTAGAAATTTCCTTTCATTCCAGAGGTAATCCTATTGAGTTTAATCAATGGCGTGTTTCCAATTAACTCCAACACACTCTCTTGGGCTTGAATGTTCTTCATAAAGAAAATTTAATTAGCTGTTGAGATAAACTCTTTACTATAACCGCACAAAGGTACGGTATTTTTTTTGAATTACTCTTTAATTCCTTCCAAATCAAGTAAAAATGCATAGTCCATGGCTACCTCTTTCAAGGATTCAAAACGCCCGGAAGCCCCACCATGACCTGCATCCATATTGGTTTGAAGCAATAAAATTTGGTCATCGGTCTTCATCTCCCTGAGTTTGGCCACCCACTTGGCGGGTTCCCAATATTGTACCTGAGAATCATGGAGTCCCGTAGTGACCAATATATTGGGATAGGCTTTTGCCTCCACATTATCGTAAGGAGAATAGGATTTCATGTAAACATAATATTCCTCCTCATTTGGATTGCCCCATTCATCATATTCCCCAGTAGTTAAAGGTATGCTATCATCCAGCATGGTGGTGACCACATCTACAAAGGGAACCGCCGCAACTACCCCGTGGTAAAGCTGGGGCGCCATATTTAAAACAGCTCCCATCAACAAGCCCCCTGCCGAGCCCCCTGAGGCATACAAGTGTTCCGCTGAGGTATACTGCTCATCAATCAAGAATTGGGAAGCCGCAATAAAATCGGTGAAGGTGTTTTTCTTGTGCAGCAATTTTCCATCTTCATACCATTCCCTTCCCAAATACTCGCTTCCTCTCACATGGGCAATGGCATAGATAAATCCGCGATCCAACAAGCTTAGTCGCGTGGTAGAAAAATAAGGATCTACAATCGCACCATAGGAACCGTAACCATACAACAACAAAGGGTTTTTCCCATTTTGTTTTATTCCTTTGCGATAGACCATGGAAATGGGGATTTTCTTTCCATCGGGGGCCGTAGCCCAAAGCCGCTTTGATTCGTAGTTTTCTTTTTTGAACTTCCCTCCCAATACTTCGGTTTCTTTTTTCACCTCTTTTTCTTGGGTTTCCATATTGAAATCGATTACCGATGCCGGGGTTGTCAACGAATTGTAGCTGTACCGAAGGATAGGGGTATTATATTCAATGTTTTGGGAGGGATAAGCGGTGTAGGTTTCATTATCAAAAGGAAGGTAATAGTCCTGCTTACCGTCCCAACGTTTAATTCGTATTTTATTCAAGCCATTGCTGCGTTCGCTAATGACCAAGAAATCCTTGAAAATATCAATATCTTCCAGCAAGACCGTATCCCGATGTGGGATCACCTCTTCCCAATGTTCCATTTCGGTCTTGCCCTGTGGGGTTTTCATTAACTTGAAATTGGTTGCCCCATCTTTATTGGTGACGATGTAAAAATCGTTTTCAAAGTGGTAAATGTTGTATTCCAGTCCACGGGTACGGGGTTGGAATACGGTAAAAGTCTCATGGGGGCTATTGGCATCCAGTATCTGAAACTCAGAAGTAAGGGTACTGTAACTACCTATGACCAGGAATTTCTCAGACTTAGTCTTATAGACATAGGTATTAAAGGTTTCATCGGTTTCATTGAAGACCAGTGCATCTTTTTCAGAATCACTCCCCACCGTGTGGCGATAAATTTCATTGGCCCGGAGGGTTTGTTCATCCTTTCGCGTATAGAAGAGGGTTTGGTTGTCATTAGCCCAAGTTGAGCCCCCCGTGGTATTGCTTATCTGGTCTTTCAGGATTTCCCCTGTTTCCAGGTTTTTGATGAACAAGGTATATTTTCTTCGGCTTAGGGTATCCACCCCAAAAGCCACCCATTTGTTATCGGGACTCACATTAATGCCCCGCAAACTGTAATAGGCAAAACCATCGGCCATCTCATTCACATTAAACATAATTTCCTCCTTGGCATCCAGAGACCCTTTTTTACGGGAATGGATGGGGTAATCCTTTCCTGTCTCAAAACGGGTGATGTAGTAGTATCCATTGTAAAAATAAGGCACCGACTCATCGTCTTCTTTAATGCGGCCCTTCATTTCCTCAAACAAATCTTCCTTGAGTTTTTGGGTATGAGCCGTCATTTTATTATAGTAATCATTCTCGCGCTCCAAGTAATCAATTACTTCCTCGTTTTCTCGATCATTGAGCCAGTAATAATTGTCAATGCGAACATCACCGTGGATTTCCAAGTGTTTTTCTTTTTTTTCTGCTTTGGGAGGTTGTATGTCCATGCGCTTTTTTGAAGTTTCCGAATTGTTACAAGAAGCCGCAAAAGTAAGGTATATCAATAAAACAATAGGGGAAAATTTCATCTCATAAGGATTATGGTTTGCGCTCACAAAATACTAAATTTGCCCTAATAATTCTTAACCACAATGAATATGTTTGGAGACCTCATGGGCATGATGGGCAAACTTAAAGAGACCCAAGCCAAGGTGGAAGCCACCAAAAAAAGGCTTTCTACTGTCCTAATCGATGAAAAAAGCAGTGACGGCAACATTGGTGTAACCCTTACGGCCAACCGCGAGATTAAAAATATCCACATTGATGAGTCCCTGCTTGAAGACAAAGAGCAACTGGAAGATTACTTGGTGCTTACCCTCAACAGGGCCATTGAAAAAGCCACCGCCATTAATGAAGCCGAACTTGCCGCCGTGGCCAAGGAAGGCATGCCCAATATCCCGGGGCTGGATATGTTTAAGTAATTATTTCAGCAATTTTTCGATGAACTCAAAATGATGGGAGGTATCCCGAAGAGGGCTATACCCTGATATATGTGCCATGATCTTGCCTTTGTAAGACATTCCCACAAGATTGGGAAAGCTCTTCTCGGTATTGTATTTTTCAATAATGGTTTTGTTGTACGCCATTTGTGCTTCCGAAATAATATCAATACGCCTAGGGAAATCAATAAGTACCAAAACCAATCCTTCTGCTTTTGCATGGAACTCCTCTGAAGCAAAAAAATCTTCCTTCAGCATTTTACATGGCGAACACCAATCACTTCCCGTGAAATAGATAAGGAGAGGCTTTTTTTCTTTCTTGGCTACTTTTTGCGCCGCTTCCAAATTGGTAAACCAATCCAAATCACTTATTTCCTGTGCCGAAATAGAAAAAGGAATGACAAATAAAAAGAGATACAAACAATACTTCATACGAGTGGTTTTGCCAAAACGAGCATAATTTGTGCCAAATATCCTAAAAAAAAAGGATTCCCAAAAAAATGGAAATCCTTTATCGATGAATAAGAATCGTAATGACTAATTGTTAATCAATCTGAATTCGGTTCTACGGTTGACCGCATGTTCCCTTTCGGTACAGGAAACCCCGTCAGCACAACGGTTTTTCAAGCGGGATTCTCCATAGCCATTGGCTACCAAGAGACTGGAATTAACCCCTTTGGATTCTAGATATGCCACCACGGCCTGGGCACGTCTTTCGGATAGATCTTGATTTGCACTGCTACTACCTCTAGAGTCTGTGTGGGAAGCAATTTCCAGTTTCACTCCAGGATTTTGGGCCAATACAGGCATTAAACGTGTATCAATCAATCGCTTGGCTTCGGCCGTAAGGGTAGCACTTCCCAAATTCCAGTTAATAGGAAGGGCTTGGTATTCCACTAGGGCACATTCTACTTCTTTCCAGCTGGTTAATCCTCCTTTGCTTTGCAATACTTCCTTGGTCACGGTTTTGTATTCAGCAGGAACAGTTTCCTCAACCACCTCGGCATCTTTTACCATAACGGTTTTGGTAATATTGGCATATTCGGCTGGGATTTCCTCTTCCACTACTCGAGCGGGTTCTAAAATCACTCTTTTGGTATAAGTACCTCCTTGTTCTGAAATAGGCGTACGGTTAAAGGAAGCATCGTTTGCCAATCTTGTGACGGAAACGGTAGTGTATTCGGCAGGGTAGCCTTTGTAGCACCAGTAACGGCAATCGTCTGGGTTTCCAGAGGCACAATCGGGTGCTGGGGCTCCTAGCTCCCACTGGGCATAGGCCGGTTTAATCTCTAGGGTTTCGGTATCACTTCTAAACGAAGCCGGGGTCACACTTAATGTGGAAGCCCCTTGCTTTTTAACGAACGTAACCGTTTCGGTTCCCCATTTTTCTGGGATGATACGTAGCTTTTTACTGGCCTCCTTCACCAGCACCCTTTCGGTAACGGTTTCATAGACCGCCGGAACCGTGCGCAATTTTTTATACGCCGGTTTGGTCATTACTTGTACGGTTTCATTTACATACACATCGGGCGTAGTACAACGCACGTAACACTTTCCTGGTTCGGGATTGGTAGGTAAGTCTTGGGCAAAGGCAAAGGATATTACAAACAATGCCAGAAGAGTTAATGTAGCTTTTCTCATGTCAAAATAGTTTTAGGTTAATGTTTCTGTTTTTACGAACCCTTAATTTACTAATTTTTTGTTAATGTTTTGGTGTCCAAATTGTTAATATTCGTTTAAATGTTCTTTAATTCGCTGAGTTGCAAAAACGAACCGTTTTATTCTGGTTCAATTTGTTTTCAAAATGAAAAAAAATTCGGATATTTATAATCGAAACGCAATCGTCTAACACTAAAATTTAAAATATGTTTGAACTTAAGAAAAGCGGCGACCAATACCACTTTGTGTTAAAAGCCGGAAACGGACAGGTTATTTTATCCAGCCAAATGTATGCTTCCAAAGCCTCTGCAATGAATGGAATTGAATCGGTAAAGAAAAACGCCGGTGACGCCAAATGCTGGGAAACCAAAACCGCCAAAAATGGCAAGTTCCATTTTAACCTTAAATCCACCAACGGGCAAATTATTGGCAGCAGCCAAATGTACGCCAACGAGGCAGGAATGAACAACGGAATCGAGTCGGTGAAGAAAAATGCCCCCGGTGCCGATGTGAAAGAAGTAGAATAGATTCTCTCTTTTCTTATTACTAAAAAAGCTCCCCTTGGGAGCTTTTTTAGTTTTGGTATTGTTTTAGAAAAGCTAGGAACTGTTCGTGATGCGCTTGGGTATAATCCAAATGTGTCACTATACGCAACTTCCCTTGTCCCATACTGCTTATCTTAATACCTGCCTTTACTAAATCCCCTAGGAACTTCGCTTCAGGAAGCGTTTCGTTCAGATAGAAAATCACAATATTGGTTTCGGTGGGCTCTACTTTTTTAACAAAGGAAAGGGCTGATAATACATTGGCAATCTCCTTGGCTCTTTGGTGGTCTTGGGCAAGGCGTTCCCATTGATGCTCCAACGCATACAAGGCTGCCGCTGCCATAAACCTACGGCGCATCCCCGCCCCAATAACTTTCAGTACTACTGGCATTCTTCATGGCTGCTTGGGTACCAATAAGAACCGTTCCCAACGGAGTGCCCAATCCTTTACTGAAACACAGGAAATGGTATCAAAAAGCGCCCCATACTGCTTCGGGTCTTCTTTCTTTTCGATGATGGCATTCCATAAACGGGCCCCGTCCAGGTGGTATTTTAAATGGTGCTTTTTACAAACGGCTTTGATTTCCTTTAGCGTTTCAAAATCATAGCAAGCACCACCGCCTTTGTTGGTGGTGTTTTCCACGCAGACCAGTGACGTCAAAGGGCTATGGTAAAAATCGGGCGGATTAATAGCCTGCTCCACCTCATGTGCTTGCATCATGCCCCGCTCTCCTCCTATCAATTTACAGGATACCCCGCTATTAAAGGAAGCACCACCGCCTTCATAATTGTATACATGGGCCCACTCATGGCAAATTAACTGTTCCCCGGGCTGGGTATGCAATTTAATGGCGGCTTGGTTGGCCATGCTTCCCGTAGGAAAGAACAAGGCCTCTTCGGCACCAAAAAGGGTTTTTACACGGTTTTCCAGTTCATTTACGGTAGGGTCCTCCTTGTACACATCATCCCCTACTTGGGCTTGGAACATGGCATCCATCATGCCAGGGGTAGGTTTGGTGACGGTATCGCTGCGTAAGTCAATGATCATAAATCGTTTTATTGTCTGGTAAAGGTAAGGGTGGGTAAAAGGCTTTCTATTTGCGCATTTAGGTTTACCAATACCAAGGAATGATTGTATTCGTAGTTTAGGTTTTTGCCGTCGGAATCATTACTAATATCGAATAGATTGAAGGTGCTTTCAAAAGTAGTGGTGCCATCGGTTCCATAAAAACTTCGGAAACAGGGCTGTACTTTTTTACGCAGCTCGGGCGTACCAGTATAGGTTTCCGATTTGTAATGTTTTACTTCCTCTGATGCCAAACGGTCCAGGTTTTCAAAAGCATAATACAACACTTCGTTGTTGGCAAGTTCCAAGGAATGATACAGGCCACAGTTATCGATCTTCTTCACCATGGGGAGCCCCTCTTCTTCCCAAAACACATAGACTTCATAATAGGTACCTTTGGAGGAACACATTTTCCCGTCAATTTGGAACATCTCTATGCTGCCATTGCAGTAGTGTTTCGTCCAAAAGTATTGGTCAATACCACGTTCGCTCAGCTTTTGGGTAAACTGGGAGGTCAATTGGGCAACATAGGCTTCATCGTTTTGCGAAAAAGACGCAAGCGAAGCAAGGAAGCAACACAATAAAAATAGCTGTTTCATGGTGAGGTGTTTGCAATTATTACCCTACGAAGGTACGGAAAGTCCCTACTAAAATCCCATTCCGCATTGAAAACTTCCAATGGGGCTACCATCGGGAATTTTGGGTACGGGTGGTTTTTTATATTCGGAAGGATCGTCTTCAAATTGGGCAATTTCCACTCGTAACTGCTTGGCAAAAGCCGATTTGTTTCCTTTGAGTTCCTCGGCCATTTCGGAAATCGCCTCACGACACAGTCCCTTTACTTGCGGTAGGGCTTCGTTGTCCAATACCAGGGCAAAGAGCTGTTGTAGGGTTTGGTACTGAATGCTGCGCTGTACTTCGGCCTCATAGGCATTCAAGTTTTCTTCCTCAAAGACGGTATCCACCAAGGCTTGCAAAACCTCTTCCAGTCCCAAATTGGAGGGCTGTAAGGCTTTTTGTTGCACCAAACGGTTGGCGCGCTCGGGATGGAGCAAGAGTGCCAAGGTCATTTCACTGGACGTAGCGGCCGCATTCAATGCATCAAAGGCCACGCCCATTTCACTTTTAAAAGATTCCCGGGTCCTGCCATAGCCGTAAGCACGGGGCGGAAATAAAGCCAATTGCTGTTGTGGTATGGCCAAGTTTTTGGCCAGTAGGGTTTTTAAAACAGCCTGCAGTGCCTGATCTTGCTGTGCCTTGGGAAGGTATTGGGAAGATTTCCCCGCATAGCCCTTTAGGGTGTAATCATAGTCCATCCCTCCAACAGATTTGACCGCCGCTTCGGTTTGGTAGCGGTGCAGAAAATACAGGGGTACAAATACATCTTCTAGGGTAGAGAAGGACTCCCCTTTCCTAATGTTATCGGCCGAAAAGTTGCCCATGGCCACCTTCCTGATGTGGAGAATGGATTCCAATTCAGTAGCGGCATTTTCCCCGTTATCCCATAAATGGGCCTTGGCATGTGCGCCCCCTGGAGCCCTCGCATCGCTATCGGTGATGTACCGAAGCCCTTTGGAAAAGGCGTTTTCCAGTAGGTTTTTTAAATAGGTTTCTTCGGGAAGGTTGCCCGGGTCCCCATAGCCATAGGCCACGCTTACCTTATCCCATTCGCCAATGCCTGTATCATAGGCATTGCTAACATCAATTTGGTTATTCACCAGTTGCAGTGTTGGGTGCGGATAGTCCATCACACTAGCCCTATTGTTGGTGCTGGCCGCAAAATTGTGCGCAAAGCCCAACGTATGCCCTACTTCATGGGCTGCCAATTGCCGAATACGCGCCAAGGCCAGTTCCAGCATGGGGTTGTCATTGGTATCGCTTTGCACAAAAGGTTGGTTCATCAAGGCCTGGGCAATAAGAAAATCCTGCCGAATACGGAGGCTTCCCAAACTTACATGCCCCTTAATGATTTCCCCGGTACGGGGGTCATTAATGGAAGCCCCATAGCTCCAGCCCCGGGTAGACCGGTGCACCCACTGGATGACGTTGTAGCGAACATCCATGGGATCTGCCTCTTCGGGTAAAAGTTGTACCTGAAAGGCATTGCGGTAGCCAATGGCCTCAAAGGCTTGGTTCCACCAACTGGCCCCTTCTAGCAGGGCCGAACGGATGGGCTCTGGCGTACCGGGATCCAGGTAGTAGATGATGGGCTCCTTGGCTTCGCTTAGGGCGGCCGTAGGGTCTTTCTTCTCCAAACGGTGGCGGGTAATGAATTTTTTATTCATATCCTCATAAATGGGCGCTGCGTAATCTTTATAGCCCATGGGGTAGAGACCACAACGGGGGTCAAAAGCCCGTGGGGTGTAGCCCGCATCGGGTAGCTCTACAAAGCTGTGGTGCTGGATGACCGAAACGCTTTCGGCATTGGGTGCCACGCTGCGCAGTTCCCAACCCGAGGGCTCTCCCGTAAAGGTAAGCAGGGCCTCAAACTCTACGTTTTTGGGGAAGGCCTTGGTGCGTTCCATCCAGACCGTGCTGCGGCTTTTCTCCAATTTATAGGTACCTTGTTTGTTGTTTTTTAGGGTAAGGGCCACGTTATGGGCATCTTCCATTAGGAAGGAGGTAAAATCAATGAGGTAGGTGTCGTTTTGGGTTTCCTTGATATCAAATCCAAACCATACCGAACGGGCAAAGGCCTCCTCTACCGATTTCCGTTCCAATGCGTTCTGGGTCACGGCCCGGTAATTCATGTTGGGCTGCACCAAAAGGAGTTTCTTTCCGCTTTTGATGAACTTCACCACTACCCCATCCCCCAGCTGGCCCCGGTCCAAGCCAATATCGTTGGAGCCCAAGCCCGTGCGCAGGGAATGCACGTAGAGAAATTCTTCATCGATTTTGGAAGCGGGTACTTCCAGCAGGATGCTTCCGTCGTCTTCGGCATAAAAGAAATTGAAAAATCCGTTGAATTTGGTTAGGTTCTTCTTTCCGTCCAAAAACTGCGCATGCAAGGATGTCATTCCGAAGAGAAGAAAAAGGGCTAGTAGAACTGTTCTCATAAAGTTGCCTCCCAATGATTTAGGGGATAAATCTATTAAATTTCTTTGAAAGTGTTTCCCCGTGTGCCCTTTAATCCTATTTTTGCTGAAAATAAATTCTACACATGACGACTATCGATCAATTGAAAGATCTTAGCAATCGCCTGGATGCGTTAAGGAGGTATCTTTGACGTAGATGGCAAGAAAATTACCATCGCAAACGACGAGGAAAAAACCTTTGACCCCCATTTTTGGGATAAGCCCCAAGAAGCCGAAGCCTTTATAAAGCAACTTCGCACCCTGAAAAAGTGGGTGGAAGATTATGAAAAAGCCTGCGCATTGACCGAGGAGGCCGATATCCTTTTTGAATTTTACAAGGAAGGCGAAGGCACCCAAGAGCAGGTAGATACTGCTTTTAATGCTGCCGAAGAGGCGATTGAGGCTCTGGAGTTTAGGAATATGTTGAGCAGCGAGGGGGACGACCTTTCGGCCGTGCTACAAATTACCGCTGGCGCTGGCGGCACCGAAAGCTGCGATTGGGCCAGTATGCTCATGCGCATGTACCTTATGTGGGCCGAAAAGAACGGGTACAAGGTAAAGGAACTGAACTTCCAGCCTGGGGATGTGGCCGGGGTAAAAACCGTGACCTTGGAGATTGACGGGGAGTTTGCCTTTGGCTGGCTGAAAGGTGAAAACGGCGTGCACCGCTTGGTGCGTATTTCGCCCTTTGACAGCAATGCGAAGCGGCACACCAGTTTTGCAAGCGTGTATGTGTACCCCTTGGCCGACGATAGCATTGAAATAGACATTAATCCAGCCGATATCTCTTGGGATTTTGCCCGAAGCAGCGGCGCGGGGGGACAAAACGTGAACAAAGTGGAGACCAAGGCCATTTTGACCCACCACCCCAGTGGGATTGTGATTCACAACAGCGAGACCCGCTCACAATTGGAAAACCGTGAAAAGGCCATGCAGATGTTGAAGTCGCAGTTATACGAAATAGAATTGCGCAAGCAGCAAGCCCAACGGGATGAGATTGAGGCCGGCAAGATGGCCATAGAATGGGGCAGCCAGATACGCAATTATGTATTGCACCCCTACAAACTCATTAAGGACGTGCGTACCCAGCATGAAACGGGCAATACCGATGCGGTACTGGATGGTGATTTGGATGGGTTTTTAAAGGCGTATTTGATGATGACGGGGCAGGGGGAAAAAAGCGAGGAACTATAGTCTAAATAGGTGCTGGTTGCTGGGTCAAAGGTCTTGGGTTGGTATATGCTGGAATCTTGGTATTTTGGTAGGTGGGATGATTGGAGTTTCTTCCTACTAACCCTTCACCACTCACCACTCACCCTTTCGTCGGAGTATAGATGAATTACACACGGGGTATATACGGAGTATACACGAAGTATATATGAAGTATATATGGAGTATATACGAACCATATACGAACTAGTAGCTTTTTTTGTTCTTTTTGCCATTGCCGAGTTTAATAGGTCCTAGGTGCTGGGTTCTAGGTGCTGGGTTCTGGGTACTGGGACTTGAGCTATTTTGACCTTTCACCTTTGACCCATGACCTTTTACCTTCTCGTGGCTTCGATACGATTGAGCGATGCCGAATCACTCAGCCACCGTAGTTTTTCCCATCAAGATACATTTGCCAACAACGGTTATCCCCAAGCGGCGTTTGATGGCTATTTGAATTTGTTTTCCTACTTTTAATTTATTAATTAATCCAAAAAAACCATTGTGGTGGCAACAGCCGCCCAGTCGCCGCCTGGGGATAGCCCGGACCGCTGCCAACCATTAAAAAAAATTGCGAATGAAAGAATATTTCCAACTTCAATTTAAAATGCTAAACAGAAAAATGATTGATTTCGGAATACCATTTTTAATTGGATATACACTTTTGCCATTTGTCTTTATTTTGTTATCTAATTACCTATTTGAAAAAACAGAGTTTGCAAATTATGCTTATGGATTATTGGCAATAAGTTTCGTTTCAAAATTAAGTGAACCTAAAAGAAATGATTTTTTAAAATCTATCTTCAATAAAGACAAGTATAGAAAATTGAGAATAATAGAAAATCTTATCTATTGTTTGCCTTTTACTCTTTATTTAATTTATCAAAAACAATTTATCGTTTCTGCTCTTTTAAATTTGTGTTTAATAATTATCGCTCTCTTCAATTTTAGCACAAATCTGAATGTTACAATACCAACACCATTTAACAAAAAACCATTTGAATTTACAGTTGGCTTTAGAAAGACTTTTTATGTTTTTCCAATAGCGTATTTCTTAACATATATTTCTGTATCCGTTGGAAATTTTAATCTTGGCGTTTTTTCTATGCTATTAATTGGATTCACTTGCTTTTCGTATTATTCAAAAATAGAAAACGAATATTTTGTCTGGAATTACAATTTATCGTCTAAAGAATTTTTAATAGAAAAAACGAAAACATGCTTCATCTATTTTACATTTTTAAGCTTACCAATCATAATAGCGTTAAGTATTTCATTCTTTAGAGAAATTGTTATTTTAATTGTATTTCTTTTGTTGTGCTATGCTTATCTCACAACAATAATTTTTGCTAAATATTCGTCTTTTCCGAACGAAATGAATATGTCTCAAGGAGTTTTAATTGCAATAAGTTTTATGTTTCCGCCAATACTTTTAATATTTATTCCTCTCTTTTATTCCCAATCAATCAAAAAGTTAAATACCATTTTAAATGATTAAAATTGAAAAACTATCAAAGTTTTATGGTAAAAAACAAGTTCTAAATTCAATAGATTTAGAATTTAAGAAAGGTAAAATTTATGGAATTGTTGGAGAAAATGGAGCAGGCAAATCAACACTCTTTAGATGTATTTCAGGACTTGAAAACTATAAAGGAACTATCTCATCTGACTATCCTAAATTAAAAGACCATCTAGGACTTTTATTAACTGAACCATACTTTTTTTCTAAAATTACTGGAAAAGAATATATACAATTACTTGCCAACGCAAGACAAACGGAACTAACAAATATTGAGGACAAAAACATATTTGATTTACCGCTAAATCAATATGCTTCAACCTACTCGACAGGAATGAAAAAGAAATTGGCTTTAACTGCCATACTTTTACAGGAAAATAATGTATTTATTCTTGACGAGCCTTTTAATGGTGTTGACATACAAAGTAATTTAGTAATAACTGAAATAATAAAAAGAATTAAAAAATTAGAGAAAACAGTAATTATTTCATCTCATATTTTTTCAACTTTAGCGAATACTTGTGATGAAATTTATTTAATGAAAAACGGAAAAATTATAAAGAAAGTAGAGCAAGAGGATTTTAATAATCTGGAAAAAGAAATGAAAGAATTTACAATCGGAAATAGAATTGACAAACTTGAACTGAAATAAATAACGGTTGCAACAATGTATATAATTTATTGCTAGGTCTAGCCTACTTACGAAAATTTGCTTACGCATAGTTCGCACTTCGTGCTCGGGTCTTGCGGATTTTGCTTGCGCCAGTTCGCTGCGCTCGTGTCAGTTTGGTGTGTACTTGCTAAGTTTCGTGCCAACCCACACAAATACTCATAGCCGGGACCGTTAGCTGCAAGCTGAAAAAAATGAAATCTATCAATCAAGAAGAAATATTAAACTACATTCAGTCGGAAAACTGGAAACCTGTGTTAGATTTTTTATACAAACATCGGAAGGAAATCAAATCTGACACTCTTTTAAAATACTCAACTGAAATATTTGAATCTGAATTTTTCAGAAAACTTAAAGAAAAATCTAAAAGCATAGAATTTGATGACCTAAAGAAACTTTTTTTACTGCATAATGGTAATTTTTTCAGATTGACCGATACTAATTACAAAACATTGGTTATTGAATTAGCAACTCAGAGCAAGGGAGAATCTGCATACAATTATGCTTCGTTGTTTCCAGATGAAGAAATTTGTAAATCTATTATTGAAAAATACAAAAGTAGTATGCCAAAAGAGGATAAAAAGATAGAAAATAGAAAAATTGATAAGATGAATTGGATTGAGATTTATAATAGATTATTCGAAATAATCAATAATCAAGGCGATACCAGCACTTATTTTTCAGGTCCAAGATTTATCAATACTTTAAGAGAGTTCGACAAATATCATCCTGACTATGCTCAATATATTGATTTAAGAAATCAACAAGGTAAAAGTACGAGTCGGAGAATTTTTTATTACGACATATTAATGGAATTGGACGAAAGGACAAGAATTGTCTTTGTTAATCGAATTTTGGAAATGGTCGAACCGTTTGACAAGGAGAGAGTTATTCCAATAAAAGCTCTTATCTCTGGAGAAAGTTCAACCGCTCTACAGAGTTCAATTCTAGTAGAAAAGAAAGAAACAGTTTTAGAAGGCACATCAACTGTTTTTATTTCATACTCTTGGGACGATGAAAAACATAAACAATGGGTTCTGGATTTAGCAGATAAATTAATGAGTGAAGGTGTTAACGTAATCCTTGACAGATATGAGCTTCGACCAGGAAAAAGTCTTCCACATTTTGTTGAAACATCCATTAAAAAAGCTGATAGAATAATAATAGTATTCACGCCAAATTACAAACTTAAAGCTGAAAAACGAGCAGGAGGAGTTGGATACGAGTATTCTATAATGAATGCCAAACTTTATGAAAACCAAACGGAGAATGAGAAAATTATTCCTGTTTTGAGAAACGGAGACAAAACGAAAAGTATTCCGGAATTTATGCAACAATATATACATATTGATATGAGAAAGGATGAAAATTATGAGACTTCCTATCTTGATTTATTAAGGGAAATTTATGATGAACCTGAAATAGTAAAACCTGAACTCGGAAAGAAACGAAATATAGCCAGCAGGTAACAACGCCTATCCCATAACTTTGTTTTGACGCTAAACCAATAAAAACACCTACATTTAACCTAACTAATTTTTATGAAGTAACTGGGACTGCAGGCCCAAAAACAACACCGTATTGCCATGAACCCCTCCTTGGATCTTGAGATTTTTAATGCCCGAACGTTAAACTTCCCCATAGAAAAAGTGTACCATGCCTTTGCAGATCCTTCCCTCCTAAAAAACTGGTGGGGACCCAACGGCTTTACCAATACCATTCACGAATTTGACCTAAGGCCCGGAGGGAACTGGAAATTGACCATGCATGGGCCAGAAAAAGGCCATTATGAAAATGCATCGGTCTTTCACGTGGTTAAGCCCAACGAATTGATCCGCTGGAAAAGGATTTCGCAACCCCTGTTCGATATGGAAATTGGCTTTAAAAAAATGGCCGATTCCAAAACCCAAATTTCCTTCCGTATGGTATTCGAAACGGTGGAACTATGCAATAAAATCCGATCTTTTGCCGGACCAAAAAACGAAGAGAATTTTGATAGGCTTGAACAGGTTCTTGCAAAAATGTAGTGGAAAAGACCACAAACGAGCAACAAAAAAAAACGAAAAGTTGAACACAGATCAAAGAAAAAGAATCCTATGCAGAAGAAAGCATTAGTCATCATTGACATTCAAAATGATATAACCAAAAACTACAAGGAAATTATTGCTTAAAATAACTTGTTTTATAGGCTAGCCCAATTTGCTGTTCCATAAGCAATACTTCTGGCTTATCTTTTCTCAAACCCACTTGCCAATGATTAAAAATTTCCCATGCATCATTCACAAAAATAGGATTCCCATACTCGGCCACTAAAGCCTCTCTAATTCTTTCTTCCTCCCCTTTTCCGGTTAATATCCAAACCACATTCAACGTATTATCACCAAAACGAGCTTCTATTTTTCTTGGAAATCCTAAATAATCAACCCCAAAACAGTTTATCTGAAATTGAGCATTGGGATCGGTTCCATCCAACACTTCGGTACTTATAAAATCACTATTGGCCTCCAGTACCGGCTTTAATTCGTCAAGGGATGCACCCATGGTAAGAAACGCAGGTATTTGCCTAGAAAAGGTAGGCTCTGTTTTTTTATCAGTGCCGGGATTCAAGTAGGGATTCTCCCAAGCAAACAAATTGGCATGCATGGCTTCTTCGGTCAATATCCAAGCAGCATCTTCTTCTTTTTTTAAGAATAATTTTTCGGCAACATACACTTCATAATCAAGGAACGTTCTTGGGGTATCATTGAGCCCGTGGGTTAACACGTTTATTGCGTTTCCCCTTGCTTCTATATACTTGAGCGTATCGTCTGCAAAAGTGAATACAACACGATTAAGGATGCCATGATGGGTAACTACCTTAGAGCAGACCAAATGCACTTCTTTTTTAGCCGCCAGCGGAAAACTGGGCGCATCCATGGATACGATCTTGGAGCTTTCTACAATAGGCGTTAGCTTTTCCTTTACGGTTTGAAATGACTCGTTCAATTGAATATCGTTCAATAGGGTTTCAACTTGCCCAGAAAGCAATAATGGAAAGATAAAGCACAGAAAGAGTATATGATTTTTGATAGGGTTCATGTTTTTTTGGTTGTTTATACTTACTAAAGAGTAGGAATCCTCGTGATTGTTACATTCATTGCCTTTCCAAAAGGGACATTTTTTGGTAAAGGAAAAACCCTACCTTTAAAAACCATAAAACAAAGTGGATAAAACTTAAGTGTCAATCCTATCCACGTAGGGATGACCAAAAAGATTTCCACCATTTGAAAACAAACGAATAATGATCATAGAATCCCTAAAAGACCTATACAATAGAGACTTACACATCCTAAAACGGGAAATAGAACTTTACAAAAACGAGGCAACACTCTGGAAAATTGAAAATACCATAAAAAACTCGGGGGGAAATCTTTGTCTGCATATCCTAGGCAACCTAAAAACCTACATCGGCAATGGATTGTCCCAAATTGGATACGTTAGGCAACAGGATTTGGAGTTTTCGGCAACGCTAGTTGCTAGGGAAGAATTATACAAGCAAATTGAGGAAACCATTCAAATAGTCAACCAAGGGTTAAACAATATAACTGACGAACAATTGATTGAACACTTTCCCATCGTGATTTGGGAAAAGGAAACAGAAATGGCCTATACATTAATCCACCTGCATTCGCATTTAAATTATCACTTGGGGCAACTCAACTACCATCGTAGGATTTTAGACAAAATAGAAGCCCTATGAAAAACAAAAATACGGGTCCTACCCAACTTCCATCGTGGGGATTGCTTACCTTTGAAAGACATTGGCAGCACCATGATATTTCCTTCCGAAAAAGACGACCAGTCAACAAAAAAAATAAAGCTGCAAAGCACAAAAATAGGCTCATGATCATAGCACGATGGATTGTACTCTTTTTTGGCCTATTTATCATGGGCATGGGCATTGTCATGCTGTTTTTTCCTAAAAAAGGAAGGGAGATCATACAAAAAGCAGGCAGTACAAATTTTATAAATTATGCAGAAATAAGCATTCGCATGATTCCTGCAATCGCAATGATTATGTGCGCAGGACTATCTAAGTTCCCCTTGGCATTTACTATTTTTGGGTGGACGATGCTTGTCACTTCCTTTATTCTTTTTCTAGTTCCAAGAAAAGTACATCATGCCTTTTCCATGAAAAGCGCCAATACGCTCAAACCCATTTATTTACAGCTTATCTCCCCTTTTGCCTTTCTATTGGGCGGTTTTATTTTGTATAATGCAAATTGGATTTAAATTCCCCGAAAGACGGAAAGCCCAAAACGGTTACACCAATAACACTTCCATACGCTATCATTTTAAAACAGAAAAATAGTAACTTTATAACAGGTATGCCCAAAATAATCATTCATAGAATCCCTGAAATGGAGAATCGATTTAGAGCCATCCACTTGGAAGTTGATGGTAAAAGGGTGGCAAAAATAACCCATGGGGAAAAACAGGTCATTGAAGTCCCCGTGGGAAAACATAGCTTGCAAGCCAAGATCGATTGGGGGAAGTCCAATCTAGTTGAATTGGACCTAGGAGAACAGGATGAGTTGGAATATGAATTAAAAAAAGGAAAGGGTTCAGTACTTTACAGGGCTTTTTTGGGGTACGAGCATTATTTAAGTTTGGAATTAAAAAGCCCTTCAATGTAGTAGAAGAACTTTCTGAAAATTGATAAAGCTTCAATGATAGTGCTGTGACTTAAAAAAAAATACGGGAATGCAACCTATGATCATTATCCGAAAAGCAACCTTAAACGACTTTGAGTCAATTTACCCATTTATAAACGAATTGGAGGAAACTGTTTTTGAGCGAGAAATCCAAAAAAATGTTTTTGAAGCGCATGTAAAAAACCCCGCCAATATTTATCTCATAGCAGAATATGATGGGAATTCTGTTGGGTTCATAAGCTGTCATTCCCAAAAATTGTTGCATCACGGCGGACAAAACATTGGAGAAATCCAAGAAATGTATGTGAGCCCAACTTACAGGAGTATGGGCATAGGAAAAAAATTGTTGGATGAGCTAAAACAAGTGGCAACGCAACTTGGAATCCAACAATTGGAAGTAACCTCTGGTAAAAAACGAAAAGGGGCCCATCACTTTTACATGAGGGAAAATTTCATGAATACGCATGAAAAATTCACCCTTGAATTATAATGATTTTCGCTTTGAATGAATATTTTTAGTAATTAACCCCATTCAAAGCAACTCCTTTTGTTATGGAAAAAATCATATTTTTATACTAAGGAATCCGTTCCTTTTAAACCAATGAGAAATTAATACGGATTTCGATTTCTCTTGAAAAACAACCATGATGACCCTTACCCTACTCTTTTTAGGCTTCCTCTTTGGCGGGCTATTACAATATGCAAAGCTCAACAAATACAATGTAGTGAGTGGTTTGGCCTTACGAAATGACTTTACCGTAGCCAAGGCCATTGCCATTGCCATAGGCGTAGGTGCGTTGGTATTAAATACCGAAATAGCCATGGGGCTTGCCTCCTATCACGTAAAACCCTTTATCGCAGGAGGGTTGGTATTTGGAGGACTTATCTTTGGCGCCGGAATGGCAATCTTGGGGTATTGTCCAGGAACGTTGGCGGTTTCCCTTGGGGAAGGCTCCCTTGATGCCCTCATCGGTATCGTGGGTGGTTTACTGGGAGGCGTGGTTTATACCTTACTATTACCTACGATAAGCCCCATTTTGGGCCCTGATCTGGGGAATATCTCCTTACGCTCGTTAACCGAAAACAATACGTTGTTTTTTATTTTCATGCTACTGCTGAGCCTCCTTTTTATCCTAGCGGCTTTTGGGTTGCAAAAAAAGGATCCGAACAAAAGCAAACGATGGATTGTTTCGGGGATGGGCCTAGGCCTCTTAAACACCATTGTATTTTCTTCCTTTGTTGCCGATAGGCCCATTGGGGCATCCACCACCTATCCTTATGCGGGTGATGTTCTTGCCAATATGACCCAAAACGAGTATTTTACCAAAATAGAAACCTCTGGGCACTGGGAGCTTATGTTCCTGTTGGGTGCTTTTGTTTCGGGGGTGGTATGGTCCCTTGTAAGAAAAGATTTTAGGTTCACACTCCTTCACGAAAATTGGAAAAAACACAAAGGCAACTCTGCCCTACAAAGAGTGGTATGGGCTTTTATAGGAGGTTTTTTGTTGATCATGGGTGCGCGTATGGCAGGGGGCTGCACCAGCGGCCATATTTTATCGGGAGGCATGCAATGGGCATTAAGCAGTCTTACTTTCGCTCTTTTTACGTTTGTTGGGCTTTTGGTGACCGGGAAATTCTTTTACTCCAAAAAAGGATAAAGCAGCTACCCTTTTGGTCTTTTAAGACACAATATCACTTAAAAATATCCTTCGAGAAAAGCCAAATTGAGCTGCATGGAGATTAAAAAAGTTAAAACTCAACCACATCCACCCCACTTACCCGTAGGTATTTAATTTCTGCCGTTTTGGGTATTTGGGGTGAAAAATACATACGGGCCTGCCTCCCTTTGTTGGGCTTTATGTTAAATTCAAAAGTATCACAGTCAAACATATTCAATCCATTCCCCGCACACACATAGGCATCGTAGACGTTGGAAAGATCATCCACCACCTGAAACTGGGTTAAATCCACCAATACTTTTTCATTGGTATTGTTCTCAATTTTAAACCACATTAAAATAGCTTTATAGCCTGGATCGGTCCTTTGAATTACCGTGCCCCCCGTACCGGTGGAACTTAGCTCCAAATTCTCACTTTTGGAATACATGATGATCTTAAATTCCAATCCATCGGAAAGTTGATAGTATTTTTTACGTTCAAATTTTTCCTGGGAAAGCAGAATGAAGGGAGCCAGTAAGAAAAGGAAAAGAAGTTTTTTCATGGTAGGATATTGCTATTTTTCTTAAAGCTAAATAATTTTTTAGTTTATCAAGGCTTTCGTTGTAAATTTATCAAGATAAAAATAGGCTCCGTTTACATAGGACCCTAGGTTTTTATCCCATTTAACCTGTTGACACTTTTTAGAAAACTACATGTACGCACTCCCCTATTTTAAAGACCACAACCCCCAGGCCGTCTTCCCATTCATAAAAGAGCATCCCTTTGCTTTCTTAACAGGAAGTTTTTCAAACGGGAAACCTGTGGCCACCCAAGTGCCCATGTTATTGGAAGAACGTGAAGGTCAATGGTACCTGCAAGGCCATATCATGCGGAATACCGATCACCACAAAGCCTTTGTAGAGAATAATCAAGTGCTAGCAGTTTTCCATGGGCCCCATACCTATGTGAGCGCCACTTGGTACACCCAGCCCCACATGGGTTCTACCTGGAACTATATGAGCGTGCACGCAGCGGGAACCCTTCAGTTCATCCCCAAGGAAAGCCTCATCACCTTAATGAAAAAATTAACCCTTCATTTTGAAGGGAACAATCCTACTTCCCCACCATTTATGATAACCTACCTTCCTCCTATGTGGATACCATGATGCCCGCCATTGTGGGGTTCGAAATCGAAATAACCGAACTAAAGCATGTCTTCAAGCTAAGCCAAAACCGCGATGAGGAAAGCTATCAAAACATTATACAACAACTTGAGGCAACACCCCAAAAGGGGAATGCCGCCCTCATTGCAGACGAAATGAAAAAACGCCAAGAGGGCTTGTTTTCAAAGAAAAAAGAATAATATCCCATACACAGACTAAAAAACCCTTTGACTAAACATGAATAAAATCTCAACCATTATCTTCGACCTAGGGGGCGTGCTTATCGACTGGAACCCTGAATATGTTTTCTTGAAGGAATTTCGGGGAAACCGAGAAAAAATGGACTGGTTCCTTAACGAAATCTGTGCCTGGGAATGGAACATGAACCAAGATGCCGGGTATCCCCTGGCCCAAGCCACCGAAGATCGCGTGGCCCTTTTTCCCGAATACGAAACGCTCATTCGCATGTATTATGGCCGTTGGGAGGAGATGTTGGGCCATGCCCATGAAGATACCTTGGAAATATTAAAAAGTGTGGTGAACCATCCCAACTATAGGGTCTATGCATTAACCAATTGGAGTGGGGAAACCTTTCCTATCGCCCTACAGAAATTTCCGTGGTTGCAATGGTTTGAAGGCATTTTGGTGAGCGGTGATGAGGGCATGCGAAAGCCACACAAGGAAATCTATGAGCTCATCCTGTCCCGTTATGACATCAACCCCAACGAAGCCCTTTTTATTGATGACAGCCTCAAAAATGTGGAGGGAAGTGAAGCTGTGGGCATGAAAGGAATTCATTTTACCTCTGCAATGGCTTTGAAAGAAGCGCTTCAGCGTCACGGTATTGCTTTATGAAATTCATAATTTACAATCGTTCATTTTACGACTTCTTCATTTTTGAGACCTTCCATAGGTCTTAATTCCAACTTTTTTTGTAGTTTTCTTTTTTACTTCTTTACGACGACCAAAAAAATGAAGAAACACAATATTGCGGTGTTGGGTCCCATTCCTAGGGACTACATCATCACCCACAACAACGAGGTCATTCAAAAATACGGCTGTGCCACCCATACCGCCATTGCCATTTCCAACCTACTAGGAGACGCTGGGGAAATCTTTCCCGTTACCCACATTAGAAAACAGGACGAAGCGGGAATCAAGGAACTTTTTGCGCCCTATGCCAATATCAATACCGACCATATTTCCGCTGAGGCCGATCAAGGGGATGTCATCCAATTGCGGTTTGTAGATCAAAACAAGCGTATTGAAACCCAAACGGCCTTTATGAAACCCATCATGCCGGCCGATGTGAAACCCCTTTTGCATTGCGAGGTATTTGTGTGTGTTCCTGTCACCGATTTTGAAGTACCGCTTGAAACCCTCATCTACATTAAAGAAAATAGTAATGCCTCCATTGTTTTTGATGCCCATGGCCCCACTACGGCCCTTACCGTGCGGGGAGAACGCGTGACCAAGTTTTGGGTAGACCGCGACCTTTGGCTGCCCTATATTGATGTGTTGAAAATGAACCTGGAAGAAGCCAATTGCAGCTGGTTCCAAAAAGAATACTCCCTAGAGGACTTAAAAAACAATGAGGAAATTGAAAAAGAACAACTTCCCTTATTTGCCGAATACTGTCTAAAACACGGCCTTAAAGCCCTCTATGTAACCCTGGACTCCCGTGGGGTGATGGTGTATACCCTGCAAAACGGAAGGTTGCACCAAGAATTGGTCCCCTCGGTGCCCGTGGCGCAAGTGATTGATACCACGGGTTGTGGCGATTCCTTCGCGGGAGGGATTGCCTTTAGCCTCTTGAATGCTCCATCCGATTTTGTGAAAGCGGCCCAATTTGGCAATGCTATGGGCGCGCAACGTACCCAAGGCAAAACCTTTGAGGTATTCAAATCGCTGGCAGAAACCGAAAAAATCATTGCAACCACCTACAAGATTGTCCATTGAAAGCGGCGAGCCTGGCAACGCTTAAAAAAGAACTGAAACTTCGTTCCCATGAAGAACTACAGGAAATGGTCCTGCGGCTGGGGCGTTTCAAAACCGAGAACAAGGAACTCCTTACCTATTTGCTTTTTGAAGCCGAAGATGAGGCCTATTATATCCAGCAAGTGCAGGAATTCATTTCACAAAGCTTTGAAGAAATCAACCGGAACAGCCCTTTTTATATACGAAAGAGCATTCGGAAAATCCTTCGGATGACCAAAAAGTACAGCAGGTATTCTTCCGAAAAAGAAACCGAAGTGATCCTCTTGTTGCATTTTTGCAAATGTTTGCAATCGTTCCGGCCCTCCATTACAACCCAACCTGCCCTACTTCGCCTCTTTCAGAACCAAAAGAATTTGATCGAAAAAAAAGGGGAAGGGTTGCATGAAGACCTTCGGTATGATTACTCACAGCAACTTCAAAAGTTGACCCTCCCGTAAAAGGGGTATCTTTGTGACCACCGTAAAACCTAATCTATTGACTACTATTTACCATAACCCACGTTGCTCAAAATCGCGTGAAGCCTTACAACTATTAGAAACCCACCATGAAAAGGTACAGGTGATACACTACCTGGAAACCCCTCCTTCCGTGGAGCAACTTCAGGAAATCCTAGAACTGTTGGGCAAAAGGCCCATCGATCTTGTGAGAACCAAAGAACCCCTCTGGAAAGAACGGTACCAATCCAAAAAATTAAGTGGCAAAAAACTCTTGCAAGTGCTCTCCAAAAATCCGCAATTAATTGAACGTCCCATTGTTATCAAAAACCACAAGGCCATCATTGCCCGACCACCCGAAATTGTTAAGGAAATTCTATAAAAACATTAACAGAAATTTGGCAGATATTGCCTAAACCGGAGTGTATTTTCGTAGTCGAACTGGAAAAACCCACCATGCGACACCTATTTTTTGCCTTTCTGCTTCTCTCAAATTTCATTTCATTTGCCCAATTAAAAGACCTTCCCAAAGTGACCATTTCAGGTAAAATCCTGGAGGAAGGCTCCAACCTCCCCCTGGAGTATGCCACCGTTTCGTTTACCGATGCCAGTGGAGCCATCGCAGGAGGGGGTATTACCGACACCAATGGAAACTATGCCATTGAGGTTGCATCGGGGACCTATACCATAAAGTTTGAATTCATTTCCTATAAAACCCAAACCCTTCAAAACCAAAAACTGTACAAAGACACCACCCTACCTACCGTGTTTTTGGCCCTTGATGCCGAAAGCCTAAACGAGGTTGTGGTGCGTGCCGAGACCACCGAAGTACAAATTCGCTTGGACAAAAAAGTATATAACATTGGAAAGGACCTTACCACCAGTGGCGCTACCGTAAGCGACGCCTTAAACAATGTGCCCTCTGTTACCGTGGATGTGGATGGTACCATTGCCCTACGGGGAAATGAAAACGTGCGTATCTTAATTAATGGAAAGCCTTCGGCCATTGCCGGTTTTGGGGATACTGATGCCTTGCGCCAACTTCCTGCCGATGCCATTGAACGCGTGGAGGTGATTACCTCTCCTTCGGCTCGCTATGACGCCGAAGGTACTGCCGGGATTCTAAATATCATCCTCAAGAAAGAGAAAACGCTTGGGGTGAATGGCTCTTTGCAAACCAGTTTTAATTACCCGCTGGGCAGTGGAGTTTCGGCCAACGTTAACCTTCGCACCCAAAAGTTCAATATTTTCAACACTACGGGGCTTATTTATAATGAAAGCCCAGGAAATGCCAATTTTAAGAACACCTACTTTGGGGATTTTGTGGAAAATCCGTTTGTAAACGAAAAACGGGACTACGATCGTGAGCGGCAAGGCTTCAATACCAATATTGGGATGGAATATTTCTTGACCGAACGTTCTTCCCTTACAGGTTCTTTCTTTTATTCCACACGCGATAATAAACAGGTTACTACCAATATCACCGATGAATTTGCGGCCAATAATAGCTTGGCTTCCACCATTGCCCGGGTAGAAACCGAAAATGAAGACGATACCAACTACCAGGTTTCCCTTAATTATGTGAACGATTTCAATACCCATGGCCATAAACTAACGGCCGATTTCCAGTGGGAACAAAGTAGTGACAACGAGCAATCCATCATTACCGAAAACAATACCTTTCCGCAAAACGAAATCCTGCCATCGGAGCAGATTACCCAATTGGAAGACCAAACCGAGTACCTCTTGCAAACCGATTACGTATTGCCCATTGGAGAAAATGCCCAGTTTGAAGCTGGCTACCGAGGGGATTTTGAAAATACCGTAACCGATTATACCCTGTTGGAGCAACTCACCCCCAATGGAGCCTTTATAAGAAATGATAGTATTTCCAATATCTTCGATTTTAGCCAAAATGTACAGGCCGTGTACAGCCAGTACGGTAATAAGTTTGGAAAGTTTTCCTTCCTGCTGGGGCTTCGTATGGAAAACACCCGTCTCATTGGAAAGGTAACCGCTACCGATGTGACCTCTACGTCCAACAACCTGTTGAACATCGACTTTGATAAAAACCTTACTGGGCTGTTCCCAACGGTGAACTTGGTATACGAATTATCCGATCGTCAAAACATTACCCTGGGCTACAATAGAAGGATTAACCGTCCCCGAAGCTGGTTCATCAACCCCTTCCCTTCCCGTTCCAGTGAGGCGAATGTGTTTCAAGGAAATCCAGACCTCAACCCTGCCTACGCCAGTGCGTTTGATTTGGGTTATTTGAACCGATGGAAAAAACTCACCTTGACCACTTCGGTGTATTACCAATATGAAACCGATGCCTTTGAAAGGGTGCAGGAAGAAACCGGGGAGCTTACCTCCAATGGTATTCCTATTATTAGAACCATCCCGTTTAATTTGGCTACCAACACCCGAATTGGCTTTGAAGCGGGGCTCTTGTATAATCCGGCCAAATGGTTGCGATTGAACGGTAGTTTTAACTTCTTCCAGTTTGAAACCAAAGGAGAATTCAATGGCGTGGATTACGGTGCCAAAAATACCAGTTGGTTTACCCGGGGAAGTGCCAAGGTAACCCTTCCCACCAAAATAGATTGGCAAACCAATGTGTTTTATCGCGGTCCCTATAACAATGCCCAAACCGAAACCGAGGGAATCCTGTCGGTTGATTTGGCCTTTAGCAAGGACATCATTAACGATAATGGTACCATAGGCTTTAATGTGAGTGACCTTTTTAATACCCGAAAAAGAAGATCCTTTACCGAAACCAGCGGCTTCACTAGCGATAATGAATTCCAATGGAGACAGCGCACGTTTACCCTTTCCCTCACCTACCGTTTCAATCAGAAAAAAGAACGACAAAAAGGCCGTAACGGAGGCAATGGGGGTGATTTTGATGGTGAAGGATTTGATGGATAATTGCTATCTTTAGTCTATGGCTACCTCCCTACTCCCCTGGATTGTTTTAATAGGCTATGTCCTATTGCTATTGCTATTTGATTATTTTGTGCTGCACAAAAAAGGGTCGGTCCCCAGCTCTAAAAAAGCCCTGCTGGAAACCCTATTTTTTGTTGGCAATGCCTTGCTCTTTTCGGGGGCGTTGTATTTTTTCTACCTCAAAGGAATGGTGGACAACCCCAATGGGTTTTCGGCTACCAAGTCATGGTTGGATTACCTTTCGGGCTATATCATAGAACTTTCCTTGAGCGTGGACAACCTGTTTGTGATTGCTGTGATTTTTACTTCCTTTAAAGTACCCCTTAAACACCAGCACCGCTTGTTGTTTCTAGGTATTTTGGGCGCCTTGGTGTTTCGGGGCATCATGATAAGCCTGGGCATTATCCTCATTAATAAGTTTCACCAAATGAGTATTGTCTTTGGGCTCTTCCTGTTGTATACTGCCTTTAAAATGCTTAAAAAAGAAGCCCAGCACGAAGAGCCGCATGAGCCCAAGGGCTTGTCTAAATTGTTCCGTTTTACCAAGATCATTGACGGGGGCAAATTTGTGACCCATGTGGAGGGAAAGAAAGTGTTCACTGCCCTCTTTGGTGCTTTGGTAACCATTGAATTTACCGATCTCCTTTTTGCCCTGGATAGCATCCCGGCCATCTTTGCCGTGACCACCGATCCTTTTGTAGTGTTCAGTTCCAATATCTTTGCCATTATGGGGCTGCGGTCCTTGTATTTCTTCCTGGCCAATATGCTGGAACGCTTCCGCTACTTAAAGTACAGCGTGTTTGCCATCCTCATTTTTGTTTCCATTAAGTTGATGTCTGCTTCCCTGCTGGACATTCCTGAGTGGTTCTCCTTGGCCTTTATCGTGCTCTCCTTGGCGGGTGGGGTCTATGTTTCGTTGTTGAATGCGAAAAATGAAGAATCCAGTGAAGGGTAAATAGTCTTATGCTTTCTTGTTTTTTACTCATTTAAATGAGATGGCTTGAAACACACTTTTCTTAATCTCCATTCTCAAACCTATTTTCGTATTTTTGCCCCATGACGCACCAAGACACCATTGTGGCCCTTGCCACGCCCTCGGGAGCAGGGGCTATTGCCATTATCCGCCTTTCGGGGGAACAGGCCCTTTCACTGGCCTCTAGTGTGTTTGTTTCGGTGGCAGGGAAAAAGCTATCGGCCCAGAAAACCCATACGGTGCATTTGGGCCATATTGTGGACGGCAAACGGGTGATAGACGAAGTACTGGCTACCGTGTTTAAAAATCCGCATAGCTATACCGGAGAGGACGTGGTAGAATTCTCATGCCATGGAAGCCCCTACATCCAGCAGGAGATCATTCAGTTATTGCTTCGGAAGGGAGCAAGGATGGCCCAGGCGGGAGAGTTTACCC